>JBLWZG010000009.1:0-108535 GCA_048266525.1 Pseudomonas sp.
TAACGTCCGTTCGGGCATCGAGGTCCATGTCGGGGTGGGACGGGCCCGTGGCTTCAAGATCACTTGCAGTCCGACCGCGATGTCTTGGTTGCGCGAGAGGTTGTCGATATCTGTTGATTTGCACCCAAATTTGACCCGGGATTTGCATTGAATTTTGACCCACCCCTTGTTGTCAGAATTATGTCTCGATTTTCAGTTTGCGGGTCTGTTTTTCCTCCTGCTTATTCTGAGTTGAACTGTGTTTGAAGCGGTAACTTTCATTGCCGGTTTCCAGGATGTGGCAGTGGTGGGTTAGTCGGTCCAACAACGCTGTTGTCATCTTTTCATCGCCAAACACTCGGCTCCATTCCGAGAAGCTCAAGTTGGTGGTCAGTATCACGCTGGTTTTTTCGTACAGCTTTGAGAGCAGGTGAAACAGCAGTGCCCCACCGGTTTGGCTAAAAGGCAAATATCCCAGCTCATCCAGAATCACCAAATCGGCATACAACAGACGGTTTGCGATTTGTCCCTGACGCCCAGATGATTTCTCTTGCTCCAGTGCATTGACCAAATCCACGGTGGAGAAGAAACGCACCCGTCGGTTCAAGTGCATCACTGCTTGTGTACCAATGGCTGTGGCCAGGTGAGTCTTGCCTGTGCCTGGCCCACCAATCAGCACCACGTTCTGGGCTTGTTCCATGAAGTCGCACCGGTGCAATTGTTTGACCGTGGCCTCATTAACCAGGCTTTGACTGAAGTCAAAGCCCACCAAGTCCCGATACACGGGGAACTTGGCCACCCGCAATTGATAGTTCACCGAACGTACTTCACGCTCTGCCACTTCAGCTTTAATCAAGCTGTCCAGCATGGGCAAGGCTTGATTAAATGCTGGTGAATTCTGATTGCCCAACTCCTCAATGGCGTGTGCCATGCCAAAGAGTTTCAAGGATTTGAGGATTCTCACATGGCCTTCATGCTGCATCATGGGCTCTCCTTAAACTGTCATAGCGGTTCACGTTGGCCTGTGGTTCCAATGTCAGCCTTAACCCCTTGGGAATTGGAATCGGTTTGGGTGGAGGTTCTTCGGTCAAACGTCCCAACAGATTAAGCACATGCTCCTTCGATGGCTTGCCACACTCCAATGCCAATTCCACAGCACTGAGTACCGCACCTTCATCGTGGTGCAATACAAGGGCCAGAATTTCCACCATGTCACGGTCACCGCCGGGGCGTTGCAGCAAGATGGATTGAAGCTTCTTGAACGCGGGTGGCAATTCAGCAAATGGCGCACCATTGCGCAACGCCCCAGGTTTCTTCTGAAGCACAGACAAGTAATGGTGCCAGTCGTATTGTGTGTGGCCACGCCGAGCGTGGCCACTGCCAAACAATCTTGGATGCTCGGCAATGTGTTGGCCTTCGGCAGCCATCACCAGCTTGTCTGCATAAATCCGAAGGCTGATGGCCCTGTTGGCGTAACTGGCAGGAACGCTGTAGCGATTGCCCTCGTGGTGAACAAGGCAGGTTGAAGTGACTCGCTTGGTTTGCTCCACGAATGCATCAAAGGCATTGGGTAGCGCCATCAACTCGCCTTGTTCATCGGCAAAGGCCTCTTGCACGGTTTGGTCCAATTCGGGGTGGCGCAGCTCAGACCACAGCGCTTTGCAGCGATGCTCAAGCCACACATTCAAATCAGCAAGGCTTTGAAAGTCTGGTGCCCCTTGCCACAGGCGTTGGCGGGAATCCTGCACGTTCTTCTCAATCTGGCCTTTCTCCCAACCCGATGCTGGATTACAGAACTGCGCATCAAACAGGTAGTGGCTGACCATGGCAGTGAACCGCTGATTGACCCTGCGCTCTTTGCCACGCCCCACCGAATCCACAGCGGTCTTCATGTTGTCGTAGATGCCGCGCTTGGGAATGCCACCGAAGATTTGAAAGGCATGCCAGTGGGCATCAAACAGCATTTCATGTTTTTGCTGGTAGTAAGCCCGAAGCACAAAGGCCCGGCTGTGGGCCAACTTAAACTGGGCAATCTGAAGTTTGACCTGTTTGCCCGCTATGCGGGCAAAGTCCTCACTCCAATCGAATTGGAAGGCTTCGCCACAAGCAAAGCGCAAGGGGATGAAACAACCCTTGCCCGAGGTTTGCGCCTTGAACTGTTCGGAATCTTTCCACTGTCGGGCAAAGGCACACACTCGGTCATAAGACCCGGTAAAGCCCAAAGCGACCAAATCCCGGTACATGCTGCGCAGGTTTCTGCGCAGCTTCTTTGTCTTTTTGTGCTCGGTGGAGAGCCACTGCCTTAACTTGGGCTCAAAAGGACTTAACTTGCCAACGCTGTCTCGCGCTGGGTACTGCGGTTCAACCACCTTGCTTTGCAAATACTTGCGAACGGTGTTCCTGGACAGGCCGCTTCGTCGGGCTATTTCCCGAATCGACGCACCATCGCGAAAATGCCAGCGTCGAATTGCGCTCAATATCGCCACGTTTATCACTCCTTGATTTCTCCCGCCATATCCAGACGGGAAACAGTGTCATACGTGGGTCAAATTTCGACGCAAATCTTTACCCTAAGTGGGTCAATTTTAGATGCAACTCAACAGGCCATGCTGAGTGTGCGATGGTTGATCGCTTCCTCGCCGCTCTCCACGGCGACGATGGCCGCCGCCATCAGCAAGTGCGCCAGTTCCCCTATGGTGCCCTCGCTGCGTGTGAGCAGGTAGCGAGCCATGTCCAGCGTGGCAATTGGGGAAGGCCGGCGCAGCGGGAGCGAAGCGGCGAAGCTGGCCAGCAGTGAGCAGCAATCGTCGTTGGCCTCCCATACCGGCAGCATCATCGGCTCGAAGCGATTTTCCAACTGGTCATCGGAGCGGATGGCTAGGTAGGCGTCGCGCGTGCCTACCCCAACCAACGGGATGCGCAGTTCGTTGCCGAGGAAGCGCAGCAGGTTGAGGAATTCCCGGCGGTTGACGCTGTTGCCGGCCAGCACGTTGTGCAGCTCGTCGATCACCAGCATGCGCACGCCGACCTTGCGCAGCAGTGCCAGAGCCAGTTGCTCCATTTCCGGCAACCGTGGGCGTGGGCGCAGCGGCGCGCCCATCGCGGCGAGCAGCGCGACGTAGAAGCGGATCACGGACGGCTCGGACGGCATCTGCACGACCAACACCGGGATGTGCTCCTGGTCGGCGTCGGAGCTGGCCGGGTGGGTGCGGCGGAACTTCTCGACGATCATCGACTTGCCATTGTTGGTCGGGCCAACCAGCAGCAGGTTGGGCATGCGTTGCTTGTTTGGCCACGCATAAAGGGCTTCCAGCCGGTTCAGCGCCTCGACTGCGCGCGGATAGCCGATCCAGCGGTCGGCGCGAAGGCGCTGGATGCGCTCGTCCGCCGGAAGACGGGCCAAGCCCTGGGCCGCCGGCAGCAGGTGGGACAGGTCGATGATGGGATATTCGTCCACGGCTACCACTCCTCAATCTGGTCGAACGGTTTGGCGGGTGGCAAGTTGTCTGCCTGCGGGTCGGCAATATCCGTATCCGGCGGAACGGGCTTGTCCGGCCGAGCTGATGTCTTGAGGTGCTGGCGGCGATCCGCGTCACGCCGCGCCTTGCGTGTGGCCTTCTGCGCGCTGGTCACAATCTCACGCATCTGGCCGATCATGCGGAACAGCGCCGACTCATCCACCTGTTCGCGCCCTTGCTGCCGCAGTTTCGCCAGCGCCTGCCGTTGTTCCCAGAGGGTGACAGCCGGATGCGACAAGGTACGGTAGGGAATTTCCAGGTAATGCTGTCCCTCCGGTTCCAGGACCCAGATACGGCTGATGTCGCGCGGATCGCGCCGGATCAGAAAGGACGGCCAGCGTTCACGCCGCGCAATCCACGGCTTGAGCGCATCGGCGTAGTAGTGGATGTGGTCGATGACAAAGCCGGTGCGGGTCAGCGTGCGCCGGAGGATCGGCAGAAAATCGACCAGGAACGAAGTAGCGCGTGTGACGACGGCCGGTACGCCGACACGCGCCACGGCCTCGGCCCAGCGCGCGGCCGGCGGTTGGAGCAGGCCGTTGTGCACCGAACCGTGGTAGGTGCCGACCGCCAATGTGAGCCAGCGCTCTAGCTCGCGCAGCGTCAGGGCGGCCTTGTTTTCGGAATCGTAGTCGCCGCGCTGGTCAGGGTTGGAGAAGGTCGTTCCCGGCAGTTCGTCGTGAATCATCTGCATCGCCGTGCCGATGATCCGTTCCACGATGCCGCCATAGTGCGGCTGTCCCAGCGGGCGATAGTCCAGCCGGATGCCATGCTGCTCGCAACCCCGGCGCAGGGCCTCGCTCTTGAACTCGGCCGCGTTGTCTAGGTAGAGCAGCAAGGGCTTGCCGCTCATCTGCCAATCCATTTCCACGTTCAGTCCTTCCAGCCAAGGGCGCTTGTCGCAGGCGACATGCACGAGGCACAGGCCAACCGAAACGGCAGACGGCGCTTCCAGCGTGACGACCATGCCGAGCACGCAGCGGGTGAACACGTCGATGGCGAGGGTCAGGTACGGGCGGCCAATAGGTTGCCGGTCGCGGTCATCGACCACGATCAGGTCGATGACCGTATGGTCTATCTGCACCTGCTCCAGCGGCGCGGTCACGGCAGGAGGCTCGCCGCCCACACCTTGTAGGTCACGAGCGGCATCCTGGCCTTCCCGCCGGCGGATGACCTTGCGCGGGTCAAGGCTAGCGATCCGTAAGGCCACGGTATTGCGCGCCGGCACTCGCAGTTTTTGAGCCTTGCACACCTGAGTGACTTCGCGGTGAAAGGCCGCTAGGCTGCGCTTCTGCTTGGTCAGGAACCGCTTTTGCAGTAGCTCGTGGATGACGCGCTCGACCGGTTCCGGCAAGCGCCCCTTACCTTTACCTCCACCGGACTGGCCGGGCACCAGATCCGTCACGAGGCCGCTGCCTTGCCGGGCACGCCGGATCAGAACGTATACCTGGCGCCGAGACAAGCCCAGCGCCTGAGCCGCCATATCGGCCGCTTCGTGCCCGACCGTCTCCGACTGCGCCAACGGACTGATGATCTCCGCACGACGGCGCGCACGCTCCCAAGCCTCATCAGGCAGAGTGGCCACGCCTTGTTCTGGAATCCGTGGGGTGTCCGTCGCCATGCTCACCTCGCTTTGGTGCACACGAGTATTGAGCATAGTCGAGATTGGTGCAGATCACTTCTGATATTGAACTGTCAGGAGCTGGCTGCACAACAGCCATTACGCCCAATCAACTGGTGCAGTCGTCTTCTGAAAATGACAATTGAGACTGTTTTTAGCTATGAATCAAAACGTACAGAAAACGGTCGTTATCTTTACAGTCAGTTCATTTGTAATAATAAGCAGACCGATCGAAGGAGAAATTATTCTGGTCACGCGATTTTGAGTGATGCGCTCGATTTAGCCGGTTTTGACTTTAGAATGCCCTGCCTACGAATCTTCGTAAGCGTCCGGTGGTAAGCCCATCTTGGGTCTGGCGACTTAGCTCTAAAACTCCGGGAATTAATCAGGCGTTATCAAATGCTTACTTAAAATCTCAGGGTCTGTACGAATTACGCAATGGTTGGATTAAGCTTCATCACTCTTAGTGAAACGCCTTGTGCGAAGCCGCATGCAAGCTGGCTAACCTATTAGCATGACTGCTGCACCTTGTTGAGTGCTTGTTTCCAAAGCACATCAGCGTTACTAACACGAAAGTATAGGTCTTCAGAGCCACCACCAGCCCCGTGAGCAATAACCCATTCTGTGGCGGCTGGATTATCACCAAACAATGCGCCACCATCAGCATCACTATTTGGCGCTGTAAATTGGTAAGACAAAGCAGGATGCCCGGCAAGTTTCTCTAGAGACTTTACCGGCAATACTGAAATCAGAAGTGTATGACTGCCGTTGCACTCAGAGTGGCCACACTCAAAGGTAACTTTAAAGTCTGGCTTCCAATCCTCGATTGAGACCGGATTTGGCGACCATTGCCACCCAGCTAAATCAAAGAAGGCGGCCCATACGGCTTCAAGCCGCGTTCTGAACTGTATTCCGTTGTAAATCCCGGCCACTAGACTGTACCTCCTCAGTGTTTTTGATGCTAATGCTTCAAAAACCGGCTTGGTAAAGCTGTCATCTTTTTTGGAACAAAAAAGATGACAGCTTTACCATGTCCGAGTGCTTTGATCCCGTCTTATTCACGAGCCTTGACCTAAAATAAAGAAGGCGAGTGGTTTATCCTTTAAAATCAATATGTTCGGCAAGAACTTGATTAGAGAGGGCCACTCGCCATGGGTGAAACACTACCAAGCTGGAAACCATCCTGCAACTTATCTGTTTCAGTGCAGCTCAGTGAACGAAAAACCAGTAGTGATGCCGGTGCATTCTTGCTGCGCGAGGTGCTCGATCGCAGCGGTGTGATTGAGAGCTTGGATCGGCAGTTGCTTGATGATCGTGACCCCGCACGTGTGCAACATAGTTTGTCCAGTCAGCTTCGTACTCTGCTGGTTCAGCGTGCGCTGGGCTGGGACGATCTGAGTGATACGCAAACACTAGCAAACGACCCAGTTTTGCAGCTGGCCTGCAGCGATCAGCGCAGCACCACGCCACTAGAGCAGCCCCGTCCTTCGCAGCCAACCCTGTCGCGTCTTCTGAATCTGTTGGCCACAGATATCAACCAGTCTGCATTTCATGACGGTTTGCTCGACATGGCCATGTGGCGACTGTCTTCGATGCGCAGCGGCAAGCCATTGTCATCGATCACGTTGGATGTCGATGGCCTGCCCATTGAAACTTTTGGCCAACAAGTCAGAACGGGCTACAACAGCTATGTTGGTTATTCACACTACTCACCGCTGGTGGCTTCTATCGCTGAAACGGGCGACATGGTTGGCGGCCTGTTACGAGAGGGAAACAGCGGTTGTGCAGTACAAGCTGAGTACTGGATTCCCAAGCTGGTTGAACGGATTGGCAAGACAACCGGCACCAAGGTCAGAGTTCGTTTTGATGCGGGTTTTACTGGCAACCCAACACTTTCGGCACTGGATGACGCCAATATTGAATATGTTGGTCGATTGTCCAGCAATACCGTACTTGAGCGCGAAGCGGCACACTACCTCAAGCGCCCAGTGGGTCGGCCAACCCATCAACTACGCGAGTGGTGCCATGAGTTTTACTATCAGGCACAGTCTTGGGAGAAGCCGCGCCGCATTATTTTAGTGGTCTGCGAGCAACCGGATGATCTGTTTTTAAAACATTTTTTCCTAGTCACCAGCCTGGACTGGAAAGACTGGACACCGCATAAAATTCTGCAGCTGTACCGCAAACGCGGGAAAGCTGAGGGGCACATGGGCGAACTGAAAGACACGCTCAACGTTCACCTATCTTCTACCTGCCGTGGTGCGTCTACCGTGCAACAGGTGATGGGCCGCAATCAGGTCAGCCTGCTGCTGAGTCTCTACGCTTATCAGATGCTGCACAGTCTGCGAGCGCTGATGGAGCGCGTCACACAAAAGGGCTGGAGCATACGCAAAGTCCGCGAGCAGATCCTGAAAACAGCAGCAACCGTGGCCGTGCATGCGCGAAAAATAGCAGTTCATATCGGACAGTCCGGCGGCAAATGGTGGCCCAGTCTGCTTAAAAACTTGCCTCGACTGCATCAGGCTCAAACTTAAACCGAGGCACGCAACAAACAGGTTATCGGCTGAACGGCTGAGGTTTTATCTTGCCTAAATGATAAGAAAAGCTGTGAAAGAGCTGAAAACAGGCACAAAACCTTTCTGTTTTTACGCTGACAAAGTAAATACACTACCGAAAATCGTACCCCCCAGCCCGAAAACGGTTAGAGGATCATCAAGCTGCCGAAAATGAGTCACTTTGAGAGCTCTCATGAATAAGACGGGTTGATTTGTTAGCTTCCAGCATGTTAAAGTACTTCCGTATAATAAACCACATTAGGAACTATCTTTTTTAGCTTATTAAAATAATCCTCTCTTAATATTAAGTCGCAACCTTCTAATTTAGCGATATTAGAACCCACTCCTACAAATGAAGCTCCGTTACCAATTAACTGATCTCTCCAGCACCTAAATATCAAAACGACTTCATTATTACTATTTAAAGCTCTTAGCCCATTATTGTAATTATCCAATCTTAGCCCAAGCATATTTAACAATTGGCTATTTATCCATAAAACGTATTGTGATTCGATGCTATCAACACTTGCATTAAAGCCCTGTATAAAAGGCTCTCCAACATAGTAACTATTTTCCCAAATTTGGTTAGATGGAAACTTATTAATCAACGGATTTATTTCTATTTTATATGGAAGCAAACCTTCAAATATTACTCTTCCTGTGTTTTGCCCTTTTTCTCCATAATGATTTTCACTAAGTTCTCTTTCAAACCTTGATATTACTCTAAAATCACTTTCATGGCCTGGTTCTTTAAAGCCTACCTTTACATCATAAGGTTTTGGTATGTTGGGTCTTTGGATTAAGGAGTGTGATGTAGCAATAATTGTTTTTATATCTAGCTTTGTTTCATTTTCAAAAATCATTGAGCCTTTATAATTGCTGTATAAATATTTACATGCGCACATAAAGACTACGCTATCGAGGTAGACATTAGGAGATAATCGCTGCTGAGAGCGATTGAAGAATATTTCTATTTCGTTTTCGCTAATATTTTTTGTTATTTCCTTTTTTATCGCATCAATATCAATACCAATATTATCTAAATAAACAATATATTTATTTCTACTTATCCTATCTAAAATTTGCTTATTCATGATAAGAACCATTCAAAATATCTTGAAGATTATTGTGGATATACAAATTATCTATTTGAAGTGCATTCCTAAATTTATCTTTAAGACTGTCTAACAATAAAGGATGGTTACCAATTTCAAGCAATAATAACTCTAGTACACTTGCAACAAATAGTTGGTTGAAACTCTCTATATTATTAAATAACCATCTGAACGGTTTTATCAATAGTGATTCATCATGTCTCAAAATATAGCTGATAGCTACAATGATTTCCTTTTGAACAAAGGCATCTAAATTTTTCGATTTACTAAGAATAAGTACAACAGCAAGTTCATCATTATTCATTTCTGATAATTCTAAGCTCTCAACATTATCCCATGCAAAATCACTCGTACTAGGTAATCTATTTTCGATAAAATCAAAACTCCTTTTATACATAGATAAAATTGCATCTTCACTTAGGCCTGCATATTCGAATGCAATGATTATATTAGCGGTATATTTATATAAAAAACCAGAAGTAGTAAATATTTCACGCAGTGCTTTTGCTAATGTTATTAATGACTTTTCTTGATTAAGTTTTATTGCTTTATTTAATGATTCTTTATTAACAAAGCTTGAATACCAACCATCCTTTGAATAGACAAAGTTATAGACAAAAAGAAAAATTTTAGTTTCTTCAGTTAAAGGTAATAGTTCAATTAACGAACTTGTTTTTTTATAATGTTCTTCGACATCACTTGGAAACCTCTTTTTGATAATTGAAATCAACAGCTCCTTTGCGAATTCTTCATGGTTACTCTCTTGCAGGTAAAAATAAAGAAAATTAAAGTCTTCATCAGATAATCTGTCTTTCTTATCATAATAATTTATTAACTCAGCTCGATTTTTCAATCTCAGAGAAGCTTCTCTACAAATCTGTTTTGTTAATATATCTGCTAATTTTTGGTCATTAAAAGAATGACTCACGGCTTCTTTTTTTGAACTTTTAATAGGAAAATAATTGTTTAATCCAAATTGCTCCAATAATTCATTAAGCCTGGCTTCTGTTGAACTGTTTAATGTATTATAAGAGTCATTCCAATCTCTGGCAGACAAGTTAATTAAAGATAGTTTTGCTAGCTTTTCATCTATATTTACTAGCTTGGTAATTACATCCAAAAAACCATTAAGATAGTTATCTCTATTATTTGTCGGAGACAATTTATAAAGAAAATTAAGAATTATAGGATCAACATCGTGACTTTCTTGTAAGTAATAGACATACATGTAATCTAACTTCCAAAAATACTCGTTTGTTAAAAGCTCATTAACTAAATACAAGGAAGCCAATTTATAATCGACATTTAGTAGCTGTTCAAACCAATTAATAGTCAACCATCTAGTATCCTTACCATCTTCTGTATGTTTCATTACAGCATCAGTCAAGTATTTTAGATTTTTTGAATATTGCAGGGCGAACTCTGAATTAAATCGATTGATAGCAGGTAGTGGGTCAATGATTTCGCTGAGGGTTGTATCTTTTCGAAATGTGTAGCTTGTTATTAACTTGAGTGCTTTTCTTAACTCTTCCTTTGCTTTATCTAACTCTTCTATCTTTCCATAATAGATAGCTTTTTTAAATGAATAGTCAGCATATTGACTATAATCTTCATCGTCAGATTGTTCAAAGAGTTCATAGCTATCAATAATATAATGGATATTATTTTCATTTAAGAATTTACTTTCGATTATAGAAAGAGTCGAATACGGAATTTTATTTAATTCTTTAATCACCTCTTCCCAAGCTTTCCGTGATTTAACATGCCTTAGGCTTTGTGAAATTGTTTGGTCAATTAAGCCACCATTTCTGTAGGTAAAATCTATAGCTCTTGGAGTTCCTTTATAGGGAGAAGTGTCACTTGCTAAAAATTTTATATTATCAACAATATCGCTTTCTATGTTTGAACTGGAAGATTTATGCTCGATAAGCAATAACCTGATAAAATACTTTAGCCAATTGTAAAAAAAGTTACTTGATGGTATTCCTTTTTCGAACTCTATTAGAGTCTCTATATCTGCGTGCAAATATTGTGTCACATTAAAATAAAAATGAGACAGTTCATCCTCTTTAATGTAATCGTTAGTGAAATTTAGACTCAAAGGTTTCAGTTTACAAGATTGAACTTCCTCTGTAACAGGAAGCTTTTTATCACTGTTTACTCTATCTAAAGCGGCGTTAATTTTACGAGCTATAGATTCATCGCAATCATTATTAATGTTTTCATAACAATTTGCTACTGCATCAAAACCTTTGTGACTGAAAAGCTCAGTAACAAAAATTCGGAGGTAATTTGAGTATTCTTCTGTTAAAAGTGAAGTGAAAATTTCATTCAAATCATTATTCTCTTGAATCTGATAACACATGAAATATTCAAAATCTTCTAACGCGACGCCATTTTCAAATAACCCCTGAACTTCCTTCCAAGATGGTGAATAACCATATTTTTGTAATGTTTTAAATCCTTTGGCGGTATGTCTATCACTAAAGTTCTTTTCTCCATTAAAAAATAAAAGTGCGTTAGCTTTTTCACTCCCATATATGGAGCAAATTGCTTCAAAGTACAGCTCAAAATTTTCTAAAAATTGGCTATGATGCTCTTCAGAATTGGTTGTTGAAATGGCTCTATTCAATTCAGCCGCATATATAAAAAGAGACCAATCATGAGATTTTTCGGCAATATGCAAAAAATTTTTATAATTATTTTTTATCAGTGATTCTGAATGGCCGTAATATAAACTTTTTGATAAAAAATTGTTATCTGCATAATTGCTCGCTTCATCATACTGCGCTGAACGAATTAAATAATTTAGTAAATACCTGTATGACTTGTCATTTGAGTAAAAACCATTATTACTTAGCCACTTTATTATGAATGCGTATATCTCATTGATATCAGCAATAGATGATAGTTTCTCAATATTAAATCGCCTAAAACTATCATGATATAACTTTATCCCTCCTCTTGAACTGTTCTCAGATAAAACAGGAGATAACACTTTAATATCAGCATTAAAATGATGCTTCATAGGTATTATTTCCTTTAATTCTTTTCTACTCACGGAGAAGTCGAGACAGGATAAAATTTCAGAGGTTGTGTTGTTAATAATTTGATTTGTTAGATATTCATAATAGTTTTTGAGATTGAAGTCATATTTAGGCAAGCTCTCTATCAGCTCTTTTGTAATTAAATGATGTTCACAGAGAGTCTTTAGTATATAAGTCAAATAAAGGGGGCTTCCTTCACTTTTTTCATGAAGTAGTATAGGTAGATTTTGATCATCAATTTGAACATCTTCATATCCATACCTTTTCACCAGTTCTTCCGTATCTAAAATATTCCATTCGGGTAATTTTACTTTAATAAATTCAAATTTGTTTGTTAGCTCCTCTACCTCATCTACAGGCTGAGACCCCAAAACAATACTAATGTTAGTGGGCATCTTAATCCTTGATATGTAGCCAATAATTTTTGTCTTTTCTTTAGATAAAGTAGCTGAAGTTTGTAAGACTCTATTAATATGATCTAAACCATCAACTATTATTATTATTGGTGTTTCAATAGCTGAAAGCATTAAATTTAGTTCATCTAAATTAGAGGCAAATAGTTGCTGTTTTTTTTGTTTTATTTGTGGAAAGTATCTTTCAATATCACTTATCAAATTACCAAAGAATACATCTGAACTAACTCGTTGTTCAAAATAAGAGTCTTCCGTACTTGTAAAGCAATAGTGTCTTATAGCAACACGGTCAATTTTACTTAAGAATTCAATAAAGTTTGTTAAAAACCAAGACTTTCCCGCCCCAGGCTCACCAAGTAACAATGTTTTTTTGTTAGTAACAACCTTATCAAGAAACCAATTATTTTTTTCATCTGAAATAATGTTTTTGTTTTGATCAATTTCAAATTTTTGTTTTATGCTGCCAAAATCTGTTCTTACTCGTAGCTCAGAAAGTATGTCTTTTGCTGAGACTTGAATGGAACCTGTTCTATATGCGCCAGTTAATTTAGCTAATCGAACTAAAAAATCAGAAATATAAACATCATCATTTGGGTATTTCCCTATACCTAATCGTTGCGCTTGCTCTATTAATATAAATTCTAGCTCACTTGGCGTATTAAACTTCAAACTCGCCTTAGGTAAACCCACTTCAATCAGCAATGAATTACAAAATTCATTAAATTCATTTCTATCAGTATTGTTATTTCTTACGTAACGACTAAGGCTATCCCAACGATTAAAGTTCTCTGGAGACTCTTCCCATAAACGATCAAGATTTATTTTAAAAACTTTTGTTGGAAAATCATTAAATGACGACTTCTCAGTCTGTAACTCTAATACTCTTGTAATATCATCATTAGTTGGTTCTTCCCATGCTAAACATAATCTAAACTCAGTAGTAGGAGTTTTAAGTTCTTTCCATGTTTCAAACAATTTGTGAAGGGCAATAGAATAATGACTATCACTTGAAAGATAATCTTTTATTAGTACTTTTGAGGTAGCTTCATTACTGTATTTGATTTGTTTACGTTGTATATCAGAACCATTAATAATAACTAAATCATCAAATCTATCAGGAGTATTTCCTGTAGTATTCTTTTTATCAACTGAAAAAATAATATCAAGATTACCATCTAAAATTTCCTTTAAAACAAAGTAGCTTGTTATTAAATCTTGGTAATCATAACCTTCATGTGCATTGTTTAAACTCAAAACCCATCTCGCCTTTTCTAATTGATTTCAATAATGAATTCACCCGAACCATTCTATGCCTTGAGTATATAATGATGTTCCATTAGCAATTTGAAGCTAATCGGGATAGGGAGACGCCTCACGACGTCTCTCCTCCCACACCACCGGGCATACGGGTCACGTACCACGGCGGTTCAAATCTCTTTAAATTTCATCTTGCCGCCAGTTCTGGCAGCCCCAAGTTCTTAAAGTATCTGTTTGGTAGCGCTCGGTAAAGGGCAGGACTTGCGCTTAATCGCCACGGGCCATGAGCCGACTTAGCAGTATTCCATGCCAGCCATCGATCAACACCCAAGCGCCTAAGCATCCGATAGCCTTTGCGCCCCCATTGCTTCCAAATATAACTACGCAATCGTCGTCGAATCCATTTATCCACATCACGCAGAGGGCTCAGCACTTCAGCTATGTCGAAGTACGCTTTCCAACCAAGCAGGGACTTTCTTAGCTCTGCGATAATGTGTTTGAGTGAATGGCCTCTTGTTCGACGGCTCAGCAATTTAACCGTAGCTTTGAGCTTCAGTAGCGATTTATCTGCCACCTTGATTCTCTGGTCTCGTTGACTGAACGTAAAGCCAAGAAAGGTTCGTTTCCATGGCCGATCTACTGCACTCTTTTGGGTATTCACTTTGAGCCGTAGCGAGTCGCCAATATAGCGCTGCAGACTTTTCATCACGCGCTCACCCGCTTCTCGACTTTTAACAAACACAACAAAGTCATCAGCATAGCGAACGAAACGGTGCTTCCGACGTTCTAGCTCCCAGTCCAACTGGTTCAACACAATATTCGAGAGTACCGGTGACAACGGCCCACCCTGTGGCACGCCTTCGGTACTGGTTTGTGTTACGCCATTTATCTGGATTCCCGCTTTTAGATAGCGGTTGATCAGCCTAAGCAATTGTCGGTCTTGGTGTTTTGCTTTGAGCTGTTCCATAAGCAAGTCATGGTTTACACCATCAAAGAAAGCTTCCAAGTCACAATCAACAGTCCAGCTATAGCCCTGCCGTACTGTGTTTTGTGCGTAGCGCATGGCTTGGTGTGCATTTCGATTGGGTCGAAAACCATAACTCTGATCATGGAAATCAGAGTCCCATTCTTCTTGCAACACCTGAGCAATGGCCTGCTGTATAAATCGATCCAATACAGTCGGGATGCCCAGCTTGCGCTTACGACCATCTGGCTTTGGGATTTCAACACGCCTCACCGGCTTAGGTTTATAGTTCCCGTCGATGAGTTGTTGCCGAATCTGCGGCCAGTATTGTTTAAGATGATCAGGGAGGTCATCGACACTCATGCCGTCGATGCCCGGAGCACCTTTATTGCGGCGAACTTGTTTCAACGCGCGCAGTAGATTATTCCTATCTACTACACGGCCAATCAATGATGAACAAAAGGTGGATTTTGGTTCAACTGGGTTTCCCATTTCTGATTCACCCTCTGCACTTTCCAGAGGCAGTGATAACTGCTTAACAGGTGCCCCAGCGAGTACTTTCCGTGATTTGTTCAGGCCTTCAGCTGCAAGAGTGCAGCCTGCTATGCCTTCTGCTGATTTCTGCAATGCGGTCACAATCGATTGCTCCATTGTCAGTTGCTCCTTCAACACACTGCAGACCTCCCGGGGTAAGACACTTAACTTTCCTCGCGTAGACGCTCAATTTATAAAACATATTCCAGATGCAGATGGAGGGCTTAGCAGTCACGTGCCCGCTGGCCCCGAATATGTCACACCTCATATTGAGTTCTTGTTCATCGCCCCGCGATTTCGCGTTGGACTTCCTTCAGACCCTGCCTCGCGACAAAGCCCTTGTCCTTTCGCTAACCTTCGGCTCTGCGAATACCTGGCACGAGGACTTGCACCTCGCTAGTTAAGTGCCATGCCCGGCACACACGTTTGGTTAAGGGGCGGGCTTTAGCCCGTCCCAGTGAGCGAAGCGAACGGTTTGAACCACTTGTTGGGCTACATGTACAGAGTGGTAAGGCGCTTACACTGACTCTGCTGCGTATTGATGTGGCCCGTCTGGCCGTAGAACATCGAGCAAATCATAGAATGAAACATCCGTGCTCCAGCGTCCCAGCGCATAGCAAGCTACTTGGTAGGGAGGGAATAAAAATGTGAAGTGGTCATGGCTCACGGTAAAAGCTGAAAAATTTTCAAAATTTTCTCCCGCACCTTCTCTGAACCATTTCATTTGCTCCTCGTCCGGCTTTTCACCTACTCGACTCCAGTACTCTCGGCTAAGAGCGTCTATGCAAAGAGTACTGATGCGCTTAACGGCCTCATCACGCTCTACGAAAAAGTCCGGCAGTGTGAGCGCTTGCAATCGTTCAACTAACGAAAAATTATATGTTTCGAAATGGGAGTTTGGATGAGCGGCACCGGCACCAAACCAGCCAATATCATAACTCAGGCTTAATAGTTTTGTTGTTGCATGAACAACTCCAAAACTATCCCACCGACCATTCATCGCAGGAAAACTATCAATTTTTGGAAAAAGCTCTGGAGACTGATCCCAAGGTTTTTGTCGGCCGTCAATTAATGCTTTTACCGCAATGCCTGAAAAGAGCTGTGAAAGTTCCTTCGCTATTTCTGGCTGTTGAGTTGACTCAAATCGTGGGTATTCAATGCTGATGTCATGTCCCGGAGCTCCTTGCCACTGTTCCTCGAATCGTTTCGTGAACACTCGAAATGGACCAATCGGCAAGCCATTTGTAATTTCAATAGACTGCTGTTCAGCTGCAAGTTTTAAAGAGGTGAGAACTTGCTCCCAAGCCCCAGGAGTACTAACGTCAAGATACTGAAGCCTCCCTGCTATATGGCTTGGGACTTCACATTGATTAAGTAGTAATGGAATAACATAAATATCTGTGGGCTGCTTGTATCGCAGCCTTTCGATTGCGTCATTAGCTTCTCGCTGTACAAATCCGCGCTTGCTGACGCTATTTTTGCTCAGCAAAAGAATTACAACATTTGCGTCGCTAAATGCTCTTTCAATTTCTGCTTCCCAGTTCTGGCCAGGAAGGAGCTTCTTTGTGTCTATCCAAGGGCTAAAGCCTTCATCAGAAAGGCGATCAAAGTAGGTTAAGGCTTGCGCTCTATCTTCCTTTGCGTAACTTATGAAAACTTTGAGCGACATATAAACTCCTTATGGGGCCCAACGCCTCAAACAGCGGCGCCAGTTTTATCGGCGTCCGCCTGCTTTGACTTGTTAGGGCGGGATTTGGCAATGTACTTCTTATACTTGAAGGCATAGCTTGTGCCACAGCCATAGAGAAATGCCCCGAACCCGAAAATAGCAGAAAGCCCAAGCCAAAACTCAGGAGCTGGATTGTCTTTGGTAGGATTTAAATTTGAATAAAGCGCTACCGCCAAAATAGAGCCAGTTACACTACTGCCAAAAAAGTATATTGTTCTTGAAATTGACGCCAAAATATCATCCGATAGCTCTTCTAGCCAACGTGACGTGGGCGAAGCCTTAATAATCATTAAAATAATGCCAAATGTGATAATTGTTCCAAGAATTACATGTCCGACCTCAGAAAGAGAATTGTCGTGAATTTTTGAGTCCAAAAACCTTACAAGCTTCTCTTCATTTGTGAGCGACCCTGAAACTAAAAAGGTAACCCAAAAGAAGACCATGATTTGTGATAAGTAAACTAAAGCCTCACTCAAAACAAACTGGAAAGTTGTCTTTTTTTGTAGAATTACAACATCATCTACTTCTGTATCGATATGTATCTTCATGTTTCCCTAATAATCTTATGTTGCTAAGAAAGTAGCCCTAACGCCTGCCTCAACTGCCGGAGGTTAATGGCGCCTTTTTTGCAGCTCCACCGCAAAAAAAGGTGACAGTAACCGGAGGTCAGATTGCAGGCGCTTGTTAACTCTTTTGCCAGATTTGATAACAATAGTTAATGTTAGACTCGAAATCTTGCTCAAATACCAACTTGAATGTATCTGGGATTTCAGGAAAAACTATGTCTCCATCTCGCTCGATGTCGACTGTTGAAATATGCAAAGTATCTACTTTGGAAATCAAGCTTTTGTATATTTCACCACCACCAGAAACGATAACATGATCCGTGATTTCCTCTAAATTTATTAAGGCATCCTGAATTGAGGAGAAAACCATTACACCCTCATCATTCGTAGAAAAATTAGAGCGAGTTACAACTGCATACTTTCGATTTGGGAGAGCGCCCATTGACTCAAAAGTTTTGCGTCCAACTAAAAGCCATTGATTATATGTAATTGCCTTAAATAGAAGTTGCTCGCCTTTGGCGCTCCATGGAATATCTGGTCCATTACCGATAATACCGTTCTTCGACTTGGCAGCCATTAGTGATAACTTCACGATTTCTCCCTCGAGTTAACAGCCTATTAGTATGCATGCTCGTTTTGTCACCCGCAGCTGCTTACCGTTAATTAAAATAAGTGTCTGTATTTAAAAGACTTTCTGTAAAATACAAAACACACTCTTATTACAAATCGAGCATGCCGCCTATCCTGATTGCGCCACGCACACTATCTTGCCTACATAATTTATAGCTGCTTGATTTATATAGTATTAAATTAAAACTCTACAGGTAAGTAAGCATCGCAAGGCGTGAAAACAAGCACATTTACAAACCCCAGCGAGAATAGGCTGTATAGGCAGACAGTTGCAAGACAAGGAGCGTTTCATGTCTAACAGTCCATTTGTATGCAACGACTGTACGCGAACATGGATTGATCATGATGACAGTCCGTGGCTTACAGGCTATGAGCATTATTCGGCTAACTATGATGCGTTGACGGTGTTCTTGTGAGCATTCATTTAGACTGCTCTCTTGCCCGTTTTTCCGATTGGATTCGCTGGTAGATTTCCTCTCGGTGCACCTCGACATTCTGGGGTGCATCAATCCCTAAACGTACCTGGCCGCCATTGGTGCCTAGCACCGTAATCCAAATATCGTCACCAATGCAAATCGTCTCACCTTGGCTGCGCGTCAAAATAAGCATCCTTACTCTCCTTTTTATTAGATCGCATAGGCACCAAACAAGTGCTTAGGCAAACCTATCAAAATCTGCTGACTTAAACAAACCGAAAAAGCCAGTATCGGTTTAACAGCCCATAACACAGTTCGCCAAGCAGATAATGCCTAGGATACCTAAAAAATCTGGGGCTAAGTCCAGTAAAAGCATGATCGTTAATTCAAGGTGTAACTCAATGAAAAAAGCACATAACCCTCATATGCCTGACCAGGCAATCAAAGATTCAATCGACAGCACCGCTGATGCTCCCCTGCATTATTACTGCCTTTCTTTTATGTATGCCGAAAAAGACGCAAAAGGGTCAATATATGTTGGCCTGATGGAAGAAAAAGTCACCACCCGTGTGATCACCAATGCAAAAAACAAAATGCTTAAACACTACAAAAATGCAGATCCAGATGCAGCAGTCTTAATCTCTGCCTCATATCTTGGCTTCATAAAAGCCAGCGAGTTCGACCCTAACTGGCTAGGGGAGCTTTTGGAGTGACCCTTAACGGATTGCGTATTTCAAACAACAGCCTGACCGCAATGAAATTAATCGGTATTGCGGCCATGCTGATTGACCACTTCAATGCCTTCGTAAACCCTGAATACAACCAAATATTGTTTGAAGTTGGGCGAATTGCATTCCCGCTATTTGCGCTGGTTCTCGGCTACAACTTGGCTCAGATTCCATCGAACAAAATGCCCAGGATTATGCTTCGGCTTTTAATATTCGGCATTGTGGCAACACCGATATACACCATCTTGGGTGGCGGGCTGCAGCATTGGTGGCCGTTGAACATACTATTTACACTGTGCTTAGCCACTACAATCGTCTACCTGCTCTCGATGCCTGTATACAGTCGCTGGGCAGTTACCGCCCGAATGGCAGCACTACTTCTGTTTGCAGTGGCCGGTGGTCTGGTGGATTATCTCTGGCTTGGTCCGGCGCTGGTGATCGTAGTCTGGCGATTATTCTCAGTCATTTCTGCCGCTGAAAGCACTATCCTGCAGTTACTGCTGTTGGGGCTGTTTGGACTACTGTGCGTAATGAATGACAGCCTAGCAACACTGCTCGCATTGCCCATCATTTACCTGGCGATTGTCGCTTGCCAAAACATTCGCTTACCACGCATGAAGTGGTTCTTTTACTGGTTTTATCCAGGGCATTTGATAATGCTGTTCCTGATAAAAACTACCCTCTACTAAAGCAGGCAGATTATCCTCAATTTTTATGAACAATATTAATTTGGAGCGAAAGCTCAAGTTGAACCTCTTTATAGCCCTTGCGCAACCTAGGATCTTTTTTCTTAGATAAAACTGAGCTGGACCGTTTAGATTTTTTGTTTGCAGAATTTGAAATAACTTTCATTATAAACCCTCACAGTCAGCCCGCTAGACGTCTAGCCATGTTTAGCACGCACTTGATCTTTGAACTTCCGGCCAGGTCGGAAGCGAGGCAGCACCGATTCAGGAGTTGCTGGAACGTCAATATCTTCTCCTGTTTGCGGATTGCGCCCAATACGCGCAGGCCGTGCGCTTTGAGTCCGCGATTCAAATACACCAAAGCCTACCAGCGTCACTTTGTCACCATCAGCCACGATTTCTTGAACGCTTTCAATAAAAGCCCACAAGGCAAGATCAGTTGCTGCCTTGCTTTGCTCTGTCAGCGCTGACATCCGCTCAACCAGCTCTGCACGATTTATGTTTTTCATCGCTCACCTCTTCCACTATTAATTTCAAATACCAACAGTTCATCATTGACCAAGGGAGGTCTTCATACAACAACAAACCCGAAATAGGCTATGTCGGCTTATAACACACAGGCTACAAACGGAGCTTTATAGTGATTTGATCAGCAAATCCGTCCGGAGCCAACCAATTGAAATCTACCTTCATAAGGCTATTTAAGAAAGAGCCGACCACAATAGCCTCCATCAATCGGCCTACAACAACATTAGAAACAGAAACTGGCGCAGATGGCTTCATCATGCCCAAGACTGCAAATGAGCTGCTTTCAGAGGATCGTAGAGAAATCATTCTTGACCGGATTTGGGAACAAACCTCCGTATCGCGCGAATCATTTACTAGACTGTACCAAGCCCCTATAGCTCGATATGCAGAGTTGGTACAAGAGCTTCCAGCCAGCGAGTCACATCACCATAGCTATCTAGGCGGGATGCTGGACCATGGACTTGAACTGGTCTTGTATGCTTTACGATTGCGACAGAGCTATCTACTTCCAGTTGGCGCAGCACCGGAGGATCAGGCGGCTCACGCTGATGTGTGGACTGCAGGAGTTGCCTACGGTGGATTAATGCACGACACCGGCAAACTATTGTGCGATATCAGAGTGGAAACTAAAAGCGGTCAACCATGGCATCCTTGGCACGGCCCCTTAACGGAAGCCTACCGTTTCAAATACATTCCAGGCCGTGATTACAAACTTCATAATGCTGCAGCAGCGGTGATGGTTCACCAAGTATTGGGAACCGAGGTGATGGACTGGATCAGCAAAAACCAAGCTCTTTGGGGCAGCTTACTGTATCTATTATCAGGTGATTACACTGAGGCTGGTGTCCTTGGTGAAATCGTCTCCAAAGCAGACCGTACATCTACCGCAATGAATATCGGTGCTAATCCTGAAAAAGCACTACAGGCCCCACCTACAACACTGCAAGCACATTTGATACGTGGCCTGCGTCAGTTACTTAAAGATGATGAGCACAAACTAAAAATGAACATGCCCGGGGCAGCATGCTGGCTAACTGCCGATGGACTGTGGCTTGTAAGCAAGGTGGTTGCCGATAAGCTCCGAGCATTCTTGCTTTCTCAAAGCGTGGACAAAGTGCCATCTAAAAACTCATCACTGTTTGATGAGCTGCAATCCCACCGGCTCATTGAGCCAAACGCAGACGGCAACGCAATCTGGAAAGCAAAAGTTATCGACGGCACCTGGGAGCAAGAGTTTACTTTTTTGCGTGTTAAGCCATCGTTGATATACGGCAATGAAGAATATCCACCAACATTTACCGGCACAATCACATGGGATGACAAGCCAGTTTCGCCCTCCGAATCTACTGTAATAAATGATGAAGCTAAAAAACCTGCATCACCACCTGTCCAGCCGACCAAAAACCAGGCACCTCAAATGAGTTCACCGACTGCAACTGAGAGCCCTGCTGTAGATGATGGCATTGACGATATTCTTTCACTCCTCGGCATGAACACTCCTGAAGATTTAACCACACCAACTCCTGACACTGAAAAAGCAGTCAACTCGGAACAAGAAGAAACTGGACCAATTATTAAACCGTCTACTGAACCAGTTAAAGCTGTTACCCAACCAACCAAACCAGCAGTCCCAGAAAAACCGTCTAAACCAGCAGCAATAGTGCAAGCATCACCTAAGCCTAAACAAGCACCTACCAAGATCCCTGGCAGCCAGCTCACGCCTGAAAACCTTGGTCAATCGTTCATTGACTGGATCAAAGCTGCAGTCAGTTCGCGCTCAATTTACATTAATGATTCTCGGGCACAGATTCATACCGTGGACGGCAAAGCCTTCTTGGTAACACCGGGTATTTTCCAGCGATTTTCCGACCAGCACCCAGAACTTCAGCAGCTCAACCCAGACACAACTGTCAAAAACTGGATTTGGGTGCAACGGTCTTTTGAACGCCTGCAATTACACATCAAGCGAGAAGATGATCTCAACATCTGGCAGTGCACTGTGCGCGGCCCCCGCGTCAAAGGAAACACTCTCAACGGATATCTAATACCAACTGATGTAATATTTACGTTCCAGCCACAGGATAACCCCTTCGTCGCACTGAAATCGGAATTCAATAACTGACGAGAAGTACCCATGGTTGATAAATTAATTTTAGAAAACTATTTCAAAGAAAATATTTTGCGCCCCCGAACAATGAAGTCCTACAGCCAAGCAATGCAGAAATTTACCAGCTGCATGAACGAATTAGGCTTGAACTCCATTAAACAGGTAACGCGAGATAGCTTATTGGAATGGCGAGAGCGTGAATTAAGAGTGAAAGGACTAACTGCCATCTCTTGGAACTCATATTGCCGACAGTTGAGGGCAGTATTCACATTTGCACTTGAGCAAGGCTTGGTGCATTGGCCTGAGAATCACTTCAAGACACTACAAGTTCGCACGCCTGGTAAGCGAAAGAAAACACTTTCAGACGAGCAAATTGCGAAAACACACGAGGTGTTTTCTAATCTCGTACGCGAAGAAAATGAAAATCGTTATAGTGGAAGAATCCATCCCACCTGGTTCTGGAGCATTGTATTTGAAACGCTGTACTACACAGGCATGAGACGCAATCAGCTGCTCAATATCCGCCTAAAGGATGTAAGCCTTGGGGATCAAACAATCTTTTTGAGCATCCAGGGTTCGAAAGCACACAGCGAGAACATCATTCCAATTCCTAACGGTCTGGTAGAAGCGCTGGGAATTTTGCTGGCCAGAGCAAAAGAAATTCGCTTTAAACCCGATGACCAGCTATTCAACGTTACTCGGTTCGGAACAAACAGGTACAAATACAAGACAATGCAGGACTCAAATATTTCAAATGCCTTTCGAGAACTCTCTGCTCGCCTCGATTTTCCGGCCTCGCCTCACCGACTCAGACACACTCTGGGAACTAAACTCATGAGGCAACCGGAGAAAAACTTACACCTTGTGAAGGCCATTTTTGGCCACAAAGATATCCGCACCACGCTTGAATATGTGGTGCCAGACCTAGAAGATATGCGAGATTTGCTCAATACGATGCCAAAGCTAACAAAATGATGTATAGTTTTGGCGTTTAAAAAGACGCAGATAGAAAAACGCCCTATCAGTATTTAACTTGACGTCGAACTGATAGGGCGCTTATTCTACCTGTACTAATGTCGAGGTGCGATAGACCTCGTGAGGTTCAGGCCTGTATTTTTAACGTTTGGACGGCAATCCATAACGTTGAGACCTGCAGGTTCTTGGCTGAAAGTAGACCACAAAGTTTTTTTTGTGTCTACACTCAGACTTTAATGTGGTGCCGGCACCAAGAGTCGAACTCGGGACCTACTGATTACAAGTCAGTTGCTCTACCAACTGAGCTATACCGGCAATGGCGGCCATTATATAGATTACAAACGGCTTGTAAACCTTTTCTGTAATTATTTTTAAAGCGAGCAAATTCAAGCAGTTACTTGGGCTAAACGAGACCTCTTGAGGCTCAATAAGCACAGTGTGCTGGCTGTCTTTTAAGCTCTGCGGGCGAGCAGTAAAAGGTTACGGGGCGTCAGTTCACTCGCGCAAAACTCACCCAGCTCGACGCGAAAACCTTGCTCATGCAAAAAGAGCGCTTGGTCAAGCACCAGCCACAACTCTAGCGGTCGACGAAACAGCGCACCCAGCAGCTCCAAGTTGCGCACCTCTGCTAATCGCTGCCAGCCACGCGCCTGTAGGTCGATCCAGTTTTGCACCGACACACTCGGCAAGTCTTTTAATTTGACCAAGTCAGCACACCACTGCGCAAAAGGTTTATTAAACCAAGTGGCGGATAAGGAAGGAGTTGGCAAATACTCATCAACGCCGCGCAATTCGCGCTGCAAAATATCAAAGGCTAAACGCCAAGCCATCGACTGATCACGCAAACGGCGCTCACGACTGGTAGCCGTCACGGTTGCGCTTAGCGGCAAACCCAGGTCATCACGATTCAGTCGCAATGCAGAGGCTTGGCCTTGCGCAGACAGCGGCTGATAAAACTCAGATTGCGTACGGTTATAGCAACAGGGCGCTAAAGCCAAGGCAGCTGTTTGCTGCGCACTCACCCGCCGAACCAGATGAGTATGTAAATCACCGCACGCATGCAAGGCAATCACCGCATCGGCTTGCTGCAGCGGCGCAGCACTCTCGGCGCTCATCACATCACACAATCTATGCTGCGCATGGGCAAGGTATTTATGGCTGATAGCTTGGCCACTGTTAACCAACTCTGGATTAAACTCTAAACATTCAAGATGTGCATTCGGCCAGGCCAGATAACGCCCAAGATGACCTTTACCAGCACACCAATCGAGCCAGTTGTTGATAGCAGCAAACGCCTGATCAGCGCCACTGTGCACCGCGCTGGCAAAAGCTTTTATCTGCTGCCATTTGCGCTCAGCAATGCCACTTTGCATACGTAGCGGACGCTGGCTCAGCAAGGTAGCAGGGAAAGACCCAAGCGTTGAGAGATGTTGCGCTTGCTGCGCCCAATCAGCAAAGGGTTGCGGAGCAGATAAAGCATAGGGATTTGCATGACAGGCTTCTGCATCAGCCAAACTGCGCGCGCGCAGCCAAACGGCAAGCTCAGGATACTCAGTTTCCCAGTTTAACTCCTGCTGAATAAAAGGCTTTTCACGCCAAATGCTTTGTTGCGCCAGCAGAAAAGTATCTAGCGCTAAAAATCGCTCACGCAAGGCATCACCGCTGAGTAGCGGCGCATCAGGATTTAGCACTTACCTGCCCTGCAGCGCATCCACGCGTAGCTTGCGTTCCAGCCAACGAAAAACCTGTACTAAAATAAAGGTCATCGCCAAGTAGAACAAACCAGCAGCAAAGAAAATTTCTACCGGCAAATAAGTGCGAGCGATAATAGTACGCGCCATACCTGTCAGCTCCAGCAGAGTAATGGTGCTGGCCAGCGAACTGGCTTTGAGCATCAAAATCACTTCATTACTGTACGCTGGCAAACCAATGCGGGCGGCACGCGGCAAAATGATATGCCACATGGTTTGCGCACGACTCATACCCAAGGAACGCGCAGCTTCTACTTCGCCAGGCGGCACCGCTTGAATAGCGCCGCGAATAATTTCAGCAATGTAGGCCGCTGTATGCATGGTCATCGCAATCAGAGCGCACCAATAAGGATCACGCAAGTACGGCCACAATGGACCTTGCTTGACCGCATCAAACTGCGCCAAACCGTAATAGACCAAAAATAATTGCAGCAACAGTGGTGTGCCACGAAAAAAGAAAATATAGCTGAACGGCAAGGCTCGAACATACCAATGCCGTGAAGCACGCGCCATGCCTAAGGGAATAGCGATAAGTAAGCCAACTAAAACAGCAATCGCAACCAGCTCTAAGGTTAAGTAAGCGCCTTCTAGGAGTTTTGGCAGCCACTTAACAATCACATCCCACTTCATGCGGCGCTCCTTACAAAGCCGCGATTCGCGCGTTTTTCAAAGAAGTGCAGAATCAGCATACTCAAGACAGTTAAACCTAGATAAATGAAGGCGGCGACCATAAAGAAGGTAAAGGGCTGCTTAGAAGAAGTCACTGCCACTTGCGCGCTACGCATCACTTCATCCAAACCCACCACTGACACCAATGCGGTATCCTTCATTAAAATCATAAACAAATTGCCCAAGCCAGGAATCGCAATCCGCCACATTTGCGGCAGAACAATACGAAACAAAATACGCGGACGCGATAAACCTAATGCCAAGCCGGCTTCGCGATGACCGCGAGGGATGGCTAATAATGCACCACGGAACACTTCTGTGGCATAGGCGCCAAAACACAGACCTAATGCCAACACACCTGCGGCAAAGGCACTAAGCTCCAGCTCTGGGTAACCAATCGCCTCGCCCAACTCACGCACAAAGCCCACTGAGCCATAATAAATTAATAACACCCACAACAACTCTGGAACACCACGCACCATAGTGGAATAGGCATCGCCTAACCAGCGCAGGGTACGATAGGGGGAGGTTTTGGCTAAAGCGCCAGCTAAGCCTAGGCACAAACCTAACGCCAGTGAGCACAAAGCCAGTTGAATTGTTATCCAAGTACCCGCGAGCAGGGCTGGACCAAAACCATAGAGATCAAAATTCATCAGGGATACTTGTTAGGCAGTTGCAAAATAAAACCGCCACAACAGGTGGCGGCTTATTACAGCGCAAACTTAAAATTAATACACGTTAAATGGAAAATACTTATCGTTAATGGCTTTATACGTGCCATCTTCAATAATTTCTTTCAATGCGGTATTTAACCGTACACGCAATTGATCATTACCTTTGCGCAGAGCAATACCGATTTTATCATTATCAAACACAGGTTCGCCTTTGAACTCATAGTCAGCACCGGCTTCGCTTTTCAACCATTCCCAGTTCACAAACTTATCCGCCAACACACCATCTAAGCGGCCAGCGGCCAAATCAAGGTAAGCATTTTCATTGGTATCGTAGAGTTTGATATCAATGGCTTTACCGTAGTTATCTTCCAACCAGTTACCCGCGATAGTGGCACGCTGCGCACCAATCACTTTGCCTTTCAGGCTGGCGGCATCAATTTTAAAATCACTGTTTTTCGCAGCAATAAACTGCAGGCCATTGGTGTAATACGGATCAGTAAAATCAACTGCCTGTAAACGCTCTTCAGTGATCGACATGGAGGCTGCTAGAAAATCAAATTTCTTTGCATTCAGCGCAGGGATAATGCCATCCCAGTCGGAAGTGACAACGCTGCACTCAACTTTCATTTTTTCACACAGTGCTTTAGCGATATCTAAATCAAAACCCACTACTTCGCCACTGGCGTCAATCAAGTTGAACGGCGGGTAAGCGCCTTCAGTGCCGATTTTTAATTTCTCGACGGCAAAACTGCCCGTGGCAAAGGACAAACTGGCTGCTGCCACTAAGAGTATTTTTTTATATTTTTTCATAGTTGTCGCCTCAATGGTTATGACTGGACATAAATTGCTTACACCGCTCAGATTGCGGATTGTTAAACACCTGCTCAGGTGTGCCCTGCTCTTCAACTAAACCTTGATGCAGAAACACAATTTCACTGGATACTTGTCTGGCGAAATTCATTTCGTGGGTGACCAAGAGCATAGTACGCCCCTCATCCGCTAAAGCGCGAATCACCCCAAGCACTTCTTGCACCATCTCCGGGTCTAATGCAGAGGTTGGCTCATCAAAGAGTATCACTTTCGGCTGCATGGCCAAGGTGCGCGCAATCGCGGCACGCTGCTGCTGACCGCCTGATAACTGATTAGGATAGACATGACGCTTATCAGCAATCCCAACTTTGGCTAACAAGGCTTCAGCCGAGGCAATCGCTTCGTCTTTACTCAAGCCCAGCACACGGCGCGGCGCTTCAATAATGTTATCGAGTACGCTCATGTGTGGCCATAAGTTAAAGTTTTGAAAAACAAAACCAACCTGGGTGCGCAAGCGATTAATTTGCTGATTGTTCGCCGCAACCAACTGACCTTGACGATCAGCTTTAAGCTGTAATTCTTCGCCGGAAAAAAAGATTTGCCCGCGGTGAGGGTTTTCTAGCAAATTAATGCAACGTAAAAATGTAGACTTACCTGAACCAGACGAGCCCAAAATAGAAATCACATCGCCATCATTAGCAGTTAAAGAAATACCTTTTAAAACCTCTAAATCACCGTAGCGCTTGTGTAAATTACGTATTTCTAGGGCAGCAATGGCCTCAGCCATAAAGGTTCCTCTTTGAACGACAGGACATACTGACTCAACAGTGATAGACCTTGAAAATGCTATAAACCATTGCGCAATCAAATACGAGTGTATTTAAGGCCATGGGCTGAGCTGTTAAATAATGCTGCGATAGTGCCAGTTTTAGCGCCACTTGAAAAGTAAAAGGCCATGTTCATCGCTAGTCGTCATCGCTTGACTTGCTGGTCTTCGGCGACAAACGCAAGCTACGCAAACTACGCTTAACACTTTTTAGATGGTTGACTAAAGAGGGACCCCGCGCCATGGCAACCCCCATCGCTAACACGTCAATGACTACCAAGTGGGCAATACGTGAAGTCAATGGCGTGTAAATCTCGGTATCTTCCTGCACATCAATCGCCAAGTGAATGGTCGCCAACTCCGCTAACGGCGTATGACTGGGGCATAAGGTGATTAAAATGGCGCCCGTTTCACGAACTAAGTTGGCTGTAGTCAGCAAATCTTTAGAACGACCCGACTGGGAAATACAAATGGCCACATCCGTTGATTGTAAAGTTACCGCCGACATAGCTTGCATGTGCGGATCGCTATAAGCAGCAGCAGTAAGCAATAAACGAAAGAATTTATGTTGAGCATCAGCAGCTACCGCGCCAGACGCACCAAAGCCATAGAACTCAACACGCTGCGCTTTGGCCATCACGGCGATGGCTTGCTCTAATGCTTTAACATTAAGTTGCTCTCGCACCTCAATCAAAGTATGCAGCGTGGTATCGAAAATCTTCAAGGCGTAATCTGTTACAGCATCATTTTCACTGATGGCAAACTGTCCAAAACTTGCGCCTGCCGCCAAACTTTGCGCAAGCTTGAGCTTGAGATCCTGAAAGCCTAGACAACCCACCGCACGACAAAAACGTACGATGGTTGGCTCACTCACCCCCACCTCATTGGCCAAGTCAGCCATAGAACTGTGCATTACAGCAGCAGGATCATTAAGCACATAATTGGCGACTTTAACTTCTGACTTGCGCAGCACACTCAGCGATTGGGCGATATGATGTAACAGGTTCACAATGGTTAACTCATTAGGCGTATGCCACAGTCATGTAGCGGTTTTGTAGTTATACTACAACAGCTATTTATTCGCACGTTTTTCCCCAAGGAGAGCAACCTTGAGCATGCCGTATGACATGTTAGTGTTTGGTGGTACGGGTGATTTAGCCCTGCATAAATTACTGCCTGCACTGTATCACCTGCACCGTGAAAATCGCTTACCCAAGGATATGCGCATTATCGGCATCTCCCGCAAACAGTTAGCCCGCGAGCGTTACATTGATCTTGCCGAGCGTCACTGCCGCGCTCAAATTGAACGTAAAGATTTTACCGAAGCTTCTTGGCTAAGTTTTAGTCAGCGTCTTGAATATTTGGCGATGAATGCCGAGCAAGCGGCTGACTTTGCTCGTTTAGCGCAATTTCTAGCCACTCACCAATCGCGCGGCTGTATCTACTATTTAGCGACTGCACCGCAGCTCTTCGAAAGCATCGTGTCTAACTTGTCTTCAACTGGATTAGCCGGCGCTAATACACGTATTGTGATTGAGAAACCCATTGGCCATTCCTTAGAGTCTGCCTTAGCCATCAACAGCACCATTGGCGCAGCCTTTAGTGAGGAGCAAGTGTTCCGCATTGATCATTATTTAGGCAAAGAAACCGTACAGAACCTGATGGCTTTGCGCTTTGCCAATGCTCTATTTGAACCCGTTTGGCGCTCAGCTCATATTGATCACGTGCAAATCAGCGTCAATGAAACCCTCGGCGTGGAAAACCGCGGCGCTTACTACGATCACGCTGGAGCGATGCGTGACATGCTGCAAAATCACTTACTGCAATTACTGTGCTTAGTCGCGATGGAAGCCCCAGTACGCTTTGATGCTGACTCGGTGCGTAATGAAAAAGTAAAAATCCTGCAAGCGCTAAGACCCATCACCAGTATGGATGTGCAGGATAAAACGGTGCGCGGGCAATACACAGCCGGAAGCGTTGGCGGTCATACTGCACCAGCCTACTATTTTGAAAAAGACGTGGATAATGATAGCGACACCGAAACCTTTGTTGCCCTTGAAGTTGAGATTGATAACTGGCGCTGGGCTGGTGTGCCCTTCTATTTACGCACGGGCAAACGTCTAGCGAAAAAAACCTCCGAGATTGTTATTCAGTTTAAACCTGTACCGCACAGCTTATTCAGCGACAGTCAGGCCAATCATTTACTGATTCGTTTGCAACCCGAAGAACGCATTAGCATTGAATTAATGGCCAAAACCCCAGGCAAAGGCATGCATTTGCAGCCCGTTGAGCTAGAAATCAATCTCGCCCAAGTTTTTCAAGACAGTCGCCGCTGGGAAGCTTACGAGCGACTACTGCTCGATGTCATTGAAAATGACTCGACGCTCTTTATGCGCCGCGATGAAGTGGAAGCCGCTTGGCAATGGGTCGACCCCATCCTCAAAGGCTGGCAGCAGCATTATCAACGCCCTAGACCTTACCCCGCCGGCTCCAACGGCCCTGAGCAGGCGCATAGTTTGCTGGAGAAGCATAATCGAGCTTGGCATGAATAACGCCCATTGATGGCGACACGCAGCCTCAGTCTTCGCTGCACGACAATTACCCTGCATCGCGCATAAAAAAGCCGCTCATAAAGAGCGGCTTTTTATTTACAGCACAAAACGTTGCGACAAATTAAATGTGCGGTCCAGCATTTTTAATCGCCTCAGCCACTTCAAACTTCTTGAAGTTGTCGACGAACTTAGCCGCTAACTCTTTCGCAGCAGCATCGTAAGCTGCTTTGTCTGACCAAGTGTTACGCGGGTTGAGTAAGTTGCTATCAACACCAGGCACTGTTTTTGGTACATCCAAGTTGATTACTGGTAAGTGCTCAGTTTCTGCACCCACTAGCGTTCCACCTTGAATCGCCGCAATCACAGCACGGGTGGTTGGGATATTGAAACGCTGGCCGACACCATAGCCACCGCCGGTCCAACCGGTATTCACCAAGTACACTTTAGAGCCGAAACCCTGAATGCGCTTGATCAGCAGATCAGCGTACTCACCGGCTGGGCGCGGGAAGAATGGTGCGCCAAAGCACGTTGAGAAGGTTGATTTAATACCTGAACCTGAACCCATTTCGGTTGAACCCACTAAAGCGGTATAACCCGACAAGAAGTGGTAAGCCGCTTGTTCGTTATTCAAGATCGACACTGGCGGCAATACGCCAGTCAGGTCGCACGTCAGGAAGATCACTGCATTTGGCTCGCCAGCACGGTTAGCAATCACACGCTTTTCAACGTTTTCTAACGGATAAGCGGCGCGGCTGTTTTGCGTCAAGCTGTCATCGGTGTAGTCAGGCGTGCGCTGTTCATCAAGCACAACGTTTTCCAGTACTGCACCAAACTTAATGGCTTTCCAGATCACTGGCTCATTTTTCTCAGACAAGTCGATGCATTTTGCATAGCAACCGCCTTCGATGTTGAACACAGTGCCCACACCCCAGCCATGCTCGTCGTCACCAATCAAGTAACGGCTTTCATCAGCTGACAGCGTGGTTTTACCGGTACCGGACAAACCGAAGAATAACGTGGTATCGCCGTCTTCACCGACGTTGGCTGCGCAGTGCATCGGCAAGACGTCATGCGCAGGCAAGAGGAAGTTTTGCACTGAGAACATCGCTTTTTTCATTTCGCCAGCGTACTGCATACCTGCCAGTAACACTTTTTTCGCAGCGAAGTTAATCATCACGCAACCATCAGAGTTGGTACCGTCACGCTCAGGTACGCACTCAAAGAATGGTGCATTGATGATCTGCCATTGTTCTTTACCACCGGCGTTGAACGCCTCGGGAGTAATAAACAGGCAACGGCCGAACAGGTTGTGCCATGCCGTTGTGGTGGTCATTTTAACTGGCAAGTAATGCGCAGGATCAGAACCCACATGCACATGTGAAACAAAGCTTTCACGCTCTGCCACGTAAGCTTCAACACGAGTCCACAAGGCATCAAAAATCGCTGGTGCAATCGGGCGATTAATCGGGCCCCAAGCGATTTGAGCATCAGTGCTCGGCTCTTGTACGATAAAACGGTCAGCCGGCGAACGGCCGGTACGGTGGCCTGTTTCAACAACCAATGAACCATTTACAGCCAGTTTGCCTTCGCCACGGCGAACCGCTTCTTCAATCAATTGAGCGGCACTAATATCGGTATACACAGCGGTGTTTGCTTGCGTCATGAGATCCCCAACGGCCCGAGCCGAGTCCTCTAAAAAGTTTGTAGCGTCTTAGCAGATGCACTACAACGGAAAAAGTGCCCGCGATTATGCCAGAGTTATGCAATTAATGCACTGTGCTCGATGCATCCGCAGCGTCTTGCGCTGCGAACATTTGCGCGATATCGGCTTCATTAAATAAATAGCGTTGATTGCAGAACTGACAATCAATCTCGATAGTGCCTGCTTTCTCAGCCAGCAACAACTGCAAATCAGCCAGACCTAAACTAATCAAGGCCTGCTCTGAGCGCTCACGCGTGCAACTGCATTGAAACTTCAAATCACTGCTTGGAAACAGGCGCACCTCTTCCTCATGGTAAAGGCGGTGCAAAATGGTTTCATTGTCCAAACCCAGCAACTCTTCAGCACTCAAAGTTGCCGCCAAGGCAATCACATGCTGCCAACTGGCTTCACGCTCTTCTGCATCTGGCAGACGGTCAGCGGGTAATTGCTGTAACAGCATCCCGCGCGCGCGCTGACCATCAGCGTACAACCAAAAACGCGTTGGCAATTGCGCCGAATTGACAAAATAATTGCTAAAACATTCAGCTAGATTTTCACCATCCAAAGCGACTAAGCCCTGATAACGCTGCCCTTCGCGCGGATCAACAGTCAGCGCCAGCACACCTTCTGGCATCAGCTCTTGCAAGGTTGCGCCACTATGAATCTGCTCTTCTTCATAGCGAGCAATCGCGCGTAATTCGCGATCACTGGAACACTCAACCATCAGCAAAGGCACAGCACCACTTGAACGTGCTTGTAGCACTAATAAACCATCAAACTTCAGCGTATTAACCAACAGGGCCGCAGCCGCCATCAACTCACCCAATAAAGCCGCAACCGGTTCTGGGTAAGCATGCTTAGCTAACACGTGAGCATAGCTTTCTTCTAAGCTCGCCAACTCGCCGCGCACATCGGTATTGTCAAAAATAAACCGCTGAGTAAAATCAAAATCTGCCATACAACACTCACCCATAAGATAGCGGCCTAGTATAAACCGCACTTAGAAAATTAACTGACTTAGATGCGCTCGTATGGATCTCTAGCGCATTACTGATCTTTGAAACGATGAATCTGGCGACGCTGCTTTTTCGTCGGCCGGCCATCGGTTTGAATGCCTAATGCGCCAGCTTTACGCAGTTCAGCGGCTTTTTCACGAGCGCTAATACTCTGGTCTGTCTCACGATAAAGAAGTTGTGCTTGTGGCGCGCCACGCCGCACTGCACTGAGCTGCTCGATCACCACCGTGCGTTCATCGTAGCCGGCGCGAAGCACCAACTCATCGCCCACTTTGGGTTCTTTCGATGGTTTACAACGCTCGCCACGGCAATGCACTTTGCCACCTTCAATTGCCTCTTTCGCCAGCGCACGGGTTTTATAAAAGCGTGCTGCCCACAACCACTTATCTAAACGTACTTTTTCTTGCTGATTATCACTCATTGACGGCTATTACCTCTCCACAACAACGCTGCATCAGTGCAGCTCATGCACAGCAATCGGTAAACACACAGTCGCATCTAAACCACCACCGGCTCGATTCTGCAGTTCAACCTTACCGCCATGTTGCGCGGCAATACGTTGCACAATCGCCAAACCAAGACCTGCACCCTGCCCGCCACGTGCCTGATCACCACGGTAGAAGGGATTAAAAATGCGTTGCAAATCTTCAGGATCAAGCCCAGGACCACGATCCAACACACTAATAGCCACATGTGCAGAGTGCTCATCGCGAACGACCGAAGCGGCGACTTCAATACCCTGCTCGCCATAACGCAGAGCGTTTTCTAGCAGATTAACTAACATGCGCTTGATTGAGACGCGACGTAGCTCTAATGAGGGCATTTCTTCTAAACACAAGCGAATCGGCCGACCTTGCTGGATATAAGGCGCAACCACTGAACTGATCAATTCATTCAGATCACAGGCTTCCATCGGCTCATCACGACCATCACGGATAAAGGCCAAAAACTGATCCAAAATGGCATTCATGTCTTCAATGTCACGCACCATGTCGTTGGTCAGGTCATTGTCACTGTCGAGCAACTCCAGGGATAAGCGCAACCGTGTCAGCGGTGTGCGTAAGTCATGGGAAACCCCAGCCAGCATGAGCTCGCGCTCGCGACCGGCTTGCTCAACATCATCGGTCATCTGATTAAAAGCGCGATACACCTCAGCCATTTCACTGGCGGTATCCACATCAACCGGTAAACGCACGCTACGCCCTTGGCCAAACAGACGTGCAGCGATCACTAGACGTTTCAGTGGTGCGCTGAGTTGGCGGACAAAAATCCACGCTGCCGCAGTTGATAATAAACCTATGCCTAAAAACCAAGCGACCAAGTTCCACACGCGCTGACCGCGTAGCGGATGCGGATACAAAGGCACGCGAATCCAGTCAGGCCCTAAGCTCGGCGCATTCACCCATAATGACGGTGGCGTTTGCGCACGAATGCGCACCTGCGTGTCTTCGCCTAACTCCGCGCGCATTTGCTCACTGAAAATATCGCTGTACGGCCAGTGCTGTTCACCGACTGGCACATCATCCTCTGCTACCAGTTGCAAACCCGCTGCTTTAGCAATGGCTGCGCGCTCACTGGCAGGTGAGGCCCAGTAGGCTCGCAACGTTAGGGCTGCGCCATGGCTGTACTGGCGATCAACCAGCACATCTTCATTGAGCATCAAATAAATCAGGGTCAGCGCTTTAGAAAACAACACAGCCAACAGCACCATCCACAAGGTGCGAGCAAAAAAGCTCTGTGGGTACAAGAGCGATGTCTTCATTTATTACCGTCGGGCACAAACACGTAACCCACACCCCAAACAGTTTGAATGTAGCGCGGCTTAGAAGGGTCAGGTTCGATCATGCGGCGCAGACGTGACACCTGCACATCAATCGAGCGCTCTAAAGCATCCCATTCACGCCCGCGGGCAAGATTCATCAGTTTGTCACGGGTTAACGGCTCGCGGGCATGCTCAACCAGCGCTTTTAATACCGCAAACTCTCCGGTGGTCAGCATGTGCACCTGATCGCCTTTGCTCAACTCGCGCGTAGCTAACGACAAAGTGTAATCACCAAAGCTGACGCTTGCTTCTTCACTGCCGGGCGCACCGGGCACGCTGGTGTTTTGCCGACGCAAAACGGCTTTGATCCGGGCTAACAATTCACGCGGATTAAACGGCTTGGCGAGATAATCATCAGCACCCAGTTCTAAGCCTTGAATCCGGCTGGCTTCATCACCCTTGGCGGTGAGCATAATAATCGGCACTTGATTGTTGCTGGCACGCAAACGACTGCACACCGACAAACCATCTTCACCGGGCATCATTAAGTCGAGCACCACTAAATTAAAAAGCTCGCGGGCTAGCACACGATCCATCTGTTCAGCATTTTCGACACCCCGCACGCGGTAACCTTGCTCGGTCAGAAAGCGCTCAAGTAAGCGGCGTAAGCGTTCATCGTCATCGACAATGAGGATTTTTTCACCTTCAGTGACGCTCATGCGGTATCCACCTATTTAGTTAAGATTCATAGTCCTAGTATGCCGTAATCATCGCGTACTTGGGGGCAAGGCATTGTTAGCAAATTTTTCCTGATAGGAGGCAATGCTGGTTTGCTGACTGATTTCCCCTATAATTACCCTTTTGATGCAGGCCTATCCTGCTTTTTTGACTGACTTAGGTAGCCTGATGGATAGCATAAGTACTCGTATCGCCACAGAATTAGGTGTTCGCCCACAACAAGTGATCGCCACCATTGCTTTGCTTGATGAAGGTGCAACTGTGCCCTTTATCGCACGCTACCGTAAAGAAGTCACCGGCAGTTTAGATGATACGCAGCTGCGTCACTTAGAAGAGCGCCTGCGGTACTTGCGTGAACTGGATGACCGCCGTGCCTCAATTTTAGCCTCAATTGAAGAGCAAGGAAAACTCACCGCAGAATTGCAGCACGCCATTCAACAGGCTGACACTAAAACACGCTTAGAAGACCTGTATCTACCCTATAAACAAAAACGCCGCAGCAAAGGTCAGATTGCTTTAGAAGCAGGCCTCGGTGAGTTGGCTGACTTGCTGTTTAACCAGCCCAGCCACGACCCACAGTTTGAAGCCGCACGCTTTATTGATGCAGAAAAAGGTTTTGCTGATGAAAAGGCCGTACTGGAAGGCGCTAAATATATTTTAATGGAGCGTTTTGCTGAGGACGCAGCCTTACTCGAACGTCTACGTACGATGCTGCAGCAACATGCTTTATTACGCGCTCGTTTAATCGCAGGAAAAGAGCAAGAAGGCGCGAAGTTCAGCGATTACTTTGAGCATGATGAACCCTTCAAAAGCGTACCTTCACACCGCGCGCTAGCAATCTTCCGTGGCCGTAACGAAGGTTTTTTAACCGCTAACTTGAGCATGGGTGATGACACTCCCGGCAGCATGCATCCTTGTGAGGTGATCATTGCTGAGCATTTTACGATTAAAAACCAAGACCGCCCTGCCGACAAATGGCTCGCCGAAGTGGTGCGCTGGACCTGGCGAGTAAAACTATCGAGCCATTTAGAAACCGACCTGTTCGGCCAACTACGTGAATCCGCAGAAACTGAAGCGATTAACGTCTTCGCCCGCAACCTGCATGATTTGTTATTGGCAGCGCCAGCGGGGCCTCGCTGCACCCTAGGCCTTGACCCAGGTTTGCGTACGGGCTGCAAAATCGCAGTAGTGGATGCCACAGGTAAAGTTTTAGAAACCGCCACAGTCTATCCGCACGTCCCGCATAACAAGTGGAAGGAAACCATCGCCACATTGGCAGCGTTATGTAAAAAACACCACGTACAATTAATTGCCATCGGTAATGGCACCGGCAGTCGCGAGTCCGATCGTCTTGCTATTGAATTGGTTAAACTATTACCTGAGCTGCACATGAGCAAAGTTATGGTCAGTGAGGCCGGCGCTTCGGTGTATTCAGCATCAGAATTAGCCGCCCTCGAATTCCCCGATTTAGATGTATCGCTGCGTGGCGCTGTGTCAATTGCGCGACGATTGCAAGACCCGCTCGCCGAACTGGTTAAAATCGACCCGAAAGCCATTGGTGTGGGTCAATACCAACATGACGTGTCGCAAACTCAATTAGCACGCTCACTGGACGCTGTGGTGGAAGACTGTGTGAACGCAGTGGGTGTCGACGTGAATACGGCGTCTTATGCGCTGCTCGCACGCATTTCTGGTTTGAACGCAACACTGGCTAAGAACATCGTTGCTTTCCGTGATGAGCACGGTGCTTTTATCAGCCGTGCAGCGCTGAAAAAAGTGCCGCGTCTGGGTGAAAAAACCTTTGAACTGGCCGCAGGCTTCTTACGGGTAATGAACGGTAAAAACCCGCTCGACGCATCTGCTGTACACCCAGAGACGTACCCTCTGGTAACCCGCATTGCCCAAGATACTGGGCGCGACATTCGCTCACTGATCGGCGATTCCGCATTTTTAAAGCAGCTGGACCCCAAGAAATTTACCGATGAAACCTATGGTTTACCGACCGTCAGCGATATTTTGCAAGAACTCGATAAACCCGCACGTGACCCACGTCCTGAGTTTAAAACCGCCAGTTTTCAAGACGGCGTAGAAAGTTTAAAAGACTTAACCCTTGGCATGGTTTTAGAAGGTGTCATCACCAACGTCACCAACTTTGGTGCCTTTGTTGATATTGGCGTGCATCAAGATGGTTTAGTGCATATTTCTGCACTTTCAGAGAGTTTTGTTAAAGACCCTTATCAAGTGGTGAAAGCCGGTGACATTGTTAAAGTAAAGGTCATGGAAGTCGATATCCCGCGCGCGCGCATTGCTTTATCGATGCGTATGAGTGACACACCAGGTGAAAAACCAGCGCCGGCAGCACGCTCGCAACCGGCACGTAATCAGCCGCGTAGTGAACGTCATACACCACAAGACAAGCCTGCACCGAGCAACAGCGCGATGGCCGCGCTATTTGCTAATGCGGGCAAAATTAAGAAAAAGTAAGCAATGACTATCCGTCATTTTAATCCGCCTAGGGTACATAACGACTAAAAGTCGCCCCGTACCCTTGCACTCGGCAATCAGCACCCCCATATTGCCACGATGCCCTATTGAGGAATTCCCCTTGAGCGATACATATTCTCGTCGTCTGGCGCTGCTTAGCCAGCCCGAAGCTTTAGCGCAGCTCAAGCACTGCCTACATGGTATTGAGCGCGAAAGCTTGCGTGTTGAGCGCAATGGCCGCTTAGCATTGACGCCACACCCCAAGGCTTTAGGCTCTGCCTTAACCCACAGCAGCATCACCACGGACTACTCGGAAGCGCTGCTTGAGTTTATTACTGACGCGTTACCTGATTCAGCGCAAACCTTAGCGCAGCTGGAAGAAATCCATCGTTTTACCATCAGCCAATTAGAGCAAGAAGTGCTGTGGAGCCCTTCGATGCCAGGTCATCTGCCCAAAGAAGAGCTGATCCCTATTGGTCAGTACGGCAGCTCCAATGTTGGTCAATTAAAGCATGTATATCGCAAAGGCTTAGCCGTGCGTTATGGCAAAACCATGCAGTGCATTGCGGGCATTCACTATAACTTTTCCTTGCCAGACTCGATTTGGACCTTGTTGCGCGCAGCAGAAGGCGATACGCGCTCGGAAAAAGAGTATCAGTCGGCACGCTACATTGGTTTAATTCGCAACTTCCGTCGTTACAGCTGGTTGTTGATGTATTTATTTGGTGCATCACCGGCGCTGGACATCAGCTTTTTACGTGGCCGCAATCATCAACTCGAAAGTTTTGATGAAGACACGCTGTACCTGCCCTACGCCACCAGTTTGCGCATGAGCGACCTCGGCTACCAAAGCAATGCACAGGCCGGTTTAACACCTTGCTATAACGATCTGAGCAGCTACACCGATAGCTTACGTCGCGCCGTCAGCACACCTTATCCTGATTATGAAAAAATTGGCAGCAAGAAAGATGGCGAGTGGCTGCAAATTAATACCAATATTTTGCAAATCGAAAACGAATACTACTCAACCATGCGTCCTAAACGCATCACTCAAGATGGCGAACGTCCGGTCGATGCGTTAATTGCACGTGGCATCCAATATGTTGAAGCACGCTGCATTGATATCAACCCCTTCTTACCGTTGGGCATTGATTTACTGCAAGCGCGCTTTTTGGATACGTTCTTACTGTTCTGCGCACTGCAAGACAGCCCGCTACTGGGTGATACGGAGTGCCCCGCTGCCACCGACAACTTTTTGGCCGTGGTCAAGCAAGGCCGTAAACCTAATTTACAGCTGCAGCGTGGCGGTGAGTCGGTATCAATGAAAGATTGGGGCGTAGAGTTGCTTGAGCAGATGCAAGCTTGCGCAAAATTACTCGATGATAGCTACGTGACAACAGAGCATGCCGAAGCATTAAGCAGGCAAGTTGAAAAGTTAAACAACCCTGATTTAACCCCTTCAGCACAAGTTTTAGCCAGCATGCGCGAGCAACAGTGCAGCTTCAGTCAGTTTGCCTTAAAGCAAAGCCTGCAACATGCACAAACCTTGAGCACGCCGCCACTAGATGCTGAGCGAATTGCTCATTATCAAGCGCTCGCCGAGCAATCACACCAAGCGCAGCAAGCGATAGAACAACACGACAGCTGCAGCTTTGATGAGTACATGGCGGATTATTTAGCCAGTGCTCAGTAGCCTCGCACGAAGCGTTGCGTCACATCTAGATATGCGCAACGCTTCATACTGAGTACTGAACGCAGCGAACAGACCCGGGGTTACACCACTAAATCAATCTGCTGCAAACTACCCGCACGGCCATCCTCAAATAAAAACATACCCGTGCTACGCACTTGCCCTTGTAGTTCTCCGTCTGCGATCAAATCAAAGCCACCCGCCACACGGTGTAAACCCAATGCACCAATCCCTGCCTCTGCTAGGCCCAGCAATTGACTCGGACCTTTAACGCTAGGTAGCCAAAGTTTTAATTGCGCAAAGACCGCATCGCCAGAGTCGATAAAGCCATTAGCGTCTTCATCATAAGCCGCTAAATCAGCAAAACCATCCCCTGAAAGAGCGCCGAATAACTCACGCCCATCATCAATACGGCCATTAGCATTACGATCAAGCGCCAAGAACGCACTGCCTTGTGCCAAACGCGCCATGCTATCTGGCGTGCCGTCCGCATCTAAATCAAACAAGACTTTTGGCCCACCTTGCAAACCCACAGGAGTGCCTTGCAGATTAACTACCAATGGGTCTTTTAACGCAGCTCCCGCTCGAATACTGATTGATTCGTTACGGTATTGACTGTGACTCATCTGTAAGTTCATCTCAAAGTCGATCTGACGACCATCCGCTGTCGTCACGCGGCCGCTATTTTGTACCTGTAACTGCTGAGTTTGAAACTGGGTTACTTGATAGTCGTAACTCAACTGAAACTCTGCAGCGCTCGGCTGTGCGGTGACCTGCTCAACCACGGGTGTCGGACTGACCAACTGGACAGAAGAAGGCTCAAGCACTGGGGCTGTTTTGTATTTAAAAAAACTGTCTAAATCACCATTTAAGCGCGCTAATGCTTCGAGCAACACACGCAACTTTTCTAGATCAGCATCTTTCGGGGCATACTCTTCCACTATATTTGCAGGAGGATCTTGGCGTGCAACTGTCGCTTTTTGCTGTATGGCTTGTTCGGCAGCCAAGTGCTTCAGCGCTTGCAGCGACATCAAAGGCTCTGCTGTTCGACTGAGCAGCCCTGCAGAACCTTGCTCCGCAACCAGCACACGTTCATGGCGCTGCATCTGCAGGCGCTGGCCATTGACTTGCAGATCAAGCGTCTCATGCACTTCACGACCGAATAATTTCTGATAATCACTGGTCAGTGAGTGCTGCTCACTGGAGACAATTTGCATGACTTGATCCTCATACTATGGGCTATGAGATGCTATCGGCCTTGCTACAAAAAGCTAAAAGAGCAACCGATTAATGGTCATCGGTTGTAGCGTTATAGGCTCACAAGCTATTTTGCTGCCGACGCCGCCAGTTTTGTAAACTGATATCCAAGGTCTGCAAATTATGGATGCCTTGGCGCTCGGCACGCTTGAGTAAAATTAGCATCAGCTCTGCGGTCACCATAGCATCCGCACTGGCATTGTGGCGCTGTAAAACCTGCAAACCAAAAAAACTCACCCAATCATCTAAGCCTGGGTTGCGCATGTTGTTTTCCGGGCAGAGTAACTGCGCAATCTCAGCCACATCATAGAATGGATGACGCAGATGATAGGCAAACGTATCATTCATTTCACGCACCAGCATGCGCTGATCAAAGGTCGCATGAAAAGCTAAGAGCGGACTGCTGCCCACATACTCCATAAAATTCAACAGGGCTTTTTCTGTGCGCACGCCAGCAGCCACCTCGCTTGGTGGAATTTGATGAATCAACACACTTTCACTGACCGCATGATTGGCTCGGCGCAGTGTGCAACTAAACTGCTGACCGAGCGCAATCGCTGAATGCTCAATGGTCACCGCGCCAATCGAAAGAATTTTATCTTTAAGGGTGTTCAGGCCGCTGGTTTCTAAATCCACTACGACAAAGCGCTGCTCATGCAATGGTTGTTCGCTCAGTGCGGCTGGGGGCGCTAACGCAGCTAAACGTAAAGCATCAGAAGCACGCAGCTCGCGGCTCTTACGAAAGACATTAAGAAACCTCACAACTGATACCTAAAGGTCAAACTGGCTTGTAAGCGCTGGGCTTGTCGAAAGGACTCACGCAAAATACGGCGGTCCAAGTGATTGAGCTCGTCAGGGTAAATCCGATTGCTGTAAGCCAGCTCATTGCGTGCTTGCTGCTGGTGCTGCTGCATACGGATTAGTTGAATAAAATGATACGCCTCAGCATAGGCATCACCATCTAAGCGCTCAATCACGCCTTTACTGACCAACTGACGAATGCGCTCCAAAGTATTACTGTTTTCAATTCCAGCACTCAAGGCTAATACGCGAATACCATCGACAAACGGCGCTAAACCTTTGATTTTCAAGTCCAGGGTATCTTTTTCCACGCCTTTTTTATCGAGCGTAAAGTTACGGAACAAGCCACCCAGTGGCGGCCTATGCTGCAAAGCATTTTCAGCCATTAGGCGCTGAAACATGTCATTGCCACGAATCATCGAGAGCAACTCTCGGCGCAACTCTTGGCAGCCCTCAAGCGGCCCCCAAATAGCCCGTAAATCAAAGAATATTGTTGAATACAGAAGATTCCCTGGCGTCGCCTCGCGAACAATCTTGCTAAAACGTCGCGACCATTCTTGACGCGACAAACACAACTCAGCATTACCGGCCATGATATTGCCTTTGCACAACATAAAACCGCAATCATCCAGTGCCAAGTTAATTTCACGCGCCAATGGCAGCAGTTTTTGCCGTATCGCATTGGCTTCTTCTTGGCTGCTGGCTTCAAATAAAATGCCGTTATCTTGATCGGTATACAGGGTTTGCTCTTTACGCCCTTCACTGCCAAACACCAGCCAAGTGAATTCCACGCCAGGATTACCGTGTTGCTCAATGCATAATTCAATTACCCGCGAGACCATGTGATCATTGAGCAAAGTAATTAAGCGCGTCACCTGCTCAGAGCTGGCGCCATGGGCAATCATGCGATCCACCAGCAAGCGAATATCATCACGCAGCTGCACCAGCTTATCGATCGAGGCCGCATGGCGTACCGCGCGGGCTAAATGCACCAGATCAACACGCTGCAAAGAGAACAGATCACGCTCTGAGATCACTCCGACTAAGCGCCCGTCCTGCACCAGACACACATGTGCAATGTGCCGTTCAGTCATCGCTAAGGCTGCATCAAAGGCAGAGGCCTGCGGTGGCAGATGGAATGGATTAAGCGTCATCAACTCACTAATGGGCTGGCGTAAATCGGCATTGGCATCGGCAATCACACGACGCAAATCACGCAAAGTAAAAATACCCTGTGGGCGCTGCATTTCATCAGTAATTACTAAGCTGCCAATTTGTTGCTCATGCATCAATTGCACAGCTTTATGCAAAGGCAAATGCCCTTCACAGGTAATAGGTTGACGCATAGCCAACTCAGACAGCAGCGTTTCCATCGAATACTGCGAGCCCAATGTTTCTGCCGCACGGCTTTGCACTTGCTGGTTGGCGTGTTCGAGCAAGCTGCTGATACCACGCACGGAGAAATCACGGAATGCTTCGCACTTGCCGAATAGCTTCACAAAAGAGGCTTTATCCAGCAGCAGACAAAAGGTATCTGTCTCGGCAATATGCGAGGTACGTGTCGCTCTTTCACCCAACAAAGCCGCGATCGGAAAACACTCACCGGTGGTGATTTCAAATGTTGTTTCTTGACTGGCATCCTGACCTTTGCGGCGCTCACCGTGGACACTGCCTTGCTTAACAATATAAAAAAACTCGACTGGCCCATCTTCTGGGCTGATGATTTTTTCACCTTCAGCATAAAAACGCAGCTGGCAGTTTTCGACTAGAAAACTGAGATGAGCAATATCCATCTGGTTAAAGGGTGGATATTTTTGCAAGAATTCCAGCGTGCCTTGTATATTTTGTTGCACTGCAGTTTTGCCTGTTTTTGCAAAGGCATCATTCCTGCTCATGGAGCACTCCCCTATTAGATCAGACTATCCTAAAGTTTTAGATTAACGCATCCTATTGGACGTAAGTGTGACAGCAGCACAATGCAGGCTTTTTCTATCTCTAGCACGATCTATATCAACACAATACACAGCTCGAGTACCCTACAAGCGGTATTGCGCTGTGATAGAAAAAGCTAGACAACAAAAAACCGCCCGAAGGCGGTTTCTTGTTAACACTGTAGAGCGTTACAAATTATAAGCCGTTTTTAGCTTTAAATTCGCGACGACGACGGTGCAATACAGGCTCGGTGTAGCCGTTAGGCTGCTCGCGACCTTGCAGTACCAATTCCAGAGACGCTTGGAACGCGACGTTGTCGTCGAAGTTCGCTGCCATTGGACGGTAAGCTGGGTCATCCGCATTCTGACGGTCAACCACCACAGCCATACGCTGCATGGTTTCAACAATTTGCGCTTCGCTCACGATACCGTGACGCAACCAGTTGGCCATGTGCTGGCTGGAGATACGCAGCGTAGCGCGGTCTTCCATCAGACCGACATCGTTGATGTCAGGTACTTTAGAACAACCGACACTGTGGTCAATCCAGCGCACAACATAGCCCAAGATGCCTTGCGCGTTGTTGTCCAGCTCGTGCTGAATTTCTTCGGCAGTCCAGTCTGTGCTGGGTGCCAATGGAATAGTCAGAATATCGTCAATTGAAGCAAACTGACGCTTCTTCAACTCTTCTTGACGGGCAAACACATCCACTTCGTGGTAATGCAGTGCGTGCAGCGTTGCCGCTGTTGGTGATGGAACCCAGGCTGTATTGGCGCCCGCTTTTGGGTGACCAATTTTTTGCTCAACCATAGCGGCCATCAAATCAGGCATGGCCCACATACCTTTACCGATCTGGGCAACGCCAGACAGGCCGGTAGCCAGTCCTGTATCAACGTTCCAGTCTTCGTAGGCTGCAATCCATTTTTCACCGCGCATGGCTGTTTTACGCACCATGGCGCCGGCTTCCATCGATGTATGGATTTCATCACCGGTACGGTCTAAGAAACCTGTGTTAATGAACACCACGCGCTCTTTAGCTTGCGCAATACAAGCTTTCAAGTTAACAGTGGTGCGACGCTCTTCATCCATAATACCCATTTTTAGGGTATTACGCGCCAAGCCTAAAACGTCTTCAGTACGGGCAAATAGCTCATTAGCAAAAGCCACTTCTTCTGGACCATGCATTTTCGGTTTAACGATATACATGCTGCCAGTGCGGCTGTTTTGACGAGTGGTGTTGCCTTTCAAGTTATGCATCGCAATTAAACTGGTGAACAATGCATCCATGATGCCTTCTGGCATTTCGTTGCCTTGCTCATCCAAAATTGCCGGGTTGGTCATTAAGTGGCCAACGTTACGGACGAACAGCAATGAACGGCCGTGCAACTTCACTTCTCCGCCATTGATTGCGCTATATACGCGATCTGGATTCATCACGCGAGTAAAGGTTTTATCGCCTTTGGTCACGCTTTCAGCCAGGTCACCCTTCATCAGGCCTAACCAGTTGCTGTAAACCAGAGTTTTATCATCGGCATCAACCGCAGCAATAGAGTCTTCACAGTCCATGATGGTGGTCAAAGCTGATTCAAGCAAAATATCTTTGATGCCTGCAGCATCAGTTTGGCCAATCATGCTGGTCGCATCGATTTGAATTTCAAAATGCAGGCCATTGTTCTTCAGCAGAACAACTGTTGGCGCTACCGCATCACCTTGGTAACCAATCAATTGCGCATCATCACGCAGACCGCTGTTGCTGCCGCCTTTGAGGCTGACAACCAGTTTACCGCCTTCAATACGATAGCCGGTTGCATCAACGTGCGAACCTGCAGCTAAAGGTGCAGATTTGTCTAAAAAAGCACGCGCATAAGCGATGACCTTATCGCCACGTACTTTGTTGTAGCCCTTGCCTTTCTCTGCGCCGCCTTCTTCACTGATCACATCAGTGCCGTATAAAGCGTCGTACAAAGAACCCCAACGCGCATTGGCAGCGTTAAGAGCAAAACGTGCGTTAGTTACAGGTACCACTAATTGTGGACCTGCCATACGAGCAATTTCGTCGTCAACATTTTGTGTGCTGGCTTGAAAGTCTGCTGCTTCTGGCAGCAAGTATCCAATCTCTTGCAGAAATGCTTTATAGGCTACTGCGTCATGAGCTTGGCCCTTACGTGCAAGGTGCCACTCATCAATTTGTGCTTGTAAGGCATCACGTTTTTCTAGCAGGGCACGATTTTTCGGTGCAAGGTCTTTTAACACCTTCGTTGCGCCGTCCCAGAATTGCTCTGCAGTCACACCAGTGCCTGGAATAGCTTGATTATTAACGAAGTCATATAAAACTTTGGCGACCTGCAAGCCACCGACTTGAACGCGATCAGTCATTTTTGCCTCACTCTGCTTGGAAAAGCCTCAAATAGAACGGCCATTAGGCCATGTAGTGCACAGCTATAAATACTACATGAATATTTCTAAAAAAGCAGAGGGAAATGAACAGAGCAACTTTTGTCGCAGATGACCGGAAAAAAGGCAAAAAAAACTCCGAATCTCACGGGGGGGGGAGAGAGATTCGGAGTATAAGTCCGGACCGCTAGGGGTAGTCCGGATATCTGCCAACATAAAACACATCAAGGAGTTTCAACAACGGTATTCCTTAACCATTCAAATACTCTGACTGTGCTTTTGTAAAATTAGTTCCTAGATTGTTTTAAAAAAATTTAATGTGCCTGATCCCAATTATCGCCGACACCGGCTTCAACCAGTAATGGCACGTCCAAAGCGGCGCCAGCACTCATCAATGGTAATAAGCCTGCGCGTAGTGCATCCACTTGATCCTCACGTACCTCAAGCACCAATTCATCATGCACTTGTAAAATGACACGCGCATCCAAACCTGATTCAGCTAACCAACTGTCCACCGTAATCATCGCACGCTTAATAATATCAGCGGCACTGCCCTGCATCGGCGCGTTAATCGCAGTACGCTCGGCCCCTTTACGAATCGCCGCATTTTTAGCTTTAATATCTGGCAAGTACAAACGGCGACCAAACAAAGTCTCAACATAGCCTTGCTCACTGGCCTGCTTGCGGGTGCGCTCCATATAGTCGAGTACACCTGGGTAGCGGGCAAAGTAACGGTCCATATACATTTGCGCCTGACCACGCTCGCAACCAATTTGCTTGGCCAAACCATGCGCACTCATGCCATAAATCAGACCAAAGTTAATCGCTTTAGCGCTGCGACGCTGATCAGTGGTGACATCCTCTAACTCAACACCAAACACTTCAGAGGCGGTCGCTTTATGCACATCGCGATCATTGCGGAAAGCATCCAGTAAACCTGGATCTTGCGCCAAGTGCGCCATGATGCGTAATTCAATTTGCGAGTAGTCAGCCGCCAGTAGTTTATAGCCTGTAGGGGCAATAAACGCCTGACGAATACGACGCCCTTCAGCGGTACGAATCGGAATATTTTGTAAGTTAGGATCACTCGACGATAAGCGTCCAGTCGCGGTTACGGCTTGATGGTAGCTGGTGTGAATGCGCCCAGTCAGCGGGTTAATTTGTTCTGGCAAACGGTCGGTGTAGGTGCTTTTAAGTTTACTTAAGCTGCGGTACTCCATCAGCAGCACAGGTAGCTCATGGCCTTGTTCAGCCAATTCCGACAACACCGCTTCAGCGGTACTGGGCTGACCTTTGGCTGTTTTGGCCAAGACCGGTAAACCGAGCTTTTCATACAACACAACACCCAACTGTTTAGGCGAGGCCAAATTAAATTCTTCACCGGCAATCTCGAAGGTCTTGCGCTCCAGCTCAGTGAGTTTCTCCGCCAGCTCTAAACTTTGCAGCCCTAAGAGATGTGCATCGACCAACGCGCCGCAACGCTCAATCCGCGCCAGCACCGGCATCAAAGGTATTTCAATCTTAGCCAACACATCAAGCAGTGTTGGAATCTCTTCGAGCTGTTTAATTAAACAATTATGCAAACACAGGGTAATTTCAGCGTCTTCAGCGGCATAAGGCCCAGCAATACTCAGGTCCACTTGATCAAAGGTCAGTTGCTTAGCGCCTTTACCGGCCACCTCTTCAAAAAGAATGGTGCTGCGATTTAAATAACGCTGCGCCAAGCTGTCCATGTTATGCCGCGTGGCAGTGGAATTGAGCACATAGGATTCAAGCATGGTATCGAAGCGCACGCCCTGTACCGCAATACCATAACGGGCTAACACGTTAATATCGTACTTACCGTTTTGACAGACTTTGCTAATCGCTGAATTTTCCAGCAGTGGACGCAACGCATCCAGCACTTTTTGCTCATCCAACTGCTCTGGCACGCCCATGTAACTGTGCGCCAAGGGCACATAAGCCGCTTCACCTTCAGCTACTGCAAAAGAAATGCCCACTAAGCGCGCCTGCTGCGCATCGACACTGGTGGTTTCGGTATCGAAAGCAAACAGCTTGGCTTGACTTAAGCGCTGCAGCCAATCGGCAAATGCATCTTCAGTCAAAATAGTGTGAAATTTAGCCTGATGCTCGACTGCTGCAGTTTCGGTTGCTGCGCTGTCGGCTGAACCTTCAGCCTGTGTAGCAGGCTCGGCGAATAAGTCATCAGAGGCACTGCTAACTGCTTTCCTGGGTTTAGGGCTGCTCAGCGCAGCAGCGCTGCGGCGACGAATTTCATCTTGCCAACTTTTAAACTCTAAACGCTGATACAGCTCCATCAGAATCTCGTCTTGCGGATCCTGCATGTGCATGTCGTCAATATTCAGCTCTAACTCAACATCAGTTTTAATCGTAGCTAATTTACGTGATAAATAAGCCATTTCACGGTGCTCTAACAGCTTGGCACCTAGGGTTTTAGCACCACGAATCGGCAGGCCAGCCACCTTATCGATATTGGCATAAATCGCATCCATATCACCCAGACCAACCAATAAGCCCAATGCAGTTTTTTCACCCACGCCCGGCACGCCGGGAATGTTGTCGGATTTATCGCCCATCAAGGCAAGGTAATCAATAATCAACTCAGGGCCCACACCAAACTTTTCTACTACCCCAGCACTGTCGGTCTTGGTGTTATACATGGTGTTAACTAGGCTGACATGGCCATTGACCAACTGCGCCATATCTTTATCGCCAGTAGAGATCACCACATCACGCTCGGCCAGAGTACTGCTGCGCGCTAAGGTGCCAATCACATCATCGGCCTCGACGCCTTCTACGCATAAAAAAGGAAAGCCCATGGCCTTCACGCATTCATGCAAAGGCTCAATTTGCACGCGTAAATCGTCTGGCATACGCGGTCTTTGCGCTTTGTATTCAGCAAAGAGTTCATCGCGAAAGGTCGGCCCTTTGGCATCAAAGATCACCGTAATCACACTCTCAGGGTATTGCTTGCGCAAACTGCGCAGCATATTCAACACCCCTTTCACCGCCCCAGTTGGCAGCCCTGTCGATGTCATTAACGGCGGCAGCGCATGAAACGCGCGGTACAAATACGATGAACCATCAACTAAAACTAACGGGGCTTGAGACATGCGGGCATTCAACCTTTACAAAAACAACCAAATGAGTAACACATTACTGAGTAAACAAGCATACAGGCAATCGCTATTGGCTCCCACTGCACAGCAGCACACTCAAGTATGGAAAGGCTAGGCAAGCCATTAAGAGCGATAAAAGCCCATTCTTTGCCGCAGCACAAAGCAAACCGATCGGCAATCTGTTTAGATAGCCAGTGCAGAAGATTTACACAGGATAAACCAAACACACGGTTAATTTTGCACCGTGCGACATAGAGTGTCGCATTATCAGCAGATGATACCGCCTCGTGTGCCGACTTTACCGGAGGTTGTATGCTGTTATTAGATCAAATTCAAGCCTTTGACTTGATTACTGATGTTCGCAACTCGAGCCTGATGCGCGTGATTGATCAGCAAAATATCGACCAAGACCTTAGCCGAATTTACGTATCTGGGCCTCATGGTCTGATCCGCCAACTCGCATTAGTCCGTCATGAGACAAGCTATCTGCGTCACGCACCTGAACAGCGCTTGGTCCGCGATCCAAACGCTTTGCTTGGCTGTTTGCTAGGCGGCGCTTTAGGTGATGCCTGCGGCGCACCGGTAGAGTTTCTCGAGTGGTTTGAAATCCAAAAGCGCTTTGGCGAAAACGGCATCCAAGACTTACAGCCTGCCTATGGCAAGCTTGGTTCAGTGACCGATGACACGCAAATGATGCTGTTTACTGCAGAAGGTTTATTGCGCGCGACTGTCCGCGAGCATCTACGCGGCACAACGCATACCCCCAGCATTATGCATAACGCTTATATGCGCTGGTTACTCACGCAAAATGTATCCGCCAATCCGTACCTCGCTGAGACTGTCAGTGATGGCTGGTTAATTGCAGACCAACGCCTCTGGGCACGACGCGCACCTGGCTCCACGTGCTTAAACTCACTGCAATCTGCTCAGCAGCTTGGAGTGATGGCCAGCAACAGCAGTAAAGGCTGCGGCGGCGTGATGCGCGTTGCCCCTTGTGCGTTTATGCCCAACCCTTTTAGCTCAGCAGTGCAAGCCGCACACCTCACCCACGGGCATCCTTGCGGCTATTTATCGGCTGGGATATTTGCCGATATCCTGGCACGCTTATGGCAAACACCAACCTTGTCACTGGCAGCAGCCACACACAACAGTTTGCATGAACATCGAGATAAAGTTGGCATGCATGAAACCTATACTATTTTGCGAAAAGTACTGGAATTGCAGCATGCCGACATCGAGCCCAGTCCAGAGCTGATTGAAGCGCATTTGGGCGGTGGCTGGGTTGCCGAAGAGGCGCTAGCGATAGGCTTGTGGTGTGCCTTATCAGCCAAAGACTTCACCGATGGCGTGTGCAAGGCCGTTAACCACAGCGGTGACAGTGACAGCACCGGCCTGATCGCTGGACACTTTCTTGGGCTGCTACTGGGCGCGCAGGCTTTGCCCAGCGAATGGCTGGCTCACTTAGAAATGCGCGACAGCATCCAACAGATCGCTACTGACTTATGCTTAGTACCGCATCAAATCAGCCTCAATAATCCTAGCGAGGGCGCGCTACTATGGCAACGCTACCCAGGCTGGTGAGCAAAGAGAGTTCGTCAGCCTGCGCTGTTGCACCGTTTTTGCTAGCATGACCGGCAGACGATGCCTGCAGCGACAAACAGCTGTACTAGCCAATGAGGATTTTAAGATGAGCGATAAATTGCACCCCGATGCGCTACAAGCGTTAAAAATCGCGTTCAACTATATGCCTAAGGCGATTGAAGTGACCAAGTACGAATACGGCGAGCATTATAAAGTCGTGCTGGAGCACATTGAGACAGTCAAGGAAATGCTCTTGCTCAATGATATTGATCCAGAAGAAGTTTACGGCGAAATCAATCCAGAGCACACACCAAACTCATCTTACTAAAACTGGCTTCTTGAGTTTAGTTAAGTTTTCCTGAGAATTATTTGTTGTCCTGCAGGGGCTCTGGCAGAGTGTTTTTATCGCTGCATTTGTGGCGTACAAGGCAACTCTGCCGACCCATGCAATGCTTAGCAAGCATCAGATAAGAAGGATATAACGATGACCGATACTTGGCTTCCTTCCCTAATTACCGCCACACCACAAGAAGGCTTTGAGCTGGCCATTACGCTGAGCCGTCGCGGTGTGAAATACACTCAACCCGATATGGAAACACTGAAGGCGCTACGCTCTGCTTATGCAGAGTCTGCTGACGGCTTGACGGCGGCATCGCAAGTCATTGCCATTAACTTTCAAACCGTCTCTGCAGCCAATAATTACTGGCGCAGTTAATCCGCGCAACTTAAAAACAACTCTCAGATAGCTCAAATGATTGAGCGCCGCTGACAAACAGCACAAATAGTCAACGAGTGCTTTGCAGTGGCTGTGATCAGCGCAGCTATGGATGGCGTAGCGCCGGAGTTGAGCCCCGAACGGGCTCATCGATGGAAAAACAATCACCGCACAGTACGGCAAGCGCAATTTTTAACAGTCAGAAATGTACTTTGAATTAAGCTTTTGCGGGCGAGCCGCCCGCGCTCCCAGAGTCGGCATCATTCGCTTAATTTCACGAGAATAATTGCAGTCAAATAGGCGAACAATGCCAATGATCAACGAGTACTGCTGGTCGCAAATTTACAGAGCTGTCTGCTCTTGAATCTCAGCCAAAGCTTTTGCATCCAAAGCGCCCAAGTCAAACTGGGTTTGCGCAATCCAAGCAAACGCACGCTGATTTAACTCAGCAATCGCTCGCGGACCTTCGCCTTCGGCAAACATCGGCTGACCAATTACGACATCAATGGTGCCGGGCTTTTTCGCCCAGCCAGCCTTTGGCCAAAACATCCCAGCATTGTGTGCAACGGGTAATACCGGCAAGCCAGCATTCGCTGCCAACGAGGCGCCGCCACGGGAAAACTTGCCGATTTTACCAACTGGAATGCGCGTACCTTCTGGAAAAATCAACACCCAACAGTTTTGCTCTAGACGTTCAGCGCCTTGGCTCGCCAGTTGCTTTAACGCTTGCTTAGGATTGTCACGATCAATCGCAATAGGCTTGAGCAGCGCCATCGCCCAACCAAAAAAGGGTACACGCAGCAGCTCTTTCTTTAACACTTGGCTCAACGGCTGAAAATACGCTGATAAGAAAAAGGTTTCCCAAGTGCTTTGGTGTTTTGCCAGAATCACACAGCGCTCACTGGGAATATTTTCTGCACCGGTCACGCGGTAATTTAAACCAATAATGTACTTGCCTAAGCCGACAGCGAACCGGCACCAATACACATTGATAAAGCGATAACGCGCTGGAAAAGATAAAAAGGGGGCGACCAACAAACTGATCGAGCACCAAATAAGCGCACTTAAGCCCAGTAAAACATAGAAAATTACCGTTCTTAATCCGTAGATGACGCCCATATCTCTAACCTTTAGCCTAATAAGTGATCTGCCACTGCTGATAAATCAGCAAATATTAGCGTGTTGTCTGGTAGTGGTTTCTCACGGGTTTGCTCGCCTTTTCCGCTACAGACCAACACTGGTTGGGCATTGACGGCAACCGCGGCCTGTAAGTCACGCAGGCTGTCACCGACAAACCATACGCCATCCAATGCGGTTTGGTAGTACTCAGCAATTTGTCTCAGCAAGCCTGGCAAAGGTTTACGGCACGCGCAGCCCTCATCTGGACCGTGCGGGCAATAGCTAATCAGCCCCATAGCACCACCACGCTGCTGCACTTCATCACGTAAAACTTGATGCATCGACTCGAGCGTTGCCACGCTGTAATAACCGCGCGCTAAGCCGGACTGGTTGGTTGCCACAGCCACCGTCCAACCGGCGCGACTGAGACGCGCAATGGCATCTAAAGCACCGGGCAAAGGAATCCATTCAGCCACTGTTTTAATGTAAGCATCCGAATCGTAATTAATCACACCATCACGATCGAGAATTAATAATTTCATACTTGATCCCTACTCAGGTGAGCCCAACTCACGTCAAGCCCACCCTGCGTCCTGTCGAGCATTAATCCAGTACAGAAATATCTGCTACACCTAAGAACAAGCCGCGCAACTGCGCCAATAAGGCATGACGATTGGCACGTACTTCAGGGTTTTCAGCGTTAACCATCACTGCGGTAAAGAACGCATCCACCGGCTCATGCAGGCTGGCTAAGCGGGTTAATGCTTCAGTGTACTGACGCTCGGCAGCCAATGGTTGTACCGCCTGCAACGCCTGCTGTAAGGCTGCGTACAAAGCAAATTCGGTTGGGCTGTCAAAGTAATGCGCTTGCACCGTTGTGCTCTGCTCGGTGGCACTTTTACCCAGCAAGTTCGATACACGCTTATTGGCTGCAGCCAAAGCTTGCGCTTCTGGCAAGGCACGGAAGTTTTGCACCGCTTGCACACGCTGATCAAAGTCCAAGGGCGACATAGGGTGCACCGCACGCACTGCTTGATACACCGCAACATCAACACCGGCATCTTCATAACGGGCGCGCAGACGATCAAAAATGAAGTCGAGGATTTTTTCTGCCAAGCCTTTGCTCTCGATCTTATCACCATACTGGGTAATCGCGATCGCCACCAAATAGGCCAGATCAATGTCTAAATCTTTTTCAATCAATACACGCAAAATACCCAAAGCAGCACGGCGCAAGGCATAAGGATCTTTACTGCCGGTTGGCAACATACCAATCCCAAAAATACCCACCAAGGTATCCAGCTTATCCGCCACTGCTAACGCCGCACCGGTTAAGGTTGTCGGTAATTCAGCGCCAGCACCACGTGGCATATATTGCTCATTAAGTGCTAAAGCGATATCACCAGGCTCACCATCATTTTGCGCATAGTAGAAGCCGGCGATGCCCTGCATTTCCGGGAACTCACCGACCATCTCCGTAGCTAAATCGCACTTCGACAGTAAACCAGCACGTGCAGCATGCTCAGGATTACTACCGATTTTCTCAGCAATCACTTCTGCCAGTTTGGCAACACGTACCGCTTTATCGTAGACGCTGCCCAACTGTGCTTGGAACACTACATTCTGTAGGCGCTCATTAAACGCCTCTAAAGGCTGCTTTTGATCTTGCAGATAGAAGAACTCGGCATCGGTGAGACGCGGACGCACAACTTTCTCGTTACCGGAAATCACTTGTTGCGGATCGCGGCTTTCAATATTCGAGACGGTAATAAAACGTGGCAGCAACGCACCTTTGCTATCCAACAAGCAGAAATACTTCTGGTTGTCTTGCATGGTGATAATCAAGGCTTCTTGTGGCACATCCAAGAAATGCTCTTCAAATGAGCACACCAACGGCACTGGCCACTCCACCAATGCGGTCACTTCATCCAGCAAAGCTGGCGGCACAATCGCGGTACCTTGTTGCTCGGCAGCAAGCACATCAACACGCTTTTGAATTAAGCTGCGACGCTCAGCAAAATCGACCAGCACATAGGCTTTGCGCAGCGCTTCGACATAATCGCAGGGCTGGTTGAGCACGACATCACTGTTGTGATGGAAACGGTGGCCACGTGAGGCGCGACCGGCGGTTTGCGCCAAAATTGTGCAATCCACGACATCGTTACCAAACAGCATCACCAACCATTGGGTCGGACGCACAAACTCTTCTTTACGAGCGCCCCAACGCATGCGTTTAGGAATCGGTAAAGCACTGAGCGACTCTTCAACAATCGCTGGCAACAAGCCTACAGTCGCCTGCCCTGGAATATGTTGTTCAAAGCGTAATTTAGCGCCGCTGCGATCAATTTCACCAATATCCACGCCACATTTACGCGCAAAACCTAGCGCTGCTTGCGTCGGCTCACCTTGCTCATCAAACGCGGCTTGTACTGGCGGACCATCAATGGCTTGGCTACGATCATCCTGGCGCTCAGTCAGTTGGCTAATCAGCACTGCTAAACGACGCGGTGCGGCAAAAACCTGGACATCGCCATGGCTTAAGCTGGCCGCTTTGAGGCCTTTGGTAATGCCATCACGAAATGCCTTGGCTAGGGTATTGAGGGCTTTGGGTGGTAGCTCTTCGGTACCCAGCTCCACTAAAAAATCACGCGCACTCATTGTTCAATCTCCAGCTTAGCCAATACTTCATCACGTAATGCTTCAGGTGCCATCGGGAAGCCTAATTTCGCCCGTGCTTCTAAATAGCTTTGTGCTACAGCGCGCGCCAAAGTGCGCACGCGTAAAATATAGCGCTGGCGTTCAGTTACAGAAATCGCGCGGCGTGCATCCAACAAGTTAAAGGTATGCGAGGCTTTCAATACCATTTCATAGCTGGGCAACGGCAGATTTAACAGGCTTAGACGACTGGCTTCACTTTCATAAAAATCAAACAGCTCAAACATCTTCTCAACGTTGGCGTGTTCAAAGTTATAGGTGGACTGCTCCACTTCGTTCTGATGGAAAACATCGCCATAGGTCACTTTACCAAATGGGCCGTCGGTCCAAACCAAGTCGTATACCGAATCTACACCTTGGATATACATGGCCAAACGCTCAAGACCGTAGGTGATTTCACCGGTAACCGGATAGCACTCAATACCGCCGACTTGCTGGAAGTAGGTAAACTGAGTGACTTCCATGCCGTTGAGCCAGATTTCCCAACCCAAACCCCAAGCACCTAAAGTTGGCGACTCCCAGTTGTCTTCAACGAAACGGATGTCGTGCACCAGCGGGTCAATACCAATATGACGTAATGACTCCAAGTACAAATCTTGGATATTGTCTGGGTTAGGTTTAAGCACCACTTGGAACTGATAATAATGTTGCAAGCGGTTGGGGTTGTTACCGTAACGACCATCGGTTGGGCGGCGCGAAGGCTGCACATAGGCAGCATTCCAGGTTTCCGGGCCGAGGGCACGTAAAAAGGTTGCAGTATGGAAGGTGCCAGCACCCATTTCCATATCATAAGGTTGCAACACCACACAGCCCTGCTCAGCCCAGAAGCTCTGCAAGGTGAGAATCAGATCTTGGAAGGTACGCACGGGGGCGGTTGTTTGGGTCACGGTATATATCCACTATTAAAGACGGGCAGAAAGTTCAAGAGTATACCCCAAATACAGGTGTTCCCGCAGCGGGTATTGCTCAGTTAAAGCGCATTATTGATGTTGAATGGCTTGGTTTGTTCACTTTATCTCAGCCTTAGTAATTCTTTAGCTGCGATATAACCAGTTCACACATCTAGATTGCGTAAAGTGTGCTGTGCATATTTGCGTAAAACGTACTGCGCTATAGCTGTTTTCCGTCGATGAACCCATCCAAGGTTCAACTCCGGCGCTACGTCATCCATGACTTCGCTCGTCACAACTATAGCGCAGCACTCGTTGATCATTTGTGCTGCCAGCTAGATCGCACTTGGCTGAGCGGGCGCTATCGGCGCAGGCCTGCATGTTGATCATGTGCATCGATTTTGCACATCAAAAGCTCGCAAAGAGCCTCATAAAAATAGCGCAAACAATACAAATATTTGAGAAGTGTCTCGCGGGTGACGTGACAAGCACAGCCATGGAAGGCGCAGCGCCCGAATCGGGCGAGGATGGCCCGCTAAGGGAAAAACGGCACTCGAGAGATACGCCAAGCGCCGATATCGATAAGCGTTTTATTAGCTCCTTTAATTCGGCAGTACGATGCCAAAATTGGCCACCGGCTTTTCAAACAAACTGAAAAATCGTAGTAAATCGATCTTGCTGCCATCAATGCTTAAATCATCCGATAGCAGCATCTCTTTAGCGCCAGCCTCACCAATCAACATGTCGATAAATAACGGATGAGTCAGATTCAAAGTGGCGTGGACTTTCTCGGTTAGCGGCGCTGTATCATCCAATAAACGATGATGCAGAACTGAGTTTTCCAGCCATAACAAATGACTTTCATCCAAGTCGGTAAAATGAATTTTAATCTGCCAGTTTTTGTCGGCAGCGTATTCCGCTTGCAAGCGCACAGCCATGCTATCGAAGAAGTTGGCTAACGGCGTTTGCAGAAATAGATCCTTCAGCGCCGCCATTTCAATACCGCTATCAGGAGTCCCTTCGCGCAACTCTAACGCCGCAGTTAAGTAAACATCGCGCCATGGTCCAGACTCAGCTTGGTAGCCTAGTTGATCATAGGTACGCGCCAGCAACGTGCGCGCAGCAATATTGCTAGGCTCAGCAAATACCAAATGATTTAACAACTCTGCCGCCCAACGGTACCGGCCTTGATTAAATGCAGCTTGCGCCTGCTCCAGCATCTTTTCACTGCCACCCGCAAGTTCCACATAAGCAGTTGCGCGCTGCGGATCGGGCAAAGGATCTAAGTGTGCAGGGTTCGCGTCATACCAACCCAAATAGGCCTGATATACCGCACGCACATTATGCTTAACCGTGCCGTAATATTCACGATTGGAGAACACCGTCGCTAAGCTTGCTGGCAAAGTGATATGTTCAGCGATTTCGCCTGGCGTCATTCCTTGGTTCATATGCCGCACGCTTTGGTCGTGAATATATTTATAGGTATCACGCTGTTGCTTTAAAAACGTTTGAATCCGCTCTTGACCCCAAATCGGCCAATGGTGGCTGCCAAAATACACATCGGCACTGGCAAACAAATTACGTGATTGCTCAATGTAACCACTCCATTTCAGCGCATCACGAATTTTCGCACCGCGCAGGGTATATAGATTATGCATATTACGTGAGACCACTTCGGCGCCAGCAAACGCATGGTATTGCGGTAAATAAAAAGTGAACTCCGCCGGTGCTTCTGAATCAGGCGTGTACTGAAATTGGAACTCAACACCGTCGATATTCAAATGAGTCGGCGTGCCACTGACCAACTGGTTAGGCTCAATAATACTGACTTCACCAAAAGCAGGCCCTTTACCTAGACCGCTATCGACATGACCAAACTCGTCACGCGCAAGATTTTTACCGTACATATAAACCGCACGACGGCTCATCGCGACACCGGCCAGCACGTTTTCACTGGTGGCCTCTTCCATAAAGCCAGACGGTGCAATAATTGCAATATTTTGCTCGGCAATCTCTTGCTGGCTGACAAGCCCCAAAACACCACCAAAATGGTCAATATGGCTGTGGGTAAATAAAATAGCGCTGATATTGGTGGTATTTGGATAACGCTCGGCCAAATGCTGCATAGCAAAATCAAATGCATAACGCGCAGTTTCTTTCGAGGTCATGGTGTCGACTACAATCCAGCCACTCTCGCCTTTAATCAGGGTCATATTGGACAAATCAAAACCACGCAACTGATAAATACCCGGCGTCACCTCAAACAAACCGTGAATATTATTGAGCTTGGTCTGGCGCCACAAACTGGGGTTTACCGTGTCAGGCGCATCACCCTCAACAAAGCCATAGGCTGGCATATCCCAGACGTTTTTCGTCGGATCAGTCAAAGAAGGAATCTGCAAATGCTCAGGACTGGCAATTAGACCGCGCCGAGCATCCTCAAAATCCTGCTGATCAGCTAAATCGACTTGGCTAGCAACCTGACGATTGGCTTTTATGGTATCGACAGTCGCTGCACGGTCGCCATCACTGACACTTATTTGTACCGATGCTGGATCACAGGCCGCTAGTAATAAACTACTGCACAGCAGTAAGAATCGAGCTGAGTTGAGAATGCGCTGGTAAGACGTGCTCGGAGGGGTGTTTTTTATCATTATAAACTCCAAAATTACAGGTAAGCATCTGGCGTCTGCGGCCAACTTTAGTATTCAGCAGTTCGGCAAAATCTCGCTGAGCGGTAGCTGATATTTTTGTAACAACTCCTCCACTTCGAGACGTGCTTGTGCGCTGACATATTCACGCTCGAGCATCAGCACCTGATAGATAGCACGGCGTAACATTGCTGGAGTTAGATCGGTTGAATCTTTTTGCATACTGCAGACAAAGGGCACCCAAGCGGTGAGTATCACCCATGAGTTGAGGACTAAAGCCTCAATACTGGCCGCATCAATACGCAAAATACCGGCATCAGCAAAACCTTGATAAATGCCTTGTGCATTGCTCAAGCAGCGCTGCGCCAAAGTTTGATAACGCTGCGCTAACTCAGTATCGGCGGCTAATAAATGCTGCATATCACGGTGCAAAAAGCGATAACCCCAAAGCGCAGTGAGCAGCGCTTCCAATAAAAAGGCCTTATCAGCAACGGTCATCACTCGATCTTGCGGGCACTGTAAAAACTGATCAACCAATTGCTCATATTGGCTAAAAAGCTCGAGCACAATCGTCTGCTTGTTACGAAAGTGGTAGTGCAGGTTGCCCGGAGAGATACCTAGATGCGCAGCAATATGATTGGTGGTGACCTGCCGCTCACCCTGTTGATTAAACAACTCAAGGGCAGTCTGCACAATGCGCTGACGCGTGCTTAATCTGCTGTTTTGCTGCGTACCTTCTGCTATTTGCTCTAACAATCTAGCCTCTCTTTGCTATCCGTTGGACACATCACGCCTGCTCTACTGCATTATCACTTGAGCACTTAGAGCAAATACTCTAATCCACTTGACCAGTTAGAGCAAATACTCTAATCCACTTGACCAGTTAGAGCAAATACTCTAAAACATCAGTTATATTTATTTGTTTGCGAGCTTAATCATGCCCAACAACACACCGATCAGTGCTTTAAACGACTTATTAAGCGCGCAACAACACGCTTATCAAGCACAATTGATGCCCAGTGCTGAGCAACGTATTGAATGGCTTAAGGCTTTACGCACAGTACTCGCCAGCGAACAACAGTTGTTATGCGAAACCATTAGTGCGGATTTCAGTCATCGCAGCCACGACGAAACACTCTTAGCTGAATTAATGCCAAGCCTGGAAGGCATTGATTATGCCTGCAAGCGTATTAAGCGCTGGATGAAACCGGTTAAACGTAAAGTCGGCTTAGCCTTTCAACCTGCCTCGGCAAAAATCGTCTACCAACCGCTCGGTGTGGTCGGCGTGATTGTGCCGTGGAACTACCCGCTGTTTTTAAGTATTGGCCCTTTAACTGGCGCACTAGCTGCCGGCAATCGGGTGATGATCAAAATGAGCGAGCACACCCCGCGCACCGCGCAGTTGCTAAAAGAGTTATTAGCCCGTGTTTTCCCAGAAGATTTAGTCTGCGTGGTGCAAGGTGAAGCCGATCTCGCTGCAGCTTTCTCTGAGCTGCCTTTCGATCACCTACTGTTTACCGGTTCAACCCAGGTTGGTAAACATGTGATGCGCGCCGCGGCGAAAAACCTCACGCCTGTGACCTTAGAGCTTGGTGGTAAATCACCAGCGATTATCAGCGCCGACGTGCCCATGACTGACGCCGTAGAACGCATTGCCTTTGGCAAAATGGTCAACTCTGGGCAAACCTGCGTCGCGCCTGATTATATTTTAGTACCGCACGCGCGTATCGATGAGTTTGTCGAGGCGCTGCGCAGCACTGTGCGCAAATTCTATCCAAAATTGGCAGACAACCCTGATTACACGGCGATTATCAATCCACAACACCAACAACGCTTGCAAGACACCATTGATAACGCCACCAGCCAAGGTGCACAAGCGATTGCCATGCATGAGCAAGGACAAGCTCAACGCTTACCCCTGACCTTACTGCTCAATGTCAGCGATGACATGCGCGTCATGCAGGATGAAATCTTTGGGCCTGTGTTACCCATCGTGGGCTATCAAACCCTGGATGACGCCTTAACTTATATTCGCCAACGTCAACGCCCTTTAGCGCTGTATTACTTTGGCTATGAGCGTAGCGAGCAGCAGCATGTACTGCACAATAGTCATGCCGGTGGTGTGTGCATTAACGACACTTTACTGCATGTTGCGCAGCATGATTTACCCTTTGGCGGTATTGGTCCATCCGGTATGGGCCACTATCACGCTCACGAAGGTTTCTTAACCTTTAGCCACAGCAAGTCGGTGTTTAGCAAACAGCGTTTAAATGCCGCCAAACTGATTTACCCACCTTACGGCGGTTGGCTGCAAAAACTGATTCTGAAATTCTTTTTACGTTAAGACGACGAGGCCAAAGCATGTCGCATGTTGCTCAGAGTGCCGAGTTTTCTCGGCGCAGCTTTCTCAAACTTAGCGCTGTTTCTGCAGCGAGCTTAAGCGTGCTCAGTTTATCGGCAAGTCTGACCGGCTGTAGCAGCGATCCTGCCAGCAGCGGTTTTCTGGTGCTGCGCAGTGATGACATCCTGTGTTTATCGGCGATCTTGCCGGTGCTGTATAGCGGCGCAGTTGCTGCCGAGCAGATGAATAGCAACCTACACAGCACGCTGCGCGCCATCGACAATAGCCTCGCCAGTTTTTCGCCCGAGATGCGCAAACTGACCGTGCAACTCTTTGATGTGCTCAATAACCCGCTAACGCGCGGCCCACTCACGGGTGTTTGGGGGGCTTGGTCGCAAGCGTCATCAGCCGATGTTCAACAGTTTCTCAAACGCTGGGAAAACAGTCGTTTTGATTTATTAAAAATGGGTCATAACGCTCTATTGCAACTGGCGATGCTGGCTCACTATGGACAACCGAGCGCTTGGCATCACTGCGGCTACCCTGGCCCACCGCTGCTGCAGTAGTGTTAAACGCTGTGATCAGGCCTTTTTCGTCACAACAATAATAGAGATCACTTATGCCCATTCCAGACCCTTTCCTTCAAGGCATCGCCAATGGCTGGCAGGTGCAAAACGCCTCCCTGCTTGAAAACGATCTGCAGCTTGAAGCTGATGTAGTGATTGTTGGCAGCGGTGCTGGCGGGGCCACCAGTGCTGAGTTATTAAGCGCTGCCGGGCTGCGCGTATTGATTGTTGAAGAAGGACCGCTGCGCACCAGTACTGATTTCAAAATGCAAGAGCCACAAGCCTACGCTGACCTCTATCAGGAAGGCATGGGTCGCATGAGCAAAGATGGCGCTATCACCATTATGCAAGGTCGCGCTGTGGGCGGCACCACCTTAATTAACTGGACCTCGAGCTTTCGTACGCCGCCCGAAACCCTCAAACATTGGGCCAGCGAGCATGCGGTCAGCGGTTTAGACAAGGATACTTTGCAACCTTGGTTTGAGCGCATGGAACAACGCCTCGGGGTTGCGCCTTGGAGCATGCCCGCCAACACTAACAATGACATACTTAAGCGTGGCTGCGAAGCACTAGGCCTGAGCTGGGCAGTGATTCCGCGTAATGTGCGCGGCTGCATGAATTTAGGCTATTGCGGCATGGGTTGTCCGGTGAACGCCAAACAATCAATGCTGGTCACTTGCATTCCGGCCAGCTTAAGCAATGGCGGCAGCCTGCTTTATTTAGCTCGCGCTGAACGCTTACAGATGACTCAAGATCGCGTTCTGCACCTCGAATGCCATGCCCTTGATGCGCGCGGAGTTGAGCCTACTGGTCGTAAAATCATTATTCGCGCCAAGCATTATATTTTGGCCGGCGGCGGCATCAACACACCGGCAATTTTGCTGCGCTCGCAAGCGCCTGACCCGCACAAGCGTTGCGGCAAACGCACCTTTTTACATTTAACGAACTTTTCTGCCGCGCAGTTTTCTGAGCCGGTCAATCCCTTTTACGGTGCCCCTCAATCCATTTATAGCGACCATTTCCAGTGGCTTAATGGCGCGACGGGGCCTATCGGCTACAAGCTTGAAGTGCCTCCCTTGCATCCAGCCTTTGCCGCGACCATTTTGGGTGGTTATGGCGATGTAAACGCAGAGCGTATGGCGCAATTACCCAACACCCACATGATGATTGCTTTGCTGCGTGACGGTTTTCATCCAGACAGCGCCAGCGGTACCGTTGAATTGCGCAGCGATGGCAGTCCGGTGCTGGATTATCAAATGACGCCTTATACTTGGGATGGTATCCGCCGTGCCTATCACAACATGGCTGAGATTCAGTTTGCAGCCGGTGCTGAACGGGTCTTCCCAGTGCATGCGGATGCTGACTATGTCACAAGCTTAAACCGTGCTAAATCGCTGATTGATAGCTTAGACCTGTCTTTATACCGCGCGCGCCTAGGCAGTGCCCATGTCATGGGTGGCTGCGCAATGAGTGATGATGCCACGCTAGGCGTGACCAACAGCCTAGGCCTGCATCATCAATTAGAGAACCTTTCTATTCACGATGGTTCTTTATTCCCTACCAGCATTGGCGCTAATCCACAGCTGTCGATTTACGCGCTGTGTGCTTTGCTCACAGAGCAACTGATCAAGCGCCTCGCCGCTTAAATCAAGAAATTATTGCCTTGCGTTGGCCGTCAAGCTGTGTGGCGCGTAGACTTATCAGAACATTCTGCGTTTGCTAGCGCAGAATGTTGAGTTATAAGCAAAACCCCCTTCACGCTTTACCCTAGGTGCCCGCCGCATGTCTGTATGGAAGTCGTTTAAGTCACTGTATTTCGCCACGCTACTGATGCTATTGGGCTCAGGTTTACTGAGTACATACTTAGCCCTGCATGTGGCTGAACGTGCAGACGGTATCTGGGTGGGTGCTTTGATGACCGGCTTTTATCTAGGTTTGGTCCTGGGCGGCAAAATCGGTCACCGTCTGATTGCCCGTGTCGGCCATATTCGTGCCTATGTGGCCAGCGCGGGTATCGTCACTGCAGCGGTGTTGCTGCATGGTCTAACCGAACATCTGTCGGTGTGGTTATTACTGCGCGTGCAAGTCGGTCTCGGCATGATGTGCATGTATATGGTGGTAGAAAGCTGGCTCAATGAACAAAGCGCATCAGAAGAGCGCGGCATGGTGTTTTCTGGCTACATGATGGCCTCTTACCTGGGCATGGTATTGGGTCAATTGGTGCTAGCGGCAATACCTGATCTGAGCATTAACTTGTTACTCTTTGTCGCGCTCTGTTTTGCTTTATGTTTGGTGCCCGTTGCCTTAACCCGCCGTATTCACCCTGAACCATTACGCCCTGCACCGCTTGAGCCACGCTACTTTATGCAACGTGTACCTTTGTCGATGCTCACCAGTTTAATCGCTGGAGCGATGGTTGGTGCTTTTTATGGTTTAGCACCGCTGTATGCCAGCCGCATTGGTTTACCCACGCAAATGATTGGTCTGTTTATGGCCTCCTGCATTGTTGCCGGTTTATTAGTACAAGGCCCACTCGGCTGGCTGTCCGACCGCCTTGAGCGGCCAACCTTAATTCGTGTATGCAGTGCTTTATTGATGTTGATTGCCCTGCCGCAAGCGATTTTCACTGACTTACCCATCCCTCTGATTTTCCTCGGTGGCGGTATATCTTGCATGTTGTTTTTTAGCTTGTACCCACTGGCTGTGGCCTTTGCTAATGACAACATTGAGGCAGAAAAGCGTGTATCTCTGACCGCTGTTTTGCTCACCACTTTTGGTGTGGGCGCCAGTATCAGCCCGTTATTGATCGGCGTTTTAATGAAGTCCTTTGGTGCCAATATGCTTTATGTGTCACTCAGCGTGTTTGCCCTATTAATTGTGCTACGCGTGCGACCTCAAGCCATTAGCGGTGACACCCTTAGCGATGAAGCACCGTTGCAACACATTTATATGCCTGATGGTATTAGCAGTTCGCCTTTGGCAGCAGCACTCGATCCTCGCGTGGAGGAAAGCTATGTGCAAGAGCAAATGCAAGACTGCCCGCTGACCGATGTTGGCGAGCTGTCTGAAGAGCAGCATTACTGATTAGCGATTGCTGATTAACCCACAAAGGCTGGCGTATTGGCAAAACCAGTGGTAACCAGCTGCAGCAGCATCGGCTCACTGAGTGGTGGGGCAAATAAAAACCCTTGAATCAAGTCACACCCCATCGCTTGCAATAGCTTAAATTGCTCAAGTTCTTCAACGCCTTCAGCAACCGTAGTGAATTGAAAATGCCGTGCCATATCGATCACGGTACTGGTTAAGCGCTGGTCCTGTGGGTTGACATGCATTTCAGAAATAAAGGTGCGGTCAATTTTCAACACCGACACAGGCAAGACTTTTAAATAGGCTAACGACGAATAGCCTGTACCAAAATCATCAATAGCAATGCGCAAGCCTGCTGCAGCTAAGCGCTGTAACTGCAACATAGCCAGCTGCATGTCTTGCATTAAGTCTGATTCAGTCACTTCAATTTCTAACGCATGACAAGGCAAACCCGATTGCTGCACTCGGTCAATCAGCCACTGCGCAAAATCAGGCTGCATCAATTGTGCGCTGGCCACATTGATCGCCAGGGTAAACGACTCAGCAACCGCCTGCTGCGCCCGCCAACGCACCATCGCTTCAATGGCTGCTCTGACCACCCACTTACCAATTTCAATGATGTGACAATTGGCTTCGGCAATCGGAATAAACTCAGCAGGCGAAACCCGCCCAAACACTGGACTGTCCCAACGCAGTAAGGCCTCAACACCACTTACCTGTCCGCTGCGCACATCCACCTTTGGCTGATACAACAAATGCAATTCATTGTTTTCAATCGCCGCATACAAGGCATCACTGAGCTGACTTTTACGCCACAACGTGCTTTCCAGTGTTTGATCATAACCTTGCCATTGACTCTCCGCGGCCGGCAAAGCAACTGCAGCCATACGCACCATTTGCTCAGCACTGCGCTGGGCAATTGAGCCACTTACGCCAATGCGCGCGCGCACATGCACACTCAACTGCTGTAATTGTAGCGGCGCTTGGATCACGCCAAGTAAACGCTGAGCAATCTGTTCAGCGCAGTACTCATTAACCTCGCTCTCACAGAGCACCACCCACTTATCCGTGCTCCACACCCCCAGTAAACGTATTGGCAGATCATACAAATGCTGCACATGCTGGGACAGCGCACAAAGCGCTTGATCCATAATCTCATAACCGTGCAGACGGCCGATTTCATCGAGCCCTTCTAAGGCAATAAAAAAGGTCAGCAACTCCCTCTGCTCACTGCGCAACTTGGCAATGGTTTCTAGGATCACACTGCGGTTTGCTAGCAAGGTCACTGGGTCTTGGCGTGATAAAACACTCAGCTCACGGGTTCGTTCAGCCACTAAAGACTCGAGTAATAGCGCTTTTTCTGTACGCTCACTGAGCAAGCGCTGCAATTGCAAGGTGTTACGAATGCGCTGCAACACTTCAATATGATTAAAGGGCTTGGTTAAAAAATCTTGCGCACCAAGCTGTAAGGCTTGATGGCGGGTGGCTTCATCAATTTGTGCAGTGAGAACAATCACTGCCGGAACCTGCTCACCCCAAGTGTTATTGAGCAATTCCAACAACTCTAAACCACTGATGCGTGGCATACGGATATCGAGCAAAATCAAATCAGGACGCTTTTTGTGGACCCGCGCTTCAACCAATAAAGAATCCGTTATACCTTCAACGTTGCGATAGCCCTCATCTTGCAGAAGGTCCATGAGCAACTCAACGTTGACCGGGTTGTCATCCACCACCAAAATATCAGCAGTATTAAAGAGCCCGCCAAGAGCTGTCATAGGCCCCCCGTTCAGATAAGAGTTGCTGTATGTGTTCAGCAAGTGCGGTTAAGTTAAAAGGCTTGGTGTAAAAACCAGCAAAGCCTAAGCTGCTGGCTTGTTGTTGGTCTTGCGCGGCACAGCTCGCAGAAATAGCCAGCAACGGAATATGCGTGGTCAGCGGATTATTTTTCAACATACGCGCGGCTTGAAAATCATTCATACCGGGTAAATCAATGTCCAATAAAATTAAGTGTGGCTGCTCTGAACAAGCCAACTCAAAACCCGTCTCGGCGGTGCAAACACAGCTTAAGCGCACATCAGCGATGTCACTGAACAATTCTTGCATTAAACGCTGATTTTCAGGATTGTCCTCAACATACAGCACGTGACGTTGCTCGATGCTGCGCACTGATTGGGCAGTGACAGGATTGACTGCTACTTCGAACTGACGCGGCAAATGGGTCGCAACCAGCGGCAAAGAAAAGCAAAAAACACTGCCCTCACCCACGGTTGACTGCACTGAAATATCGGTTTGCATCAAGCGCGCCAATTTACGTGTGAGAGCCAGACCCACACCGGTGCCTTCAATGCTGCTGTGCTCTGCCCCGAGCCGATTAAACGGCTCAAACAGCATTTCCAGCTGATCGGCAGCAATCCCTATACCGCTATCACAGACGCTAAAATGCACCCGACCTTGAGCCATCGCGCAGCGTAAGGTCACCGAGCCATTGACTCGATTGTATTTAATCGCATTGCTTAATAAGTTGATCAGTATTTGTTTAAGACGGGTGTAATCGGCTTCAACAAAGCAGTCCTGAGTGTTCTCCAGCTGTACCTGCAAATTGATATTCTGGCTCGCCGCTAGCGCACGAACAATGTCCAAGGTGTCATCAATCACCTCTTGCAGCTTAATCGGCTCCAATGACACCTGAGTATGCCCCGACTCAATCCGCGCCAAATCCAACACTTCATTGATTAAATTTAATAGGTGATGGCCGCTGCGAAGAATTTGATCGACTTGTCGTTGCTGACGCTCTGCCAACGGCTGCTTGCCATTACCCAACAACTGAGCAAAGCCTAAAATTGCATTAAGTGGCGTACGCAACTCATGGCTCATGGATGAGAGAAAGTCGGTTTTAGCCTTACTCGAGCGCTCGGCTAAATCACGGGCAGCTTTGAGCTCTTCGGTAAAACGCTGTTGCTCATTGATCTGTCGATATAGATTAATCAACAACGCACAGGTGGAGGTGAACGGTTTTAACCATTCGATTAAGGCCTCATCGTAATCCTGCTGTGCATTGGCAATCGCATACATGCCAATCACTTCACCACGATCAATGATCGGCACACCTAAATAACGGTGTAACACTGGATGGCCTTTTGGCAATGCGCCGCCACGCGGATCAGTTAGCATGTCATTGCTCAGCACGGTTTTTCCACCGGCAAACACTTGCCCCAGCATACTGCTCGGGTTACTTAGGAACATCTCGCCGTCACGCAACTTCTGCATCAATTGCCGTGTTGGTTCATTCCATGACAAATCACTGATCGCATGTATTTTTAAAGCAGGCGCACCCTCACGACAAATCACTTCGCCAATCAGTGCGTATTCACTCTGCGTCAGGTCTTTGAGCGCTTCTTTTAAAAACTGCCACAGGGTGTTCCCTGTCAATAGCGCATGGTAGTCGGTCAACCCACGGTGCAGCACTTGCAGCAGCGCGCGCTCTTGTTGCTCACGTTCACGCGCCGCCGCCACTGCACGGAGGTCTGACAAAATACCGATAAACTCGCGACTGGCAGGCACCTTCAGATCGCCCTGATGCTGCACCTCACTGACCGCCAAATGCACAGGAATCTGTGTACCATCTTTGTGCCGCGCGGCCACTTCTCGACCAATGCCAATCACGTGCTTTTCGCCGGTTGTCTGATAGGTCGCTAAATATTCGTCGTGCTGTGTCGCCCAACGCTCTGGCATCAACATTTTCACGTTTTTGCCGAGCACTTCTTCTGCCTGATACCCGAGCATTCGCAAAGCAGAATCATTTAACTGCAAGATACGCCCACGCCCATCAATACGCACAATGCCCGCCGCCGCGCTCTCAATGATGGCCGCATAACGGGCATTACTGGCCGTGCTTTGTTGCGTTTGCAGCGCCAGCTGAATGGTGCGGGAATGCAAATATAAAAGCTGCTCTGCTTGTCGGGCAAGCAAGGTCAAATGGTGTTTATCGGCATCGCTTAATTGCCGAGGCTGATCGCTGATTAAGCACAGCGTACCAACATTAAAACCATCTTCAGAACGAATGGGCATGCCCGCATAAAAACGAATATGGGGCGGCCCCTGCACCAGCGAACTGTTAACAAAGCGCTCATCAAGCAGTGCGTTTTCAACCACAAACAAAGAATTGGACTCAATGGCATAGGTACAAAATGAGCCCTGCCGCGGTAACTGTGAGAACACCACACCCACCCGTGACTTGAACCATTGCCGACGTTCATCCACCAAGGAGACCAACACCATCGGCACATTAAATAAACTGGCCGCCACTTGGGTCAGGTTATCAAAAGCGGCATCGGCCTCTGTGTCTAGAATCTGCAAATGGCGCAGAGCTGCTAAGCGCTGAGTTTCAGTACCCTGTACTGGCATATCGAGCATCAACCAAATCCTCTGCGGGGAAAACAGTAACAATAGGCAAATACTACAATGTTCACTGTGCCAGGTGTTGAGCAAATAGCCGTATGCCAGTACTCAATCTTGGATTCATCCAACCGGCTCACATAGTTCTGACAAAATGCAGTTAGCCCTTTAGAATAGGTTTTTTTGCACAACACTTCATGCCAATCACCATGCATACACTCCGACTCATGCGCCCCGACGACTTACCTGCAATCATGGATATCCAACTGGAAATCTACAGTGATGAACTGCAAGAAAGCACAGACATCGTTGCTGAGCGTCTCGCCCAAGTACCCGATTTAGCCTTAGTGGCGGAAGATGCTCAGGGAATTTGTGGTTATTTATTCAGTTATCGTTCACAACGCGGTGCAATCACCCCGCTGGATGGGCTGTTTGTTGAACCTGCGCAGAGTGATTGTTTGTATTTGCATGACTTAGGCGTGGCCCCGCGTGCACTGAAACGAGGAATCGGGCCAAGCTTGGTTAAACATAAACTGAAGATTGCCCGCCAAGCCGGTCTCAAGCACTGCAGTTTAGTTTCAGTGCAGGACTCAGCTGCTTTTTGGCAGCACTTAGGTTTCCAAGCGCAAAGCGCAGTGAGCCCGCAACAAGCAGCTGCATTAGACTCCTACGGGGTGCCTGCGGTGTATATGCAAAAAACCTTATGATAAGTACTCAAAAAACAGGGCGATCTGCCCAAGTGAGCCACGATTAACCCATTAAGGACACTGTATGGAATTTGCCCTTTATATGCTGCTCGGCGCTGCCGCTGGGGTATTGGCTGGTTTATTTGGCGTGGGTGGCGGCCTGATTATTGTACCGGTGCTGGTATTTAGCTTTTCTGCACAGGGCTTTGCCCCAGATATTCTGACCCATTTAGCCGTGGGCACTTCACTGGCCACTATTGTTTTCACCTCAATTAACTCGATCCGCGAACACCATCGCCGTGGTGCGGTGCAATGGCAGTTATTTCGCTGGATTGCGCCTGGTATTCTGGGCGGTGTCGTGCTCGGCGGTGCCACCGCGGCACTGATTAACGGGCCGGCCTTACAAAAAATCATCGGTGTCTTTGCGATTTGTATTGCGATCCAATTGGCGCTCAATCTCAGTCCCAAAGCCACAGGTCGGCAAGCCAAGCCACCTGAACTGATTGCTGCCGGTAGCGTCATAGGCTGGGCGTCAGCTATTTTCGGCATTGGTGGTGGCTCGCTGACGGTACCGTTTTTGGTCTGGCGCAGTGTCACCATCCAAAAAGCCGTTGCCACTTCAGCCGCTTGCGGGTTTCCCATTGCTTTAGCGGGTGCCATCGTGTTTATGGTCACCGGTTGGCAAAATAGCCAACTGCCAGAGTGGAGCCTTGGCTTTGTGTATTTACCTGCATTATTCGGTATAGCACTGACGTCGGTATTTTTTGCACGCTTTGGTGCTCGACTTGCGCACAAGCTTTCACCGGTATTGTTAAAACGTTTATTTGCCCTGCTGCTAACCCTGGTTGGCCTCAGCTTTTTGCTTAATTAAGGATGACTCATGCTCACCTACCCCAATATTGATCCAGTGGCGATTGCCCTTGGTCCACTAAAAATCCACTGGTACGGCTTAATGTATTTAGTCGGCATCGGCGGAGCTTGGTGGCTGGCCAGTCGGCGTTTACAGTGCTTCGATTCGCAGTGGACGAAAGACACTCTCTCAGACTTAGTGTTTTGGGTGGCGATGGGGGTTATTTTAGGTGGTCGCTTAGGTTATGTACTGTTTTACGATCTTGCTGCTTATATTGATAATCCACTGCTGGTACTGCGAATTTGGGAAGGCGGTATGTCGTTCCACGGTGGCTTTTTAGGGGTGATGCTGGCGGTCTGGCTGTTTGGCCGCAAGCACAACAAAAGCTTCTTTCAACTGATGGACTTTATTGCGCCGTTAGTACCCATCGGCCTAGGTGCTGGACGTATTGGTAACTTTATTAACGCCGAACTCTGGGGCAAGGCCACCGATGTGTCTTGGGCGATGGTCTTCCCGACCGATCCTGCGCAACTGGCACGTCACCCTTCGCAGCTCTATCAGTTTGCTTTAGAAGGCGTCGCGCTGTTTGTGATTCTCTGGTTGTACTCACGCAAACCGCGTCCCACCATGGCGGTGTCAGGGATGTTTGCCCTATGCTACGGCATCTTCCGTTTTATCGTCGAATTCGTCCGTGTACCCGATGCCCAACTGGGTTACTTAGCCTTTGATTGGCTGACCATGGGTCAAGTACTTTGCGTGCCGATGATTCTCGGCGGCATCGGCTTAATTGTATTGGCCTATAAGCGTCAAGAGGTGGCTGCACAATGAAACAGTATCTGGATTTAATGCGTCACGTACGCGATCACGGCGTGGATAAAAGTGACCGTACTGGCACTGGCACACGCAGCGTATTTGGCCACCAAATGCGTTTTGATTTAAACGCAGGCTTTCCTTTGGTCACCACCAAAAAATGCCACTTAAAATCGATTATTCATGAGCTGCTGTGGTTTTTACAGGGCGACACCAATATCAAATACCTGCAAGACAATGGTGTGCGGATTTGGGATGAATGGGCTGACGAGAACGGCGATTTAGGCCCTGTGTATGGTTATCAATGGCGCAACTGGCCGGCACCCAATGGTGAATCGATTGATCAAATCAGCAAACTGATTGAAATGATCAAAAGCAATCCCGACTCACGTCGTCTAATCGTCAGCGCTTGGAATCCTGCGCTGGTGGATGATATGGCACTGCCGCCCTGTCATGCCTTATTCCAGTTCTATGTGGCTGACGGCAAACTCAGTTGCCAGCTCTATCAGCGTTCGGCTGATATTTTCCTTGGTGTGCCCTTTAATATCGCCAGCTACGCCTTGCTCACTATGATGGTGGCGCAGGTCTGCGGCTTACAGCTCGGTGATTTCATTTGGAGCGGCGGCGACTGCCATCTGTACTCCAATCATATGCAGCAAGTGGAAGAACAGCTGAGCCGTGAGCCATTGCCGCTACCGACCATGCGTATTAACCCGCAAGTAAAGTCTATTTTTGATTTCACCTTTGCCGATTTTGAACTCTGTGATTATCAAGCACACCCGCATATTAAGGCCCAGGTCGCGGTTTAATCGCTAGGACTGCGACCCATTCAACTGTTGCACGGGCAGCGCTGTTTTAGCATGCTGCTCATACTTTTAATTCCAACACCAAGTGCGGGCTGAGGCTTTATGGCGTAGCGCTGGTGACCAGAGGTTGACCCCATGTACGACTGGCTCAATGCATTACCTAAAGCAGAATTGCACATGCACTTAGAAGGCTCTTTAGAGCCAGAACTCATGTTCCAACTGGCTGAACGTAACCGTATTCAATTGCCTTGGGATTCGGTAGACACCTTACGCAGCGCCTATAACTTTAATAATTTGCAGGAATTTTTGGATATTTATTACCAAGGCGCCAATGTTCTGCAGACTGAGCAAGACTTCTACGATCTAACTTGGGCCTACTTAAAAAAATGTGAAGAGCAAAACGTGATTCACGTTGAACCCTTCTTTGACCCCCAAACCCACACAGCCCGCGGTGTGTCGATGGAAGTAGCGATCACAGGGATCAGCGAAGCACTGGGTGATGCCAGGGATTTACTGGGCATTAGTAGCGGTTTGATTCTGAGCTTTTTGCGCCACTTACCTGAAGAGGATGCATTGCATACCTTGCAACAAGCGATGCCATTTCGAGATTTATTTTTTGCCGTGGGTTTAGACAGCTCGGAAATGGGCCACCCGCCAAGCAAATTCACCAATGTCTTTGCTAAAGCCCGTGCCGAAGGTTTATTGGCCGTCGCCCATGCCGGCGAAGAAGGCCCGCCTGAGTATGTCTGGGAAGCCTTAGATTTACTCAAAGTCAGCCGTATCGATCACGGTGTGCGCGCTTGGGAAGATCCGCGCTTAATGGCGCGCTTGATTGAAGAGCAAATTCCCCTCACCGTCTGCCCATTGTCCAATACCAAGCTGCGTGTTTACCAAAGCATGAGCGAACATCCTATTTTAAAAATGCTGGAGCAAGGTGCGATGGTAACGGTGAACTCCGATGATCCAGCCTATTTTGGTGGCTATCTCACCGAGAACTTTCAAGCATTGCACACGGATTTAGCTATGACGCAGCAACAAGCCAAGCGCTTGGCTGAAAACAGCCTTAACGCACGCTTAGCACCGTAACCAGAACCGATGTCGAACGATAAACAGCAGATAATCGACTGGGTTGCTAGCGGTCATCTCGCAGCGAGTCAGTTTGCGCGCGCACTCGAGGTCACGCATAGCGCGCCCAGCCCAGCCGACAATCTGCGCTTTCTCAGCCGTGTGGTTCTAACCTTTGCCATGTTACTGCTGTGCAGTGGCGTGATTTTTTTCTTTGCTTACAACTGGGATGATTTAAGCCGCTATAGCAAGTTTGCCATTGCTCAAGGTGCGCTTATTTTATCCTTGCTGCCGCTGTTACGGCTCAATCTACAGCAACCCGCTGGGCAAACGGCCTTGTTTGCTGCCAGTTTGCTAGTCGGCGCGTTACTGGCATTGATTGGCCAAACCTATCAAAGCGGCGCCGACACTTACCAATTGTTTTTAGTGTGGGCGACTTTAATCACGCCTTGGGTGCTTTTGGCGCGCATGCCAGCGTTATGGCTATTGTTACTGCTATTGCTCAACCTAAGCTTAGGACTGGCCTTGGTTAATCTTGCCATCGGCCATCTCTTCGAGCCTTTTACTCATCCGTTGTGGTCGGTCTTTGCGCTCAACATCAGCGCCGCTGGCCTGTGGATGCTCATGACTAAAGGCTCAGCTAGCACTGCCTTACTGCGTTGGGGCGAGCGGATTATTGCGCTGTTCTGTTTGCTGATCATTACTGGCTTAGCCATAGGTCAAATCTATTCTTGGACTAGCAGTGATGCGCTAACTTTGCCTGTCTGGCTAGGCTTCAGTCTGCTCTGGTTGTATCTCTATCGTCTGCGCCAACTTGAGCTGACAATGCTCTCGGCCTTGGCTATGGCCGCTATTATTTTATGCGTGATTATCCTAGCAGAGGCGCTATCAGACATTATCGCGACTGAGATTCTGTTTCTGCTACTGACCTTAAGCCTAATGGGCTTATCCAGTGCCGCTGCGGTCTGGTTACGCCAGCTCAGCCAGCGCACTAGCAAACTCAGTAATACGTCTGGGAGTATGCAATGACTGAGCCCAAGGTACTTTGGCAGCAGTTGCAACAGACGGGCTTAGTCACAGGAGAACTACCCGTTCTGGCACCTAACGACCCGCAACCGGCATTTTTTCTGCGCATGTTACTCGGCGTTTCCGGCTGGTTATCGGCGCTGTTTTTTTGTGGTTTTATTTCCGTTGTTTTTGTCAGTTTTCTCAGCGACAGCCAAAACATCTGGGGGCTGGGTATTATCCTCTGCGCCGTCAGTATCTGGATCAGTCGCCTTGATAAAACTCCTTTATTTTTAGAGCAATTTGTCTTTGCTTGCAGTCTGGCTGGGCAAGCATTTATTGTTTTTGGCGTCTGGGAAAGCTCAGACAGTAACCAAGTGACTGCAGCCTGCATGCTGGCGCTAGAATTAGTTTTGTTTGTCTCGATGGGCATTCGCAGTCAGCGTGCCACGGCGGTATTTCTCGCAGCCGCAGCTTTACTCTGGTTGTTAGGGCCGCATGCATGGCTCTATGCCCTGCCAGTACTCAGTGCTGCTGTTGCTTGGTTGTGGCTCAAGCGCTTAAGCATCTATACAAACAGCGCCTATCTGCAGCCAGCCAGCGTTGGTTTAACGCTAGCGTTATGGGCCATGATTTTTGTTGCCCTGCTGGGTAACAGCACTGAGTTGCAGTGGTTACGCATCACTGAAGACAATTGGCACAGCCAATTATGGATAGCTGCAGCGCTCACTAGCCTGCTGTGTTTATTCTTTGCTTGGCAGCTCATTCAGCGCCGAGTGCTGCAACCAAAACTTGCCGCGATCGCGCTATTGATCAGTATTAGCATTGGTTTAGTCAATTTAAAAATGCCTGGCCTTGCACCCTTATGCCTATTGTTATGCATCGGTGTCGCCCTCGCCCATACTCGCCTGATCTGGCTTAACCTGTTCTTATTAGGCGTTTATTTACTGCTCTATTACTACAGCTTAAACAACAGCCTACTGTACAAGTCGGTTTTACTTTGCCTCAGTGGCGCCGTACTACTGATGCTCTACGCACTGTTAAATCACTCTGCGCATCTTGTGCACACGGAGCAAAAGAATCATGCGTAAATGGCTGATCCTGCTCTGCGCGCCGCTCATATTAGCGGTGGTCAACCTTGCTATTTGGCAAAACGAAAGGTTAATTAAGCAGGGCGAAACCCTGTTATTGGAGCTTGCTCCAGTGGATCCGCGCTCACTGATGCAAGGCGATTATATGGCGTTACGTTTTGCCATGGCCGACGCGATACGCCAGCAACTCAAAACGCCTAATAAGCGGTTAAACGGTCAAGTAATTGTGCAATTAGATGCCAGCAAGCGCGCCAGCTTGGTCGGGCTTGATACAGGCGCAACACTCGAACAAGGGCAATTGCGCCTGCAATTTCGCCTGCGCAATAACCAAATTAAGTTCGCCACCAACGCGTTTTTCTTTCAGGAAGGCACTGGAAGTCTTTACCAGCACGCCAAGTACGGTCTGTTTCGAGTCAATGCTAAGGGACAGTTACTGCTCACTCATTTAGTTGATGCAGAGCTGCAAACGCTCGGTCAAGCCAAGCACCTACAGCCTGCAAAACTCTGATTTAGATAGGCTTGGCACCCATTAGCGCGCTGGTCACTAATAAAATCAGTAATACCAATACAGCCCAAAGCACAGCAAAGATCTGCTGACGCGTGCTGGCATTTTGTTGATTGGCCAGTTGCGTTTGCCAGCGACTGAGGTTGCTATATAAAAAACCACCAAAGATAAATAACAATGGCAATAAAGCAATGCTGATCATTAACCATTTCTGACTCAAAGGCCGACCGGATAGGTGACTTAACCACCAGCCGGTGATCGGCAAGGTTGCTGCTAAGACGGTAAAAATCGGTAAGCTGATGACACGGGTGCGGCGTAACTTCTCTGCCAACACAGCAGAGCCTTTACCTTTAGCGCGCCAAACAATAATGATATGTGCCAGCACACCCAGAAGCAGCAAAACAGCCGGCACACTGTGACTGATACGCAACACTAAATAACTGTCCAAACCCTATTACTCCTAAAATCTATACAGCAATGATGCTCTAAACTGACAATCCGCCTAAGGCGCGCTCAACCTAACCTAAAAACAACTGATAAGCCGGATTTTCAGTTTCATCCCAGTATGGGTAGCCAATTTTGTCTAAGGCCTCAGCAAGCAAGGGCTGCTCCTCTGCTGGAATCTGCAGCGCAGCCAACACCCGACCATCAGCGGCCCCGTGATTGCGGTAATGAAACATCGAAATATTCCAGCGACCGCCGAGTTTATTTAAGAAGTTAAACAACGCACCTGGACGCTCTGGAAACTCAAAACGAAATACCCGTTCACTGGTCACCGCATCCGCATGGCCACCGACCATATGACGAATATGCAGCTTTGCCAGTTCATTCTCAGTCAAATCCAGTACCGGAAAGCCTTGTTCGCGCAAGCTTTCTACCAGCGCAGCGCGCGGATCAAGTTCAGGATGAGTCTGCACGCCAACAAAAATATGAGCGGTGCCATCGGTGTGATAGCGGTAATTAAACTCGGTGATCTGACGCTTACCTACCGCTTCGCAGAACTGCTTAAAACTGCCCGGTTTTTCAGGGATGGTCACAGCGATAATCGCTTCGCGCTGTTCGCCCAGTTCCGCCCGCTCGGCAACGTGACGTAAACGGTCAAAGTTAACGTTTGCGCCAGAATCAATCGCCACTAAGTTTTCACCGACAATACCTGTGCGCTCAACATACTTTTTAATTCCAGCCACCGCCAAAGCACCAGCGGGCTCGGTAATGGAGCGAGTATCATCATAAATATCTTTCATTGCCGCACAGATTTCATCGGTGCTGACAGTGATCACTTCATCGACATAGTCACGGCAAATGGCAAAAGTATGCTTGCCTATTTGGGTCACCGCAACGCCATCAGCAAACAGCCCAACCTGGGGTAATACCACACGTTCACCGGCGGCCAAGGCTTGCTGCAAGCAGTTGGAATCATCCGGTTCCACACCAATAATTTTTACTTCAGGGCGCACATACTTAATGTAGGCCGCCACACCAGCAATCAAACCGCCGCCGCCACAAGGGACAAATACCGCATGCAAGGGGCCTTGATGCTGACGCAAGATTTCCATCGCCACAGTGCCCTGCCCAGCAATCACATCCGGATCATCGTAGGGATGGATATAGACCAAACCTTTTTCTTCCACCAGTTTCAGTGAGTAGGCCAGCGACTCAGGAAAGGCATCACCGTGCAACACCACCCGTGCACCACGCGCGCGCACGGCTTTGACTTTAATTTCCGGGGTGGTTTTGGGCATTACGATAGTGGCTTTAATCCCGAGAAACTTGGCCGCCAGCGCTACACCTTGCGCATGATTACCGGCTGAAGCGGTGACCACACCACAGGCGCGCTCTTCGGCACTAAGCTGCACAATTTTATTGTAGGAGCCACGAATTTTAAACGAGAAGACCGGTTGCAAATCTTCACGCTTGAGCAAAATGTTATTGCCTAAACGCTCAGACAATTGCGGTGCAGCCTGCAGCGGCGTTTCTTGGGCCACGTCATATACACGGGCGTTTAAGGTTTTTTTCACATAATGTTCAAGCATGGCGGATTCACTAAACTGTGCGACAAAGTCAAACAGTCTACTCCACCGTTAACAACTCAACCACATGCAGGCGCTTAAGTCGCTATAATCAACCTGTATTCCCTTATTGACCGGAGCCTCTCGTGAATCAAGATCAACGCAAGCAAGCCGTGGCCCAAGCGGCGATTGACTACATCCTTCCGCACCTTGAGCCGCGCAGCATCATTGGGGTTGGCACCGGCTCTACTGCCAACTTTTTTATTGATTTACTGGCTGAGCACAAATATGACTTTGCCGGCGCGGTAGCCAGCTCCGAAGCCACCGCAGAGCGTTTAAAGCAGCACGGAATTAGCGTGCATGATCTGAACTCGGTACAAGAGTTAGAGTTCTACGTGGACGGCGCCGACGAGTGCAATAAATATTTAGAGCTGATTAAAGGCGGTGGTGCTGCACTGACCCGGGAAAAGATTGTTGCGGCAGTGGCCAAGACCTTTATTTGTATTGCTGATGACAGCAAAAAAGTTGGCGTACTCGGTGAGTTTCCGTTGCCGGTTGAAGTGATCCCAATGGCACGCAGCTATGTGGCCCGCCAACTGCTGCAACTGGGCGGCGACCCGGTCTATCGCACCGGTGTGGTGACGGATAATGGTAACGTGATTTTAGACCTGCACAATATGCAAATCACTGATCCGCGCGGTTTAGAAGAAAAAATCAATAACATCGTTGGCGTGGTGTGCAGCGGACTCTTTGCTCAGCGCCCAGCCGATGTTTTATTGCTGGGTAGCAGCAGCGGTGTCGAGACTTTAGTGCGCAACAGCTAATTGAGCGACAAGCTAGGCTGCTTTATCACAGCCTAGCACGCCTAGCTCAGCAAATTTAACGCGCCAGAATTAGCCGTGCTTGCTCACGAATCGATTCGCGCCAGTTCTGCGGTTCCAATACGTCAAAGCGCGCACCAAAGCCCTGCAGCCACCATAAAGTCTGCTGATCATTGGACACCAACGCGGTCAATTCAACCCAACCATCAGCCTGCGGCTCTGATAATGTTTGCTGCTCACTGAGCGGTGTTTCACTGAGCATACGTGCGGTATCCTGATCAATACGTGCACGCAACGTCGCCCATTGCTCAGCACCTTCTAGCGCATAACCAAAGCCGCCATTATCAATATAGGTTTGCACATCAAAATCTGCTTTGAGGCGATACCCTTGCATACTGGCTGTGGCCTGTAAAATCCGCTGTAAAGGAAACTGGCGAATATCCGCATAGTCATTCACGGTAGCAAGTAGATAAGTGACGTTATGCCGAGTCACTAAGCCCTGCGCATGTAAAGTGTAAGCTTTACCAACACTGCTGCTGCGCGCCATATATTGCACATCCAGCGCTTGGCCCATCAACAATGCCTCGGTCACCGCTTGCCATATTTGTGGCTCAACCTTAGCTGGCAATAAGGCTTTACCATTGGCAATGCTGCGCACTTTATTGTTCCACTTCGAGAAGCTGTTGCTTTCAAGGCTGTCTAAAAATTGCCGAGCCATTTGAAACTGCACACTCAACTGATCCACTGCAACCGGCGGCAATAAGTTTTTCACATGCTGCTCTGCCAAAACCATAGCCAAGGCTGTGGCCGGATCCAGTGCCGGTAAATTACTGTTGTAATTGGCTACAAAACTCCAACGAAATGGCTTTTTCTCACGATTGCAGATCAGTGGAATAAATGCTGACATGCGCTCTAAATCACGCTGAATAGTGCGCAGCTCCACAGCAAAACCACGCTCATCTAAGAACGCTTTAATGGTCGTTGTCGCTTTAAAATGTGGCTCTCGTGGAATCAGCTGCAACATCGCAAGATGGCGAAAGAGGGTGTCGCGAACGGCCATAGGTGCTTTCCTTTTCTGATGACTGTCAGCAGCCTACCCCATAGCTCAATTTATGCTAGAGCCCTGATGCTTTTTAAACACATAAAATAAGTTCGGCTCGCTCACAATATAAATAGTGCCGGCGCTATCCATAGCAACGCCTTCTGCTTGCTTGATGCTGCGGGTCAGGCCATTAAAGCCCATGGCTAAGCTGATAAAGCTGACCGGATTACCCTGAGCATCCAGTTCTAAAAGCATGCGCGACTCATCCGACAGCACCAACACATTCCCGCTGCGCTGATCAACCGCCAAGGAAGAAAAATCACGCATAAACACCTGGTCCGAGGGCAACTCGAGCAATGCCTGTGGCGTGATACTGTCCCCTTTATCCAGCTCAGGAAATGGCAAACTAAATAAGCCAAAGGGGCTGCGCTCTTTAGCCAGCAGCATACGCTGGTTACGCGCATCCCACGCCACGCCTTCAAAGCCTTTATTACCTGCGTTCTGATGCCCCAAGCTGATTGAATCTAAGGTGGCACCATCAATAAAGGTGGTGTCGGGTGACAGGCGAAAAATCGTCATTTGCCCACGCCGCTCATCAATCACAGCAATGCGCCCATCACTTAGCACCTCCACTCCTTCAAGATCAGAAAAGCCACGCAACTCAACCTCGCGCAATATCTCTCCCGTTAAAGACAACTCAACCAATTTCGGAATCCTGCCCGTCACGGTGAACAGCGTGTTACTCAGCGGACTCCAACTCAGACCTGAAGTTTGCGCCTCGGCCAACCCCTCTAATGGTTTGGCTTGAATTACCGCACGGTAGCCTGGCAGCCAAATGCTGTCTTCTTGTTGCTGCGCACTGGTGCTGTGCTCTTGCCACAAAAACAGCAAGCGATCATCCCAGTGTAAATAACGCAATGTACCCACTGCGACAAGCACAGCAAGCAGCACCAGCGTCCATCGTTTCGGGCGCTGCTTGATCTTTTTAAACATGCTCAAAGCCTTCTCAAATATTATTAATACGCGCACAGCAAAGGCTATTTAGAGCGCCTAGCACAGGCTGTTATGATTCAGCGCGCCATCCTACTGCTAAAATCAGACCCGCGCTTAAGACAATCGTTATACTCTGCACACTGTTAATCTGGAGAGTCCCATGTCACTGCCTATTTTACGCTTAAAATCCAACGCTGACCGCCGGCTACGCAGTGGCCATCTATGGGTCTATAGCAATGAAGTTGATACTCAGCTGTCGCCTTTGAGCGGATTTAAAGTCGGTGATCAAGCCATTGTTGAAAACGCTTCGGGGAAAACTTTAGGCGTTGTCGTAATGAGCCCGCAAACGCTGGTCTGCGCACGTTTGGTCTCACGCGATAGCGAACACCGCTTGGATAAATCTCTGTTAGTCCACCGTCTCAATATTGCTCTGTCATTACGCGAGCGTTTGTTTACCGCGCCTTTTTACCGCTTAGTGCATGGCGAGGGCGATTTACTGCCGGGTTTGGAAATTGACCGTTTTGGCGACATTATCGTAGTGCAAATCACTGCCGCCTGCATGGAGCCGCACAAAGATATTATTCTTGAAGCCTTATTACAGGTGTGTAAACCCACTGGCGTACTTTGGCGCAATGACGCTAACACCCGCGATGCCGAAGGTTTAGAGCGTTACTTAGAAGTGGCTTACGGGGAAGTCCCAGAATGGGTGCAACTGGTTGAAAATGATTTAGTTTATGTCGCTCCGCTGCTGCAGAAAAAAACTGTAGGTTGGCATTTTGATCAACGCTTTAATCGTTTACAGGCGGCGGTTTACTGCACGGACAAACGCGTACTGTCGGTCTACAGCGATGTCGGTAGCTGGGCGATTCCTGCGGCATTAGCCGGCGCTACGCAAGTATTGTGTGCCGATGCGTCTGCGCAAGCCTTAGATGCTTTAGAGCAAAACGCACAGCTCAATGATATCGGCGAAACCCTACTCTGCGCTGAAGGTGATGTACTGGAAACCTTACAAGCCCTTAAAGCCGATGAAGAGCGCTTTGATGTGATCATTGTTGATCCGCCCGCCTTTATTAAACGCAAAAAAGACCTCAAAACCGGCGAAGCGGGCTATCGCAAGGTCTATGAACACTGCATTCGCTTACTCAGCCGTGATGGGATTTTAATTTGCTCATCACGCTCACCATTTTTCACGGAAGACAGCATGCACAGCACCTTACTGGCAGCCGCTCGACATCTGGATCGTAATATTCAGATTCTTGAACAAAGCGGGCAAAGTGCCGATCACCCCATGCACCCAGCTATCCCAGAAACACGTCATCTGAAATACAGCGTGTGCCGTATCTTACCCAACAGCTAAGTCAGCCGCGTTAACCACGCGCAAGCAAAACAGCGCTGCCCTTTGCCCACCTGCACAGGGCAGCGTAGAATCAGCAACATTCTCGTCACTACCCTCGGCGAGCCAACGCATGCTTTGCCAACCGCACGGTCACCCCGCAGCAACAGTTGCAGATGCGCTTACCGCCCTTATTTTATTTTTTGCAGGAAGTTCTGATGCCTGATTATCGTTCGAAAACCTCAACCTTCGGCCGCAATATGGCGGGTGCTCGCGCTCTGTGGCGTGCAACCGGTATGACCGACGAAGATTTCCATAAGCCGATCATTGCGGTGGCCAACTCTTTCACCCAATTTGTGCCAGGTCACGTACACCTGAAAGACATGGGGCAATTGGTGGCGCGTGAAATTGAACGCGCGGGTGGCGTTGCCAAAGAATTTAATACCATTGCCGTGGATGACGGTATCGCGATGGGTCACGACGGCATGCTGTATTCGCTGCCGAGTCGTGAAATCATTGCTGATTCAGTGGAATACATGGCCAATGCGCACTGCGCCGATGCCCTCGTGTGTATTTCCAACTGTGACAAAATCACTCCTGGCATGCTGATGGCGGCGTTGCGCCTCAATATCCCAGTGGTGTTTGTTTCTGGTGGGCCAATGGAAGCTGGGAAAACTAAGCTGGCCAACCACGGCTTAGACTTAGTCGATGCCATGGTGATCGCTGCTGACGATGACGCTTCAGATGAGAAAGTTGCTGAATACGAGCGCAGCGCTTGTCCAACCTGTGGTTCTTGCTCAGGCATGTTTACTGCCAACTCAATGAACTGCTTGGTTGAAGCCCTAGGCTTAGGCTTACCGGGTAACGGTACCGTATTGGCGACCCACGCTGATCGTAAAGAGCTGTTCTTAGAAGCCGGCCGCACCATTGTTGAGCTGTGCCAGCGCTACTATAAAGAAAACGACGAGTCCGTTCTGCCACGCAACATTGCCAACTTCAAAGCCTTTGAAAACGCTATGTCGTTAGATATTGCGATGGGTGGTTCAACCAACACCATTCTGCACTTGTTGGCCTCGGCACAAGAAGCAGAAATGGACTTTACTTTGCTGGATATCGACCGTTTATCACGCAAGGTACCGGAGTTGTGCAAAGTTGCTCCGAACATCCAAAAATACCACATGGAAGATGTGCATCGTGCCGGTGGTATCTTCAGTATTTTAGGCTCATTGGCCCGAGGCGGTTTCTTACACACTGATTTGCCAACCGTACATAGCAAAACCATGGCCGATGCGATTGCTAAGTGGGACATCACCCAAACTGACGATGAAGCCGTACACACCTTCTTTAAAGCAGGCCCTGGCGGCATTCCAACCCAGACTGCATTCAGTCAAGCAACACGCTGGCCAACCCTAGATTTAGATCGTAAAGAAGGCTGTATTCGTGACGTTGCACACGCCTACTCTCACGAAGGTGGCTTAGCCGTGCTGTACGGCAATATCGCGGTGGATGGCTGTGTGGTGAAAACTGCCGGTGTGGATAAATCGATTCACGTCTTTGAAGGCAAAGCCAAAATCTTTGAAAGCCAAGATTCGGCGGTACGTGGTATTTTGGCCGACGAAGTGCAAGCTGGTGATATCGTCATCATTCGCTACGAAGGCCCGAAAGGTGGTCCGGGTATGCAAGAAATGCTCTACCCAACCAGCTACCTAAAATCTAAAGGTTTAGGTAAAGAATGCGCCTTGCTGACCGACGGCCGTTTCTCTGGTGGTACTTCTGGCTTATCCATTGGTCATGCTTCTCCAGAAGCGGCAGCCGGAGGTGCAATTGGCTTGGTACAGGAAGGCGATACAATTCTAATTGATATACCTAACCGTACAATTAACCTGCAAATCAGCGATGCAGAACTGGCTGAACGCCGCGTCGCCCAAGATGCCAAAGGTTGGAAGCCGGTTGAAGTGCGCCCACGTAAAGTGACTACAGCGCTTAAGGCCTACGCCTTATTAGCCACCAGTGCCGATAAAGGTGCGGTGCGCAATAAAGCCATGTTGGACGAATTGCTTTAATAGCTGACGACAGTCGCTGTACAGGCACTTAATCTACGTTGCATAAAAAAGGCCCAGCTCTTTATCGAGATCTGGGCCTTTTTATATGTGCAGCGCCAGCCTCAACCGCGCGGTAGCCGTGTTATTTAGACAGGCACAACCGCTAAGTCACTCAGCAAACGTGAGGCAATAAACAGATAAATCACCACGCCAGTGGCATCACACACTGAAGTAATCAATGGCGCACTGGCACTGGCAGGGTCAAAGTTAAACTTGCTGAGAATAAATGGCAGACTCATGCCGATCATACAGCCAATCATCACAATCGAAACCATACTCAAAGCCAGCACTAAAGCGACCGTTTCATCACCGCGGATATAGCCTAAAACGGATACGGCGGCCGCCATCGTACAACCCAAAGCCAAAGCCACTAGCGCCTCGCGGCCAATTAAATACAGCCAGTCACGCATCACCACTTCACCGGTGGCAAGGGCGCGTACCATCAAAGTAGCGGACTGTGAGCCGGCGTTACCACCGCTGTCGACCAGTAGCGGTAAGAAAAACACTAAAACAATATTGGCCGCGATAATATCTTCAAAATGCGCAATACCTGCACCGGAAAACAAATTACCAAACACCAGTAGCACCAACCAAAAAATCCGCTTGCGGTACAACAAGGCAATGCTGGCATCTTTAATATTACCCACCACAGTGCTGACACCAGCAGATTTATGAATATCATCCGTGGCTTCAGCATTAACCACATCCATCGCATCGTCATAGGTGACAATACCAATCAGGATGTCATCCTCATCAATAATCGGTAGCGCCAACAAGTCATAACGGGCAATTTTCTTGGCAATGTCTTCTTGATCATCGGTAACATGAGCACTGACCACATCACTGGTCATCAGATCCTTAATCGACTTATGCAGATCTGCCAGAATCAAATCACGTAATGACACAGCACCTAATAGGCGGCGCTGCTCATCAATCACATAAACTTGATAAATGGTTTCCGCATCAGGCGCTTCATCGCGCAAATACGTCATTGCCTGCAGCACCGTCATATCTTTCTTTAACGTGGCGTAGTCAGACGTCATCAAGGCACCGGCAGTACCTTCAACGTAGGCAGACAAGCGGCGAATATCTTCTCGCTGCGCATGCGCTAAAGCCGGCAAAAGTATGTCGCGCTGATTTTGATCAAAACGTTTAAATAAGTCAGTGCGCTCATCAGCAGGCATTTCACTGACCAGTTCAGCCAGAGTGGCGCGCGGAAACTCACGCGCCATGCGTACTTGCTGCTCAGGCTCAAAGTAGCTAAAGACCTCAGCCCGATCAGGTAAGCACTCAAGCAAGCGCCAGCCTAAAACTGGATCGAGCTGTTCTAAAACATCAGCCAAGTCGACGGGGGGTAAACCTTTAATTGCAGCTAAGGCGTCAGCAAACTTATTTTGCTCAATCGCATGACTCAGGACGAGTACAAGATTGTTATCGATGTTGCTCATTGTGTCTCTCCAAGCGGCCAGCATCCGGCAACTTAAGGAGACTACAACTCAGACCAGGCTGGTTTTAATCCACAGGAAGCCGTCAGCACACTCGCTGATCATAAAATGTAATGAAGTCCAACAGGGACTTATACAAGAACTTTCCATAAAGCCTTTATTTTCTCTGAAACCGTTTATACGGCGGGCGAATACTAAGGTAAGCGCCCAGCAATAACAACTGCAGCCAAGTTTGCCGTATTCAGTGAGCCGATCATTCTGATGATGGTATGCTTGGTTTAATTAAGGAGATGCTGAATAAATCAAAAAATGTCATTGCGAGCGTAGCGAAGCAATCCAATTGGCTTTATGTATCAACACGTTAGCGATTGTTGCGGCGCGGCGCGTAATGACGTAATTAATCAGGGCTTCCTTAAACTATTGTTCTTAAAAAAAATTTTCAGTGGTGCTGCACACCTTTTTTGGAGTTTATTTTGACAGCCACAATTGATCACGTAAAAAATTACTTACTGGATCTACAAGATCAAATCTGCACGACATTAGAGCAAGCCGACGGCGGCACTTTCTTTGAAGAAAGCTGGGAGCGTCCAGGCGGTGGTGGCGGTCGTACTCGCGTCTTGGAAAACGGTGCACTGATTGAAAAAGGCGGCGTGAATTTCTCTCATGTGTATGGCGACTCTTTACCACCATCCGCCAGCGCACACCGCCCAGAACTGGCGGGACGTACATTCCAAGCGATGGGCCTGTCCTTAGTGATTCACCCGGAAAACCCGCATATTCCAACCTCGCACGCCAATGTACGGTTTTTTGTTGCGGAAAAACCCGGTGAAGAGCCGATCTGGTGGTTTGGCGGTGGTTTTGACCTGACCCCTTACTATGCTGAAGAAGAAGACTGCGTGCATTGGCACCAAGTCGCGCATGATGCCTGCGCGCCCTTTGGCGATAACGTCTATCCCGACTATAAAGCCTGGTGCGACAAGTACTTCTATCTGAAACATCGTAACGAGCCACGTGGAATTGGCGGTTTATTTTTCGATGATCTTAACCACTGGGACTTTGCCACCTGCTTTGCCTTTATGCGCGCCGTCGGTGATGCCTTTCTAAAAGCCTATATGCCGATTATTGAGCGTCGCCGCCATACTCCATTCACCGAACAACAGCGTGAGTTCCAAGCCCATCGCCGTGGCCGTTATGTTGAATTTAACTTAGTGTTTGACCGTGGCACCTTATTTGGTTTGCAATCGGGGGGCCGCACCGAATCCATTTTAATGTCATTGCCACCACAAGTACGCTGGGGTTACGACTGGAAGCCCGAAATCAACAGTCGCGAAGCACGACTCACCGACTATTTTTTACAAGACCGTGACTGGCTTGGCGAGGCGCAGAAGAAATGAAATATTACGGTGTTTTTGGTAACCCCATTGCTCACAGTAAATCTCCGTTAATTCACCGTTTGTTTGCCCAGCAAACAGGGCAACAACTCAGTTACGAACCTTTGTTAGCCGCTCTCGATGGCTTCCCTGAAGCAGTCACGCAGTTTTTTAAAGCAGGTAGCGGCGCCAATGTCACCGTGCCCTTTAAAGAGCAAGCCTTTGTCCTGGCCGATCAACTCAGCGAGCGTGCCTTACGCGCTAAGGCAGTCAACACCCTAAAAAAACTTACGGATGGCCGTTTACTCGGTGATAACACCGACGGTGCGGGTTTGGTGAATGACTTGCTCAATAACCAGGTTGAGTTAGCGAAGAAAAACATCTTAATTCTAGGTGCCGGCGGTGCTGTGCGCGGTGTCTTAGAGCCTTTACTGGCGCAGCATCCGGCAGAGGTTTGTATTGCTAACCGCACCGTTGAGAAAGCCGAGCAATTGGCGCGCGAATTTGCTGATTTAGGCCCAATGACTGCGTGTGGTTACGATTGGATTGATGCCCCGGTGGATATCATTATCAATGGTACCTCCGCCAGTCTCAGCGGCGAGTTACCGCCCTTGGCCAGCACTTTGATTAAAGCCCAGCACACGATTTGCTACGACATGATGTACGGCAGACAAACCACCATCTTTAATCAGTGGGCACACAGCCAAAATGCGGCGCGCACTTTGGATGGTTTAGGCATGCTGGTTGAGCAAGCGGCAGAAGCCTTTTACCTGTGGACTGGCATACGTCCTGATCCAGTCCCAGTACTGCAACAACTACGCGCGCAGCTATAAAGCTTAGGCTGAGCGCAATACTTGTCCTGTGCGCAAATCGCGGATAGTGCTTGGATTGCTGCTCTGGCCGAGCTCACCACTTAATACCGCATCCAGCTGACCATGAAAATATTGCTCAATGCGTAAACGGCTTCTCGCTGGTAAAAGCCCGCTGGGGTTGGCGGAAGTCGACACCAATGGTCCAGTTAACCGACACAGCTCTGCCACTAAAGGATGCGCGCTGACACGAATCGCCACACTGTCATGCGCACCAGTAATCCATTCAGGCACACGGTTATGATGTGGCACCAGCCAAGTATTGGGGCCTGGCCAACTCTTTTCTAGCTGCACCAACTCGCTTGCCGACAAGCCCTCCAACAACTCAGCAAACTGCTCAATGTCTGCCGCAACCAAAATCAAACCTTTATGCACAGGCCGCTCTTTTAGTGCTAACAAACGTGCGACTGCGGTGGCATTAAACGGATCGCAGCCTAAACCCCAAACCGCTTCGGTAGGGTAAGCAATCACCGCACCGTCACGAACTTTTTGCGCAATCTGTTGAATCTGCCAAGCACTGGTCATCAAATCTTCTCGTTTAGGTTTGATTGTTAAGGAGATGCTGAATAAATCAAAAAATGTCATTGCGAGCGTAGCGAAGCAATCCAATTAGCTTTATGTATCAACACGTTAGCGTTTGCCGCGTCGCGTTGCTCCTCGTAATGACGTAATTAATCAGTGCTTCCTTAAATAAGCGGCTTATCTTAAACCTGTCCAGCGTTACGATACAGCCATAAACTGCCCTCGCGGCAGACATTTCCAGCAATTTCAAAATCAGTCAATCTCGCCAGCACCTCTGACAATGGCAACTCACTCAAATCCACCAACTGATCAACGTCGAGTGGCTGCACCTTTAACAAATCCAGCAGTGGATGATTTAGAACGAGATTTTGCTGCACCGCAGACTGCTCGGCCGGCGCTGTCAGCTGCCAACCTTGTAATGATTCTAAAATATCCCCGACCGTTTCAATTAACGTTGCGCCATCACGAATCAACTGATGACAGCCGCGCGCCCCAGGCGCATGAATGGAACCAGGGATAGCGTAAACTTCACGACCTTGCTCAGCAGCTAAGCGTGCAGTAATCAGCGAGCCACTGGACGGACTAGCCTCAACCACTAAGACACCTAAAGACAAACCGCTAATAATGCGATTGCGTCGCGGGAAATGACTGGCATGCGGCCCGCTATTTAACCCAAACTCAGAAACCAGCGCGCCGCCTTGCTCAACAATGCGCTGCGCTAAGCTGCGATGCCGGGCCGGATAGACTTGATTAAGCCCGGTGCCCACCACCGCAATGGTTGCACCTTGAACATCTAACGCACCTTGGTGCGCTGCCGCATCCACCCCGAGCGCTAAACCGCTGGTCACCGCAAAGCCACCTTTGGCCAAGCTACGGGCAAAACTCTGTGCAGTGTCTAAACTGGGGCGTGTCGCGCGACGACTGCCTACAATGGCAATCTGCGGCTGCTCTAAAATAGCTGGATTACCTTGCACAAACAGCACCGGCGGTGCTCCAGCGGTTTCTTTCAGCAAGGCTGGATAGTCCGACATATCATGCAATAGCAGATGCTGCTGTGTGCGCTCCGACCAACGCAGCGCCAACAGTGCCTGCTCACGAACAGTTTCGCTGCGGCGTGCATCAATGCTGCTCTGCGGCATACCTATAGCTTGCCAGGCCGCGGCCGGAGCGCTTAACGCTGAGCAGGCTGAAGCAAATACCTTTAATAATTTATAAAAGCGTTGTGGGCCAATCTCGGGAAGGCTGTGCAAGCGCAAACGCGCTTCTAGCTCGGCAGGTGAGCACTGCGTCATATCAATATCCTTATGCAGAAAAGAATGACGTCCTGTCATTCCTAGCCGTCAGTGTAGTAATAAGCGGCTAAAAAGCAAAAAGCGCCCTTATTCAAGGACGCTTTTTATTTACAGCAGACAACTCGTAGGTGAATTAAGGGTTTTTAACCTTATCCATCACTGCCAGCTGGCGGTTTGCATACAAGACCAGTCCATAGCTCAACTTGTCATAGGTGCGGAACACCATCAGCAAACCAGAACGCTCGTCTGGAATTTTGACTGAATCACCACCAATACTGTCGCGCACAGTCTCACCGGTTTTGTACACCGCTAAAACATTACCTTCAACAAGGCCATCTCGCGCACCCTTATTAAGGGTGACCACATCAAACTGACCAATTTGTGATACACCGCGCGGTACATCTAGAATCACGCCATCAATCGTGTTTTTAGGCTCGCTAGGGACAAAGGTTGAGTTGATCGCTCGCTCTTCGGTTGGAAATAAGCGGTCTGCAATGCGTACTTCCTGGGTAGTGCGGGTCAACATCATGGTGCCGACCTCACCTTCAATGGCCACCACTTCACCGCCACCGATATCATCCGCATTGATACCAAGAAACTCTTCAGTGATGGGATCAATGTAGGTGCGGCCTTGGCGGAAAATACCGTAGCTTGTATGGTCGCTGACATTACCGCGCACATAAATACGATCACCTGCACCACTCACGACACGCTCGGCATTACCGGCAACAACATAAGGGTTACTGGCAAAATCCTCAGGCGTATTGACAATACGGTTGCTTAGCAAAAAACTGTTAATAGCTTCTAAAGGAATGGTTGGAATGGCTTCAGCCATTGGTGTGCTGCGCACTTTAGGGGACAACTTAATAGTCCCGCGGCTGGCGCCACGATTGAGCATGATGCGAGGCTGGCCATCAATGTACACTAGGCTTAAACGGTCGCCAGGATAAATCAAATGGGGATTAACCACTTGTGGGTTAGCGTGCCAAATTTCTGGCCACTTCCATGGCTTGCTAAGAAATTTTCCGGAAATATCCCACAGCGTGTCGCCTTTAACGACTGTGTAATTATCAGGATGGCCGTCTTTTAACTGTACCTGTGCTTGTACTGCAGCAGTAGCAAGCAATAACAGAGCAAGTAATGTTTTCCTCATGCGGTGAATCCCTTTATCATATGTCGACACGTGGAATGCCTAATGACAATTCCAGAACCCATTTTTGGCTTTCCAGCCAATTCTTGATTATGCTGCGTATCATAGTAGCAGTGCTTTCCAACTTTATTCCATAAGTACATCACAAACGCATATGGCAATTTTAAATATTCTTGAGTTTCCCGATCCTCGGCTACGCACCATAGCTAAACCTGTGGCGCAGGTCGATGATCAAATCCGTAGCCTGATTGATGACATGTTAGAAACCATGTACGACGCGCCAGGTATCGGGTTAGCAGCAACGCAGGTCAACCATCATATTCGTGTGGTGGTGATGGATTTATCTGAAGATAAATCTGAACCGCGCGTATTCATCAATCCAGAGTTTGAAGTTCTGACTGACGAAACCGACCTATACCAAGAAGGTTGTCTCTCAGTACCAGGCTTTTATGAAGACGTACAGCGGCCACAACAGGTCAAAATACGCGCTCTTGACCGTAATGGCGAACCCTTTGAGCTGTTAGCAGAAGGCTTACTGGCCGTTTGCATCCAGCACGAGTGCGACCATTTAAATGGCAAGCTCTTTGTCGATTACTTGTCATCGCTGAAGCGTGATCGCATTAAGAAAAAGCTCGAAAAAATCCATCGTCAACAAAAAGATTAATACATTTTTAATTCTATTGTGCGCTGGCGGCTCCTTCTGTTTTAGCTAGGTAATTGTATGTCTACGTCTTTACGCCTTGTGTTTGCTGGCACCCCTGAGTTTGCTGCCTATCACCTGCAAGCGCTGCTTGATAGCGAGCACAGCGTTGTCGCAGTCTATACGCAGCCTGATCGCCCCGCTGGACGCGGTCAAAAACTCACTCCAAGCCCGGTCAAGCAGCTCGCGCTCAAACACAACATTCCTGTGCTGCAACCGATAAATTTGCGCAGCGCTGAAGCACAACAAGAGCTGGCAGACTTTAATGCTGATCTAATGGTGGTGGTGGCCTACGGCTTAATCTTGCCACAGGCCGTGTTAGACAGCCCGCGCTTAGGCTGCATTAATAGCCATGCCTCGTTACTACCGCGCTGGCGTGGCGCCGCGCCCATTCAACGGGCGATTGAAGCCGGTGACACTGAAAGCGGCATTACCGTAATGCAAATGGAGGCTGGCTTAGATACCGGCCCTATGCTGCTAAAAGTGAAGACACCGATTTTAGCCACCGACACCGCTGGCAGTTTGCACGATCGCTTAGCCACGCTGGGGCCTGACGCAGTGTTACAAGCCATACAAGGTTTAGCCGATGGCAGCATTAACGCTGAGAAACAGCTTGAAGGCTTAGCCACTTACGCACACAAACTAAACAAACAAGCAGCATTGATTGATTGGCAACGCCCGGCTGCAGCATTGGATTGCCAGATTCGCGCCATGCATCCATGGCCCGTTGCACACACGACTCTTGCCGGTGAAACACTCAAAATTCACAGCGCACAAGTGAGCGAAGGCCACGGCCAACCTGGCGAAATTCTCAGCGCTGAGCGTGAGGGTTTATTAGTTGCCTGTGGTGAACAAGCACTACGTTTAACCCATCTGCAGCTGCCTAACGGTAAGGCCTTAGCTTTCAGCGACTTACTCAACAGTAAAAAGGATTTATTCCAAACCGGTCAGGTACTTGGCTTATGAATCCACGCCTCGCAGCAGCGCGCGCACTGGCTGCAGTGCTAGCCGGTAAAGCCTCGTTAGCCAGCAGCTTACCAACGCAACTGGAACGCGTCAGCGATCGCGATAAAGGCTTAGTTCAAGAGCTCGCGTTTGGCACGGCACGCTGGCAGCCACGTCTATCGGCATTAGCCTCAGCGCTGCTCAGCAAGCCTTTTCGCAAAGCAGACCAAGATGTTGAAGCGTTGTTATTGATAGGCCTATACCAACTGCTGTATACCCGCATTCCAGCGCATGCCGCCATTGCCGAAACGGTTGGCTGCGCCACCGCGCTGAAAAAGCCTTGGGCGAAAGCTTTACTCAATGCCGTTTTGCGTCGCGCGCAACGTGAAGCTGACACACTGCTGCCAACACTGGAGAAAGACCCTGTGGTACTCAGCGCCCATCCGCGCTGGCTGCAAAAGTCGTTAAAAGCTTATTGGCCAGAGGATTGGCTGGCCATCTGTGAGGCCAATAACAGTCACCCTCCTTTTACTCTGCGGGTGAATCAGCGCGTGATCAGCCGCGATGCCTATTTAGCAGAACTGCTTGAGTGCGGCATTGCTGGTCAGGCCACCCCCTTCAGCAACGATGGTATTACCTTAGCGGCAGCCTGTGATGTTACGGCGCTACCGGGCTTTGCTGACGGCGCGGTCAGTGTGCAAGATGAAGCGGCGCAATTAGCCGCGCACTTACTGATGCTTGAGCCGGAGCAGCGCGTGCTGGATGCCTGTTGTGCGCCTGGTGGTAAGACCTGCCATATTTTAGAAAGCCAAGCACAACTGCGCGAAGTGGTTGCGATTGACCTCGAGCCACAGCGTTTAGAGCGGGTTAAAGCCAACCTTGAGCGTTTAAAACTCAAAGCTAGCATTATGGCTGGCGATGCCCGCGCCCTTGATCAGTGGTGGGACGGGCAAGTCTTCCAGCGTATTTTGCTCGATGCGCCTTGCTCAGCCACTGGCGTGATTCGTCGCCACCCTGATATTAAATTGACTCGGCAAGCTGATGACATCGCCGCTCTTGCGCAACTGCAAGGTGAGCTGCTTGACGCGCTTTGGCCAACACTGGCAGAAAACGGTATCTTGCTGTATGCCACTTGCTCTACATTACCCACAGAGAATACTGAGGTGATTGCTGCTTTTTTACAACGCACTCACGATGCGCAAGAACTGCCTTTCCCTGCAGACTTTGGCAAAGCCCAACCGCATGGTCGGCAACTACTTGCACAAGTAGACGGTCACGATGGTTTTTATTATGCGCGCCTGATCAAGCAAGCAGCTACCCAGAGCACTTAAGGACATCAGCATGAAGATTATTATTCTTGGCGCAGGACAAGTGGGCGGCACGCTTGCAGAACATTTGGCCAATGAAGCCAATGATATTACTGTCGTTGATACTGATACCGAACGTCTGCGTGACTTAGGTGATCGTCTTGATATTCGCACGGTGGTTGGCCACTGCTCCTTCCCAACCATTCTACGTCAAGCCGGTGCCGATGATGCCGATATGCTGGTGGCCGTAACCAACAGCGATGAAACCAATATGGTCGCTTGCCAAGTTGCGCACACCTTGTTTCGCACTCCCACCAAAATTGCCCGGGTGCGCGAGTCAGCCTATTTAACCCGTTCTGAGTTATTTGATACTGACGCGATTCCAATTGATGTTTTGATCAGCCCAGAACAAGCTGTCACCAATCATATTAAGCGTTTAATTGAATACCCTGGCGCGCTGCAAGTACTCGACTTTGCTGAGGGCAAAGCACAATTAGTGTGCGTACGCGCCTATTACGGCGGGCCTTTAGTGGGCCAAGAATTGCGTCAGCTACGTGCGCACATGCCTAATGTCGATACTCGTGTAGCCGCTATTTTCCGTCGTGATCGTCCTATTTTCCCGACTGGCGACACCATTATTGAAGTTGATGATGAAGTGTTTTTCATTGCTGCGCGCACACATATCCGTGCGGTGATGAGTGAACTACGCCGCATGGAAGACAGCTATCGCAAAGTGATCATTGCCGGTGGCGGTCATATTGGTGAGCGCTTGGCCGAAGCGATTGAAAGCCGCTATCAAGTTAAAATCATTGAAATCAATGCCGCACGCTGTCGCTATTTGTCTGACAGTTTAGACACCACAGTGGTCCTGCATGGCAGTGCTTCCGACCGCGATTTGTTGGTAGAAGAGAATATCGATGAAGTGGATATCTTCTTAGCCCTGACCAATGATGACGAAGCCAATATCATGGCCTCGTTGCTGGCCAAGCGCCTCGGTGCACGCAAAGTCATGGCGATTATTAATAATCCGGCTTACGCTGACTTAGTCCAAGGCGGCGCGATTGATATTGCGATTAGCCCACAGCTGGCTACGCTTAGCACCTTGCTCACCCATGTGCGCCGTGGCGATATTGTCAGTGTGCATTCTCTGCGCCGTGGTGCGGCAGAGGCGATTGAGGCAATTGCACACGGTGACCGTAAATCCAGCAAAGTGATTGGGCGCAAAGTCAGTGAAATTCATCTGCCACCCGCCACCACTATCGGTGCGATTATTCGCGACGATCAAGTACTGATTGGCAACGAAGACATTGTTATTCAAGCCGATGATCACTTTATTTTGTTCGTGGTCGATAAAAAGTATATCCGTGATGTAGAACGCCTGTTCCAACCCGGCCTGACTTTCTTTTAGCCTATAATCTTACATATTCTTTTAACGAGTAGCCTCAATGCACTTTGCCGCGATTGGTCGAATTCTTGGCGTTCTTTTGATGCTTTTCAGTATCAGCCATGTACCGCCATTACTGATTGCTCTGTATGACGATGGCGGTTCCAGCTCAAGCTTTCTTTGGGCGTTTGCGATCACCTTATTAACCGGGCTGTTTATTTGGCTACCGGTGCGCCGCGCCCGTGCGGAACTTCGAGTGCGTGACGGTTACTTAATTACCGCGCTGTTCTGGATCGTACTGGGCACTTTCGGAGCCATTCCTTTTTTGTTATCACCCAGCCCCAACATGGGCATCAGTGAGTCACTGTTTGAAGCCTTTTCTGGTCTGAGCACCACCGGCGCAACTGTACTCACGGGGATTGATCAACTGCCTCGTTCAATTCTCTATTACCGCCAACAACTTCAATGGCTTGGCGGTATGGGTATTGTGGTCTTGGCTGTCGCCATTATGCCGATGCTCGGTGTCGGCGGCATGCAGCTCTATCGCACGGAAATGCCCGGTCCGCTCAAAGACAATAAGCTCTCACCGCGTATTGCTGACACGGCTAAAACTCTATGGCTGATTTATTGCGCCTTAACCCTACTCTGCGCGCTGGCGTATTGGGCTGCAGGAATGGATCTATTTGATGCGATTGGGCACAGCTTCTCAACCATTGCGATTGGCGGATTCTCCACCCATGACGCCAGTATTGGTTATTTTGACAGCGTTCTGATTGAACTCATTTGTATTTTCTTTATGGCCATTTCTGGGATAAATTTTGCCCTGCACTTCTTAGCCTTACGCAGTCGCTCACTCAAAGCCTACTTGAGTGACCCTGAGTGCCAAACATATTTAAAAATCTTAGCGGCAACCATCATAGTTACCGCAACCGTCCTGATGATTTACAACTATCACGACAATCCTTTATTGTCCTTGCGTTACGCCACTTTCCAAGTGGTTTCAGTGGCCACCACCACCGGCTTTGGCATCACTGACTTCAGCAGCTGGCCAAGCTTTTTACCCTTTCTATTGCTTTACACCACCTTTATTGGTGCTTGCGCAGGCTCCACCGGTGGCGGCATGAAAGTCATGCGCGTGATGCTCTTGTATCGCCAAGGTCAGCGTGAGATTCAACGTCTACTGCACCCCAACGGCGTATTCACCATTAAAATGGGCAAACGCAAAGTACCGGATCGGGTAATTGAGTCGGTGTGGGGCTTCTGTGTGGTGTACATGGTGACGTTCTTTACTCTAATGCTGGGATTGCTGGCCTGTGAGCTTGATCCCATTACGGCCTTCTCAGCACTGGCTTCCTGCATGAATAATCTTGGCCCTGCGCTGGGTGATGCTACCGCGCACTACGGCAATCTACCGGCTGCAGCCCACCTGATTCTAAGTCTGGCAATGATCCTTGGTCGACTTGAGGTGTTTTCTCTACTGGTCTTATTGTCTCCAGCTTTCTGGCGGTACTAGAGCTGCAACAAAATCAGGATAGAGCGCTGCTCAGGCATAGTGTCTTAGCAGCGCTTAGCAACAGGCTTATTGCGTTTACGTTTGCGCCAGATACTCATCTTTCAAGCGCACATAGTTCGCTGCAGTGTAGGTAAAGTACGCCATCTCTTGCTCGGTCAGCGCACGTACTTGCTGGGCAGGACGCCCCATATACAAGTAACCACTGACTAGATGCTTGCCCGGCGGCACTAAACTGCCGGCACCGAGCACTACATCATCGTCGATGCGCGCACCATCCATGACAATCGAGCCCATGCCAATTAACACCCGCGAGCCGATACTGCAGCCATGTAGCAAGGCTTGATGGCCAACAGTGACATCTTCACCAATCGTCAGTGGATAACCCTCAGGGTTAAATGGCCCTGCATGGGTAATGTGCAGCACGCTGCCATCTTGCACACTGCTGCGCGCACCAATACGAATGGAATGCATATCACCACGGATCACCGCCTGTGGCCAAACGGAACAATCATCGGCTAATTGCACATCACCAATCACGACAGCACTGGGATCAACTAATACCCGACTGCCGCACTGTGGTAATATCTTGTTATAGATTCGAATCGACACGATAGAAAACCCTAAGCCGCGTGGGCGCTGATTTGTATTAAGATAGACACATGATTGGCTGTATACACGCCATCCCTCCTTTGTATTTACAGGTATTAACGTGACTGATCAAGACAATCCCCTCTTACACGATTTCGACTTACCCACCTACTCGGCAATCCGCCCTGAGCATATCGAGCCGGCGATTGATAAAATTCTCGCCGAGAGCCGTGCCGCGATTGCGCAGCTGTTAAGTAACCAGCAGCAACCAACCTGGGACAGTTTAGTGTTACCAATGGACGAGCTTGGCGCACGCTTGGGCGAAGCTTGGAGTCCGGTCAGCCATCTGAATGCCGTGTGCAACAGCCCAGAATTACGCGTGGCCTATGAAGCTTGCCTGCCTAAGCTGTCTGAATTCTGGACAGAAATGGGGCAAAACCGTGCCCTGTTTGATGCCTACCAAGCCCTAGCGCAAAGCCCAGCAGCTGCGCAGTTTTCGATTGCGCAAAAAACTATTTTAGATAATGAACTGCGTGATTTTCGCTTATCCGGTATTGATCTAGAGCCCGCTAAACAAAAACGTTACGGCGAAATCCAGATGCGCCTCTCAGAGTTATCTAGCAGCTTTTCTAATAACTTGCTGGATGCGACCCAGGCCTGGACCAAGCACATCACCGATGAGCAAGCACTAGCGGGTTTGACCGACTCGGCCAAAGAACAAATGGCTCAAGCTGCGCAAGATAAAGAACTCGATGGTTGGTTAATCACCCTTGAGTTTCCAAGTTACTACGCTGTCATGACCTATGCTGACGAGCGCAGTTTGCGTGAAGAAGTCTACCGCGCCTACAGCACGCGCGCCTCTGATCAAGGCCCTAATGCTGGCCAATTGGATAATTCACCAGTGATGGCAGAGATCCTTGATTTGCGCCTAGAGTTGGCGCAGCTACTGGATTTTAAAAACTACAGCGAGCTGTCGCTCAGCACCAAGATGGCTGAATCAACCGAACAGGTTCTAACCTTCCTGCATGATCTCGCCGAGCGCAGCAAAGCTTTTGCTCAGCAAGATTTAACTGAATTACGCGCTTTTGCTGCAGAGCATCAAGTCGATGATTTAAACAGCTGGGATATTGGCTATTTTAGCGAGAAACTGCGTGAACAGCGCTATGACATCAGCGAAGAAGAGCTGCGTGATTATTTCCCCATCGATAAAGTGCTCAGCGGTTTATTTGCCATTGTTGAACAACTCTACGGCATTCAAATTACTGAGCTAAGCGATTTTGATAGCTGGCATCCAGACGTGCGCCTGTTTGAAATCACTGAAGACGGCAAACATGTCGGACGTTTCTTCTTTGACCTGTATGCCCGCTCGCACAAACGCGGCGGTGCCTGGATGGATGGTGCACGGGATAAATACCGCGATTCCACTGGCAGGCTGATCAACCCAATCGCTTATCTGGTTTGCAACTTCACCCCAGCCAGTCAAGGCAAGCCTGCGCTGCTGACTCACGATGAAGTCACCACCTTATTCCACGAGTTTGGTCATGGCCTGCACCACATGCTGACCCGCATTGAATTTGCTGGCGCTTCCGGGATCAACGGCGTGGCCTGGGATGCGGTCGAGCTGCCCAGCCAATTTATGGAAAACTGGTGCTGGGAACCAGAAGGCTTAGCGCTGATTTCTGAGCACTATGAAACGCAAGAAGTGCTGCCTAAAGCGCTACTGGATAAAATGCTCGCTGCACGTAACTTCCAGTCGGGTTTAAGCATGCTGCGGCAGATTGAGTTTTCCCTGTTCGATTTTGAGCTGCACTGCAGCCATGGTGATGGGCGTAGCGTACTGGATGTGCTAAACGCGGTACGAGAGCGTGTGACTGTAATGATGCCACCGTCGTGGAATCGCTTTGCGAACAGTTTTGCCCATATTTTTGCTGGCGGCTACGCTGCTGGTTATTACAGCTACAAGTGGGCTGAAGTGTTATCGGCTGATGCGTTTTCACGTTTTGAAGAAGAAGGTGTGCTCAACCCAGACACCGGTCGTGCTTTCCGTGATGCCATCCTTGCTAAAGGTGGCTCACAATCACCCATGCAGCTGTTTATTGAATTTCGCGGACGCGAGCCAAGCATTGATGCATTACTGCGTCACAGCGGCCTTAGCGACCCTCACGCGGCATAACAGACGAGATGATCATGACGACGTCAAACAAGACTCTAGAGAATGAAACTAAAAAACGTTTTATCGCCGGTGCGGTATGTCCGGTTTGCCAGGTCATGGATGGCATTCGTATGTGGGATGTCGACGGCGTACCCAATCGTGATTGCGTACATTGCGGCTACAGCGATACGCTAAATGCCGATGGCAACTCAATTCCTAATGAGTTGGCGACACGGGTGAACGTCAGTGCCCTGCAAAAGCCCAAAGAGTCAAAAGGCCAAGCGCTGCAGTTCTTCCCCAACCCTAAGCTGAAAAAATAAATCCTGCAGTAACAAAAAAACGGCCCTCAGGCCGTTTTTTTTGTCAAAGAATCAGTTGCTAACTTTAGCAAAAGGCTCTGGACGAGGTGTATTAGGTGTAGACGGTGGCAGCATCGGTATAGCAAAGCTTGGCTGCTCACCGGTTAAGCTTTTCAAGAACGCAGTGATCTGGCTAATTTCGCTTTTCTCAAGCTTGCGGCCTAACTGTAAGCGCGCCATCACATCCACTGCTTCTTCCAGATTCCAATAAGCACCGTCATGGAAGTAGGGGTAGGTCAGTTCGACGTTACGTAAGGTTGGCACTTTAAATTTAAAGCGGTCTAAGTCGTCACCGGTCAAACCAGCCACACCTTCTGCAGGGTTCTTGGTTTCATAGGCTTCAACCAAACCCATTTTCTGAAACGAATTACCACCGACTGCAGGACCATTGTGACAAGCGGTACAACCGACATCTTTAAACACTTTGTAGCCTGCTTTTGCATCAGCACTGAGTGCTGCTTCATCACCTTTGAGCCACTTATCAAAAGGCGCATTCGGTGTGACTAAGGTTTTTTCAAACTCAGCAATCGCATCAGTCACTTCATCAATAGTGATCTTGTCAGCTTTGTAAACCTCTTTAAACGACTGTACGTACTGTGGAATAGAAGCCAGCACATCCACTGCTAAATCATGGGTAAAACCCATTTCCATCGGGTTAGCAATCGGGCCGCCAGCCTGCTCTTTCAAGTCAGCCGCACGGCCATCCCAGAACTGCGCTAAGTTTAAGCTTGAGTTCAATACGGTTGGCGAGTTGATTGGCCCTTCTTGCCAATTATGACCAATGGATGAAGGCAAGTTATCACTGCCACCCATGCTTAAGTTGTGGCATGAGTTACAAGAAATAAAGCCAGACTTAGATAAACGCGGATCAAAAAATAACTGCTTACCCAACTCAACTTTAGCTTGATCGGTGACCACTGCAGGCTCAATCGGTTGAATCGGCTCGTTTTTTTTGCGGTGCAGCAAATGCGGCCACACTCATGCTCACAGTAAGCGCTAATACAGATAATCTAAGCATCAGGTTATTCCTCTATGGGATTCAATATATTTCTTGCAAGTATCATGCTTGATAGCACGTGAATAAAAGTTGATCCTGATCAAAGTATAGTAGGACTGTAGCCGTTTTACTCATCGCTAAAGCCTCATAACGGGCCCTGAGGTGAAGTGAAGCAAGCTTTTAACGCTTATGCTGCTTGCGCCTGCGCAACACTCAACGGATCCAATGTTTGCATCGCCGCATACTGGCTGACAAAAACTTGCCCACCAAAGTGTTGTAAAAACTCTGAGCGACGCAATTGATCCATTACCGGCCCTTTAACTTCAGATAAATGCAGTTGAATGCCTGCCACTTTTAGTCGTTCAGCAATCGCCTCTAAACTGTCTAAAGCGCTAGCATCTATTAAATTCACACCAGAGCACATCAACACTAAATGCTGGCAGTTGGGGTAATCCACCATCAAACGCGTAATACTTTCTTCCAAATAGCGAGCATTGGGAAAGTACAGGCTTTCATCGACGCGCAAGGACACCACCTGCTCACTTTGCACCACGTTAAAACGCTCGATATTGCGAAAGTGCTCACTACCCGGTAACTGCCCAACCACAGCAATGTGCGGACGACTGGTACGCCACAGAAACAATAACAGCGACAAGCTGACGCCCAGGATGATGCCGATTTCCACGCCCATAAACAGCACTCCAAAAATGGTTGCTGCCTGAGCAGAAAAGTCTTGTTTAGAAAAACGCCAAGTGCGTTTTAAAGAACCTAAGTCAACGAGACTCAGTACCGCCACAATAATGGTCGCAGCCAATACCGCATGAGGTAAGTTATGAAATAACGGGGTAAAAAATAGCGCCGTAACGGCAATACCAATCGCCGTCAAAATACCTGCCATCGGCGTTCTGGCGCCTGCATCAAAATTGACAATCGAGCGTGAAAAACCACCGGTGATTGGAAAACCACCGCTGACTGCTGAGGCAATATTAGCAGCACCTAAACCGACTAATTCTTGGTCTGGATCAATCCGCTCGCGGCGCTTGGCGGCTAGGGTTTGCGCAACCGAAACCGATTCAACAAAACCCACCAAACTAATCAATAAAGCCGCAGGTAATAACTGCATGGCCAACTGCCAATCCAACGCCGGCAAGCGTAATACCGGTAAGCCTTCTGGAATTGCACCGACCACTTGCACACCGCTGCTTTCTAAGTTGCCCAGAGTCACCACCACAACCGAGATCATAATGGTGACTACCGGTCCCATTTTTGTTAGGCTATCGGCCCCGCCTGAGGAGCAACCTAACTGCAACAGCCAATCTTTTAGATGGGTTCGCGACAGCTGTAAAAACAGTAGACACAAGCCACCAATCAGCAAGGTGGGCAGATTAACTAAAGGTATCTGCTCGACCAACGCAGGCAGTAACTGCAGAACCGTTTGCCCATCGGCTTTGACGCCTAAAATATGTTTGAACTGGCTTAAAGCAATCAGCAAACCTGAAGCACTGATAAAACCTGAGATCACCGGGTGACTTAAAAAATTAGCCAGAAAACCTAAGCGTAACAACGCCATCAGCAGCAAAATCAGTCCAGATAACGCGGTCAATAACATTGCTGCGCCGATATAAGCCGCCGACTCAGCAGCGAACAATGGGCCTAGCGCCGCCGCCGTCATCAGTGAAATAACCGCCACCGGTCCCACCGCTAAAGTACGACTTGAACCAAAAATCGCATACAAAAATAGCGGCGCAATACTGGCATACAACCCCGTGATGGGTGGTAAGCCTGCCAGCATGGCGTAGGCTAAACTTTGTGGAATTAACATCAAGGTGACGATCACCGCCGCTAAACCATCTTTACCAGCGGTGACTCGATCATAGGTCGCTGCCCAGTCTAAGCAGGGCAGCCAGCGTTGCAGTTTCACTTATGCTTATCCGCCTCAAAATCACAGGCCGCAGCCCCCTGTGCGGCATGCGGTTCGTGATCTAAAACCTTTGGTTTGGCCAGCCACTCACGGCCTTTCAACAACATATCGAAGTAAATACTTGGCATCCAGCGGGCTTTCAACATCCACGCCAAGCGACGTGCAACCAGAGGATCAAGTGGGAAGGTCGGTAGTAGTTTGCCGCCATAACCAAACTCAGCAAGAATGGTTTTGCCGCGCTCAACCACCAGCGGGCACGCACCATAACCATCATAGATGGCACGCGGACCACGACCAGCCAGCACCGCGAGCACATTTTCAGCCACCACTGGTGCTTGCTTACGCACGGCGGCGGCGGTTTTTGCATTGGGTGCAGAGCAAACATCACCCAAACTAAATACCGTGCCAAAACGCGGATGACGTAAGGTGTCATGCTCCACTTCTAACCAACCTTCAGCGTTAGCTAACACACTTTCGCGGACAAAACGTGGCGCACGCTGCGGTGGCACAACATGCAAGAAATCAAAGGATTTCTCAATGCGTTGTTGATTGCCTTCGGCATCCGTTACCGCAAACCAAGCCTTACCTGCTTCACCATCGACTTCCACTAAAGTGTGCTGAAAGTTCAACTGCACTTGGTATTTCTCAATGTATTTCATCAGCGGAGGAACAAAGTCAGCCACACCAAAGAGCACGCCGCCGGCAGTACAAAACTCGGTTTCTATTTGGCTGAGCACCCCTTCTTTTTGCCACCAATCGGCAGACATATACAAGGCTTTCTGTGGTGCACCGGCGCATTTAATCGGCATCGGTGGCTGGGTGAAAATTGCCCGACCTTTGCGTAGATTTTGTACCAACTGCCAAGTGTATGGCGCCAACTCTAAGACATAGTTAGAAGTCACACCATTTTTACCAAGGGTCTCACGCAAGCCTTTGATTGCATCCCAATGCAGCTTAAGACCTGGACAGACAATCAACGAGCGATAAGCCAATTGACGGCCATCTTCTAACACAACAGTATTCTGCTCTGGTAAAAATCCAGTCACGGCGGCGCGAATCCACTGCGCTGCTTTTGGGATGCACTGCACCATCGGCCGCTCAGTTTGTGAACGGGTAAAGACGCCAGCACCAACCATGGTCCAGCCTGGTTGATAGTAATGTTGCTCGCTGGGCTCAATCACTCCAATACGCAAACTACCATCGCGCTTGAGTAAGCTTGCGGTGACCGCACAGCCTGCAGCACCACCGCCGACCACCAACACATCATAGCGATTGCTTTGCGCCGTTTGCGTCGCATTGGGCACACAGACTTGCTCACTCCAACGCTGCTGTAATCGCGGTAGCAAACCAGCTAAGTCATAGCCTGCGGCTTTTGCGGTATCGAGTATGCGCTGAGAATCTAAACGATGCGCCTCACTCAAAGCCCATAAACTAGATGAACGCGTCCCAGTGCGACAAAAGGCTAGAACAGGGCCCTTAACTTGAGCAAGTAACTGTGCAAAATCAGCGACATTTTGATCACTGATCTGCCCTGCAATGACCGGTAAGTAATAATATTGCAAGCCTGCCGCTTGCGCCGCTTCAGCCATTTCGACGCTGCTTGGCTGATCTTCACCTTCTTGATCGGGGCGATTATTAATCACGGTCAAAAAGCCTGCCGCAGCAACCGAAGTCATATCTTTGGGCTGAATTTGCCCTATAACCGATAAAAAAGGTGTCAGCTGTTTGGTCGCTTCCATCTGGCGTTCTCCAAAATCAAAGTGCGTTGAGCGGTATTTTTAAATAGCGTACACCGTTATCTTCCGCGGGTGGCAATTCACCTGCACGCATATTAATTTGTACCGATGGCAAAATCAGCGTAGGCATCGACAAAGTCGCATCGCGCGCCCGACGCATGGCGACAAACTCTTCGGCGCTGATCCCCTCACGCACATGAATGTTGTGCATACGCTCGGCACCAACCGTAGTTTCGTTGCAATACTCTTCGCGTTCTGGCGCTTTATAGTCATGGCACATAAACATGCGCATGCTGTCTGGCAGACTGAATAAACGCTGGATAGAATGATATAAAGTGTGCGCATCGCCGCCTGGGAAATCACAGCGCGCAGTGCCGTAATCAGGCATAAATAAGGTGTCACCGACAAACACCGCATCGCCAATCACATAACTTAAACAGGCTGGAGTATGGCCAGGCGTGTGCATGACTTGGACGGTTAAGCCGCCCACTTGCAAGGTCTCGCCATCTTTGAGTAGTCGGTCAAACTGACTGCCATCGGTCGCAAACTGCGGCTCCACATTGAACAGCTTGGAAAACACTTTTTGGACCGCAGTAATCTCAGCACCAATCGCTAATGTACCGCCCAGTTGCTGCTTCAGGTAAGGCGCGGCAGATAAATGATCCGCGTGCACATGCGTCTCTAATAACCATTCAACGGTTAACTGCTGCTCTCGGACAAAGGCCACAATTTTCTCAGCGCTGTCAGTGTTGGTACGACCTGAGGCGGGATCATAATCGAGTACTGAGTCAATAATGGCGCAAGACTGCGACTCAGGATCACGCACGACATAACTATAGGTGTAGGTAGCTGGATCAAAGAAAGCAGTCACTGTAGGTCGCATCGCACGCTCCTCACTGAAACACTATACAAATCGATATTAAATCATACACGAAAATAAAGAATATACTTATAACTGTTTCGTATATGGATAACTATAGCCATATTTTCGAGACAAAAAAGGCACCACGAGGGTGCCTTGAGTGCTGGTTACAGAATGCTGTCTGCAGCCGACTATTTTTTATCACACTGCTTGGTGCCGCAGGTGTTTACACCAATAACACTGTAAGCAGGACAGCTACCGATCGCACCGGTAATAATCGGTACAATACCAATCCAGCCCCACCAGCCAATCACATTAGCCAATGCCAAACCAACTAGAACAAGACCAACAATAATGCGCAGACCACGGTCAATTGAACCCATATTGCTTTTCATGGTGAACTCCCCACTTCTGGTTTAAGTGTAGTACCTCACCAATATACTATGCATTATTATAAATTGTTCATTTATTCTTATGGTGAATCTACAAACGGCACAAATAGGCTATTTTGATGGCATACAAAACAACTGATACAGCGTCTCAATCACAGCCAGTGCTTGTGGGCTACTGATACTGTAGTAAATCTGGCGACCCTCACGGCGTGTATCAACTAAGCCTTCGCGGCGTAATACGCCAAGCTGTTGCGATAAAGTTGGCTGAACAATTTGCAGACGCTCCTCGAGCTCACCCACATTCATTTCCCCAGCAACCAACTGGCATAACAATAACAACCTATCAGGGTTACCCAATGCTTTGAGCAGCTGCCCGGCCGCATCGGCATTGTCTCGCAATTGGTCAATATCTATTGAAACATCAGAGCTATTCATTGATGGCACCCTAAAACACGTAATCATTGATCGATAATCTACTCAATAAAAGCCCTTCGAGCACAAACAACTCAACCAATTCTTGTTAATTTTTAATCGCTTATAACACCTTGCTACTAACATTCCTGACTCGGTTATGCAGGGATAAGCACAGCAGACAATAATATACTCATCTGGACGGTTGTGCGCATTTTGCCACTCTCTGAGTACGGCCAATATTGATACGTAACAACTATTTTTGTTTAACTTTTCTCAGGCACCAGTAACGCCCAGACTAAGCCCCACAACAAAGCGCCTGCCCCCAACCAGAATGCGCCCTGCAAGGTGCCACTTGCCGCTAACCACTGGGCAGTGAGCCAAGGACCGGTGAGCTGAGTAAAGCCATATAAAGCCACCAGCCCTGCTGATAAACGTGGGCCTTGATGCGGATGCAAAGTGCGCGCTAAACGCTGCGTTAACAACACTGTACCCAAGAAAGTACCGCCCACTAACAACGCACAGAGCAACACGCCCAAAGCAGCAGGCAGTACTAAAACCGCCAGCACGCCCAGCAACTGCAAAATGTAATTAAGACGTAGCGCTAAAGCATCACCGATCCGTGCGCCTAACTTATTCCACAGCCAAGGTGACGGCAAAGTCACTAACGCCACCACCAGCCAACTACCATCGACTAAAAAACTGTCCGGCTCAAGCTTGATACTGGCCAACATCGGCAAAAAGGTCATCGGCAAAATGTAGCCTAAACCAGCGCCAGCATAGGACAAAAACAGCGGTGTACTGGCCCGATCAAACAAGCGCGTTGAGCGAACTTCACCACTTTCTGTCGGTAAAACGATCGGCGCAGGAATATCCAACACAGCTAGCTGTCGCCAACCCCACCATGCTAAAGGCACACTGAGTAAGAAGGCCGGCCACCAGCGCTCTGCGCCCTGCAGCCACTGCGCAGGCACCGCCACCAAAGCACTGGACACCAACAAACCGGCACCGACGCCCAGATAGACCAAGCCACTGGCCGTCGCTCGTCCATGCCGCGCCAGCCATTCCAAAATTAATGACGGCGCTTGCACAAAGACGATACCGTTGGTGATACCGTTAATCAGGCGCAAAGCCGATAAGCTATCAGCGCTTTCAGCTTGGGTTTGTAGCAGCGTACATAACACGTTAATGGCCAAGGCCCACGGCAAGACTTTATGGATCTGCTCAACGCGGTGCCAACGCATGGCCAGTAACGCACCGATTAAATAGCCAAGATAATTCCAACTGGCAACATCAGCGCCCTGCTTCAGACTCAACAAGCCGTCTTTAACCAGCCAAGGCAGCAATGGGGTATAAATAAAACGCCCAAGGGTGTGCACCACAAGCAGCACTAGGGCACCGGCAACGATCACCCGTAACAAGTCTGGGGTTTTCTGAGTCATAAATTATATTCTTATTTTAAATATGGCAGTGTGCAGGGCTTTTTATAAATCAGCCTTCAGACATTAGTGGCACAGGCTACATCAAAGCTTAAAACAGCGGTATCAATCTACTTATCCAACAACAAATTTTTCACGAGCTAGTGTAGTGGCATAGTGAATTTGGCCACCTAATTAGAGGTGCTACTATGCACCAGGAAGCAATTAGGTGACAGTATGAAAACAAGACCAAAACGTAATTTCAGTCCTGAGTTTCGACTCGAAGCGGCACAGCTGGTTATTGATCAAAACTACAGTATTCGGCAAGCGGCTGAAGCCATGAATGTAGGTGTTTCGACCATGGATAAATGGGTTCGTCAGCTGCGCCAAGAGCGTAACGGTGAAAGTCCAAAAGCAACGCCAATGACGCCCGATCAACTCAAGATTCGTGAACTTGA
>JBLWZG010000010.1:0-95295 GCA_048266525.1 Pseudomonas sp.
CGTGCTGCAGACTTGCCGACCATACATATGATCAAGACGTATCTCGCTGGTGCTGCGGCTAGCGTAGCCAGGGATGGCGAAGCGCCCGAATCGGGTCAGGATGACCCGTTGAGGGAAAAGCAGTACCAGCGAGGTAGGTTAAGCGCCAAACTTGCTCAATGATTGCCACGAATCATTTGAATCCAAGGACAACACTCTAAACCTTTTCCAACCAAGCTTGCCGTTGCTCAGCTGTATGAAAGGTCCAGGCTAAAAAGCGACTCTGCTTTTGCCCCTGCGCCATACTGCAAACCTGCACATCAACAGCACCCACTTGCTTAAGCACGCGTTGCAGCAATCGAATATGTGCTGATTTCGAAACTAACGTGGTAAACCACAACACATGCTCAGCGTAATCCTTACTTTCCTTGATCATATTGCGCACAAAGGTCAACTCACCACCTTTGCACCACAACTCATTACTTTTCCCACCAAAATTCAACGCTGGCAATTTACGCTGCGGATCTTGCTTGCCTAAATTACGCCACTTACGCTCGCTACCACTGCTCGCTTCAGCCGCACTGCTATGAAAAGGCGGATTACATAAGGTGCAAACAATCCGCTCACCGGCGCGCAGCACACCTTTAAAGAAAGCAGCTTTATCTGCCTGCAAACGCAGCTCAATGACTCTATCTAAAGCATTGGCTACCAGCGTCTGCCGTGCATTGGCTAAAGCTTGCGCATCAATATCACTGGCAATAAAACGCCAGCCATAATCATGCTGGCCTAACAGAGGATAGATACAGTTCGCGCCCGTACCGACATCCAGCACGGTAAAACCTGCACCACGTGGAATCACACCTTTCGCATCAGTCGCCAATAAATCAGCTAACCCATGAATATAATCAGCACGACCCGGCACCGGCGGACATAAATACCCCTCAGGTATTTGCCAGTCTTTAATGCCATACAGCTGCTTTAATAATGCCGCATTAAATACTCGCACCGCAGCAGGGTTGGCAAAATCGATGCTCTGCTTGCCATACGGATTCATAATCACAAAAGCCTTTAAGCGCGGCTCAACAGCAATCAACGCAGCAAAGTCATAACGTCCCTGATGACGGTTGCGCGGATGCAACAATGCGCCGGCTAGCTGTGTGCTCATAAACTCGAATCCTGACCGCTGTCGTTAAAGGCGGCAGTATAGCAGTAAGTAAAGATGCTCCGAGCGGTGGTAAACATCGAACCCAAGAAGACTGCCGCACAAGCAGATGGACATCTGCACAAATGCGGGCGAGTCGTCCGCGCTCCCAGTAACGATTAGCGCGTTGGGCGCACAAGCAATGCCGAACCCCAAGATAGGCCAACACCAAAGCCTGATAACAAAGTGTTTCGCCACTTATTATTGAAACTATAGTGCTCAAGCAACATCGGGATCGAGGACGACACCGTATTGCCTGCGCCAAACATATCCTTGATCACTTTAGAGCCGTTATTGCCAAGACGCTTTGCAATCGCATCAACAATCGCCCCACTGCCCTGATGCAGGCAAATCGAATCGACATCATCAAAACTCAAATGGAGCTCATCCAACACTTCTTGCATGTGCGGGATAATCTTCAGGCTAGCAAAGTTAAATACTTGGCGACCATTCATATGGAAATGACCATCCTTCACCACCAAGTACTCAGCACCACCGCCGTCGCCGCCAAAGCGTGCTGGGCCCAACTCCCAGACTGGATCTTCAGTCATCCAAGTGGCCGTGGCCGCATCACCAAACAATAAAGTGGTCATCCGATCCGCACGATCGACTATTTTTGAATAGGGGTCAGCCGTGACTAAGATGGCATTTTTCAAACCTGCAGCCTGCATAAAGCCTTTCAGCACATACAAACCATAAACGTAGCCAGAACAGCCCAGCGACACATCAAAACACGCCGCATGAGTTGGCAAACCAAGCTTGTGTTGAACAATCGCAGAGGTATGCGGCAGTCCTTCAGCGTCACCATTTTGCGTAACAACGACGAGTGCCTGAACGTCCTCAAGCTTTAAATCAGCGTTCTTAGCGAGCAAATTTTGCACCGCGCGTACGCATAAATCTGAGGTTTCTTCGTCATCAGCTTTAATCGCCAAGGTTGTTGTGCCTAGTTTATTCTGCACAAACTCTGCATCGCGGCCAAAACTCTCTGCCTGGGCGATGTTATCGACTCTGCCTTCTGGGATGTAACTTGCAATACTGCGTATGCCAATCATCGTGCATCTTCCACGTTAAGTGCCGCTTTAGATGACCACCACACCAGAACCTGACCAAACGGTCACTGACAGGTAGAAAAATACGCACAATCTGCACGTTAGTTACGGGCGGTCAAGCCTAAAAATCTGTTTCAGCTATGACGCAACACAATAGCTCGACGACACATAGCACGCTATAGGCCAAAGGGCGTAAACGCAACAATTGCTACAAGTAGCAGTATTTTAACTACAGCGATGCTCTGTCACTTATTGGTTAAACGCGTATATTCTGTTTATTACTACGACACAACAATGGCCTGGCGATGACGACTTTAACTCACAGCGTTACCCTACCCACCGACTATAATCTTGCTGACTTTTTAAGTTTTCATCAGCGCGACAGTCATGAATTCGCTGAGCGCGTGACTCACAATACTCTCGAAAAAGGTTTGGTTTGGCATCAGCAACCTGCTTGCTTAAGCATCCACTTCACGGTTGAGCAAGCGCACGCACAACTGCTACTTGATTCGGAGCAGGTCAATACATCAGCTAGGTTAAAAAACTGGTCGTCATGGCTGGAGTACTTTCTGGGGCTTCAGCAGCCAATTCAAAGCTTCTTTAAACAACATCATCAGCATGCCGAATTAGGCCCACTCATCCAACGCCACCCTGGCCTGCGGATTGCGCAAGTCAGTAGTCCTTTTGAAGCCATCACTTGGGCGATTATTGGCCAGCAAATCAGCGTCGCCGCTGCATTAAATGTGCGCAGACGTTTTATTGAACTGGCCGGCGTGCAGCACTCCTCCGGCATCTGGTGTTATCCGGATGCGCAGCGTGTCGCACAGCGATCTATCGACGAGCTGCGCAGCGTCGGTTTGTCATTCAATAAAGCCCGCGCTATCGCCCAGGTCAGCCAACTGCTCAACAGCCAAACCTTGGAATTCCCCGAACAGGTTAACGCTGAGAATGTCGAACAACTGCGCGCTGAGTTGCTGGCCATTACTGGCGTAGGCCCTTGGACAGTCAACTACACTTTGATGCGCGGTTTTGCCTGGCTGGATGGCTCACTGCATGGTGACACTGCTGTGCGCCGCTATTTGCAGGTGTTACTCAAGCAAGAGGCGCTGACTGCCAAGCAAACCGAGCAATGGCTACAACAGTTCAGTCCTTGGCGCGCAATAGTGGCGGCACACCTATGGCACTCACACGGCTTTAGCGGTTAACCCAGCCAGCATTCTCTAGCGCAAGATGTGGCATAATGGCTTTCTTTTTTGCCTGCTCAAGCCTATGACACACGTCCCTGATCGCATATTCAACACACCGCTCGCGCAAGTGCCTGACTTCACCTTCAATGAAGATGTGGTGCGCGTATTTCCCGATATGATTAAACGCTCAGTACCCGGGTATCCAACCATTGTGGAGAATACCGGCGTACTGGCCGCACAGTTTGCCCAAGCCAACAGCACCCTGTACGACTTAGGCTGCTCACTCGGCGCAGTGACTCAAGCCATGCGCCGTCATGTCAGCCACAGCGGCTGTAAAGTGATCGCTGTGGATAATTCAGCGGCAATGGTTGAGCGCTGCCGTGAACATCTCAACGCACAAGATGCAATGTTCCAAGAACTGCTACCGGTCGAAGTGATTGATGCCGATATTCTCACTCTCGCGCTGCAGCCTACGTCATTAGTGACGCTCAATTTCACCTTACAATTTATCGCGCCAGAGCAGCGTCTTGAACTTCTGAAAAACATTCACAGCGCGCTACTGCCTGCCGGTGCGCTGATACTTTCAGAAAAGTTGCGTTTCAATGATGCCGACGAGCATGAATTGCTCAGCGAGTTGCACCTCGCGTTTAAGCGCGCTAATGGTTACAGCGAACTTGAAATTGCGCAAAAGCGTCGCGCCATTGAAAAAGTCATGCTACCCGACAGCCTTGAAGAACACCGCGAGCGCTTATACAACGCAGGTTTCAGCAAAGTTATTGTGTGGTTCCAGTGTTTTAACTTTGCTTCGTTGATTGCCTTACCATGATTGATTTCAGCCCCTTAGTTCAGCAGCTTGCCGCTACACCATTAAAAGCATGGTCGCAGACCATCCAGCAACAATTTGATGACCTGTTTGCCATCAGCCATGGTGATTTACCGCGCTGGATGGCGGCAGTCAATGCACTACCGGCGCTGGTACCGACAACCACAGAACTTAAAGATAGGTTTCAACTGGATGGTCTTTGCAGCAATGCTGAGCGCGAGCAGCTACGCACCGCCCTGCAAGGTTTAATTCCTTGGCGCAAAGGTCCTTTCCACCTGTTTGACGTACATGTCGATACCGAATGGCGCTCCGACTGGAAATGGGATCGTGTCAGTCCTCACTTAGACTTAAGCAATAAGCGCATTTTAGATGTGGGCTGCGGCAACGGTTATTATATGTGGCGCATGCTCGGTGCTGGGGCAAAAACCGTGGTCGGCGTTGATCCAAACTGGTTATTTTTCTGCCAGTTTCAAGCCATGTTGCGCTTTTTTGATGCACCAACCGTCTGGCATTTACCTTTCACTTTGGAAGATTTGCCAGCCAAACTGGAAGGTTTTGACACGGTCTTTTCGATGGGCGTGCTTTACCATCGCAAGTCACCGATTGATCATCTTTTAGCGCTGAAAGATTGCTTAGTCAGTGGCGGCGAATTGGTTCTGGAGACTTTGGTGATTGAGGGTGACTGCAACCAAGTGCTGGTGCCTGAAGACCGCTATGCGCAGATGCGTAATGTGTGGTTTCTGCCTTCAGTGGCAGCGCTGGAACTTTGGCTGCGCCGTGCGGGCTTTGTTGATGTGCACTGTGTTGATGTCAGCCACACCTCAACCGACGAGCAGCGTTCAACCGAGTGGATGAAGTATCAGTCTTTAGGCGATTTCTTAGATCCAGAAAATCCACAACATACCGTTGAAGGCTTACCGGCTCCGATGCGGGCGGTGATAGTGGCGCGTAAGCCTTAAGCACTTATGCGCTTATGCGCAACATGCACTCCTGACAACCCCGACGGTAGGGTGGGCATTTATGCCCACGATTATAAATATACGGGTATTTTTGACTCACCTTGCGTATTTGACCGCTAGCCACGATAAACGCGGGCACAAGTACCCGCCCTACGCCTGCCAATCAAACAACAGCTGCGTATTAACCCGCCACCCGCGCTAACGGAAATAGCCGCTTAAAGTTCGCTGTGGTTTGTGCGGCCAGCTCGCCATACGACACGCCACGCAGCTCAGCAACAAACTTCGCTACATCCACCACATACTCAGGAAAGTTGGGGCGGCCGCGGTGTGGGATCGGTGCTAAATAGGGTGAATCTGTTTCAACTAGAATACGATCACTGGGTACTTGCAAGGCCACTTCACGCAGCGCATCGGCATTACGAAAGGTCACAATGCCAGAAAACGAAATGTAATAGCCCAAATCCAATGCGGCTTTGGCCATCGGCCAGTCTTCAGTGAAACAATGCATCACCCCAGCCTGCGGCAAAGCGGCTTCGCGCAGCAAATCCAGCGTATCTTGCTTGGCCTCACGGGTATGCACAATCACCGGTTTGCCACACTCACGCGCAGCATTTAAATGCAGACGAAACGAATCCTGCTGCATCTGCGCCGTTTCCGACTGGTAGTGATAATCCAAGCCCGTTTCACCAACAGCTACCACGCCTGGATGATTCAACTCATCCAGCAACCACTGCATGGTGGGCTCACTGCCACGGCTTAAATCCAACGGGTGCACACCGACCGAGCAATCCACATCGGCATAACGCTCAGTAAAAGCACGCACCGTTGGCGCATTCTCAACACTGATACCAATGCATAAAAAATGCCCAACACCACGCTCGCGCGCTGCCTGCAAGGCAGTATCAAGGCAGCCGTTATAGGCGGTTAAATCAAGACGATCAAGGTGACAATGTGAATCAATAAGCATGAATACAGCCGTGATTAAAGAGTCAACACAGGGTGATTAAACGCCCTGTATAAACTACATCGTATGGGTTTGTCGGTCTGACTTTAGTGCGCCAGCCAAATAAGTTTCAATCTTATTACGTGCGGTAATGTCCGTATCATTAAATTGCACGCCAATACCAGCGGCGCGGTTACCTTGCGCGCCACGCGGTGTAATCCAGACAACCTTACCTGCGACAGGCAATTTTTCTGGTTCTTCCATCAAACTGAGCAACATAAACACTTCATCGCCCAATTTGTAATCTTTATTGGTGGGAATGAATAAACCACCATTTTTAATAAACGACATATACGCCGCATACAGCACGGATTTATCTTTAATGGTCAACGACAAAATACCATTACGCGGACCAATATTCGGGGGCAAACTCATAGCACCTTCCTTGCAAGTCAATAACCGTGTGATTCTAGTATTCAGGTCAGGAAATAACCCAATACGTTTTTTATTATACGCACAGATCAGCCTATTCAACGCGGCAACAATGCCAGCCAGCGTAGCAAAAGGCCCTCCAATAACAAATCAGGGCGTAAGGGCACCCGCCGTAATACTTTTTGTCGGTGCTCAAGCAACCAGTTTTGCGTCTCTAACAGTAATGCAAGCGGCGCTTTGGACGCTAGATGTTTTAACACCACGCGCATATCAGACAAACCCAAATGACTTTCATCTTCAGTCATTTTATAGCGTAGAATCAACTGCGCCCACTGACAAAACCAATCAAAGAGTAAGTTTTGCGGGATTTTTGCCCAAGCCACAGCCAAGTCACTGGGACTGCTTTGCAGTTTAAATAATTGCTTAACACCACTCACCACTTGCTCGCGAATCGCCAGCACATCAAGACTTAAGAGTTGCAGCGCATTCAGCGGCGATCCAGAAGCCAGCGCAAGCAAGGTCTGACACTGCTCTGCGCTCAGATCAGTTTGCTGTTGCTGCAACCATTGTATGCTGGCTTGTTCACTAGGGAGCTGACATGCCTGCAGTACACAGCGACTTTTAATCGTCGGCAGTAAAAAACTAAACTGATGGCTGATCAACAAGAAAATAGTTGAACCGGCGGGTTCTTCAAGGCTTTTCAATAAAGCGTTAGCAGAACCCGTCGTCATTGCTTCTGCTGGCTCAACGATCACGACCTTACGGCCCCCTTGCTGCGAGGTTTGTAAGATTTTTACCACCAAATCCCGCACGCTGGCGATCAAAATTCCTTTACCCTCTTCCTCTGGCTCAAGCCTAGCCAAATCTGGATGGGTGTCAGCCGCATACAATTTACAGGCAGAGCAGTGACCGCACGGCTGTTGTTGCTCGGGGGATTTGCATAACAAAAAGGCTGCAAAATGCTCCGCAAAAGCACGCTTACCGCTACCCGCCGGACCATGCAGTAAATAAGCATGGGCTTGCTGACTGCGCCCAGCCAGTGACTGCCAGAGCTCTGCTTGCCATGGATAGAGATTACTGCTCACGCGCGCGTTCCATTATTTCCAACAAGTACTTATCAAGGCTCTTTTGCACATCAGCTAAGGCTTGCTGAGCATTCACCAAGCGAAAACGTTGAGGATCATCTTGAGCACGCTGCAAATAGGCTTGACGCACGTTTTCAAAAAACTTCTGCTGCTCTTGTTCAAAACGATCAAGCTTACCGCGAGCAACGGCGCGCGCCATGCCATCTGCGACCGGCAAATCAAACAATAAGGTCAGATCTGGACGCAAATCACCCTGCACAAATTGCTCAAGCAATGCGATGCGCGAACAATCCAAACCTCGGCCACCGCCTTGATAAGCATAGGTCGCGTCAGTAAACCGATCACAGATGACGATATTACCTTCCGCTAACGCCGGCAATATCACTTGTGCTAAATGCTGCGCGCGCGCGGCAAACATCAGCAGCAATTCTGTATCCACCGCCATCGCCTCAGCATGCGGCGCCAGTAAAATTTCACGAATCTGTTCAGCTAAGGCAGTGCCGCCTGGCTCACGAGTTAGCACAACAGTAAAACCCTGTGCCTGCAACTGCTCGGCTAGGTAGGCTCGATTGGTGGTTTTTCCCGCGCCCTCAGGACCTTCTAAGGTAATAAACAATCCACGCATACTAAATCCTTATTGAGCCGCAGCTGGAGCTGGACTGGAACGGTAATCAGCGCGACGTTTGAGCTGATATTCGCGCACCGCTTTATTGTGCTCAGCCAGCGAGTTGGAAAACACATGACTGCCATCGCCACGCGCAACAAAGTATAAACTTTTACCAGGTTTGGGGTGCAGCGCCGCATGAATCGCTTCACGCCCAACCATAGCAATCGGGGTTGGCGGCAAGCCCGCAATCACATAAGTATTGTAAGGTGTGGGACGACGCAAATCAGCACGCGTAATTTTTCCGTTATAGCTCTCGCCCATTCCATAAATCACTGTGGGGTCGGTCTGCAGCAGCATGCCAAGGCCAAGTCGGCGAATAAATACACCGGCAATTTCATCGCGCTCATGCGCAACACCGGTTTCTTTTTCAATAATGGAGGCCATTACTAAAGCCTCATCAGCGCTGCGATAAGGTAGGTTTTCTGCGCGTGTCGCCCATTCCTCAGCCAACACCTTTTGCAAACGCTGATTGGCTTGACGGAGAATATCTAAATCACTTTGCCCGCGCACAAAATTATAGGTATCTGGAAAAAAGCGTCCTTCAGGATGGACATTGGCCTGACCCAGTTGACGCATCAACTCACTATCGCCGACCTCGCCAAGGGTTTGCTGGAGTTTTTCTTGCTGCGCTAAAGCGCTACGAACTTGACGAAAATTCCAACCCTCAACCAAGGTGACACGGTACTGCACGACATCACCGCTGCGCCATTTCTCTAATAATTGCGCAACTTTCATACCTTCAGTAAGCTGATATTCACCAGCATGCAAAGGTTGGCTATAGCCTTGCAATCGCCAACTCAAACGCAGCCAAAACGCCCCGCGCAATGCCCCCTGCTGCTCCAACTGCAGCAATAAACCGTTTGGCGTACTGCCGGCTGGCACTGCAAGGACTTGCTCGCCAGCAATCTGCAAGGGCTGCTCAAGCACTTCACGCTGCATCCAAAACAGCAAAGCGACTGCCAGCAGGACAAACAAACAGCTACTAAAAACAGCAATGGTTAACTTACGCAGCACGGTTATTCATCCACTAAGTCTTTGATAAGTTGCTGCAGCTTACGAGTCAATTGACCGACTGACCAGTGCTGTGTTGCGTAACTGCGTACAGGCCAAATACCATAAAGACTATTGCAAGTGAAAACCTCATCCGCTTGCAGTAGCTGCTCAAGGGTAATATCAGACACTGCCACCGCAATTGCGGCAGCTTGCGCGCGCGCTAACAGCTCAGCACGCATCACCCCAGCTACACCACAACGGCTTAAATCAGCGGTCATGAGCTGCTGATTTTTAACAATAAAAATATTGCTGAATACCCCATCAACCACACGCTGCTGCTGATCCAATAATAAGCCTTCAGCGTAGGCGGGGTCTGACCACTCAGCCCGCGCCAGAACCTGCTCTAAACGATTCAGGTGTTTTAGTCCAGCCAACACAGGCTGCTCAGCAAGTCGTAACTGACAGTTATACAACTGAATGCCAACTTCTCTGTGCGCGATCGGCCATTGTGGAAGACTTGAAGACTGTAAAATACGTTGCGGTACGCACGGCTCAGGCAATGCATAACCACGCTGACCCGCACCCCGGGTTAAGATCACTTTACATACGCCATCACCAAGCTGCTGCATATACGCATCCAACTCTTGGCGTAACAACGGCAGATCCAGCGGGATCGCTAAGCGTCGACAGCCTTCTTCTAATCGCTGCAAATGCCGTTCCAGCAGGATTGCTCTACCATTGCGCACTTTAATGGTTTCAAACAGACCATCACCGTAGGCAAGACCACGATCAGCCAGTAGCAGAGAAGCGTTCGACTGACCGTTAATCCAAGCCTGCACGTCTAATGATACCGACGTAACAGCAATGAGCCATTGGTACCGCCAAAACCAAAGGAGTTGGAGAGCACGGCATCAATCGCTAGCGGCTTAGCTTGATGAGCAACGAAGTCGAGATCGCAGCCCTCACTCGGCTCATCAAGATTGATCGTCGGCGGTGCCACTTGATCGCGTATTGCTAAAATACTAAAAATTGCCTCTACAGCGCCGGCAGCACCTAATAAGTGTCCTGTCATCGACTTGGTAGAGCTGACACAGATGGTTTTGGCATGCTCAGCAAAGACATTTTTCAATGCATTAACTTCAGCCAAATCACCCGCAGGTGTTGAAGTGCCGTGGGCATTCACATACTGCACTTGATCCGCAAGCATGCCTGCATCATGCAGTGCATTGGCCATGCAACGCGCCGCACCATCACCTTGCTCTGGTGGCGAGGTCATGTGGTAAGCATCCGCACTCATACCAAAGCCAGCAACTTCTGCATAAATCGTCGCACCACGGGCTTTCGCATGCTCTAATTCTTCCAGCACCAAGGCACCAGCACCATCGGAAAGCACAAAACCATCACGTCCAGCGTCCCATGGACGGCTTGCTGCTTGCGGATCGTCATTACGCGTAGATAATGCACGTGACGCAGCAAAGCCACCAAGACCTAAACCACAAGCTGCCATTTCAGCGCCGCCAGCCAACATCACATCAGCATCACCATAAGCAATATTGCGCGCGGCCATACCGATACAATGGGTGCCTGTCGTGCAAGCGGTTGCTACAGCATAGTTTGGGCCCTGTAGACCCAGCTGGATCGACAAGACGCCAGAAATCATATTGATAATGGAGCCAGGCACAAAAAACGGTGAAATACGCCTTGGCCCCTGATCAAATAGGGTATGGCTGGTGTTTTCAATATTGGTTAAACCACCAATACCAGAACCCATCGCCACGCCAATGCGCTGACGATTGGCATCAGTCACTTCTAAGCCAGAATCAGTCATGGCTTGCAGACCTGCAGCGAGCCCATACTGAATGAACAAGTCTAAACGCCGCGCGTCTTTAGCTGGCATATATTGCTCAACATCAAAATTCTTGATGGAGCCGCCAAAGCGAGTTGAATATGCATCAACATTCATATGCTCAATCAAACCGATACCGCTTTTACCTGCAAGAATGCCAGACCAACTCTGTGCGACATCCACACCCAGCGGGGACAACATTCCCATCCCGGTAACTACGACACGTCTACGCGACATGGCGATAACCTCTTGTTAATTCATAATGCGCCGTGCAAAAAAAAAGCCGCACATCTATAAAAGTCGCGCGGCTTTCGCTGTTGTAAAACAACCGTTTACATTACTGCGCGTGCGCGTTGATGTAATCGATGGCTTCTTGAACAGTAGTGATTTTTTCAGCTTTTTCATCAGGAATTTCAGTCTCGAACTCTTCTTCAAGAGCCATAACCAACTCAACTGTATCCAATGAGTCCGCGCCTAAATCATTAACAAAAGATGCGCTGTTAGTCACGTCTTCTGCCTTAACACCTAACTGTTCAGCAACAATTTTTTTAACGCGTTCTTCAATAGTGCTCATACCGGGTATAACTCCTAAATGGAAAAAACTGGGCAATTCTAGCTGCCACTAGTGTATGAAAGGGTTTACGCATTTTAAGCGAACTGCTTGCCCTTTGCGAACCACTTGTTTGATTTGCCTGTGTTATGCGTGATACGCCACTCAAACAAATCATATTCTTCAAACCGCTATTATGACTCAAAACACTGTACTTCAGTCACATTAGCAGCCATTTTAACTCATATACATGCCGCCATTCACCGGAATCGTGGCTCCTGTAACATAAGCAGCTTGCTCTGATGCAAGAAAACCAACAACGTTAGCAATTTCTTGCGCTTGCCCCAAACGCCCTAACGGGATTTGAGTCAATAATGCGTCACGCTGTGCTTCGGGCAAATCACGAGTCATATCCGTATCAATAAAACCTGGAGCAACGGCGTTAACAGTAATCGAGCGCGAGCCTACTTCACGGGCTAAAGCACGACCGAAACCTTCTAAACCAGCTTTTGCTGCAGCGTAGTTTACTTGACCTGCATTACCCATTGCACCTACTACTGAGCCGATACTGATAATACGTCCCCAGCGCGCTTTGCTCATGCCGCGCAGGACCGCTTTCGACATGCGGTACAAACTGTGCAAATTGGTATCAATAACATCAAACCACTCGTCATCTTTCATCCGCAGCATTAGATTATCGCGCGTGATACCGGCGTTATTGACTAGAATCAAGGGGGCTCCAAACTCTGTTTGAATGCGCTCAAGTGTCGCAGTCACAGACTCAGCATCACACACATTGAGTACCATGCCAGCACCTTTGATGCCGTTTTCTTGCAGGGCCTGACTGATACTTTGCGCGCCGCTTTCAGAAGTAGCAGTACCAATAACAGTGGCACCTTGCGCACCCAACTGCAGAGCAATGGCGCGACCAATACCACGGCTTGCACCGGTGACCAGCGCCACTTTACCTTCTAAGCTCATTACCTTCTCCATATCAAAGCTGCGCAGCTAAGGCTGCAGCAAATGCTTCAGGACTGTCTAAATTGTATGTATTAACACCTTTAATGCAGCGCTTATTGAGGCCGGACAGGACTTTACCTGGGCCACATTCCACGACATCAGTAACACCTTGCGCGGCTAAACAAACCATCGATTCAACCCAGCGCACGGGACTGTAGAGTTGCGCTAACAGGTTTTGTTCTAATACAGCTAAATCTGTCACGACTTCAGCGCTGACATTCTGCACTAAAGCAATGCTGGGTTTCTGCCAAGCAACTGCAGCTAGGGCCTGAGCAAACTGCTCTGCGGCAGGGCGCATTAACTCACAGTGTGAAGGCACACTTACCGGCAAAGGCATTGCACGCTTGGCGCCACGCGCCTTACAAGCTTCAATCGCACGCTCAACAGCAGCGGCAGAACCCGCAACAACCACTTGACCTGGCGCATTAAAATTTACCGCGCTAACCACTTCACCTTGCGCTGCTTCTGCACACGCAGCCTGCACATCAGCATCATCTAAACCTAAAATAGCGGCCATACCACCAGTGCCAGCGGGTACAGCTTCTTGCATCAACTGACCACGACGCTCAACCAAACGCACCGCATCAACCAAAGTCAAACTGCCTGCAGCAACTAGCGCGGAATACTCACCCAAACTATGCCCTGCGACATAAGCGGGTTGCGGACCACCTTTAGCCAGCCACAAACGCCATAAGGCAATCGATGCAGTCAAAATAGCTGGCTGGGTTTTATCCGTTTGATTTAATACTTCGGCAGGACCTTGCTGACATAGCGCCCACAGGTCATAACCTAAAGCAGCAGATGCTTCGGCAAAAGTTTCAGCAACCACAGATTCAGCGGCACCAATCTCTGCCAACATGCTGACAGCCTGAGAACCTTGTCCGGGGAATACAAACGCAAGAGAAGCCTTCATAACTAAATATTACCTATCATTCAACAAAGGAAGTTTGCCACGCTTAAGGTACTAATAACAAACCGACTATCGGATGATAAGCGCTGGTTATCCGTCACACTTTAGCTGCAAGTTGTGCATCAGCAGCCGTCATCAATTGACGTAAGTGTTGCTGTAATCGTTCAGCAAGACCTTCTTCGGCGGCACAATAGGCCACACTAATAGCCGACCGGAATGCTGCCTCACTGGCGCCACCATGACTTTTCACCACAACACCATCAACACCCAGCAAACAGGCACCATTATAGCGCTCGGGCGCTAACTCTGTGCGCAACACTTTAAGTAGCGGTGCCGCCAACCAAGCGAGCAAACCGGCTCGCAAACCACGCCCGAGGCGCTGCTTGATTCGAGCAGCAATCATTTGCGCCAAACCTTCGCTGGATTTGAGCAAAATATTGCCGACAAAGCCATCACATACAACCACGTCGGCCTCGCCACGAAAAACACCATCACCTTCAACATAGCCAATGTAATTAAGATGTTCCATAGCCTCGAGCAACATGGCCGCCTGCTTAACTTGCTGATTACCTTTGATTGCTTCGCGCCCCACATTCAGCAATGCCACGCGAGGCTGCGCAACACCCTGAACCTGCAGCGCTGCCGATCCCATTAAAGCAAATTGCAGCAATTGCTCGGCACTGACATCAACATTTGCCCCTAAATCTAATAGATGTGTCTCACCGCTTTGAGTTGGCAACGCAGTCATAATGGCGGGTCGCTCAATACCCGGTAAGCATTTGAGCACATGTTTAGCCAACGCCATTAAGGCGCCAGTATTGCCAGCACTAACACACGCCTGCACCTGCTTATCACGCAACAATTGCAGAGCAATACGCATCGAAGAGTCGGGCTTATGGCGCAGCGCGTGGACTGGCAAATCATCCATCGTCACTTCTTCACCGGCATGCTGCACAGTTAAGCGCGAAGAATCATTTTGGGGATACTGAGCAAGAATTGGCTCAATAATAGAACGGTCACCGACCAACACTAAATGCAGCGCAGGGTATTCGGTTAAGCTTTTTATACAAGCAGGAACGACAAGACGGGGACCAAAGTCCCCGCCCATTGCATCAATTGCTATCGTTAAACCGGTCAAGGTTTACTCAGCAGAATCCTTCGCGATCACTTGGCGACCACGGTATACACCTTCTGGTGATACGTGGTGGCGCAAACGCATTTCACCTGTACTTTTCTCTACAGTCAAAGCGCTTGCGGTGAGTGCATCGTGTGAACGGCGCATGTCACGCGCTGAACGGGATTTCTTACTTTTCTGAACAGCCATAATAATTAACTCCTAAACGTTTGGGTCACGCTTTAACTGCGCCAATACACTGAACGGGTTGGACCTTGTAACCGCGTTCTTGCTCGATTCGGACTCTAGGAGCCCAGCCGGTTGCTGGCATTCTTCAGGTGGATGCATTGGCACAATGGGCAAAGCAAGCAACAGCTCATCTTCAATCAGCGCCAATACATCCAAAGGTTCTTCACCTACTTCAAGCGCGTCATACCCTTTAGGCAAGTGTAATGCATCTGTGCCCGGTGTGACTATGGCATACAGATACTCACCGCTAACAGGTATCAATGCTTCATCCAAGCAACGCTGGCAGATCATCCTAACCTCCGACTCAAGCCTAAGTTGCATTACTGCCACTTTTTGCTCGTTGCGACTAAACGCAAACTCTGCACGAACATGTCCGGCAGTGTTTGTCAGCAGTTCGCAGACCCTAGAAAATTGCAACAGTTGCAGCTCACCAGCTAAGGAAATACTGCGATCGGCAAGTTTTCGCGGATCAACGTGAGGAGGAATCGGTCCATTTATCATAGGCGCGGTATTCTATGGATAGACCTTGCATCTGTCAAAGGATATCGTCTTTTAGCCGCAGCTCGCGCTGCTCGTTCTTGAAAAACAGGTAAATATCCAGTTTCACAGCACAAGCAAAGCAAATATTATTTCTGCGCTGATGTATTATATGCCAAACTCAACCCGTAGCATTTATTGTATTAGGTATTATGTCCACTCTGCTTTTTAGTGTTTGCGCTGCAGTTTTTTATTTAGCCACCTGTTTATACATTATTGGCTGTTTTTGGCGGCGCACTGCATTTAACCAAACGCTTGTAACGGGCGCCACAATACTAGGGCTGTTTGCTCACGGCTTGCATTTATACCCGCTACTATTCACCGAACAAGGTTTGCTCTTAAGTTTCTTTAATGCGGCCAGCCTTATTGCCTTCTCAATTATCAGCTTGGTACTGATTTGCTTATTGAGAATGTCGGTGCACATTCTTCTAGTCCCCTTACTGAGCCTAGGCGCTGTTACCGTGCTCTGCGCACAATTTTTACCGCAAGGTAACATGCAGTCAATTAATGAAGCACCTGGCATATTGGCGCACATTTTATTTTCCATTCTAGCCTACGGCATGATCACGCTTGGCGTATTCCAATCGCTGATATTACTGATCCAGGATCAGCAGCTACGTAAGCGACCTGTATCTACACTGATTAAGCATTTCCCACCACTGCAAAGCATGGAGAGCTTATTATTTAGCCTGCTATGGGCAGGTTGGCTGCTACTGTCATTGTCATTGATGACTGGCTGGCTGTTTCTTGACAACTTATTCGCGCAACACTTAGCCCACAAAACACTATTATCCTGTGTTGCTTGGCTGGTTTTCGGCATCCTTTTATGGGGACGCCACCAACTTGGCTGGCGCGGACATAAAGCCATTCGCTGGACACTTGCCGGCTTCTTCTTATTGATGCTGGCTTATTTTGGCAGCAAGTTAGTCCGTGAATTTATTTTAGCTATTTGAGGCCCTTTGCTTGTGGACGATATGCACATCAGCTATCTGTTAGGTTTGCTGATCTTTTTGATTATTTGTTCTGCGTTTTTTTCCAGCTCGGAAACCAGCTTATTAACTCTAAACCGTTACAGACTGCGCCATCTCGGCCGTGAAGGGCATAATGGCGCATTACGCGCGCAACGACTGCTAAGCACGCCAGACCGACTCTTGGGCACTATTTTAGTTGGCAACAATGTGGTTAACATTCTTGCTGCTTCGATTGCCACTGTGATTGCTGTGGAACTGTGGGGCGATGCTGGTGTAGTGATTGCAACCACAGCGCTGACCATTATCATTCTGATTTTCGGTGAAATCACGCCAAAAACCCTGGCTGCATTACGCCCAGAAATGATTGCTTTTCCATCGAGCCGCATTATTTTACTACTAATGGCACCTCTGAGTCCCATCGTCTGGCTGACTGGAGCGATCAGCAATGGTTTGCTGCGTTTATTTGGTGTCGATCCACGTCATCGTTCCTCTGACAGCCTATCAACTGAAGAACTGCGCAGCGTTGTACGTGAGGCTGGACAAGAACTGCCAGGCAACCGTCAAGACATGCTCCTAGGCATCCTTGATCTAGAAAACGTCACCGTTAATGACATTATGATTCCGCGTAACGAAGTGTTTGGTATCGACCTCAATAGCAATCTTGATCAAATCATTTGGCAACTGCGCACCACTACCCACACGCGCTTACCACTGTACCGTGAGAACATTAACCAGATCATTGGCGTGATTCACATGCGTCAAATCGCGCGCCTGCTGACACTCAACAAACTCACTCACGATGACCTGCAAGAAGCTTGTAGCGATCCTTACTTTGTTCCAGAAAGCACGCCACTGTCGACTCAGCTACTGAATTTCCAAAAGCACAAACGTCGAATTGGCATCGTGGTTGACGAGTATGGCGATGTCGAAGGCATTGTCACTTTAGAAGACATTCTCGAAGAGATTGTCGGCGAGTTCAGCGATCATGATCGTCGCGCCACCCCGGAAATCCATCAACTCAGCGACAGCAGTTACACCATTGATGGCGCCGCCTATATCCGTGACATCAATAAAGCACTGGAATGGGAATTACCCAGCGATGGCCCGAAAACCCTGAACGGTTTAATCACTGAGATTCTCGAGTTTATTCCTGAAGGCGCGGTATGTATTCAGATTGGTCCATATTATTTAGAAACACTCGAAATCAAAGACAATCGAATCAGTCGCGCGCGCTTATGGAGCAGCGACTGATTGGGCTAGGTAATCAGTCGCTCATCGATTACAGCTCAACCCTGATTTGACTCACCACTTGCAAGGCTTTTGCGCGAGCTGCTTCTATCGTTTCGGCTTGCGCTAAAGCAACACCCATGCGCCGCTCACCTTCAACCGCAGGCTTGCCAAATAAGCGTAATGCCGTATCAGGGGCTTGCAAGGCTTGCGCTAAGTTAGCAAAAGCAGTTTTTGTCGAATGCCCCTTAACCAAAATTACTGCAGAAGCAGTCGCGCCCATTTGTCGAATCGCCGGAATCGGCAGACCTAAAATCGCCCGCGCATGCAAAGCAAACTCTGATAAATCTTGCGACATCAAAGTAACCAATCCCGTGTCATGCGGGCGTGGTGAGACCTCGCTAAACCAAACATGATCGCCTTTAACAAATAACTCCACACCAAAGACGCCACGACCACCCAGCGAGTCTGTAATGCATTGCGCTACTTGCTGCGCTTGCGCCAATGCAGCAGCACTCATCGCTTGCGGCTGCCATGACTGCATATAGTCACCACGCTCTTGTAAATGACCAATGGGCTGACAAAAACTGGTGCCATCAACATGACGTACAGTCAGCAAGGTAATTTCATAATCAAAATCAATAAAACCTTCAACAATCACTCGTCCCGCACCGGTACGCCCACCCTCTTGCGCAATTTGCCAGGCACTCTCTAGATCAGCTTCGCTATGCAAGACACTTTGCCCTTTGCCAGACGAACTCATCAGCGGCTTAACCACGCACGGGTAACCAACCTGCAGAACAGCAGCACAATATTCGCCGTAATTGTCAGCAAAGCAATAAGGCGACGTTGGCAGCCCTAACTCTTCAGCGGCCAAGCGACGAATGCCTTCACGATCCATGGTCAACTGCGCAGCACGCGCAGTCGGAATCACCGTAAATCCTTCGCTTTCGAGGGCCACCAATGTCGCCGTGGCAATCGCTTCGATCTCTGGAACGATATAATGCGGCTGCTCCAGCTCAATCACCGCACGTAACGCCGCATCATCCAGCATGTTAATCACATGACTACGATGCGCAACTTGCATGGCTGGTGCATTGGCGTAGCGATCTACTGCAATGACTTCGACACCAAAACGCTGCAACTCTAATGCAACTTCTTTACCTAGCTCACCAGAGCCACACAGCAAAACTCGCACAGCAGTCGCTGATAATGGCGTTCCAATACGGGGCATTTCCTATCCTCATTAATTAACTTAACAAACCTTGCTGGCGAGCGCGCTGCTCAAGCTCTTCAAGCACTTCACGCCGCTGTTGGTTGGTCATAGTGCCCCAGCGCCTGATTTCATCAGCACTGCGCTGGCAACCCATACAGATATCATTGATATCTAATGCGCATAAACTCACACAGGGTGATTTAACCGGTTTTTCCGGCGATTTAGGCGGTGTCGTCATTGTCTTCCTGTAAGTCTTTAGCGTAGCGGCGAGCATTATGCACATAATGCACTGCATTGGCCTCCAGCATCTTTTTCTGCTGTTCGGTGAGTTCTCGTACAACTTTACCCGGCGAGCCAACCACAAGACTGCCATCAGGAATCTCTTTGCCTTCAGCAATCAAGGTGTTAGCACCAATGATGCAGTGTTTACCAATTTTTGCACCATTGAGAATCACCGCGCCAATGCCAATCAAACTATGATCTCCAACGGTACAACCATGCAACATAGCGTTATGGCCAACAGTCACACCTTTACCTAAAGTCAGCGGCCAACCCATGTCGGTATGCATCACCGTGCCGTCTTGCACATTACTGTTTTCGCCGATATGAATCAGCTCATTGTCACCGCGTAACACAGCGCTAAACCAAACACTAGCACCTGCTTCTAGTCGTACTTTACCAATCACTGCTGCGGTTGGCGCAATCCAGCTATCTGGGTGTGCATCAACTTGGCTGTCTGCTAAACGATATTTCATGGGTGACTCCTTTATATTTTTATTTAGAGTTCTTTTTTACTCAACTGCGGCGGCTCAGTCAGGATAATTTTAGTGTCGTAGACCAAATTGACTAATTCGATCAGCATTACAGCGGTCAAACCCCAAATTTTATACCCCTCAAATTGGTAGCTGGGTACATACCAAGTGCGCCCCAAGTAATCGATGCGGTGGGTCATCTCCCGCGGGTCGCTGGCAAAAAAATCTAATGGCACGGAAAACACTGAGTCGATTTCATCTGCATTAGCACGGTATTCAAGGTAATCAGGCACTATGCCTACATAAGGCGTAACTTTAACCGCATGTCGTGACACCACTTCGCTAAGTGGTCCAACCACTTCAACCAATCCCGGTGATAAACCCACTTCTTCTTGCGCCTCACGCAAGGCTGTACTGACTAAGTCTGCGTCCTCTGGATCACGACGACCACCTGGAAAAGCAACCTCGCCACCGTGAGTGGATAAGCCTTGCGCACGCAAAGTAAGGAGCAGCTCAGGATTAGCACTACGGGTCAATGCCATTAATACTGCCGCTTCGCGAAAGTGCGGCTGCGCAGCTAATGAGCGCGGTGAGTAGCTTTGTACTCGCTGTAATACGCTGTCCAACATGAGCATTCTCTATACCTCAATCCCTAAGCATCATGCCACGAAGCAGGCGTCAGGCCCAAGCCACTTGAGTTCAGTTCAGCCAAAAGTCGTGGCTAGTCCAGACTTTTGCATGTGTTTCTCGATGATCCAACACCAGCCATCGCCAGTTGTGCAGAAAGCGATTAGAATGACCGCCAAAACAATACCTTATACGAGTTTTCTCGCCCAATGATCGACTAACAGCAGCAGCTTTAGTTCTTTTTGTGAGTCTGTTTTATGCGCGCCATGCTTGTTGCCTTATTTTTATCATTACCTATTCTGTGCTACGCCGGACAAGCAAATAGCAATGCCAACCCAAGTGTTGATAAAGTTCTAGTGGTAAAGTCGGAGCGGGCTTTACATTTAATGCATCGCGGGGAAGTGATTAAATCCTACCGTGTGTCGCTGGGTAAAAAAACCGGCCCGAAAGAGTATGAGGGTGATCAACGCACGCCAGAAGGTTTGTATTGGATTAACTGGCGCAAGCAAAGTGATAACTTTAATTTAGCGATGCATATTTCCTACCCTAACGCCAAGGATCTGCAGCGCTCAAAAGAGATCGGACTACCACCCGGTGGCATGATTATGCTGCATGGCACGCCCAATGATGAAGAATATCCAGAATGGTTTTTCAATACTCTAGATTGGACTGAAGGCTGTATTGCTTTAACTAATTCCGATATGCAGGAAGTCTGGAAAACCGTAAAAGACGGCACGCTGATTGAGATTCGGCCTTAAGGTATAACTTTCCAGCAGCACCGATGATCAACGAGCACCTCGGGGCAGGCGCCAAAATTGAAGGCCTGTATGAGCTGGCCATGCCTGCGACTGCACGTTAATACGAAGTACACTACGCGCAGAGCTGCGCGCTTTTAATAAAGCAAAGCATCCAGAACGATAAGCGCATGCCGTACCTCGCAGGTATCGCTGTTCCCGCAACGGTTCATCCTGACTCGATTCGGGCGCTGCGTCATCCATGACTCGCTCGTCGCGACACTAGCAAGATACTCATTGATCAATGATGTTGTTTGCAGATCCGTTGTTCGACGACAATACCTATAAAAGACAAAAAACTTTACTCGCCAGCTTGCCTAAACCACGCCAGTACCAACACCGCAGATGATCAACGAGTGCTTCGGGGTGGAGGGTGGTGAGCAGCGCGAAGGATGGCGCAGCGCCGGAGTTGAACCCCGGACGGGTTCATCGACGGATTAACACATACCCCGAAGTACGGCTCCCGCTGTGCCAGGCTTTTAAAAGAAAGTAATACTGATTTGCGCATGCCGCATCTTGTTAGTATCGCTTTTCCCTCAACGGGTCATCCTGACCCGATTCGGGCGCTGCGTCATCCATGACTCGCTCGTCGCGATACCCACAAGGTACTCATTGATCAGTGATGTTATTTGCAGAGTTAGCGCATGACTCTTTTAAAACCAGCATTCTGTTGAGTTCTATTCAGCTCTATTGGTCTGTAGCAAATGGCAAGCAAGTTATTCCAAAAACCTGCTACTGCTCTAATGACTGGAACCGCAATAGTGCAAACCCTACACATGGTCAACGAGTGCTTCGGGGTGGGTGTGGTGAGCGAGCCAAGGATGGCGAGCGCCGGAGTTGAACCCCGGATGGGTTCATCGACGGATTAACACTTACCCCGAAGCACGACGTACGCTGCGCCAATTTCAAAGCAACTTACATGAGTGCATAGCCCGAAGTAAGATACGTACAGCGCAAGACAGGTAAATAAATAATTTTTAAAGTAAAGCGTGTTGCGGACGAGCCGTCCGCGCTCCCATGATCGTATCAGCCAGATAGCAAAACGCCGCTGACAAGCAGCGGCGTTTTGGTGCTAGACAACTGACTCAGTCAACCCAAACACGAGCATTACGGAACATACGCAACCAAGCACCGTCATCTTGCCACTCATCAGGATGCCAAGAGTTTTGCACTGCGCGGAACAAACGCTCAGGGTGCGGCATCATAATCGTCACACGACCATCACGGTTGGTTAAACCCGTAATACCTTTGGGCGAACTGTTTGGGTTCGCTGGATAACGCTCAGTCACTTTGCCGTAGTTATCAACATAACGCAGACTTACGCAACCTGACACATCAGACTCAAGCAACGCATCCGCATTGGCATACTCAGCATGGCCTTCTCCGTGCGCGACAACCACTGGCAAACGCGAGCCGGCCATGCCTTGCAAAAAGATCGACTGAGACTTTTGCACCTCAACCATCGCCACACGCGCTTCAAACTGCTCAGAGTGGTTACGCACAAAACGCGGCCAGAACTCAGAGCCTGGAATCAGCTCATTAAGATTCGACAGCATCTGACAACCGTTACACACACCTAAGGTGAAACTGTCATCACGATCGAAGAACTGCGAGAACGCATCGCGAGCACGGCTGTTAAACAGAATTGATTTAGCCCAGCCCTCACCAGCACCCAATACGTCACCGTAAGAGAAACCACCGCACGCCACTAAACCTTTAAAGGTATCAAGATCAATGCGACCCGCCAGCACATCACTCATGTGCACATCAACTGCGGTAAAACCAGCACGATCAAATGCTGCTGCCATCTCCACGTGACCATTAACACCTTGCTCACGCAATACTGCCACGCGCGGACGCACGCCTTTTTTAATATAAGGCGCAGTAATGTCAGCATTAACATCAAAGGTTAACTGCACTGACAAACCTGGATCTTCTTGATCAAGCAGTGCTTCAAACTCTTGCTCAGCACATTCAGCGTTATCACGCAGACGTTGCACCTGATAACTGGTCTCTGTCCATGTGCGCTGCAGTAAACGACGCTCACCAGCAAATACCGTCTCACCAGCCAAGCTCACTTTAACCGCATCACCCGCCACAGGACGGCCAATGACACTCACGCACTCAGCTAAACCGGCTTGAGCAAAGGCAGCCAAGACACTCTCAACATCAGTACTAAGCACTTGGACAACAGCACCCAATTCCTCATTAAGCAAAGCGGCATTGACATCTTCAGGGGCAATATTAAGCGCATCAAGCTCAATTTCTAAACCACAATGACCGGCAAAGGCCATTTCCAAGACAGTGGTCAACAAACCACCATCGGAACGATCATGGTAAGCCAGCAAACGCTGGGCTGCATTCAAACTCTGGATGGTTGTAAAGAAGGCTTTTAAGTCCTCAGCACTATCAACATCAGGCGTTTGCTGACCAATCTGGCTATACACTTGAGTGAAGATCGATGCACCTAAACGGTTTTGACCACGACCCAAGTCAATCAGGAGTAAAGCGCTGTCGCCTTTATCTAAACGCAACTGCGGCGTTAAGGTCTGACGAATATCTGGCACCGGAGCAAAACCAGTAATCACCAATGACAACGGAGAGGTGACTGATTTATCAACGCCCTCATCCTGCCAACTAGTCTTCATCGACATTGAGTCTTTACCGACCGGAATGGTAATTCCAAGTGCCGGACAAAGCTCCATACCGACGGCTTGTACAGTATCGTACAAACGTGCATCTTCACCTGGGTGACCGGTTGCGGCCATCCAGTTGGCTGATAAGCGAATATCAGAAATCTTGTTAATCCGTGCTGCAGCAAGGTTAGTCACCGCCTCACCCACCGCCATACGACCCGACGCCGGAGCATCCAGCAGTGCTAAAGGCGTACGCTCACCCATCGCCATTGCTTCACCGACATACGCATCAAAGCTGCTCGCAGTGACCGCGCAATCAGCCACAGGCACTTGCCAAGGACCAACCATTTGGTCGCGTGCCACTAAGCCCGTCACGCTACGGTCACCAATAGTGATCAAGAAGCTTTTACTGCCCACTGTTGGGTGACGCAAAATACGCTCAGCTGCTTCTTTTAAGTCGATATCAGCGGCAACAAAACTATCCACCAGCTCATCTTCACGATTCACACTACGGTGCATGCGCGGCGGTTTGCCCAGCAATACTTCCAACGGCATATCCACTGGATTATTACCAAAGTGGCTGTCAGTTACCGTCAAGTGACGCTCTTCAGTGGCCTCACCGACCACCGCAAACGGACAACGCTCACGCTCACAAATCGCCGCAAAACGCTCGAGGTTTTCTGGCTTAACCGCCATCACATAACGCTCTTGCGACTCGTTACACCAAATTTCCAGCGGGCTCATGCCTGGCTCGTCATTGGGCACATTACGTAAGTTGAAAATACCGCCACGACCGGCGTCATTCACCAACTCAGGGAAAGCATTGGATAAACCACCGGCACCGACGTCATGGATAAAGCTGATAGGGTTATCAGCGCCCAACTGCCAGCAACGGTCGATCACTTCCTGGCAACGACGCTCCATTTCAGGGTTTTCGCGCTGCACTGAAGCAAAGTCCAAATCAGCTGATGAAGCACCCGTCGCCATTGACGACGCGGCGCCACCACCCAAACCAATCAACATGGCCGGACCACCTAGCACAATCAGCTTGCTACCAACAGCAATATCATCTTTCTGCACGTGTTCGGCGCGGATATTACCTAAACCACCAGCCAACATAATCGGCTTATGGTAACCGCGTACTTCTTCACCGCGCGGTGTAGTAATGCTCTGCTCAAAGGTACGGAAGTAACCGGTAATTGCCGGACGACCAAACTCATTATTAAACGCCGCGCCACCAAGCGGGCCTTCAAGCATGATATCCAACGCAGTAACAATGCGCTCAGGCTTACCGTATGGCACCTCCCATGGCTGGATGTAGCCTGGAATATTCAGGTTCGACACCGTAAAGCCAGTCAGACCTGCTTTCGGCTTCGAACCACGGCCGGTTGCGCCCTCGTCACGAATCTCACCACCCGAACCGGTTGATGCGCCAGGGAACGGAGCAATTGCGGTGGGGTGGTTGTGGGTTTCGACTTTCATCAAGATATGAATCGGCTCTTGATGGGCTGCGTACTCGCCGGTTTTGGAATCTGGGAAGAATCGTCCCGCAGTAAAGCCTTCAATCACCGATGCGTTATCTTTATACGCGGACAACACGCCTTCACTGTTCATCTGGAAGGTGTTTTTAATCATGGCAAATAAGGATTTATCTTGCGCCTGACCATCCACATCCCAGCTGGCGTTAAAGATTTTGTGACGGCAATGCTCAGAGTTGGCCTGGGCAAACATCATCAGCTCGATGTCGTGCGGGTTACGACCAAGCTTCTTAAAGCTTGTCACCAAATATTCGATTTCGTCTTCAGCCAGTGCTAAACCTAAATCGACATTAGCTTTCTCTAGACTCTCGACGCCGCCGGTCAGCACATCCACCACGGCCAAGGGGCGCGGTTGGGCATGGCTAAATAAAGCCGATGCTTCTTCCATTGCGCCAAGTACCAACTGGGTCATGCGATCATGTAGAACAGCAGAAATCAACTGAGTTTCCGCGTCACTGTAATCGCCGGTAATGTAATAGGCCATGCCGCGCTCAATGCGTTGCACTTTAGCCAGGCCACAGTTCCTGGCAATGTCTGTCGCTTTACTGGACCACGGGGAAATGGTGCCAAAACGTGGCACCACTAAAAACAGGCGTCCGCTTGGCTCTTGGCTTGGCACACTCGGGCCATACTTGAGCAAGCGGCTAAGAACTTGGCCTTCTTCACTGCTTAATGCAGCTGAAACCTCAACAAAATGAGTAAACTCAGCGTACACACCGCTGACAGAGGAAACCTTCTGACGCAATTGTTCAAAGAGTTTCTCGTGGCGAAAAGCAGAAAGGGCAGGAGCGCCGCGCAAGATCAGCATCGTCGTGACAGCCTCAGAAAAGTTGTATGAAATGGGCAGATATTCTAGTCCGCATGGCAATAAATAACCATCCAAATCTGCCCTTTAGCGCTTTATTCAGCATGAGCAGTCAGGCTTTCGAGCGTAGACGATTGTTTAGCACTGCTTTTTTTGCCGGATTCAATCACCTTTGCGTATACTGCGCCCATGCATTCTCAATCACTTTCTTACCTGCAACGCCTATTGCTTGCCTGCACAACCTGCATGCTGTTGGTTGTTAATGGCTGCGGGAAACCACCAACCACCCTTGAACGCATTCAGGCGCAAGGGGTTTTGCATGTGATTACCCGCAATAGCCCATCGACCTACTTCCAAGACCGTAACGGTGATACCGGCTTTGAATACGAACTGGTTAAGCGCTTTGCTGACCATCTAGGTGTTGAGCTAAAAATTGAGACTGCTGACAATATTGACCAACTGTATGATCGTTTGGCCGCTGAAGATGGCCCAGTTTTGGCCGCTGCCGGTTTAGTGCCGAGCCCTAGTCGCTTAGCGAGCCTGCGATTTTCTGATCCCTATTTAGATGTTGCCTCGCAAATCATATACCATCAAAAAGATAAGCGTCCTAAACAGCCACAGCATTTGATTGGCAAAAGCCTGCTGGCTCTCAAAGGCAGTATTCACGAAGAACATCTGCAACAGATTCAAAAAGAGCATCCAGAGTTTCGTTATGAAGTTTCAGACCAGGTCGAAACCGTTGATTTACTGCGCATGGTCGATGAACGTCAAGTTGACTTAACCGTAGTAAACTCCAATCAAGTGGCGATGAATCAGGTGTATTTCCCCAACATTCGCGTGGCCTTTACGATCGACAACAACCACCAGCAAAGCTGGGCGATTGCTGGTGGCGATGATGTAAGCCTACTCAATGAAATCAACCGCTTCCTCGCCAATGCTAAACAATCAGGACTTTTACAGCGCCTGACTGAGCGCTACTACGGCCACGTTGACACACTCGGTTATGTCGGTACTTATGCGTTTGCGCGGCATCTTCAAGAGCGCTTACCCAACTATGAAGCAGCATTTCGTGATGCCGCTAAAACCCATGCCGTCGACTGGCGCTTACTGGCCGCAATGGGTTATCAAGAGTCTCACTGGCTGCCCACTGCCACCTCAAAAACCGGTGTGCGCGGCCTAATGATGTTGACTCAGCGCACGGCTAAAGCCATGGGTGTCAGCGACCGTTTAAACCCTAAGCAAAGCATTCAAGGCGGCGCACGCTACATTGCTTTGCTGATGTCACAGCTTCCCGAAAGCATCCATGAGGCAGACCGCATTTGGTTTGCCCTGGCCTCCTATAACGTCGGTATGGGCCATCTTGAGGACGCACGCAAACTAACGGAAGCTGAAGGTCTTGATCCCAATAAATGGCTCGACGTGAAAACCATTCTGCCACGCTTAGCGCAAAAACAGTGGTACAGCAAAACACGTTACGGTTATGCGCGCGGCGGCGAACCAGTGCATTTCGTCAATAACATCCGTCGCTATTACGATATTTTGACCTGGGCCACCCAACCGCAGATGGAAGGCACCAGTATTTCTGGCGGCTCAACTCATTTACCTGGCATTCAAAGCAGCGACAACACGCCGGTCACTGACCCTGAGCATTGAGTAAAGTCGTGTTAAAAATCACATGCTTTAGCGACGCGCCTTAAAAAACACCTTGAGCATCTGTGCAGACGCCTCAGCCAATACACCACCAGTGACCTGCACAGTATGATTTAAAAACGGTTGTGAAAAAAAACAGCCGCGACTGGCCACCACACCAGCCCGCGGCTCATGCGCGGCGAACACTACGCGAGCAATGCGCGCATGCACAATCAGCCCTGCACACATACTGCAAGGCTCTAAGGTGACATACAGTGTGGTGTCTGGTAGGCGATAATTGTGCAGATGCAGAGCCGCATCACGAATGGCCTGCACTTCAGCATGCGCACTCGGATCATGCAAAGAGATTGGGCTGTTAAAGCCTCGACCAATAATCTCGCCATCCTGCACCAGCACCGCACCCACTGGCACTTCACCCAAGGCGGCGCCCTGCTCTGCTAAACGCAACGCTTCGCGCATAAACAACTCGTCATGCATTTGCAGATCATCTTGTTCTGTCATCATATTTTCTCTAGATAAGAAAACGGCGAACCGCATCACTGGGGTTCGCCGCTGACAATTGAGTCGTTACACGACTACAGTTGAATCACTCCCACTCAATTGTCGCTGGTGGTTTGCTTGAGACGTCATAAACTACGCGAGAAATACCTTCAATTTCATTGATGATCCGCCCCGATACTGTTTCCAGTAACTCGTAAGGCAAATGTGCCCAACGTGCGGTCATAAAGTCTATGGTTTCTACCGCGCGCAGTGACACCACCCAGGCATAACGACGTGCATCACCGACCACTCCGACTGATTTAACCGGCAAGAATACGGTGAAGGCTTGACTGGTTTTATCGTACCAACCGGATTTACGTAGCTCTTCGATAAAAATGTGATCTGCTTGACGCAGCAAGTCTGCATACTCTTTGGTCACTTCACCTAGAATGCGCACACCAAGGCCTGGGCCAGGGAACGGATGACGATAAACCATATCGTGCGGCAGACCCAACTCCACACCCAGCTTGCGCACTTCATCTTTAAACAACTCGCGCAGCGGCTCAACCAACTGGAACTTCATATCTTCCGGCAAGCCACCGACGTTATGGTGTGATTTGATTACATGGGCTTTACCGCCCTTGATGGCTGCTGACTCAATCACATCAGGGTAAATTGTCCCTTGCGCAAGAAAATCAATGCCTTCTAACTTACTGGCTTCTTCATCAAAAACTTCGATAAAAGTACGGCCAATAATTTTGCGCTTGGCTTCTGGATCAATGACGCCTTTAAGCAAATCTAAATAACGCTGCTCAGCATCGACACGAATCACTTTAACGCCCATGTTATCGGCGAACATGCGCATGACTTGATCACCCTCATGCAAGCGCAGCAAGCCATGATCGACAAACACACAGGTCAACTGACTGCCAATGGCTTTATGCAACAAGGCAGCAACCACCGAGGAGTCAACACCGCCAGACAAACCGAGCAAGACTTTACGATCACCCACCTGCGCACGCACAGTAGCAATGGCATCGTCTACGATATTGGCTGGTGTCCACAGCGCTTCACAGGCACAAATCTCTAAAACAAAACGCCTTAAAATCTCAGCACCTTGCGTCGTGTGAGTTACTTCTGGGTGAAACTGCACACCGTAGTATTGGCGCGCCACATCAGCCATAGCGGCGATTGGGCAGCTGTCAGTGCTGGCAATCGTAGTAAATCCATCCGGCAAAGCCGTGACTTTATCGCCATGACTCATCCACACATCCAGCCCGCTTGGCGAAGCAGCTGTAGCAGCATCACGCAAACCGTCTAGCAAGGGATTGTCAGCCACCACATTGACCCGCGCAGCACCGAACTCGCGCACGTTAGAGCCTTGCACCTGGCCACCTAACTGCTGCGCTATGGTTTGCATGCCGTAGCACACACCTAACACTGGAATCTGCAGATCAAACACCAACTGCGGTGCGCGCGGGCTGTCATTAACATGCACAGACTCAGGGCCACCGGACAAGATGATACCGCGCGGATTAAACGCACGAATCACATCTTCACTGACATCAAAGGGGTGAATTTCGCAGAATACGCCAATGCCACGAATACGACGCGCAATCAACTGCGTGTACTGTGAACCGAAATCTAAAACTAAGATGCGGTGAGCATGAATATCTTGAGCAGCCATGGGATAAGTCTCAATAACGGTTTATAAACGTATGAAAGGACAAACCGCCTCAGTACGGCGGTTTGTCTAACGAATACGAGCTCAGCTTAGCTGACTCGATAGTTCGGAGCTTCTTTAGTAATTTGTACATCATGCACGTGAGATTCTGCCATCCCCGCACCAGTAATGCGGACAAACTCAGGTTTAGTGCGCATGTCTTCGATCGTAGCGCAACCGGTGTAGCCCATTGAAGCGCGCAAGCCACCCATTAATTGGTGAACAATGGCTGCCATCGAACCTTTATAAGGGACACGGCCTTCAATACCTTCAGGCACGAGCTTTTCAGCACCGCCACTGGTGTCCTGGAAATAACGATCCGATGAGCCTTGTGCTTGCGCCATAGCGCCGAGCGAACCCATGCCACGGTAAGACTTGTACGAGCGGCCCTGGAATAGCTCAATTTCACCCGGTGACTCTTCAGTACCGGCAAACATTGAACCCATCATCACCGCATCAGCGCCAGCAACGATCGCTTTGGATAAGTCGCCAGAGAAGCGAATACCACCATCCGCAATCATTGGCACACCGGTACCTTGCAGCGCTGCAGACACGTTAGCAATCGCCGAAATCTGTGGTACGCCAACACCAGCGACGATACGCGTGGTGCAAATCGAGCCTGGACCAATACCAACTTTAACCGCATCAGCGCCGGCTGCAACCAGTGCTAAAGCTGCTTCGCCAGTAGCGATGTTGCCGCCAATCACTTGCACTTCAGGAAAATGCTCTTTCACCCAGCGCACGCGATCTAAAACACCTTTGGAGTGGCCGTGTGCCGTATCGACCACGATCACATCAATGCCGGCAGCGGCTAACGCAGTGACGCGCTCAGCGGTATCGGCACCCGTACCCACTGCCGCACCAACACGTAGACGACCTTGCTCATCTTTGGAGGCAAATGGATAGCTTTTAGCTTTTTCAATATCGCGGAAGGTGACCATGCCACGCAATTGAAACTGCTCGTTAACCACCAGCATTTTTTCAATGCGATGCTCGTAGAGTTTGGTTTTAATGTCTTCAAGACCTGTGCCTTCTTGCACAGTGATCAACTCTTCCTTAGGCGTCATGATCGCCGTTACAGTGTCGCCAGCATTCGGCGTGTAACGTAGGTCACGACCGGTCACGATACCCACCAGCTGATTACCTGCGTCAACCACTGGGAAACCGGAGAAACCCAGTTCATCAGCACGCTTAAGTAAATCAATAATTTTAGTATCTGGAGTCACAGTGACAGGATCATGCACGATGGCCGTTTCGTGACGCTTTACTTTGCGCACTTCGGCCGCTTGCTGTTCGACTGTCATATTTTTATGGATGATACCGATGCCGCCTTCTTGTGCCATCGCAATGGCCAAACGGGCTTCAGTCACAGTGTCCATTGCAGCGGACAACAGTGGGATATTGAGTTCAATACCACGAGTAAGACGGGTTTTTAAGCTGACATCTTTCGGTAAAACCTCGGAATAACCGGGAATTAACAATACATCATCAAAGGTCAGAGCTTCTTGGCTGATACGCAGCATATTGCACGCTCCCGAACGGGAAAAATGGAAGCGCGGTATTATACCGCGCAAACGCTTGCTTCTCAATGGCTAAACACTCAAACAACTGCAGGCCATTGGGAAGCTCTGTGAATCACTCAACTTCTTTGCGTTTATAGGGGTAAACGTCGATAACTTTACCCTCGCGAATAGCTTCTTGCAGACTCTGCCAATACGAGGCTTTAAATAAGTCACCGTGCATCTCTTTAAAGAGTTTACGTAGTTTATGATCAGTAAACAGAAAGCGTGGAAACTCTTCAGGGAACACATCATGCGGCCCCACTGAATACCAAGGCTCTGCCGACATTTCATCTTCTGGGGTGCGTGGCTCGGGGATTTTACGAAAATTCACTTCAGTCAAATAACTGATTTCATCGTAGTCATAAAACACCACACGACCATGTCGGGTGACGCCAAAGTTTTTCAGTAGCATATCGCCGGGAAAAATATTGGCGGCGGCCAACTGTTTAATGGCCAGGCCATAATCTTCCAGCGCATCCTTAATTTGCTGCTCGTTCGCCGTTTCTAAATAAATATTCAGCGGTATCATCCGCCGCTCAGTCCAGCAGTGACGAATCAAAACCTCATCGCCTTGCACTTCAACGGTCGAGGGCGCCACCTCCAGCAACTCTTGTAAACATTCAGGGGCAAACTTCGCCACAGGAAAACGAAAATCAGCAAACTCTTGGGTATCAGCCAAGCGTCCCACTCGATCCACATATTTAACCATGCGGTAACGATCAATCACCGTCTCACGATTGACGTTTTTCGATGGTGAAAAACGATCTTTTATGATTTTAAATACCGTATTAAAGCCCGGCAGAGTAAACACACTCATCACCATACCACGCACACCATCGGCCATGACGAACGTGTCGTCGGTAGTCTCCAAATGCTTAATCAAAGCACGGTAAAACTCGGATTTACCCTGCTTATAAAAACCAATCGAGGTGTACAGCTCAGAAATATGCTTACGCGGCAAAATACGACGTAAAAAACTAATGAATTCAGCAGGATACGCAACACGAACCATAAAATACGAGCGGGTAAAGGAGAAAATAATAGAGACTTCTGCTTCGTCGATAATCACTGCGTCCATACGAATACCTTGGCCTTCACGATGCAGAATCGGAATCACCAGCGGCCACTGCTCGTCTTGGGTAAACACACGCCCAACCAAATACGCGCCTTTATTACGATACAAGCGCGAACTGTACAGCTCGATACACAACTCAGGATCTTTACACACCCAATCCGGCAAGCTGGCACGCAACTGCTCTTCAAGGCGCTCTAAATCCCCCTCTTGATTGGCGTAAGGCACCGCAAAGCGATAGTCCTCGCTGATTTGACGCAAGGTCGCAGCCAGATCACCGTGCGGTCGATAAGTACGAATCTGCATCGGTGCATCATGCTCACTCAAGCCAGGGCGAGTGCTGTGGACAAACATGCAGTCATCACTGATCAAGTCATGACTGAATAGACTGTTAAAAATTGAGTTAAACCAGGTTTCAGACAGCTCATCATCGAGACGCAAGTCAATTTGGCCTATGTATGACTTTTTAATTTGCGGCCAACACTCAATGTTGAGCAGCACTTCTTCTCCATATTCACTGAGCAACGCCTCGCGCGCCATACCCACGCGAATTTTATACAACTGAATCCGCGCCGCTGAAGCATCTTGTATTTCTTGCCACTGCGCTTTTTCAAAACGCTCACGGCCTAAATTAGTGATTTGACGAAACTGCTCTCGATAATCATCAAATCCATCTAGAATCTGTCGCGCGATAGCAACAGCAGGACACTTAACCGCCATGTAAAATGCTCCATCAAATAAGTACAGCCGACTCTTTATACGCAACCCACAGTGGACGCACAAAGCAAAAATGGTTTATTGCGCCAGCTCTTGTTCAGTAAAGAGCCCATCGAACAACATGCTGGATAAATAACGCTCACCCGAGTCAGGCAAAATCACCACTATAGTTTTTCCCTGCATCTGCGGCTGCTGAGCTAAACGCACTGCCGCTGCCATTGCTGCACCACATGAAATACCGCACAGAATACCCTCTTCACGCATCAAGCGCAGCGCCATCAGTTTCGCTTCTTCATCACTGACCTGCTCCACTTGATCCAGCATACTGAGATCAAGGTTTTTCGGAATAAAACCTGCACCCAGACCTTGAATCTTATGCGGTGCGGGTGCTACATCCTGTCCCGCTAGCACTTGGCTGATGACTGGCGAGCTGGTTGGTTCAACTCCCACGGAGAGAATCGGCTTGCCACAGGTTTTTTTAATGTAGCGTGACACCCCAGTCAGGGTGCCGCCAGTACCAATGCCACTGACCAGCACATCAATTGCACCCTCGGTATCTCGCCAGATTTCCGGGCCGGTGTGTTTTTCATGCGCCGCTGGATTGGCAGGGTTTTCAAACTGCTGTAGAACTATGTATTTAGCTGGGTCAGTCGCGGCAATTTCATTGGCCTTTTCAATGGCGCCTTTCATGCCTTTAGCCGGCTCGGTCAAAACCAATTCGGCACCTAAGGCTTTAAGAATTTTGCGACGCTCCAAGCTCATCGACGATGGCATGGTTAAAATCAACTTATAACCACGTGCAGCAGCGACAAAGGCTAAACCAATCCCCGTGTTACCAGAGGTGGGTTCAACCATAGTCACTCCAGCTTTAAGCCGACCTGAGGCTTCTGCAGCTTGCACCATACTCACGCCGATACGGCACTTCACTGAGCCGGCGGGGTTGCGCGACTCCAGTTTAGCCAAAATAGTGACACCTTTTGGGCCTAAACGGTTGATCTGTACCAGCGGTGTATTGCCAACACTTTGGGCGTTATCGACATAAATACGGCTCATCGTGCAATCCTCTATCAATGATGGGTAATGGCTGTGAGCGTAAAGCTCAGCGGCGCTAGCGTCTAGTCTGATTTCATCAACTGCCTGAACAAATAGTGACTGAAATTGTCTTTTCGTTCACAAAAGCTCTACGAGCACGGTATAGTAAGCTGATATATGGTTGCGATTGTTCCCAATAAGAAGAACTGTCGATTTGTCTTACTGAGGTTTGTTATGAAGTTTTCTGGTACTCAATCCTACGTTGCCACTGATGATCTAAAACTGGCGGTTAATGCTGCCATCACCCTAGAGCGTCCTTTATTGGTTAAAGGCGAGCCGGGCACCGGTAAAACTATGCTGGCCGAGCAATTGGCCCAATCCTTTGGTGCACGCCTGATTACCTGGCACATTAAATCCACCACCAAAGCGCACCAAGGCCTGTATGAGTACGATGCGGTCAGCCGTTTACGTGACTCGCAGCTCAATGCCGACAAAGTGCATGATGTGCGCAACTACATCAACAAAGGTAAATTGTGGGAAGCCTTTGAGTCCGATGAACGCGTGATTCTGCTGATCGATGAAATCGACAAAGCTGACATAGAGTTCCCCAACGATTTACTACAAGAAATCGACAAAATGGAGTTCTACGTTTACGAGACCGATGAAACCATTAAGGCCAAACACCGCCCGATTATCATCATCACCTCCAATAACGAAAAAGAGCTGCCGGATGCGTTCTTACGCCGCTGCTTCTTCCATTACATTGCCTTCCCCGACCGCAACACCCTGCAGAAAATTGTTGATGTGCACTACCCCAACATCAGTCAATCCTTGGTCAGCGAAGCGCTGGATGTGTTTTTCGATGTGCGCAAAGTCCCAGGCTTAAAGAAAAAGCCTTCCACCAGTGAGTTGGTTGATTGGCTAAAACTGTTGATGGCCGACAATATTAGCGAAGCTGCTTTGCGTGAACGCGATGTCACCAAAGCTATTCCGCCGCTGGCTGGTGCGTTAGTGAAAAACGAGCAAGATGTCATGCTGCTTGAGCGCTTGGCCTTTATGAGCCGCCGCACCAACCGCTAACACCATGTGCTGCACGGGATTGTTTTGACATTGCATCAAACATCCCTCTGCACCTTTTACCTAAGAGGTCTGTAGCCATGCTGCTGAAGTTATTTAATGAAATGCGCACCGCCAAAGTGCCGGTGTCTGTGCGCGAACTGTTGGACTTAATCAATGCGCTGAAACACAACGTGGTGTTTGCTGACATGGATGAGTTTTACTATGTGGCGCGGGCGATTCTGGTTAAAGATGAGCGTCATTACGATAAGTTTGATCGTGCTTTTGCTGCCTACTTTAAAGGCATTGAAAACCTTGATCAGCACATTGAAGCGTTGATTCCAGATGAGTGGCTGCGCCGTGAGTTTGAGCGCTCATTAAGTGATGAAGAGCGTGCGCAAATCGAATCACTCGGCGGTCTTGATAAGCTGATAGAAGCCTTTAAACAGCGCCTCGAAGAACAAAAAGGTAAGCACCAAGGTGGCAATAAGTGGATTGGCACTGGCGGCACCAGCCCCTTTGGTTCGGGCGGCTACAATCCTGAAGGCTTTCGTTTGGGTGAAGACGGCAAGCGCCACGGTAAAGCGGTTAAAGTGTGGGATCAGCGCGAGTATAAGAATCTCGATGATCAAGTCGAATTGGGTACGCGCAATATCAAGGTAGCCCTGCGTCGTCTGCGTAAATTTGCTCGCCAAGGCGCTGAGGATGAGTTTGATCTCAGCGGCACCATTGATCACACCGCACGCGATGGGGGCTTGCTCAATATTCAAATGCGCCCTGAACGGCGTAACACGGTAAAGCTGCTGATTTTGTTTGATATTGGCGGCTCGATGGATGCTCACGTCAAAGTCTGTGAGGAATTGTTTTCTGCCTGTAAAACTGAGTTTAAGCATATGGAGTATTATTATTTCCATAACTTTATTTATGAGTCGGTTTGGAAAAACAATTTACGCCGTAGCAGTGAGCGTACATCTACGCAAGATTTACTGCACAAGTATGGCGCGGATTACAAAGTGATTTTCATTGGCGATGCCGCGATGGCACCTTATGAAGTCACTCAAGCTGGCGGCAGCGTTGAGCACTGGAACGAAGAGCCGGGCTATGTGTGGATGCAGCGTTTTATGCAGAAGTTTAAAAAGCTAATCTGGATAAATCCCTATCCAAAACACACCTGGGACTACACCGCTTCCACCTCAATTATTCGCGAATTGATCGAAGATGAGATGTATCCATTGACCATTGAAGGCCTTGAAGAAGGCATGCGTTATTTAGCCAAATAATACGCTGGTGTACCGGGGTAATCATGCGTATGCCGTACTTCGGGGTGGGTGTTGTTCCGTCGATGAACCCATCCTGGGTTCAACTCCGGCGCTGCGCCATCCATGGCTTCGCTCGTCACACCCACCCCGAAATACTCGTTGATCATCTGCAGAGCTCCCACCCGCACTGTGAGTCTCATATAGAGCAACAGCAACAGCAACAGCAACAGCAACAGCATATGCTTCAGGTATTCGAAAAACTGTGCTAGCTATCTGCTACAAACTGGCAAACCACACCAATGTTCGAGACGCAGTGCGCTGGTTTCGTGGCCAGCGCAGCCAGGGATGGCGCAGCGCCCGAATCGGGTCAGGAAGACCCGTTGAGGGAAGAACGACACCAGCGCGCTGAGTCATACGCACAATCTGCTTGTCGCTTTTGCTTAATGGTTTACCTAGAAACACCGTACCTGTTCTGCTTTTAGGATCATCTGCTGCTGACTAGCACACCACATCATTGGTCGAGACACAGTGCGCTGGTTTCGTGGCAAGCGCGCCAAGGATGGCGCAGCGCCCGAATCGGGTCAGGAAGACCCGTTGAGGGAAGAACGACACCAGCGCGCGGGGGCATACGCACAATCTGCTTGTCGCTTTTGCATGCTGCTTTACATGCGGAGTCATGTGTCTATTTGAGAAACAACGTACTGCGAGCCGCCCGCGCTCCCAGACTAATCACTATGGCCTTGCGCAATCATCTCGCCGCCACGCCAGAGACGCCACTCGCCGGGTGCATAGACATTCCAGCGTTCATTATCAGTCAAGGGCTCGGTAGCCAGCACCGTCACAATATCCTTAGCCGTGGTTTCTGCGTGGAAGTCCACACTCACATCCGCATCTTTCAGCGTCGCCGGACCAAAAGGCGCGCGACGAGTGATATGCGCCAACTTAGTGCTGCAAAAACTAAACAGCCAGTCGCCGTTACTCAGCAAGCAATTGAACACACCTTTACTGCGGTACTCTTGGCAGGCTGCGACAATCACCGGCAAAAACTGCTCAATACAGCACTGCTCAGTGCAAGCAGCACGTAAACGATTGAGCAGATCACAAAAAGCCGCTTCACTGTCGGTATCACCCACCGGCTGATACATGCCCGCAGCGGGCGTAAAATCCGCCAACTGACCGTTATGAGCAAAACACCAGTTACGTCCCCACATCTCACGCATAAAAGGATGGGTATTGGCCAAGCTCACGGCACCGACATTAGCCTGGCGAATATGCCCAATTACAGTTTCGCTTTTAATCGGGTAACGCTGCACTAAGCGTGCAATTTCTGAATCAACACTGGCTTGTGGGTCCTGAAATAAACGTAAACCGCGCCCCTCGTAGAAGCCAATACCCCAGCCATCTCGGTGTGGGCCTGTACGTCCGCCACGTTGCATCAACCCAGTGAAACTGAACACCACATCGGTTGGCACATTAGCGCTCATACCCAGCAGCTCACACATAACAACCTCTCCTAACGGCGCGCGACTAAGCCTGACTGCTGACTTTCTTTTTCCAAATCAAGCATTTGTTGCAAGGTGAGTGACGACTCAGGCTGTTCGGGTTCAACCTCATCCCTATTATATCCGCTATTTTTTGCGCTAGATTTATTGCGCGTCAGCAACCAACGCGCCACAACAAAGACCAAATACACCGCAAATACCAACGCACCATACATCACCAAGTCAGCCACTGAGCGCCAAGCATCGTTACTGACTTTAAACAGCAAATCCATCACCGTCATCGCAATCGCCGGCGCATAAAAATCACGTGTAGGGTCAACCACAGTCGGGGTAAATAAAACCACCGCTGCGATCACGCGTAAGGGTTCACGCAAATAGCGCCACATCCAGCCGGTAAAATAAAACCACGCCAACAAGCAGCCTAAAGCGGAAACGGCGTAAATACCCCAAGCCAACTGATAATCGTTTTCTGTCATGATGTTTTAAAATACTAGAGGATCCAAGGAAGCGCCTATCATAGCGATTTTTGCAGCGTTGCGCATGATTGCACAGCACTTCAACCAACACATTTGCTCGGCAGCCTGCACAATTGATCGCGCACAGCAACCTTACACAAACAAATACTTATTGATGCTGCTGCAGCGCCCAGCGCACATGCTCGCGCACCAGCGCAGAAGGATGCTCTAAGCGCGCCTTTAGCGCCTCTAATACTGCAATCGTGCTGGGGGCATTGCCTAAGCCTACCGCCAAGTTGCGCAACCAACGCTCATAGCCGGTTCGGCGAATTGGCGAGCCCAAAGTACGCGCCAAAAACTCATCCTCAGTCCACATAAACAACTCAGCCAAACTGCTGTTATCCAAACGATGGCGCGGCTGAAAATCATCTTCTTGAGTCGGTTTAGCAAAACGATTCCACGGGCAGACCAACTGACAATCATCACAACCAAATACACGATTGCCGATTAATGGTCGCAAGTCTTCTGGGATCGCGCCCTTTAATTCAATGGTCAAATAAGAAATACAGCGCCGCGCGTCCAAAACTCGATCACCCACAAAAGCCTGAGTTGGACACACCTGCAAACACGCCGTGCATTTACCACAATGATCGCGATCATTGGGCTGATCAATCGGCAAAGGCAGGTCAACCAATAATTCGCCTAAAAAAAACCAACTACCGGCTTTACGGTTCAGTATCAGCGTGTTTTTCCCCATCCAGCCTAAGCCAGCTTTACGCGCTAAGGCTTTCTCTAACACCGGAGCGCTATCAACAAATGCTCGATGACCAAAAGGGCCGATTGCTTGACTGATTTTTTCCGCGAGCTGCTGTAAGCGCTTACGAATCAACTTGTGGTAATCACGCCCCAGAGCATAACGCGACACATAAGCCCGCTCAGGCTGCGCCAGCACTTGCGCCATCTGCGTATCTTGCGGCAGATAATCCATACGCACAGAAATCACCCGCAAGGTACCCGGCACCAGCTCATCAGGACGAGAGCGCATCGTGCCATGACTGGCCATATACTCCATTTCACCGTGATAACCAGCAGCTAAATAAGCCTCCAAGCGCAACGCATCTTCAGTTAAATCAATATCAGTGATACCGACTTGCTGAAAGCCCAACTGTGCAGCCCACTCACGAATCGAAGCCGTCAGCGCTAGCAGATCAAGTGGTGCCGATGACATTCAGCGCTATCTCCTTTAAAAGCTCGTTATACTGTTACTAATTAGCAACTATGGGCCAATGTAATCATGACAGATGATACCCCAGTGCGCAGTATACACGCCGCCAACCTTGAGCCGCTTGCTCCGCGTCCAGTTGATTGCCACAAGGGCCAGCTCGGCCATGTCTTGGTGATTGGCGGTGATATCGGTATGGGCGGCGCCGGCCTACTCAGCGCCCAAGCCGCTCTGCGCTGCGGTGCTGGCATGGTCAGCTTAGCCACGCGTGAGCAGCACATTGGCGCAGCGTTAAGCCGTTTACCAGAAGTCATGGCCTGCGCCATACGCGCCAGTTCTGAATTGCGCGCCCCCTTGCAACGCGCCACAGTATTGGTGGTTGGGCCTGGACTTGGTCAATCCGCTTGGTCACGGGCGTTACTCAGTAGCGCAGCGCAACGCACCATCATGCAAGTATGGGACGCCGATGCGCTGAATATGCTGGCTGATAATATTTGCGCTAAGCCGCAGCAGTGTATTTTAACGCCCCATCCGGGCGAAGCTGCGCGCCTCTTGAAAATCACTACAGCACAAGTGCAAGCCGATCGCAGCGCTGCTGTATTAGCCATAGCAGATCGCTATAATGCCGTGACCGTCCTTAAAGGCCATCACTCGCTGATCGCCACACCACAGGGCGAACTTTCGCGCGTTGAGCGCGGCCATCCAGTCATGGCCGGTGCAGGTTTTGGTGATGTGCTCAGCGGTGTGATTGCGGCCTTGTTAGCGCAAGGTTTACCGGCCTATTCAGCGGCTTGTTTAGCCGTATGGCTACATGCCTGTGCTGGCGAGCAGCTATCCAGTCAAGGGCGTGGGTTAGCCGCCAGCGACATGTGCGAGCGCATTCGACAATTATTAGAGGAACACAGCCCATGTCAGGCTTAGAGTTGTATATCAAAGATGAAGAAGCCATGACCCAGCTCGGCCATGCGCTGGCCAAACAGAGCGCAGGGCATGGCATTATTTTTTTACAGGGTGATTTAGGTGCAGGTAAAACCACTCTATCACGTGGCATTTTACGCGGCCTCGGACACACTGGCGCAGTCAAGAGTCCAACGTTTACTCTGGTTGAGCCTTATGAAATTGGCCCATTGCGTGCTTGGCACTTTGACCTGTACCGCTTAGCCGACCCTGAAGAGCTGGAATACCTAGGTATTCGTGACTATTTTGCCGATGATGACCTGTGTTTAATTGAGTGGCCACAGCAAGGCCAAGGTTATTTACCGCAAGCTGACCTTGAAATCACCATAAAGACTCATAATGACGGACGAATTGTGCGATTATTGCCTAATAGCACACGTGGCGAAAGTTGGTGCGTTGCTCTGGCCACCCTGACTTAAATTCATAGCGAGGTTATCCGTGCGCCTACATTCTTTATTGGCGGCATTTATTGTCTGCCTGCTGTTACCCTTGCAAGCCTTAGCGATGTCACAAATCAATAGTGTGCGCTTGTGGCGAGCACCCGATAACACGCGCCTCGTATTTGATCTGACCGGCCCTGTTGAGCACAGCGTATTTACTTTAAGTGCGCCGGATCGAATCGTTATTGATATTAAGAAAACCAAATTAGCCACGCAACTGGCCGGCCTAACCGGCGGTAAATCACCGATCACTCAAGTGCGCACTGGCAGTCGTGAAGCGGATGAACTGCGCATTGTTCTAGACGTCTCAACCCAAGTCACCCCAAAGAGCTTCACTTTGGCCCCGAACCAACAGTATGGGCATCGTTTGGTCGTCGATTTGTTTGATGACTCATCGCCTGCACCTGCCATCTCAACCATTGCGACGCCGATCAGCAAAGCACCAGCCAGTCCAATCACACCCAAATTATCAACTTTACCAGCGTCAAATAAGCGTGACATTGTGATTGCTATTGATGCGGGCCACGGTGGCGAAGACCCTGGCGCAATCGGTCCCAAAGGGTTGCGTGAAAAAGACATAGTGTTAATGATCTCCAAAGAACTGCAGCGCCAAATCAACGCTGAAAAAGGCTTCCGTGCAGAGTTAGTGCGCACGGGTGACTATTTTATTCCGCTGCGTCGCCGCACCGACATTGCCCGCAAAAAAGGCGCTGACTTATTTGTCTCAATCCATGCTGATGCGGCACCTCGCGCCGCCGCTTTCGGTGCATCAGTGTTTGCTTTGTCTGACAGCGGCGCCACCTCAGAAACGGCACGCTGGCTAGCTGACAGTGAAAACCGCTCCGACTTAATCGGTGGTGCAGGTAACGTTAAGCTCGATGATAAAGATGCCATGCTCGCCGGCGTGCTGCTTGATCTGTCAATGACAGCGTCATTGTCATCGAGTCTTGATGTTGGCCAGAAAGTTCTCAGCAATATGGGCCGTATTACTCCGCTGCATAAAAAGCGTGTTGAGCAAGCAGGCTTCATGGTACTTAAATCACCCGATATGCCGTCGATTTTGGTGGAAACTGGCTTTATCAGTAATCCGAATGAATCCAATAAATTGGCCAACCGCTCACACCAACAAGCGCTCGCTCGTTCGATTCATTCGGGCATTCGTCAGTTTTTCCAGCAAAACCCGCCACCGGGCAGTTATGTGGCCTGGCTACGTGATTCCGGCAAGCTAGCGATTGGTCCACGCGAACACGTGGTGCGCTCAGGGGAAAGTGTTTCTTTGCTGGCGCAACGTTATCAAATCAGCCCTGCACAATTGCGCAGTGCTAACCATTTAAAAAGCGATGCACTTAAAATTGGTCAAATACTGACTGTGCCAGCCACGACTTTAGCAGGACAATAATGACTGATGTACGCGCCATTCACCTTCTCAGCCCGCGTTTAGCCAACCAAATTGCTGCGGGCGAAGTTGTTGAAAGACCCTCTTCGGTGGTTAAAGAGTTACTCGAAAACTGTTTGGACGCCGGTGCTAAACGCATTGATATTGATGTTGAACAAGGCGGGGTAAAACGCTTACAAATCCGTGACGATGGCCATGGTATCGCTGCCGATCAACTGCCCTTAGCTCTGGCGCGACATGCCACCAGTAAAATTGCCATCTTGGAAGACCTAGAAGGCGTGGCCAGCTTAGGCTTTCGCGGTGAGGCATTGGCCTCGATCAGCTCAGTATCGCGCTTAACCCTCACCTCGCGCACTGCTGACGCTGAACAAGCCTGGCAAGTGGAAGCTGAAGGCCGTGATATGCAGCCATGCGTTCAGCCTGCCGCGCACCCGGTCGGCACCACTGTTGAAGTCTGTGATTTATTTTTTAATACACCGGCACGGCGTAAGTTTCTACGTACGGAAAAAACCGAGTTTGATCATCTACAAGATGTGATTAAACGTATGGCGCTGGCACGTTTTGATGTGGGTTTTCACCTAAGACATAACGGTAAAACGATTCTTGCTTTGCATCCTGCGCATGATGAGGTAGCACAAGCACGGCGCATCGCGGCCGTCTGTGGCGATGCTTTTCTCGAACAAGCGATGCCGATCAATGTTGAGCGCAACGGCTTACACCTGTGGGGCTGGGTTGGTTTGCCGACCTTTTCACGCAGCAAAGCGGATATGCAACACTTTTACGTCAATGGCCGCGTAGTCAGCGACAGATTGGTCGCCCACGCAGTGCGTCAGGCTTACCGCGATGTCATGTACGGCGGCCGCCATCCTGCTTTTGTATTATTCCTCGAACTTGATCCAGCCTCTGTCGATGTCAACGTCCACCCGACCAAACACGAAGTACGCTTTCGAGAAAACCGTAGCGTGCATGACTTTCTCTACGGCACCCTACACCGCGCCATCGCCGATGTACGCCCAGATGACACACTTGAACCCGCCAGCAGCTTAACGCTGCATGCACAACCACAGGTCAGCGGCTTAGAGGCCGGAGAATTTGGTCCACAAGGGCATATTCCGCTGAGCAATACAGCAACTCCCCAGCCTGCATTTCAGCCCAATACTCAAAGCACGAGCTTTAATCAAAGCAGCTATGGCCAAGCGCCACGCCACGCCACGCAAGCGCCAGCCAATTATCAAGAGGCTTACCAAGCATTTGCTAAGCCTTTAGACAATTTGGCGGAGTCAGCGCAAGAAGAGATCCCACCCTTAGGTTTTGCTGTTGCGCAACTCAAAGGTATTTATATTCTTGCGGAAAACCAATACGGACTGGTTCTCGTGGATATGCATGCAGCGCATGAGCGGGTGATGTACGAACGCTTAAAGTTAGCCATGGCCAACGAAGGCTTACGGGGTCAGCCTTTACTGGTTCCCGAAACACTCGCCCTGAGCGAGGCTGAAGTGGACTGCGCAGAGCAACACGCACAGTGGTTTATCCAGATGGGTTTTGAGTTGCAAGGTCTAGGCCCTGAAAGCTTAGCGATTCGGCAAATCCCCGCCCTACTCAAGCAAGCGGACGCTGCAGAGTTAGTGCGTGATGTTTTAACCGACCTAATGGAGTATGGGACTAGCGATCGAATTCAAGCGCACACCAATGAATTGCTGGCGACCATGTCATGCCATGGCGCAGTGCGCGCTAACCGCCGTCTAACGCTGTTTGAGATGAATGCCCTCTTACGCGACATGGAAGTCACTGAACGCAGTGGACAATGCAACCATGGCCGTCCGACATGGACGCAACTGGGCATGGATGAGCTTGACAAACTGTTCTTACGCGGCCGCTGATAGATTTCTAGCATCAATAGCCCAATAACGCCAGACACAAAAAAACCAATCAAATGATCGGTTTTTTTGTTGATACCCACATGTTTACTACATACCCAGTTTCTTCTCAAGGTAGTGAATATTCACCCCGCCTTTACAGAAACCTTTGTCATTGAGTAAGTCACGGTGTAACGGCACGTTAGTTTTAATGCCATCAATAATGATTTCATTTAAAGCATTACGCATACGCGCCATCGACTCTTCACGTGTTGCACCCCATGTAATGACTTTACCAACCAACGAGTCATAGTTAGGTGGCACAGTGTAGCCACTGTACAGATGCGAATCGACGCGCACACCATTACCGCCCGGTGCATGGAAGTGTTTTACTAGACCAGGGCTTGGCATGAAGTTATCAGGATCTTCTGCGTTAATCCGGCACTCAATCGAGTGACCACGCATCACCACATCTTCTTGCTTGATTGACAGCTTATTGCCTGAGGCAATGCTGAGCATTTCCTTAACCAGATCAACACCTGTAATCATTTCAGTGATGGGGTGTTCCACCTGAATACGGGTATTCATTTCGATAAAATAGAAATGACCAGCTTCATACAAGAACTCGAAAGTACCCGCACCGCTATAACCAATATCAATACAAGCTTTCACGCAGCGTGCATAAACGCGCTGACGAGCTTCTTCATCAATATCTGGCGCAGGTGCTTCTTCAATCACTTTTTGGTGGCGACGTTGCAATGAGCAATCACGATCACCTAAGTGAATCGCATTGCCTTGGCCATCAGCCAACACTTGAATTTCAACGTGGCGTGGATTGCCGAGATACTTCTCCAAATACACCACAGAATTGCCAAAGAACTGAGCCGCTTCGTTGCGAGTTAAAGTCGCCGCACGAATCAGGTCTTCTTCTTTGTGCACCACACGCATACCACGTCCACCACCACCGCCAGCGGCTTTGATGATCACCGGGTAACCCACTTCACGGGCAATGGCTAGAGCTTGCTCTTCATCTTTCGGCAAAGCCCCTTCTGAGCCCGGCACCACTGGTACACCGGCTGCAATCATCGCAGCTTTTGCAGCAACCTTGTCGCCCATCATACGAATCACTGCAGCACTCGGGCCCACAAAGGTAAAACCAGAGTTATGCACTTGTTCAGCAAAATCTGGGTTTTCCGCAAGGAAACCATAACCTGGGTGAATAGCGGTCGCACCAGTCACTTCAGCTGCAGCAATAATTGAAGGGATGTGCAGGTAAGATTGTGCCCCTGGCGCTGGACCAACGCAGACTGTTTCATCAGCTAAAGACAAATGCATAAGGTCACGATCTGCAGTGGAATATACTGCGACCGTTTTAATACCCAATTCTTTACAAGCGCGCAAAACACGTAGTGCAATCTCACCACGGTTAGCGATTAAGACTTTTTCCAACATTGTAAACTCCTAGGTCGTTAGACAATGGTGAATAAAGGCTGGTCATACTCAACTGCTTGACCATTGTCGACTAGGATAGATTCAATCACTCCACCAACTTCAGCTTCAATGTGGTTCATCATTTTCATTGCTTCAACGATGCACAGTACATCGCCTTTTTTAACGGTCTGGCCAACAGAAACAAAATCTTCAGAGTCTGGTGAACCCGCACGGTAGAACGTCCCCACCATTGGTGAGCGTGCCACTGTGCCATTGAACTTAGGACAAGCGGGTGCTACATCAGCAGCGGCTGCGGCTGGTGCAGCGACTGGAGCAGGCGCTTGCGGTGCTGGCGCATACATAGGCTGTTGTGCAATTTGCTTGCTGTGACGACTGATACGAACGGATTCTTCGCCTTCGTGGATTTCCAATTCATCAATACCAGACTCTTCTAGTAACTCAATGAGCTTCTTAACTTTACGAATATCCATAGACCTTGACTCCAAAACTGAGAGGTTAATATTTAATATGTTCAAACGCTGCGTCTAAGGCGAAGCGATAGCCACTCGCACCTAGACCGCAAATCACACCCACCGCCACATCGGAAAAGTAGGAGTGATGACGAAACTGTTCTCGTTTATGCACGTTAGAAAGATGCACTTCGAAGAATGGGATGCTCACAGCAAGCAGCGCGTCACGCAATGCGACACTGGTATGAGTAAAAGCAGCTGGATTGATAATAATGCAGTCAATTTTCTCATCACGTGCGGCATGAATCCGCTCAATCAGCACATGCTCGGCATTGCTTTGCAAAAACGCTAAATGATGGCCGGCAGCTTCAGCTTGCTCAACCAGCGCCTGATTAATCTGCGCCAGCGTGGTTGCACCATAGACTTCGGGCTCACGCGCGCCTAACAAATTTAAGTTGGGCCCATGTAAAACTAAAAAGTTGGCCATCGACAATCCTTGATTCTAGAAATAACTGCATGAATATGCCTATTTTCAGCTTAAATGTCAGCAATTGCATGGAAAAAAGCAGGTTTTATTAACATATATAAAAAAACCCTGCCGCAGCAGGGTTAAAGGAGAGTATTAACTACAACAGGTTTTTTGTTTAAAAAGCGTATTGCACGCGCAAACTGATTGCATCACCACTGTCATCATTGGCAGCATTAGCGACTTGATCAGTCTTAGCCTTTAAATAGTTGGCAGACACTTTGACCGCATCGTTGGCATACCAGTTGACGCCCATCGTATGCACTTTCGCTTTAGTGTCATAAAAGCTACCTGTTATATCCATATCTGCATCAGCAACGGTCAAGTGATCGTAACGGTAAACCAACTCCCAAGCGCCGGTTTGTTTGTTGCTCGGTTTGATGCTATCGAACTTACCACCATCCAATTTATAACCGCGCGACTCGCCGGTTAAGGTATACGCCAATTGCAGGTTATAACCATCCACCTGACGGTCTTTCAACGCCGAGCCGGACTTTGCACTGATATCACGACGCAAGTATTCACTTTGCGCAGAGAACGGGCCCAAGGCATAGGCGGCTTCTAAACCCCAAGCGCTATCACTATCAAACTGCCCTGCTTGACTGCTGGCAAAGCTTGGGCGATTGCCGTTCTTAGAGTCTTCTGTAGTGCCGCGCACTCCCATTCGCGAACGAATACGGCCATCGAAGTCTTCAGTGCTACGCTTTGCATAGTTCACACCAAAATGCAGCACATTTCCCGCTTCAGCCATGGGTGCGATGACTGCACGCATGTTGTAAGTGTTGTTATTGCTACCGTTAGCATCTTCATTATTTTTAGCGCGGTTAATACCTGCGGAGCCATAAAACATGCCGCTAGTGCCGCTCACTTGGACACCCATACCATCTTGCTTATCGTTCACCCACTCGCCCGCATCGTAAATAATCGAGCGCTCAATGGTACTGATCCATTTCGAACTGGTGGCTTTTTCTAAACCGAAGTCCGGATCAAAACGACCCACTTTCACCTTCAGCGGTTTAAAACCAGTATAGGTAATCGACGCTTCATCCCATTTGCTGCTGCCATCTTCAGCAAAGTCTAAATTAAAAGCATATTTCCAATCATGGTAGGCGGTACCCGACAGTTCTAAAATTGCACGACGAAAATACGCTTCGTTAGCACTTTTACCGTTTTTCGTATAAACCCCATCAAACTGATCAAAATCAGCCTGAATACGCCCACCTAGTTTAAACGAAAAAGACTGATCAACCGCAGCCGCTTCAAAACCACCTTTGGTCTTAATGGTGATATCAGGACCATCAGTTGTCACCGTCCCGGCCATCGCATGCGATGAAATAATTAACGCTAAAGTGCTGGCAGCAAAGGCTGTGTAAGTCGCTGATTGGATGTGCAGTCGCTTCATTGAGTATTCCCCTTATATTGGCAAGAACACAACGCAGTTGAAGGCGTTGGTGTTGCAGGGAATACTGATCAATAAGGATTACAGTGCAGTGACTAAGGCATGAAGCTTTAATGACAGGCGAACTAAAACGTTTCTAAACGGTATACCGCATAAGCAGGCTCTTCATAGGGGTGTGCAGCTTTTAGAGCAGCCATGACAGGCTTGATGCAAGCAGCAGCAACCACCATCTCAACACGCCACTCGGCGACCTGCTCAAGCTGACCTTGCTCGCCAATAAAGGGCTGACTATCAGCCATCGGTCGAAACTGACCTTGCCCCAATACTTGCCAGCAGCAGTTTTGATAATCGCCAATAGTGCCCGCGCCTGCAGCAAACACAGCGTCTTTAACAACCTCTAAATGACTTTCCGGTACATAAAAAAATAATGTATACACCATGCCTCTACAGCTGCTTACGCAGGCTCTTGCTGAGTATTTTTATTAATTACTATACAATAAGATAAATTCAAAACGAGGGAGTAATCTTGTGATCGTAGCGCGTTTTGCACCACTGGTTTTTGCTATTTTGATGTCGATTTATATGGTTACGTCAATGACATTTGTGATTACTTGGGTCAATACCGGCATGACTGATGGCTTTGCACTGCGCTGGTTTCGCGCCTTTTATATCGCTTGGCCGATTGCGTTTATTTTAATTATGCTCGGTGCACCACGCTTACAAAAGCTCGTTGCAAAACACATCAAGCCTATTGCCTGACTCGCTGCAGACGACGCCTGTAACCTCATCATAAACATGCGTCGTTGCCATCTTTAGCTCATTAGCATTTACGTAAAATAACACTACCGATTGAGTAGCCTGCACCAAAGGAACTGAGCACACCAATCGCGCCAACGGGCAGGTCATCTTGATGTAAATGCAGAGCAATCACCGAACCTGCAGAACTGGTGTTGGCATAGGTATCTAAGATAACCGGCGCTTCAGTGGCACTGGCATCACGACCTAATAACTTACGGGTAATCAGTAAGTTCATGTTCAAGTTAGCTTGGTGCAACCAAAAACGCTGAACATTCTGCACATCAATTTGATTATTGGCTAAATGTTCTGCAATTAAGTTGGCCACCATCGGGCACACATCGCGGAAAACCTTACGGCCTTCTTGCACAAACAGCTTGTCTGGCGCGCCGATACCGTCTTCAGCGCAACGGTTTAAATAGCCAAAGTTATTACGAATATTGTTAGAAAACTGAGTCACCAACTTAGTGCTGACCACTTCAAACTGGTGCTTGGAAACCGCCTGCTCTGCGTCTTCTAAAATAACTGCAGTGCAGGCATCGCCGAAGATAAAGTGACTGTCACGATCTGTAAAATTGAGGTGGCCTGTGCAAATTTCAGGGTTAACCATCAAAATTGCGCGCGCTTGACCGGACTGAATTGCATTGACCGCAGCTTGAATACCGAATGTCGCAGAAGAGCAGGCCACATTCATGTCATACGCAAAGCCTTCAATGCCTAAAGCGGCCTGCACTTCAATGGCGACTGCTGGGTAAGCACGCTGCAAGTTTGAGCAGGCGACAATCACCCCATCAATGTCAGCTGCAGTACGACCTGCACGTTGCAATGCTTCTTTGGCTGCCACCATGGCCATTTCACAGAGAATGCCCCACTCATCGTTCGAGCGTTCTGGAATACTGGGCTTCATGCGCTGCGGATCTAAAATACCCGCCTTATCAATCACAAAACGACTTTTAATACCCGATGCTTTTTCAATAAAGGCTGAACTCGATTCTGGTTTAGCTTCAATTGCACCACTGGCAATTTCTGCAGCATGCTCAGCATTGAACTGCTGTGACCACGCATTAAACGCCTCAACCAACTCATCATTGGAAATGCTTTGCGCAGGTGTAAATAGGCCTGTACCACTGATTACAACTTTCTTCACGGTCAATCCTCTACATAAGCCGCGTAATATACGGCTGTGTTAACACTGCCCAAGACCTGCAGGCAACACTTAATCAATTAAAATACAGTATAGGCCAGTCAATCAGCGCTTGAATACCTCTCGCGGCTTGGCAATAAGTCTGACCCAGCGAACGTATTACTTTACAACAGCGCTTTGCCCTTAAACTTCGCTGCGCTGATTAATCAACCGCAACCATACGCAATTCTTTCGGCATTGAAAAAGTTACATTTTCTGGCCGTCCTTCCAGCTCTTCAGCCATCTGCGCACCCCAGTCGCGCAAACAATCAATCACACCTTGCACCAAGACTTCTGGCGCTGAAGCGCCCGCTGTCACACCGATCACAGCGCCCTCAGAAAACCACTCAGACTTTAAATCTTCCGCACCATCGACTAAATAGGCAGGCGTGCCCATGCGCTCTGAGAGTTCACGCAGACGATTGGAGTTAGAGCTATTCGGACTACCGACTACCAACACCACATCACAAGCGTCGGCCAGTTGTTTAACAGCGTCTTGGCGGTTTTGTGTGGCATAGCAAATATCATCTTTACGCGGCCCACTAATGGCAGGAAAGCGAGTTTTTAAAGCATCAATCACGCGACTGGTGTCATCCATCGACAAGGTTGTTTGTGTAACAAAAGCCAGACTGTCCGGCCTTGCAACTTGCAAAGTCGTTACATCTGCCTCATTTTCAACCAAGTAGATGTGTCCGCCGTGACGCTCATCATACTGCCCCATAGTGCCTTCCACTTCTGGGTGACCGGCATGACCAATCAATACGCACTCACGGCCTTCATTACTGTAACGCACCACTTCCAAATGAACTTTAGTCACCAAAGGACAGGTGGCATCAAAGACTTTCAAGCCTCGACGCTCGGCTTCGTCGCGCACTGCTTTGGACACACCGTGCGCACTGAAAATAACGATATTATCGTCCGGCACTTGATCCAGTTCTTCAACAAAGATCGCGCCGCGTTCACGTAAGTCTTCCACCACAAATTTGTTGTGTACCACTTCATGGCGCACATAGATGGGCGGCTGGAAAACCTCTAACGCACGGTTCACAATTTCAATCGCACGATCAACACCGGCACAAAAGCCACGTGGATTTGCTAGTTTAATGCGCATCAATACCGCCCTCTACACTTATACAGTGCTGTTTTGCACTTGAATAATTTCGACATCAAAAGTGATGACCTTACCCGCCAAAGGATGATTAAAGTCGATGGTCACCTGCTGATCATTAAAGGCTTTAACCACGCCTGGCATTTCGCCGCCCGCAGCATCTTTAAAGATCACCAGCACACCGTAATCAAGCTCCATACTGTCAAACTGACTGCGCGGCATGACTTGGACGTTTTGCTCGTTTGGCGTACCAAAGCCTTGCTCTGGCAGGATTTCAAACGTGCGCTTATCAGCGTCTTTGAGACCAAATAAAACACGCTCAAAGCCTGGCAACAAGCTGCCATCACCAATAGTAAAAGTCGCTGGATCTTTCTCGAAGTTACTATCAACCACTTCGCCGTTATCAAACTTTAAAGAAAAATGCAGAGTCACCGTGCTGCCTTGTCCAATACGTTGTTCACTCATTGTTCTGCCCTCCAGTTGCACCGCTACTTTCTGGTTTATTGCCGCGAAACATATCCAGCGCCAACATCACCGCACCCACTGTGATTGCGCTATCGGCAATATTAAAGGCTGGAAAATACCACTCGGTTTTCCAGTGCACTAAAATAAAATCAACGACATGGCCCAAGACCACGCGATCATACAAATTACCAATCGCACCACCGAGCACCAAGGCTAAAGCAATTGCCAACCAAGTTTCATTGGCTTTTAGGCGTTTAAGCCAGACCACCAATACCGCACTGACGGCCAAGGCAATCACGGCGAAAAACCAGCGCTGCCAGCCTGCTTCATTGGCTAAAAAGCTAAATGCCGCGCCACGGTTATAGGCTAAGGTCCAGCTGAACAAATCAGCAATAACCACCATTTGTTCATACAGATTAAAATTGGCAACAAACCAATGCTTGCTGATCTGATCGGCGGCAATCACTAAAATACTCAGCCATAGCCACGTCAGCTTGCCAAAACGCGCAGCCATTAGCAGGCACTCCTATTGGTAGCCAAGAATTTATGCATAGTGACGCACTTCACCAGCACCATCGAGGTTATCCGCGCAACGGGCACAGGCTTCTGGATGCGCAGGCACTGAACCAACGTCAGCACGGTGGTGCCAGCAACGCGCACACTTTGGCTCTTCAGACTTGCTGATGTGTAGCTTCAAACCTTCTAGCTCAGTGCTCACCGCATCAGCAGGTGCTGCAGCCAAATCCGCCACTTGTGCCGTCGAGGTAATCAAGACAAAGCGCAACTCATCGCCTAAACGATTAAGCTTTTCTGCCAGCGCCGCATCGGCATACAAGGTCACTTGCGCTTGCAAGTTACCGCCAATGACTTTGGCGTTACGCTGATTCTCCAACTCTTTGTTCACCGCAACTTTGACTGTCATTAACTCAGTCCAGTAGGCGCTGCTCAATTTGTTCTCAGCCGGTAAGCGCGACAGGCCTTCATACCAGGTATTGAAAATCACTGACTCGTTACGCTCACCCGGAATATGCTGCCAAATCTCATCGGCAGTAAACACCAAGATTGGCGCAATCCAACGCACTAATGCTTCAGCAATATGGTACAGCGCAGTCTGGCAAGAACGGCGCGGCAAGCTGTCGGCACCCGTGGTGTACTGGCGATCTTTAATGATATCCAGATAAAAACCACCCAACTCTTGGACACAGAAGTTGTGCACTTTTTGGTAGACGTTATGGAAGCGATACTCTTCGTAGGCTTGCGTCACTTCATCCTGCAAACGTGCAGCAGCATCAACCACCCAACGATCGAGCTCGATCATTTGCTCAGCAGGCACGCAATCTGTGGCTGGATCAAAACCGTCCAAGTTCGACAGCAAGAAACGTGCGGTATTACGGATACGACGGTACGCATCAGCGCTACGCTGCAAAATGGTGTCAGATACAGCCATTTCGCCAGAGTAATCCGCCGATGAGGCCCAGAGACGCAGAATATCGGCACCTAAACTATTGGTCACAGTTTGTGGCGCAACCACGTTACCCAGCGACTTAGACATCTTGCGGCCTTTCTCATCCACAGTAAAACCATGGGTGAGTAGACCACGATACGGCGCATGGCCATCAATCGCACAACCGGTCAGCAAGGACGAATGGAACCAACCACGGTGCTGATCCGAACCTTCAAGGTACAAATCTGCACGTGGGCCTTGCTCATGCCCTAACGGATGCGAGCCACGTAAAACATGCCAATGCGTGGTGCCTGAATCAAACCAGACATCCAGTGTATCTGTGACTTTATCGTAGTCTGCTGCTTCAGCGCCGAGCAACTCAGCCGCTTCCAGCTTAAACCAGGCTTCGATACCTTCTTGTTCAATACGCTGCGCCACCTCTTCCATCAACTCGACCGTGCGCGGATGCAATTCACCGCTGGCTTTATGTAAGAAGAACGGAATCGGCACGCCCCAGTTACGTTGACGCGAGATGCACCAGTCGGGACGACCGGCAATCATGCCGTGCAGTCGTGCTTTACCCCAAGCTGGGGTGAACTCTGTTTCTTCAATCGCCTGCAAAGCACGCTCACGTAATGGTGCACCCTGCTCAGGTTGCTTATCCATGCCGACAAACCACTGCGCGGTGGCGCGATAAATCAGTGGAGTTTTATGACGCCAGCAATGCATGTAGCTGTGTTCAATGGTCTGATGCTTCAGCAACGCGCCCACTTCTGCCAGTTTCTCAACGATATTGGCATTGGCTTTCCAAATAAACTGGCCACCGAAGAACGGCAGATCAGTGACATAAACACCGTTACTCTGTACAGGACTGATAATCTCATCATTGGTCATGCCATAACGCTTACAGGTGTAGAAGTCATCCTCACCGTAAGCAGGCGCTGAGTGAACGATACCGGTACCGGCATCCAGTTCAACGTAATCAGCCAAGTAAACTGGAGCAACACGCTCATAGAATGGGTGATTGAACTCTAAGTGCTCCAGCGCTTCACCATTGGTGCGCGCGATCACTTCGCCTTCCAGGCCATAACGCTCAAGGCTTTCTTCAACTAAGGTGTCGGCTAATAGCAAAATTTTATCGCCGACATCGACCAGTGCATACACGGCTTCTGGGTGGACGTTGAGCGCTTGGTTACCCGGAATGGTCCAAGGGGTCGTGGTCCAGATCACGATTTGCACGTTTTTAGTGAGTTCTGGCAAAGAGAACGCATGCGCGAGCTTAACCAAATCAGCACTGTTAAAACCGACATCAATGGCTTCTGAACGCTTATCTTGGTATTCAACTTCAGCTTCAGCCAAGGCTGAGCCGCAATCAAAACACCAGTTCACTGGCTTCAAGCCTTTAAAAACAAAACCGCCCTCAACCATTTTCGCCAATGCACGGACTTCGCCCGCTTCGTTGGCAAAATCCATGGTTTTGTACGGATTATCCCAGTCACCCACCACACCTAAGCGAATAAACTCAGTTTTCTGACCTTCAATTTGCTCCGTCGCATAAGCACGGCACAATTCACGCACTTTGTCGGCGGGCAGGTTTTTACCGTGAGTCACTTCAACTTTGTGCTCAATCGGCAGACCATGGCAGTCCCATCCAGGCACATAAGGCGCATCAAAACCGGCCAAGGTTTTACTACGGACAATCATATCTTTAATGACCTTATTCACCGCATGACCGATGTGAATACTGCCGTTCGCATACGGAGGGCCGTCATGCAGAATAAAACGTGGTCGACCTTCGCCAATCTGACGCAGTTTCTGATACAGGTTAATGCTATCCCAGTGCGCCAGCATTTGCGGCTCACGGGTGGGGAGGCCTGCCTTCATCGGAAATGCCGTTTTCGGCAGGTTAAGCGTCGTTTTATAATCGGTCATGTTGGTTCCAAGTCACTCATTAAAGGGTGTGAAAGTGCTGCCAAAGTGTATGTGCTTTTGCGATATCAGCGGCAATGGCTTGTTGTAGCTGAGGCAAAGACTCAAAGCGCTGCTCGTCACGAATTTTCTTATGAAAAGTTACTGCTATATGTTGGCCGTATAAATCGCCAGAAAAATCTAATAAATGCACTTCTAAATGTGCTTGCTGAGTCGTATCAACGGTCGGGCGTGTGCCTATATTAGCAACACCTGGCAGATGTCGGCCATTGTCTAACTGCACAGACACCAAGTACACCCCATGTAACGGTGCACGATGGCGCTTAAGCTGCACATTAGCGGTTGGGGCATTTAAGGTGCGCCCCAGCTTTTTACCGTGCATCACTCGGCCATCAATAGCGTAAGGCCGTCCCAGTAGACGCCGCGCCAAAACAAAGTCAGCCTCAGCCAATGCCGAGCGCAAACGTGTGCTACTGACGCGCTGACCATCAATCTCAACTGTTGCCGTGGGCTCTACACTAAAGTTAAGACGCTGCCCTGCTTCTTGTAAAAAAGCAAAATCACCGATGCGATCACAACCAAAACGGAAATCATCACCAACTTGCAAATGCTGAATACCTAATGCATCCATCAGCACTGTTTGTACAAAGTCGGCAGCACTGAGTTGACGAAAACGTTTATTGAAAGCGATACACAACACTTGATCAATGCCCGCCTCACGAAACAATTGCAGCTTATCGCGCAACCGCGTCAAGCGCACCGGCGCTGTTTCGGGATTAAAAAACTCACGTGGCTGTGGCTCAAAAACAATCACGCAACTGGGTAAGTTAAGACGTGCAGCACTATTGCGCAGGCGCGTTAATATCGCCTGATGCCCGAGGTGCACACCATCAAAATTACCAATCGTAGCCACGCACCCATGATGTGATGGCCGTACATTGTGCAAACCGCGAACCAACTGCATATTAATATCTTGCCAGAAAAGACTCTGATTATAACCACAGCGCAGCTATTAGGGCATCTTAAACCCAATTAATGGCGCAGATGACGCATTCTGATGCCCGTGGCAAACAAAGTACCGACAAACACCAACACACCACCAAAAACAAGTATTGAGACTTCCCACACCCGACGCTGCCACCCCCAAGCGAACCACTCACTGCTCGGCTGATTGAGCCAAAACACTAACGCCAGCATCGCCGCACAAGCGGCTAATAAGCGCAGAATAAATAACCACCAACCCGGCGCGGGCTTATAAACACCGGCGCGATACAGTCCACGCAATAACAAGCCCGTATTGAGCATGCTTGCCAGCGAGGTTGCCAAAGCTAATCCTACATGCTGCAACGGCCAAATTAAAATCAGGTTGAGCAGCATATTAACCACCATACAAATAATGGCGATGCGCACCGGTGTTTTTAAATCTTGGCGGGCAAAGAAACCTGGGGCTAACACTTTAATGAGCATGAAGGTCAACACACCCAATGAATAAGCCTGCAAGGCAGCGGCGGCCTGTATCACATCCGTACTGGTCATCGCACCATACAAAAACAACGTCGCAATCAAAGGTTCAGCCAAAATAGCTAAAGCCAAAGCAGCCGCCACACCAACCAGCAATACCATGCGCAATGCCCAATCAATAGTGGCAGAAAACTCTTCTGGTTTTTCTGTGGAATGATGGCGTGATAAAGCGGGCAGAATTACTGTACCAATGGCAATACCAAACGCACCCAGCGGCAACTCCGATAAACGATCGGCGTAATACAACCAAGAAACACTGCCGGTCTGTAAAAACGAGGCCAATACTGTATCGAGCAACAAGTTAATCTGACTAACCGAGACGCCAAACAAGGCTGGCAGCATTAATAGCATGATGCGCTTAACCCCCGGATCGTTGGCGACTACGCGCGGGCGCGGTAATAAGCGCATTTTCCACAAAAACGGCATCTGAAACAGCAACTGCGCGACACCGGCAATAAATACGCCCCACGCTAAAGCCATGACTGGCTCGGTAAAGAATGGCGTCAAAAATACCGTTGCGCCAATCATCGACACATTCAACAGCACTGGTGTGAAAGCCGGCACCGCAAAACGTCCGTAGCTATTGAGAATGCCACCACAGAAAGCGGTTAAAGAAATCAGCAACAAATAAGGAAAAGTAATGCGCAGCAATTCACCGGCCAACTGCATTTTGCTCGGTTCATTATGAAAGCCTGGAGCAAACAGCATAATCAGGTAAGGCGACATCACCACACCCAGCGCAGTGAGTGCCGTCAAGATCAAACCCAGCATCCCAGCGGTGCGATCGACCAACTGCTTTACCTCAGCAAAGGAGCGCTTCTCTCGGTACTCCGATAACACCGGGACGAAAGCTTGGGCAAAGGCACCTTCAGCGAATAAACGGCGTAAAAAATTAGGAATTTTAAAAGCAACAAAGAATGCATCCGCGGAGGCGCTGGAACCAAAATAACTGGCGACCACCATATCGCGTACCATACCTAAGATTCGCGAGAGCAGAGTCATCACACTGACCACGGCACTGGAGCGTAAAAGGCTGGAGGATTTTAGTTGTGTTGGTGTTTCAGCAGCGTCACTCATGGTGCATCCTTCCAAATTCAGCGCACAAGTTTAGTCGCTTGCCCAAGGGGATGCTATAAAGATTGCAGAGAAAGCATGCATTCTGCTTTTCGCCTGCGTATACTGCGCACGGTAACTTGCTGAACGAATAAATTTGCGCACCTTAGTGTGTTTTTTTGTGTATTCGAAAACAGCAACTTGACAATTCATTGATTTGGCTGCATCATTCGCGGCCTATTTTGATACATTCAACTAAAAGTTTTCGAGGAGTACGACGTGGCCAACAGCCCTTCTGCCAAAAAACGCGCTAAACAGGCTGATAAACGTAGAGACCATAACGGTAGCCTACGTTCTATGGTGCGTACCTACATCAAAAATGTAGTTAAAGCCATCGAAGCTAAAGATTTAGAAAAAGCACAAGCTGCTTACAAATTGGCTGTTCCTGTTATCGACCGTATGGCCGATAAAGGTATCATCCACAAGAACAAAGCTGCACGTAACAAAAGCCGTCTGAACCAGCACATCAAATTGCTGAGTCAAGCAGCCGCTTAATTGCGACAGCATGTTTAATAAAAAACCGGCTTAGGCCGGTTTTTTATTATCTCGAGTTTTACTTGGCTAGCGCGTAATCTTACGCACTAAGGCGCGACTGATCACACGAAACTTGTCCCGCGGCGCAAAACGCTTCAGCGTAGCTTTGACGATCCCCTCGGTAAAGCGTGTGCGCTTTGAGTAGTCGATATTAACGTCAACATAAACCGGCTGATTGTTTGCGGCAAACTGCAAGGCTTGACGAATACCTGCTTCAATCTCAGCTTCGCTTTGAATTGACACAAACTCTGCACCAACCGTGACCGCTAATGACTGCATATTAATACCATGCAGCACCGTACAGGTTTTACGGTTGTAAGGAATTTCCTGAGCTTGGGCAATTTGTGACAGCTCGCCATCATTAAAAATAAATACCACCACGCCAAGCTGGTGACGCACAGCGGTGAGCATTTCCATCCCCGTCATCAATAAAGCACCATCACCCACAATCCCGATGACCGGAGTGTTCGGATTGGCCAATTTTGCTCCGATTACTGCCGGTACGCAGTACCCCATCGCATTAAAGTCGGTCGGTGAAAGGTAGCGACGCGCACCTAAGATGGGCATTAACTCTGCGACTAAATAGGTGTGATTACCATCATCGGCAACAATAATGCTGTCATCGCTTAACTGCTTACGTAGTGCTTGGAAAAACCGAGCCGGATTGACCCGTACCCCACTATTGTGCGCCAGCCACTGCTGCGTATAGGCTGCTTTATCTTGCTGAATCTGCTGCGTCATCGTACCTTCTTTCGCTTGTGTTTGCAGCGCACGCACCTCGCTTAATAGCGCGGGAATAATAGCGCGCGCATCACCTTGTACCGCGATTTTAGCTGGGTAGTTGGCGTTAAACACATCGGGATTGATATCAATATGCACCAAGTCTTCCGGCACCTGCATACTGAAGCTGCCGGTAGGAATTTCTGCAAAACGGGTACCAATCGCCAGCACCGCATCACACTGGGCAAAAGCATTCTGTCCTGCTGGCACTGAGTAATCACCAAAGCCCATCCCCGCATGCAGCGGATGACTACCTGGGAAAGCACTTAAGCCTTGCAGGGTTGTAGCAACCGGCGCATTGAGCAACTCTGCCAACTCAATCAGATCGGCCTGACAATCAACAGCACCCCAACCAAGAAAAAGCCCCACTTGCTTAGCTTTAACCAACAACTGCGCAGCTTGTTTGACTAAAGCCCGATCAAAGGTGGTTTGCGGCTCCAATCCAGTAAACGCTGGCATATCCTCGACATCACCTAAAAAATTACCAATATTGTAAGGCAACTCAATAAACACAGGCCCCGGCTCGCCTCGCATGGCCAACTGATAGGCGGCATACAGCGTTGGGATCACATCAACATGGGATTTAATATGAAAGCTGCCCTTAGTGATGGGCGACAGCAAGGTGTGCTGATCCATGTCATGCAGCTGAAAACGACGACCATTCTCAGTATGAATCCCGCCAGAAATAATCAACATCGGGATACCAGCTAAATAGGCCTCGCCAACTCCGCTTGAGGCATGCGTGACACCTGCAGCCGGAACAATCAGCAAAGTACCGATGCTGTCGCCGGTACGACTCATCGCATCAGCCATAAAAGCCCCACCACACTCGTGAGTGACTAGCATGGGGGTGATTTGACTGGAGTTATTGAGCTCGTCGTACAACTCAGTGTTATGCACACCGGGAATGCCAAAGGTATAACGCACACCCAATTGCTCGAGGGCAAATCGTGCCAGTGCTGCACCTGTTTTTTTCATAATCGAATCTCCTGCTCTTTTATTAGAGGTTATTGAGTCAGTGTGAAAGGCTTAGCCGACGATAATGCTGTGTGCCGCGCGCCGACCATTAAAAACACAATTGGACAAGAAAGTACCCTCCAAAGAGCGCACTCCAGAAATACCTGCACCACCAAAGCCTGCCGCCTCTCCTGCCGCATACAGCCCTGCAATCGGCGCACCTTGCGCATCCAACACGCGCGCCTGCAGATCAGTCAGCATGCCACCCATGCTTTTGCGACTGATTAAACGCAGACGAATAGCAATCAGCGGCATCTGTTTGCGATCCATAATAGGCTGTAACTTGCAGGTACGTGCACGATCCCCGCGCCATTGGCGTAACTGCTGAATACGACGAATTTGATCATCATTATGCAGCCCACGCGGGCCTCTGAGCATGGCATCATAACGCTCAATATCAGCGTGCATACCAGCGACATCCAGTGTTGTATTGGGTGCGACCCGTTGCATCTGCAGCGCCAACTCCTCCAGCGTATTACCGCAGACTACATCTGGGCAGTGCTCCAACAGCCATTGGGTTTGCGCGGTATTGCCACGCAGCGCTTGCCAGATCACCTTGAGTAGTTTTTTATCACGAAAGTGTGGATTGCTATCACTGCCAGAAATAGCCAGTTCTTTATCAGCAATACGTTTATTCATAATTTGCCAAGTGTATTGCTTTGGCAGATGGCCGGTGGTTTTACACAGGTCATGGGTATCAAAGCCTGTCACCATAGGTTGTGGACCAATGCGCCGGCCATGGCAATCCATCCATAGCGCCGAACGCGGCGGTATTAAACTGAGGCCGTGCTGTGGGTATTCAGGCTGAGGATGGGCAATGCCGGCTGCATAATTCCACATATAGTTAAGGTTGCTGACTTGACCACCAATAGCCTGCACGCAATCATGCAATGCGCCATCAGCGCTGGGATGCGCGCCACTGAGCAAGTTTTCTGGCGCAGCGCCGTAAATCGGATCCCAGTGCTCACGCACCTTATCCAAATTACCATTAATACCACCCGCACACATCACGGTGTTATCTGCCTGCACCCTAAATGCACCATCAGGCTGGGTACCGTGACAACCAACCACACGCTGATCACGGTAGTCTAAAGCACTGACTTTATGTGCAAACAGGCAACGCAATAATTTTGCGTTGGTGTGATTGAGTAACGCCTGCAGCAGACTGCGCACCACGCCTTGCCCACAGCCCCAAGCAATATGGTAACGCGGCACGCTATTACCATCAGCGTAATTGCCGCGCTCAGGCCATTGCACCACAGGAAAAAAACCAATGCCGTAGCGCCGCAGCCAATCATAAATTTCACTGCGATTGTGCTCACAGTAGGCCTGCGCCCAGCGCTGCGCCCACTGACTATCAGGCTGAAACTGCGCCGCCTGCTGCCAGTCCTGCCAAAACAGCTCACTTGAATCAACAATGCCGTTGCGGCGCTGTTCTGGAGTGTTATTGAGCAACATACCGCCAAAGGCTTCCTTGGCCTGCCCGCCAAAACGCTGCTGTTGGCAGGCGTCCAACAACAGCACCGAGCGGCCATTATTTAATAACTCTAACGCGGTGCAAATGCCCGCTAGCCCAGCGCCAATCACTAATGTTTCTGCTTGATAAGCCACGTCACCCATAGCGTTATTCTCATTATTATTATCTACCAGCCTAGACTAACGCAGACAACCTATGAAATACCTGACATATTACGAAGACAATTCTGACATTTCACGAAGAGGCCGCCTCCATGCTCGAACGTGCCCGCAGCGCTGTATTTATCGGCTTTGAAACACTGTGCCGGAAAAACCAGCTCAATGCCCATCAACTTTTACAACGCTGCGGCATTGATCCTCTGGTGCTACGCCGCAGCGATTTATGGGTGGATTATGCGCGCGTAGCTGAGGTGCTCAACCTGGCTGCCCACGAGTCAGGCAATCAACAGTTTGCTCTTGAGCTGAGTCAGCAACGTGACTATTTAGTGTTTGGAGCCTTTGGCCTCATGCTATCTCAAGCAGAAAGCGTGCAAGACTTATTGCGTATCACCAATAAATACGCGCATTTACACGCGCCAGGCATTCAATTACAACAGCACCTACTCGGTGATCAAGTGGCGCTAGAGTACCGTCTGCAGTTGAGCAAAAATGTCGATTTACGGCAGCTGATTGAGTTGGGCATGGGCGTTGTTTATCGTGCTGCGCAGGCTTTATTTAAAGGCGCATGGCAACTGAGTAAAGTCACTTTCACCCACCCACAACCCAGTAACAGCCAGTTTTATCTGGATTTTTTCCAAGCACCTGTGCTGTTTTCGCAGCCGCTGACCGCGCTTTATGCGGACGCAGCGATATTGCACTTGCAGCCCAGCGAACAACGCTCGCAGCTTAAAAATCATCTGATTGAGCAATTCGCCTCGCAACAAGGTTACGCTCACGAAGACTACGTGGCGCACACAAAAATGATTATTCAGTCCGTCTTAGCCACCGGCGAAGCAACCCTCAGCGTGGTCGCTAATATACTCAATCTTCATCCTCGGCAGTTACAAACAGAGCTCCAGCAGCGCCGCAGCAGCTTTCGCCAACTGCTGGATGAGGTGCGTTATAGCGAAGCACAGTTGCAACTCAGTCACAGCGCTATCAGCCTGACTGATCTGGCTCTGGGTTTAGGCTATGCCGATGAAACAGCTTTTTCCCGCGCATTTAAACGCTGGAGCGGATTATCCCCCAGGCAATGGCGGCAACAAGCGCAATAAAAAGCCCGAATCTTTTGCAAAACCCGGGCTTTTATTGCAACAACGAGTAACCGCTCAAAGCATTACAAAGGCTTACCACGATTACCATGCTGGCTGACAAAGTCCTGCACCACGGCTAAGTCATTGGCTAAGACCGTGCAGCGCTCTTCACGCTCAAACAGGTCAGCCATATGCGCCGGCAACACTGGACTGGCACTTGCTACCGCCTTCTGTACCGCCTCAGGGAACTTAACTGGATGCGCAGTACCAAGCGTCACCATAGGTGTGGCTAAGCTACGACGACACTCACGCGCCGCGTGTACGCCAATCGCTGTGTGCGGATCGAGCAGCTCGCCGGTGTCTTTATAAACCTTGGCAATGGTCGCACAAGTCTGCTCATCATCCACAGCTAATGAGTCAAACAACTTGCGTGTCTCAGTCCAACGCTCATCGGCCACACTCATCTCGCCAGTGGCACGGAAATGATCCATCAGCTCAGTCACTTTAGCGCCATCACGACCATGCATATCAAACAGCAAACGCTCAAAGTTGGACGACACCATAATGTCCATTGACGGCGACAAGGTTGGGTGCAGCGCATCTTTGTTATAACGGTTGCCACTCATAAAGCGGTGCAAAATATCGTTACGGTTGGTGGCGACAATCAACTGATTGATCGGCAGACCCATATTGCGCGCCAAGTAACCGGCAAAAATATCGCCAAAGTTACCCGTTGGTACTGAGAAGGCAATGGAGCGCTGTGGACCGCCGAGCTGAATCGCTGCGTGGAAGTAGTACACGATCTGCGCCATGATGCGCGCCCAGTTGATCGAGTTCACCGCCACCAAACGGGTGCCTTTGAGGAATGATTGGTCAGCAAAACTGGCTTTAACCATTTCCTGGCAGTCATCGAAGTTACCTTCGATAGCGATATTGTGAATATTATCGCTCAACGCACTGGTCATCTGCCGACGCTGTACTGCTGACACACGCTGGTGCGGGTGCAAAATAAAGATATCAACATTCTCGCAACGGCGGCAACCTTCAATCGCAGCAGAACCAGTATCACCCGAGGTCGCCCCCATAATCACCACACGCTCATTGCGCTTGGTGAGGAAGTGATCAAGCAAACGGCCGAGCAACTGCAGGGCAAAGTCTTTAAAGGCTAAGGTTGGCCCGTGGAACAATTCCAGTACCCACTCATTGCTGTCGAGTTGACGCAAGGGCGCCACCGCACTGTGCTCGAACACAGCATAGGTGTCTTTGAGAATTGCTTTAAAATCCGCATCATCAATACAGCCCGCGACAAAGGGGCGCATCACGCGAAAGGCTAATTCGTGGTACGGCAGATCGGCCCAAGAGGCAATTTCTTCTACAGTAAAACGCGGTAAATTCTCTGGCACATACAAACCGCCGTCAGTCGCCAGACCTGCTAACAACACATCTTCAAAATTCAACGCTGGGGCTTGGCCGCGCGTGCTTATATATCGCATAAGGAACAACCTTTATCAGAGTCGCTTAACTTGAAATTAACCCAACTGCTCAACACGGATGCGCACAACGGGCGTTTGCACAGAATCTAGGGCTTCTAGAGCAATAATAGCATCATTGATGCGCTGCTCTTGCACGCGGTGGGTCAACAGAATCATGGGTACTGAGCCATCGGACTCTTCAGCTTCTTTTTGCATAATGGATTCAATGTTGATGCCACGCACCGAGAGAATGCTCGCCACCTGTGCCAAAACACCTGGGTGATCTTTAGCTTGAATACGCAAGTAGTAAGCACTTTCACACTGATCAATCGCCAAAATAGGATGACCAGACAACTCATCCGATTGAAAGCCGAGCGCAGGCACTTGATCTTCAGTCGCAGCGGCCATGGCACGTGCCACATCAACAATATCAGCAATCACCGACGAAGCGGTTGGTTCCATACCAGCGCCAGCACCGTAATACAGGGTGCTGCCGACAGCGTCACCATTCACCATCACTGCGTTCATCACGCCATTGACGTTGGCAATTAAGCGATCCGCGGGAATCAAAGTTGGATGCACACGCAACTCAATACCTAAATCAGTACGACGCGCCACGCCTAAGTGCTTAATGCGGTAACCCAGCGCTTCTGCGTAGTTGACGTCTGCAGTGGTCAGTTGCGTAATGCCTTCGGTGTAAGCTTTCTCGAACTGCAATGGGATACCAAAAGCAATCGAAGCCAAGATGGTCAGCTTATGCGCCGCATCAATACCTTCCACATCAAAAGTTGGGTCGGCTTCGGCATAACCCAAGGCTTGCGCTTCTTGCAGCACGTCTTCAAAAGTGCGGCCTTTCTCGCGCATTTCGCTGAGAATAAAGTTACCGGTACCGTTGATAATCCCCGCCAACCAGTTAATACGGTTGGCCGCTAAGCCTTCACGGATCGCTTTAATAACAGGGATACCGCCGGCAACAGCCGCTTCAAAACCGACCATCACGCCTTTTTCACGGGCACGTTGAAAAATCTCATTACCGTGCACGGCGATCAGTGCTTTATTGGCGGTGACCACGTGCTTGCCGTTCTCAATCGCACGCAACACCAGCTCTTTAGCTAAGGTATCGCCACCAATCAACTCAACCACGATATCAATTTCAGGATTATTGACGACAGCGAAAGCGTCATCAGTCATTTCTGTCGTGCTGGTATCACACAATGGATTGACTGCACGCGAGGCCACTTGTACCACGTCAATAGAACGGCCGGCACGCCGTGAAATCTCTTCAGCATTACGCTTGAGAACGTTAAAAGTACCACCACCAACGGTGCCTAAACCACAGATCCCTACTTTAACTGGCTTCACGCTGCATCGTCCCCATTGTTAAATAAAATAAACGCACTCACCTAAAGGTGAGCGGCAAAATACTGCACTGTACGAAGCCTGCTGGCCTCGGTCAACCTAAGGCTGTGCTTTTAAAGCTTGCGCCGCCAACTGCTTGGCCGGCTGATAACCTGGAATCATTTTGCCATTGGCTAAGATAATGGTTGGTGTGCCTTGTACGCCAACGGCTTGACCAAGGGCATACTGTTTGTCCACCGGATTCTTACAGGTTTTTTCCGGTACATCACGGCGCGCTTTGGCTTGATTCATCGCATCCAAACGATCATCCGCACACCAGATGCTGGTCAAGGTCGTGTAACCATGACTGCCAACGCCTTGACGTGGAAAGGCCAAGTAACGCACTTCCACACCGAGCTTATTCAACTCAGCGACTTCGCTATGAAGTTTCTGGCAGTAGCCACAATCCGTATCGGTAAAAACGGTGACGTGAGTTTTAGTCTCAGGCCCAGAAAATACCACCATCTCGTCCATTGGAATCGTGTTCATTTGTGTGGCAATGGCTTTCTGCTCAACCTGTTCAGTTAAGTTGGTCGCTTGACCGTTGTGCAGCTGAAATAGATTGCCTTGCAATAAAAACTCACCATCAGCGCTGGCGTAGAGTAAACGACCGCCTTTGAGCTCGACTTGGTACAGGTTAGGCATGGGACTGGCGTTGATACTTTCAATCGGCAAATCAGGCTGCATCGACAACAATGCTTGCTTAATTATCTGCTCAGCCGTATCAGCTTGAACGCTGCTGGCTAAAACGAAACCGCATAACACCCCCAACCATCGTAAGCGCAGCATATTGCCAACCTTGAGTGAATATTTAAAAGGCTGCAAGAGTAGCACAATTGCGCCTATTGAGGCGTATTTTCATTGTATAGTTCGCATTAGCAAGGGCTTATATGTTGAGAGTATGTTGCCGCGTAGAATACGATTTAATGCTGAAGCTTGGCCACTCACAATAAAAAACCGCACAACTTAGCCACTTACAAAAAGTGCCGAGCAGAGCAGTTAGATAAACAGTTCAGTATGTACGCTTAGGTGTTAAAGCTTATTACAGTCATCACCTGTAATCACGCACTCAATCCAAGGTTTGCACGCCGCCACCATTAACAAACAGCTCTTGACCACTGACCCATTGCGACACAGGTGCCGCAAAGGTGTTTTGTATGTCCTCGATCGAGCCTTCAGTAATATATGGAAGTGTCTTGTTTGCTGGATTTTCAAACTCAATAACGGCGTAACTATGTGCAGGTAGAGGTTTTTTAACCTGCAAGTTGACTCCATAAGTTAAGTTTTGATGCTAGAGTGCCGATACTATCAATAGAAGCTTAACGCCAAGTAAAAGAGCGCTTGAGCTTAGATTTGTGACGATTTTATCAATACCCATGCTAACTAATAACGCAGGCACCGTGTCTCATCGACTGGATGGCAAAAACCTGTCTATCTACGCTAGATAGCACTAGGCCTGGCATCAATCAATTCTGTGAAGAACGTCGAGGACTGCGAAGAGGAGGTCGAGTGGGTTACAATACGCGGTATATTTATTTAAAAAGATTAGAACAACCATGCGCCTTGATCGATTTGTATCCGAAACAACTGGCATGAGCCGCAAAGAAGCCACCAAAGTACTGCAAAGTGCAGAAGTGACCATCGATGGTGTGGTAAAAAAAAAAGCTGCTCTGCAAGTGCCGGACGGCGCCAAAGTGCTGTGGAACAATGAGCCACTGCAACTGATCGGACCGACCTATTTGATGATGCACAAGCCGCTTGATTGTGTCTGCGCCAATCACGACTCACGGCACAGAACCATCTTTACTTATTTAGATGTACCCAACATCAACAAGCTGCATACCGTTGGACGACTGGATCTCGACACCACAGGGTTATTATTGATTACGGATGATGGCCAATGGTCGCATCGCATCACCTCACCCAAACAGCAGTGCCTGAAGATTTATCATGCGTGGGTATCAGAGCCGCTCATCGAAGAAAATATCAGCGCCTTTGCTGCTGGCCTAGAGCTGACCGGCGAAGACAAACCAACTGCGCCAGCTCTGCTGGAAATACTCAATGAGCGCGAAGCGTTAGTGCATGTGCATGAAGGCCGTTACCACCAAGTTCGTCGCATGTTTGCTGCCATTGGTAACAATGTTGAGAAACTGCACCGCGAGCAGGTGGGCTCATTAAGGCTCGATACAGATCTTGCTCCTGGCGAGTGCCGTGTACTGACTGCAGAAGAAGTTGCATTGTTCTGAGGCTTATCAGCAAGACAGCCTGACACTAAGATGTGCCTGCAAATGTAATTGGAATTTTTGCGTTTGTTTCAGCCTCGATAAGTTACTTAAACAGTATTATCGAGGCTAATGCTAATCGGTCAAATATCAGAGAAAAAATTAAAAGTTATATTTCTCTTCAATTTTTCTTTTTTCTATCAAATATGCAGTTGCATCGATTTCACCTACAGTATGTCGATCATCGATAACTGACATATCTCTTTCTTTATCCTTTTTAAGCTTATGTTTAGTGACATTGTAGTTAATCACTTTTGCACCATCATGCCCGCTGACTGGATCCCAAAGGATAGATAATGGCCAAAAAAGCAAATTAACGATGCCTAGACCTGGATGTCTTGCGTAAAACGAACCGCCACCCGGCAAGATTCCTAATGCCGCGCCGGTCGCTGGATCTTTTTCTTTAACAATCACATTAGCCGCTTCCATGGCAGAGTATTCCTGCTCCTGAAATGAGTTTAGACCTGAAGCGCAGCCGCTACTCATAGCAGTGGCACACATCAATAGTGCAATCTTTAACTTGCTCATTCACCTCTCCTTTTGGTCACATCCAAGGCTGTGACCTCGCCTAAAAAACTGCCGAATAATATCTTAAAAATCACCCAGAGCGTATCTTGTTCAACTGATTTTTAATGAGTAAGACACGTATAAAGCTCTGCAAACACAGCACTGTGCTAGAGTCTTGAGCAAGATCCAGCATCTTTGGAGGTGTTGTATGGATAGGTTATCGGCAAAACTCACGGTCTTTTATGATGGTGCTTGCTCAGTGTGCGTGCGTGATCGACGCTGGTACGAAAAGCTAGAAGGCAAGACCGAGGACAGCGTTGAGTGGTTGGACATTACTGGACGTGACGAGGAATTGCGTGAGCAAGGTATCGATCCAGACAAAGCACTGCGCGAACTGCACGTTAAAGATAGCCAAGGACAAGTGCATCGGGAAATGGCGGCTTACATTCTGCTAATGGCTCGCGTGCCATTGCTGAAGCCCATTGCTTGGTTGATTGGCTTGCCGGTGATTCGCCCTACTTTGGCTTGGCTCTACCATCGCTGGGTCGCGCGCAGGCTTGGCGCACGAATCTCACCGAACAGTTGATTTACAGCTCAATGTGCTTTCCAAGCAAGCAAGAACTTTAAATCTCACCCGCAAGGCGCTTTTCTAGCTCCTGCAAGCGCTGACGCTCGGCACGGCCTTTTTCAAAGCGCTCAGTGATATCCCGTGCTTGCGCAACCGTACCAACAACCTCTCCTTGGTGATTGAAAATCAAGGCAAAACCCATTTCGGTATAAAACTCACTGCCGTCAGCACGCAGCGCTTTAGTCGGCATCGGCTTACCGCTGTGCTTAGTCACACCTGCTGCAATGGCTGCATCAAAACCACGCCAATGCGCTTTGCGTAATTTTTCAGGAATAATAATATCTAAACTTTGCCCTAATGCTTGCTCAGCAGAAAAGCCAAACATCCTTGTCGCTGCGGCATTCCACACACGCACATGACCTTGAATATCGGAGTAAATCGTTGCATCAGGTGACTGTTCAATCAGCCAGCTTGCGAGCTCTGGGCTGGTTTGAGAGGTTGTCATAGCGAACTCCTATCTGCACACTTTTAGTTATCCACCCTAGCAAAACCAGGGCGATTTATGCAGCGCGATAGAAGGCTTTTAGACTAAAGTTTTTCAGGACTTAATTGAGGAAAAAAGTTAGAAGTTGCACAGACAAAAAAGCCAGCCTACGTGGCAACGCAGACTGGCTTAGGGGGCTACGGGTTTAAGCGCTGTTGTCATAATCACTTAAAGCAAACAACGGCTCAACTCGTCTGAGCCACACCCGATTGGCGCTTAAATCGGATAGCGCGAAATAACCGCTAAGTCCTGACCTCCAGGAATATCCGCTTTACGCACCGCCATCACCTTCGCGCCACTGCGCAAGGCACGACCGGTAATCTCATCGACGATGCCATAGTTCACCGCATTGCCTTCTGAGGCAAAAGACACCGCACCTGTTTCAGCATCAACAGTGCCGTCAACAACCCCATCAATGTCCACCAACAATCGATCGATACCACCGAAGGTTGCCAAACGCGCCGCATCGGTAATATCGGTAGTGGTGCGCTGCTGACCGGTACGCTCTTCATACAAGCGATGGAAATCTTTAATTTGTTCTGCGTAGTGAGCATCCAGCACAGGTCGTGCAGCGCTGGCTAAGTCAGCTTCAGTAAGTCGATCAGGGTTGCCTGCAATGATATTCGGTAACGCTGGAATAACACTCAGCGAGCGGAACAACGCTTCCAGAGGCTTTGTTGTTGCAAGGATTAACGGCAAATCCGTACTCTTTAACGCCGGACGCAATGCTGCATCAATCATGCGCACATAGCGTGCCAGATAAAAACTTTGTCCTTGCGCACCATGGCGGTGGCCGGTACCAGAATAATCTTTATTGGTCGGCTTACCACCCGCCGTTGCGGCATCGCTCGGCATGTTCTGCACGCTGATTTCACGCGCAGGCAAATCTGCCGACACTTCGATCAAGCGTACTGCATTTTCTGATAACGCCAAGACATGCGCAGCATGCGGAAAAGTAATGGCGCGCAGTAACGGTTTGAGATGGAAACGATCCGAGACTTCAACAATCTCGGTCAGCTTATTGGCCAAACGGTAAGTCCGTAGCGACTCAGGTGTGGCGAGAATAGCTAAACTATTGGCTTGATGATTCCAAAACTCATCATCATCTAGCAAGTCAGCGAACTGCTCTTGCAGCGACACAATACGCTTTTTATCAAGACCCGCTGCTTCAAGCTGAGCCACAGCTTTTTTAACCAGATTGCCGAGATTAATCCGACTTTTCTCGATGTCACGACTCACTGGAGTGGTTGGCAAATAGATTGAAATGCACGCATCTGCGCGTACTAAATTGAGGTCGCCGATGTCCTCTGCACTTGGCATGTCTAGGTAATACATAAAGACTCCTGTCAAGTTATTGAGTCTTAACCATAGCAGATATAGGGGTAATGCATAGCTGCGCGAGACGAGCAGCTGCCACAACGCAAAATCAAGCAGCTCGCAGCCTTACTATTACCCATACCCGCTATCGCTTTTTACCTAGAGTCAGAGATTTAAGCAGGCACACATCTGTTTTAAAACTGCTTGGGCAAATAAGCTAGAGTCTAGCTAGACATTATTCATTGTTTGCGACTAAGCCTTCTGCTCTGATCAAGATGGAGATGCCATGAGCACCAACAAACACACAATCATTGAAACCGAAAACATACCGATCAAACTGTGGCTCAAAAAAGAGCAAATGGATGAGGGCGCGCTGCAGCAAGCTCGCAATCTGGCCAACTTGCCTTTTGCTTTTAAGCACATCGCGATTATGCCCGACGCCCATCAAGGCTACGGCATGCCTATCGGTGCGGTGCTGGCCACTAAAGGTGTGATTATTCCAAACGCCGTGGGCGTGGATATTGGTTGTGGCATGTGTTCATTACGCACCAATCTGACGGCGATCGACACTGACGATTTAAAAGAGATTGTTAAGCGCATTCGTGCGACTGTTCCGGTAGGTTTTGAGCGTCACACCACAGCGCAAGATGAAAGATTAATGCCAGAGCGCAAGGGTCATTTACCCATCGTGGAGCAAGAATATGACAATGCTCTGGATCAAATTGGCACGCTGGGCAGTGGTAATCACTTTATCGAAATTCAGCAAGGTTCAGATGGCTACATCTGGATTATGGTGCACTCAGGTTCGCGCAATCTCGGCTTCACAGTGGCCAATCATTATCATCAGATGGCCAGCAAACTGAATGCTGCTGACGGCGAAAACGTTACCAGTGACTTGGCTTATATTCCTGAGTCATCTGAGTATTTCGAGCTGTACAAAAACGAAATGAACTACTGTTTGGAGTTTGCCCTCGCCAACCGCACCTTGATGATGGAGCGCGTAAAAACCGCCTTCAAGCAGGTACTGGCCGAAGTTGAGTTTGCCGACTTTATCAATAAACCACATAACTTCGCCGCCGAAGAAGAACATTTTGGTGAGAAGGTTATCGTCCACCGCAAAGGCGCAACACGTGCGCGCAAAGGTGAATGGGGAATGATTCCAGGTTCGCAGGGCACGCGCTCTTTTCTGGTTACAGGCAAAGGTGAAGCGCAATCCTTTAACTCCTGCGCCCATGGCGCCGGTCGTATTATGAGCCGTGCGCAAGCGCGTAAAACCTTGGATGTAAAAACCGAAGTCAAAGCCCTTAAAGAGCAAGGCATCTTGCACGCTATTCGTAGCCGTAAGGATCTGGATGAAGCACCGGGCTCTTACAAAGATATTGATGAGGTGATGAGCAACCAACAAGACTTGGTCGATGTGCAGATTGAACTGCAGCCGCTGGCAGTGATTAAGGGCTAGACGATCTCATAGAGTACAAGTCTATTGAGCATATCTTCGTGCTGAGCATGTCGAGCAAGGCGTGGGGAGCATGTCTGTGATGGCAAGTCATGCGTAGATCTCAGCGGCTGTCAACAAGAAGGCTGCGGATTAAAAAACAGTTGTTGCCGAATCAATCTTCACTTGCCCGGCTGCAGGCAGTTTTGCAGCCTTGGCTGGATAGCCACGTCCATCAAATTGCAGCAGTTTTTCTGCAGCATTGCTATGCACAACAATGTCACGCCAAGCATGGCTTTGTGTTTCTGCAACATGTACCGGCGCCAGCACTTCTGAAACTTTGGAAACGACTCGAAACCCCTCGCCCTCACCTTGCAAAACTAGCATAGTGCAGCCCTCAGGAGCACACCAGCTCTGCCCTTGCAAAAAAACAATAGCATCATCGACCGTATCGTTATTTAAGTCGATAAAGCTATAGCGGTACTCTGGGTATTTTTGTTCTAAATAATAGGCCACCACCGCTGACAGATTTCGCTCCTGCACAGTGGTATCGGTACATGCACTTAATGACACAGCAAAAACCGCTGCCAGCAAGGTATAAACATTCTTTTTGTCAGCGCCTAAGCGTTTTTTCGTCACTCTCATTGCACCAGCCTCACATGTCTTAGGAAGATAACAGCACTCGCCGCAGCCGTGTTCTTGTCTTGAAGGGCTATTCTAAACCTCAGGCAAGCTTCTGCGGCAAACTTTTGCGTTGTCGATCATGCCATTTAAAGCACAACGACTGCATTGCATTCGCATCAAACAAAGCGTGACACTAAGGTCAGCTTAAAACGGTGATCGGAGTGACTGGTGGTTAAGCTATTACTTTATTTAGGATAGGGTGAAAATATCCTCAAACGTCATGAAAATAGACTAAGTGTTGCAATTGTCGTCTACTCAGCTAGCTCGAGAGCAGGTTCGGAGTACAAATCAGGTGCGCGAAGAGTTTTGGAAACACTATACGTTAGAGCAATTAAGCCCCGCAGAATGGGAAGCACTGTGTGATGGTTGCGCTCAGTGCTGCCTTGTTCGCGAAGTGGAGCATGATCAGGTCACCGTTTTCAATATTGCTTGCGGGCTCCTCGATATCGAACAAAGTCGTTGCAGTGATTACGAAAACCGACTGAGTAAAGAGCCCTATTGCAGTCAGCTTACCGCAGCCAATATTCCGGAGTACGACTGGCTGCCGGAGTCCTGTACCTATCGCCGTATCCATAGAGGTGAAGCATTGCCAACATGGCATCCGTTATTAACCGGCAGCCGTGAGCAAATGCGTAAAGAAGGGATTACTGTTTGTCCTTCAGCTGTCTCAGTCGAGCAGGTCCCGCGCTCACAACGGCATTTGCACATCATCAAAGTAAAAGCCATCGACTAAAACTGCCAGCGCGGTAAAGATCAGCACAGGAGCACTCGCGAACCTAACGATAAAGTGCTTGATAACCTGCCTCATCCACTTGCGACAAACCCATGCGATCAAACTCATGCCACATAGCAAACCAACGCTTGGCGTCGCGCACTAATGGAGCAACCAAGCGCTGACAGGTGTCGCTAATAATCGCATCCGTCAGTGTACTGGGCTGCTCGGATGTGTAGCTGTACCACATTTGTGCGGCGTCCTCTGGCTGTTCACGGCACCATGCTGCACCTCTGGAAACGACGTCAGTAAATGCCGCAACCATCTCAGGCGATTCACGCAAAGTAGTTTCTCCAGTAAATAATTCCAGCGCTGAAAAATTTGGCAAACCCACTTGTGCGCTACTGATAAAGGTAGCGGCGACACCCAGCTGCTGCGCTTCCACACCTTCAAAGTTAGCAAAACATAACCAAGCGCCGTCAAAGCCTGCCTGAATATTTTTTAAGTGTTCGAAACCGGCTGATTCAATCTGCATTTGCTCAGGAGCAAAAGCAATCCCCCGCGCCTCGCACCAACGCCCAACAATCAGCTTGGCCAAGTCATCCGTTACCTCACCGGCCACCGGCGAAGCCACACGAATCGTTTTACCTTGTGCTAAAGCCTGCTCACCAGCAGGCGTCAACATCACCCCACCATCGGTTTCAAAAAAACAACCCAGTGCGCGCAGGCCGCTGCGGGCCTCATCAATCATATGCAGCGGTTCATTGCAGGCGAAAGCCAAATCACCATGCACCACTGCTGCCAAACCATCGTAATGATCCTTTGGCTCACGCAAATGCACATCTAAGCCAAGCTCACGGAACCAGCCTTTCTCGAGGCCGGCGATAAAAGGTAAATGGTCCGGATTAAGAAACCATTCCAAACCTACTTCAATGCGCTGCATGACTGTGCTCCTAATTATTGATGTGCAATTCATACACAGTAGAAAACCAACTTAAGGGCTCGTATAAGTTTTGATGCTTTATGCAGTAACCCCGTGAAACACCAACCACAGCAGAACAAGCATGCTCGGCAACCGACTGATAGCCACTTTCTAGCTCACATTTGGCAAGCTACCGCTGACAATCGCCAACTGAATAGCAATGATGGCAAGCCCTAACACGAATACCATCAGCAGCCCAAATTGACCACCCCACACACGATAGCCGCCAGCGTACTGCTTGCGGGTTTGTCGCACCAACAAGGCTGGCAATAGCAGCGACAAAATCGACAAGGCAATGGCCGCAAAACCTAAGGCGAAAATGAAGCCTTTCGGATAAAACAGGGCAAAGAGTAACGGTGGAAAAAAAGTGATAAACCCTGTTTGCAAGCGACCAGTGACGGTATTTTTACGCTTAAAAAAATCAGCTAAAAAATCAAACAAACCCAGCGCTACGCCTAAGAACGAAGTGGCCAAAGCCAAAGCCGCAAACAAGCGCACAGCCATTTCAACCTGTGCAGTACCCACCACTGCTTTGACTGCCGCCAACAAACCATTTAAGCCGCTTTCATCTGCCAAAATCCCCAAAAAGGAACCCGAACCAATCGTACCCAAGGCTGCTACTTGCCAGAACACATACACCAGCAATGGTATGGCGCTGCCAATGATGAAAATTTTACGTAATTTGCGCGTATCTCCCTGCATGTAACTGACAATACTCGGCACGCTACCGTGGAAGCCGAACGAGGTAAATACAATAGGAATCGCCGACAAAAACAACGCGTGCTTAACCGGCATGCTTAATAAATTAACCTGCTGCACATGGGGTAAGAGCAAGATCAGCATCGTGCCTAAAAAAAAGATTTTGCTGGCAAATAACCAACGGTTAATAAGGTCTACCGAGTGCGTACCAAAACACACTACCGCACCACCTATCAGGGCAAACAACAACACTCCAATATAGGCAGGTAGCTGCCAGCCCAATAGGCTGTTTAAAGATTCGCTAATGATTTCACCGCCGCCAGCCAAGTAGGCGGCAATCAACGAGTAGAGTAAAAAAGGCAGGGCAAAACTGATAATTAAGCGCCCTGTTCGGCCTAAATACTTATATGCCAGCGAACTAAGCCCCATTTGGGCATCATTGTGCTGATAAGCCTCAACCAAGAGCAAGGCGGTATAGCTCATGATCACCCACAAACCAAACAGCAGTAACATCGCTGTAGCAAAACCAATGCCTGCGGTAGCCAGCGGCATCGCCAACATCCCCGCGCCTAAGGCGGTGCCGGCGACAATAAAGGTACTTCCAAAGGCACTGCTTTTCACCCACGCCACCTCGTTTAACGGCTGCTCAGAACCCATTACGCCTATCAGCAGCCTGGTAAAAAGGCACTATTATGCGTCAATCTTAGGCGTTATGCGGGATTGATTTGATAACTGGTATAGGCTGCGCGCTCAGGCCAGCAATTTATTGGCTTGCACAAGATCGCAACAAGGCTTGCAGCTTATTTTGTCCAAGCTTATTCATTAACTCAATGTTGCGTTGCGGTATCTCGTCCACATCGTGGTAGTCAGCAATCGCACGCTCAAGACTCGCCTCACGCAGCACATGTAAAACTGGATACGGTGAGCGGTTGGTGTAGTTTTCTGCATCGTTTGGCCGGGTGCCTGCAAACTGGTAGTCAGGGTGAAAACTGGCTATCTGATAAACACCCTCAAGCCCCATCTCCATCAGCAAGTGATCCGTTTGGCCGAGAAAGTCGTTGAAGTCATAAAAATCCTGCAGCACATGTGGGTGAATCAATAGCGTGGTTTCCACTGAAGCTTGCGTATTCAGCAATTCCAACTCATCTTGCAATGCCTTGAGCAACTGCTCTGGCGTGCTCGCTGCTGTCGCTACAAAACGCACTCGATGTTTGACCAGCTCACGCTTGGCAAACGGGCATAGGTTCATACCCACCACAAAGGTATCGACCCACTGTTGTACAGCTAGAACAATTTGTTCGTTATTCACGAATTCACCTGATGTTGTTAACCACTGCGCATAATGTCTATAACCCAAAACACGGCCCTGTCTGCTTGGGCTATCCGTCTGCTGCTTAAAACCTATCGGTGATCGCACCTTCCGACGCAGAACCCACAGTTTTAGCATATTTCGCCAACACCCCGCGCTGCACATTGGGTTTAGGGGCAGTCCATGCGCGCAAACGCTGTTCAATTTCTGCAGCCGAGACGCCAAGATTTATTTCATTATTTTCAGCATCAATGGTAATCATATCGCCGTCTTTGATGATCGCTATCGGCCCGCCTACCATGGCTTCTGGAGTGATATGGCCGACGACAAAACCATGACTGCCGCCAGAGAAACGCCCGTCAGTAATGAGCGCTACTTCATTGCCCAAGCCGCGCCCCATAATGGCAGACGTTGGTGACAGCATTTCGCGCATGCCGGGGCCGCCTTTGGGCCCTTCATAACGAATCACGATGACATCGCCCGCCACCACAGTGCCGTCTAAGATGGCCGCCATGGAGGTTTCTTCTGAGTCAAAGACACGCGCTGTGCCGCTGAATCTGGTACCTTCCTGACCACTGATTTTCGCTACAGCACCGTCCGGGGCAATATTGCCGCGCAAGATGCGTAAATGACTGTCCGCTTTCAGTGGCTTATCGAATGGCATAATGATGTCTTGGCCGTCTGGATAATCGACCACATCGGCAAGGTTTTCGGCGATGGTTTTGCCGTTAACTGTTAAACAATCACCGTGCAACAAGCCTTTAGCCAATAAGCGCTTCATCAGCGGGGCAATACCGCCAATCTTAATCAGATCAGACATCAGGTAACGACCGGAGGGGCGCAAGTCAGCTAAGACCGGCACACGCTTACCGATCTCAGTGAAGTCATCAATATTCAACGCCACATTGACCGCATCAGCCATGGCCAATAAATGCAGAACAGCATTGGTCGATCCACCGCAGGCAATCACCAAGGTAATGGCATTTTCAAAGGCTTTACGGGTCATGATATCGCTGGGTTTTATATCATTATCCAGCAGCCAACGAATCGCCTGCCCTGCAAGCCGGCAATCTTCACGCTTTTCTGGCGAGATCGCTTCTTGTGCAGAACTGCCAGGCAAGCTCATGCCTAAGGCTTCAATCGCCGTGGCCATGGTGTTAGCGGTGTACATCCCACCGCAAGAACCAGGGCCTGGAATGGCCGTTTTTTCAATGGCAATCACTTCGGCTTCGCTTAAGTCACCACGTGCATGAGCACCCACAGCTTCAAACACCGAAACAATATCAGTGTGATTTTTACCCGGTTGAATGGTGCCACCATAAATAAACAGCGCTGGACGGTTGAGGCGTGCCATGGCGATTAAACAGCCCGGCATATTTTTATCGCAACCACCAATGGCAATCACCGCATCATGGCCTTGGCAACCGGCAACCGTTTCAATGGAATCAGCGATCACCTCGCGCGACACCAAGGAATATTTCATGCCTTGGTAACCATTGGCAATGCCATCAGAAATGGTAATGGTGTTAAAGACGATGGGTTTGGCCTCGGCCAAAGACACGCCTTTGGCGACTTCTTCAGCTAAACCATTGATATGCATATTGCACGGCGTGACTTGACTGCCAGTGGACGCAATACCGACTTGCGGGCGTTTAAAGTCTGCGTCAGCAAAACCAACCGCGCGCAACATCGAACGGGCTGGGGCTTTTTGAATGCCATCGACCAAAATAGCCGAGTACTTTCTGCCCGTGTCGTCTTCTTTAATCATAACGCCTCCAATAACGCAGTGTTTCAGTCAACTATAGACACAAATACAGCGCAAGCATACGGGGTGGCTGCAGATTCTCAGTGTTAACCCCTGCGTTCATCCTAGGTCGATCGCTCAGAAACTAGCAATGCACTGCTACAAAGCTTGATACAACATCTGTTATAGCGCCTTACGCGCCGATATGCTTCGCAAAGTGTGGCAATTAGCTTACTATGCGCCACCCCAAATACTTCAGCTCAATTGCAGGCTCCCATGTCCGCCAACGCACTGTATACCGACCTTTCAGGCTATTACGATTTAATGTGCGCAGGTATCGACTACCAAGCGCAAAGTCACGCAGTGCACCGACTGCAGCAGATTTTCGGTAATGCCGGTACGACACATCTTGATTTAGCCTGTGGCACCGGCCCGCACGTTCGTTACTTTATTGATTTGGGCTACCAAAGCAGTGGCTTAGACATTAATCAGCCAATGCTCGATATTGCTGCAGTGCGCTGCCCTGAAGCGCAGTTTTCTTTGCAAGACATGAGCGCTTTCTGCATGGCTGAGCCCGTCGATTTAATCACCTGTTTTTTGTACTCGATCCATTACAACGCCGATCTGGCCAAGCTCAAAGCCTGTATTGCTAGCGTTCATCGTGGGTTAAAAACCGGTGGTGTGTTCTGTTTTAATGTCGTGGATAAGAACAAAATCGATAACGCTTTATTTGCCAAACACAATGTGGATCATGCCGGCGAACGTTTCACTTTTAATTCGGGCTGGCATTACTCTGGCCATGGTGAAAAGCAATCACTCAAAGTCAGCATTGAAAAAGCCAACGCCACAGGCACGCAGGTTTGGCATGACGAGCACCCCATGGTTGCTTTGAGCTTTGCCGAGCTCAAAGACATCTTGCAACCCTATTTTGCAGTCCATGTCTTTGAACATGACTATGAAAAAATCATTCCCTGGGACAGCGTTTCTGGCAACGCTCTTTTCACCTGTGTGAAGATTTAAGGCAGACTCTGCAGCTCTTAACTCGCACGACGCATGCAAGGCATGGAGGGCAGCAGCGTCTGGGGCTCTGTACGTCCAACATACCCCTTCTCTGCGTTACTGTCACAGACAAAACCAAGCGAGGCTTAGCCTAGTTTTTCTATGGCTGCCGCCAAAGCAAAATCCCTTGTGGAAATACCGCCAGCCTCATGTGTGGTCAAGCTGATGGCTACTTTATTGTAGACATTGAACCATTCAGGGTGATGATCGGCTTTTTCGGCCAGCAGCGCGACTTGACTCATAAAACCAAATGCCGCCACAAAGTCAGCGAACTTAAACTCTTTATGCAATTTGCCTTCTTTAAGTTGCCAAGCTTTATCGACTGTTTCGTTCAATTCTTGCAGTGCAGACTCTAACCCTTGTTGACTCAGTTTCTCGATCATATCCACCTCTGGTCTGTGCAGCAGGTTACGGGGATAAAGTGTTCATCCCCGTAGCCTTCTGTGTTTTAGGCGCTTTATGATAGCGCCGCGTCCAAGTTTAATAGCCGAAAAACTCTTCAGTGCGGATATTGTCATCATTCACGCCAGCAGTGAGGAGCATTTCAACCATAGCGTAGACCATGCCTTGCGGCCCGACGATGTAGTAAATCGGCGCGTTCAAGTCGCCAACATATTTCGTCAGCATGGTTTCGTCGATTACACCGGTTTCGCCATCCCAGCAGCGATTGGATTTTTCCATCTGCGTCATTGTGCCAATAAAAGTGTAGTTGGGATTGTCATGCTGCGCTGCCATCAACTCATCCAGAAACACTGCATCTTCTGGTCTTTTATTGGAATCAAACAGATAAATTTTATGCGCAAGTTTGTCGTGCGCCGCCTGGAGAATAATGCTTCGAGCCGGCGTTAGACCAATACCGCCAGTGAGAAAAACCGCAGGCACATCGACTTTATTGTGCAGCGTAAAGGTGCCATGCGGCCCATCGAGACTGACCTCTGCGCCTATCGGCAGGGCTTTTAATTCACGTTTAAAAGCGCTATCACGCATGCGCGTGGCAAACATTAGTGCATCTTCATAGGGCGCATTGGCCAAGGTAAAGGTGCGCACGTTACCTTCGGCATCGGTTTGCTGCGGTTCGATCAAAGTAAGGTCAGCGTACTGACCTGCTTTATAGCTAAAGCCTTCTGGCTTCTCAAAATAAAACGCCATGGTGCCATCGGCGATGTCTTCTTTACGCAGGAGTTTGACGTTATAGACCGGCATGCTGAAACCCTCATTGCTCGAGCTAAAGGTATGGCCTGCGAGCGAGCGAACATTGCAACCAAACAACCGGCAGAACCGGTCTAAACGCCTTGCAAGCCATGCTAAATACTGACCTGCACAGATGTGCTAAAGCTGTGACTGCCATAGCCATCTTGCTGCAAGTTGTACTCTGCACTCAAGACTAGAAGTACTGCAGATACCAATAAAACTCAAGCAAAGGTCGGTTGCTTGCCGAGCGCGTAAGCAAAGCGCTTGATCAATATCAATCACGAGCATCGTGCCAACAGCGACTGCGCATTACAGGTAGGCAAACCAAGCGGCAAGCACAATACAGTTTGTTGCTAATGCAATGGCTTTAATGTGCCGGCTGGCCGTCACCATTTGCCCCCACAAAGTACCAACCATAAAACTTAAAATAATTAAGGCATAGCTGACAAACCAATGCGCACCCATCACACCTAAGAACGGCTGATCGGCCCAGCTAAGCCAGAGGGCTATAAAAAAGGGGGGGTAACACCAAGATAGGTCAAACTTTTTATCAACCTTGGGTCATTCATAACATCACACTTAGGGAAGTATTTCTGTTGGCTAACAAATGTGCTGAGAACGTATTGACCGAGCACTCTAATCACGGCGAACAGCATTTGCACAGCACATCTAAATTATGGACCTACTTTAACTCAGTTTATCCAAGCTAACAGCCTGCATGGTAATGGCTTATGATAAGCAGCCACTCTTGATTCCTTTAGACCCAGACCTGCCATGATTTTTATCAGTGATAGCATTCGCCTTGAAGACAGTGAAGTCGAGATTAACGCCATACGCTCGCAAGGGGCGGGCAAAACGTTAATAAAGTGTCTTCGGCGATTCATCTGCGCTTTGCTATCAATGCTTCAAGCTTGAGTGACAGGCACAAGCAACTGTTGCTAGACAGCAAAGACAGCCGCATCAATAAAGAAGGCGTACTGATCATCAAAGCGCAGCAGTATCGCACCCAAGAAAAAAACAAAATAGACGCATTCGAACGCCTGCAGCACTTCATAATAGCAGCCACTTTCATCAGTAAAACCAGAAGGCCGACTAAGCCCAGCAAAAACGCACGGCGCAAACGTACGGATCAAAAAACACAGCGCGGCATCACCAAGTCACTGCGCGGCAAGGTCAATTTTTAAACAGATTAGACGCTGATAATTGCTCTGCCCACTAAAGCGTAATAGGGTTAGGCAGCGCCTGCAAAGGCTCTATCATAAGGCACAGCACAATTGAGGCCAGGCCTGTCAGCCTTTCTTTCGAGCAGACATTTTGCAACAGCTCAAAATCATCAGGAGCCTATACATTCGCATGCTACCCATCACTCGCCATCGACAAAGCCCAAGCAGCCGCCAATTTATTCTCTTAATGATTCTGGTCGGCCTCAATTTGCGCCCTGCGCTCTCATCGCTGGCACCGCTCTTGCCTCGCATCGAAAGCGAAGGCGAGCTGTCGGTGCTGACCCTGTCATTGCTGACCACTCTGCCTGTGCTCTGCCTTGGCCTTTTTGCCCCTGTGTCGCCCTGGTTAACGCGGCATTTGGGGATGGAGCGCAGCCTTGCATTGGGCTTAATCGTGCTCAGTACAGGACTGGCGCTACGCGGATTTGCCAATGCACCCATGTTGTATTTGGGTACACTACTGATTGGTGCGGCCATTGGCGTTGTTGGAACATTATTGCCGGCACTGGTGAAACGCGAACTGGCCGACAGCGCCGATCTTATGACTGGCGTTTATACCATGGCCCTCTGTTTAGGCGGCGCGTTAGGTGCAGGTCTGAGCATTCCATTGGCCGATGCGCTGGGCAGCTGGTCGCTGAGCCTCATGGCTTGGACCAGCTTAGCTCTGACCGCACTGCTGGCTTGGTGGCTGATCATGCCGCAACCGGTTGCAGACCCGCAGTTTAAAACAGCCCATGGCCATGCTCGCGCGCTGTTGCGCAACCCGCTGGCTTGGCAAGTGATGTTATTGATGGGCAGCCAATCCTCACTGGCCTATATTGTCTTTGGCTGGCTACCAACGCTGCTGGTTAGGCAGGGATACAGTGATCATGAAGCCGGCTGGCTGATGAGCGCATCCATATTTATCCAACTGTTTTCGGCGATTGCCGCGCCTTGGCTCGCGCGCATGAGTAAAGATCAGCGTCCGGCATTAATCGCCACGCTTGCGCTGGTCGGCATTGGTCTGCTGATGCTATTACTCGGCCCTGCGGCACTGCGCTGGCCTGGATCGATTCTGCTGGGCCTTGGCCAAGGCGGCTCATTCAGTCTCGCACTCACGCTGATCGTACTGCGCAGCGGCAATCCCAAAATTGCCGGCGAACTCTCTGCACTAGTACAGGGCGGCGGTTACACCTTGGCGGCAATGGGCCCGTTGATTGTCGGCTTAATGATTGATGCGCAGATTGGCATTCAAGGGATTACCTGGTTATTGCTAACGATTCTAGCTTTTGCCGCAGCGATGGCCATGCTCGCCGGCCGACAATTACGCTTAGAAATCGATGCGCAAGGCGCGCTAATAACCGTTAACCAGAACCTTGGGCCTCACTGAGCACAGCGATTGATTCTATGGGTGTTTTAGACAATGGCTCTAAAGGTTAGGTTAAAACGCGAACCTTTCACTTTCTTTCGCTTAGGCACACTGTGCTGCCAATAATGCTGTAACTCGCCGGCCATCAGCAACAGACTGCCGTGCGGCAAAGGGATAATAATTTTCTGGGTAGGTTTATCTATTCTGCGCACAACAAAATCCCGTGTCTCACCAAAGTTGACTGAGGCAATCACAGGGTTGGCGCCCAATTCTGGCTCATCATCGGCATGCCAACTCATGTGGTCATCACCCGTTCGATACCAATTCAATAGCACACTGTTAAAGTGAAAGCCGGTGGCCTGCTCGATCCTCTCCTTTATATACAGCAGCCCCTTATTCCAAGGCTGGGGCTGGGAGGTGATGCCTGAGTAGCGATAAACCTTGCCCGGATCGCCATACCAAGCCGTCAAGCGAGGTAATGGGATCTGTTTGCCATACATTTTAATCTGCTCGCGCTGCCATTGAATATGGCTAAAACCGATCTGTTCGAACGCTTCGTTACTGAGCTGTTGCCAATCCACAGTGCGCCAATCGTATTGTTCATTCTCTTGGAAATACGCAACACTGCGATCGCTCGCCTTTGCACTCAAGAAAGTCTGAGCAAAGATCAGTTCACCTTTAGGGATTTTTATAATAAAGGCTTGCATGACGCTATCCCAGCGATAGCTGTACTCAGGCTCGGCTGGGATTACAAACGGCAGTTGCGGCTCATCAGGATCAGCAAATAAATCCATTGACCTGCCCCATTAGGTTTTTAAAATACGATTAAGGTTCGCCATACTCGGTGTTTAGCCGAGCAAATCCAGCGCGACAGCTTCAGCCACTTTAATCCCATCCACACCCGCCGATAAGATACCGCCGGCGTAACCTGCCCCTTCACCAGCAGGGTATAAACCCTGAGTGTTGATACTGGTAAAACTGTGCTTGTCACGTTTAATGCAAATGGGCGCTGAAGTGCGCGTTTCTATGCCTGTTAACACAGCATCATGCATTGCAAAACCTTTAATCTGCTTTTCAAATTCAGGCAGTGCTTCTCGAATGGCTGTAACGACAAAATCAGGCAGCAACAGGCTCAAATCGCTTGGCGTCACGCCAGGTTTATAGGAAGGTTGTACGCCGCCAAGTGCGTCAGACGCTTTACCGGCCAGAAAGTCGCCGACCAATTGCACCGGCGCATTGTAGTTTGCACCTCCCATTTGATAGGCTTTTTCTTCCAGTTGACGTTGCAAATCAATACCGGCCAAGGGATGCTCTGGGTAGTCCATCTCTGGATTGACATCGACCACAATCGCAGAGTTGGCATTACGCTCATTGCGTGAGTACTCACTCATGCCGTTAATCACTAACTTGCCCGGTTCTGATACGGCAGACACCACCGTGCCGCCTGGGCACATACAGAAACTGTAGACCGTTCGACCGTCTTTACAATGGTGCACTAACTTGTAATCCGCTGCGCCCAAAATTGGGTTACCGGCATTCTCACCAAACCGCGCTTTATCAATCACTGACTGCGGATGCTCGATTCTTAACCCGATCGAAAATGGTTTAGCCTCGATGTACACCCCACTGTCTAACAAGTTCTGGAAGGTATCACGCGCACTGTGTCCAATCGCCAAAATAACGTGCTTGGTGTTGATCACCTCACCCGAACTGAGCGTCAGCCCTTCGACTTGATGATCGTTAATATTTAACTGCTCGAGCTTTTCGCCAAAACGGATTTCGCCGCCCAAGGCGACAATCTCTGCTCGTATATTTTCCACCATTTTGACCAACTTAAACGTACCAATATGCGGTTTACTGACATACAGAATCTCTTCTGGTGCGCCCGCTTTGACAAACTCGCTAATGACTTTGCGACCATAAAACTTAGGGTCTTTAATCTGGGTGTATAACTTTCCATCGGAAAACGTACCCGCACCACCTTCACCGTACTGCACATTCGACTCGGCATTAAGCTCTCGGTCGCGCCATAAGCCCCAAGTATCTTTAGTACGTTGCCTAACATCTTGGCCGCGCTCAATCACAATCGGCTTTAAGCCCATTTGCGCTAAGAGTAAGGCGGCTAAAATGCCACAGGGTCCAAAACCAATCACCACTGGACGCAACTGCTCAGCCTGAGGGAAATCCATCGGCGGCTTAGCAACATATTTATATTCCATATCCGGGCTTGGTTTGACAAAGCTGTGCCCTGCACACTGCTCAAGGCAGCGTGCTTCAGCGTCAGCTGTAAGCTCCACATCTAAGCTATAAATCAAGACAATTGCAGATTTCTTTCTGGCGTCATAACTTCTTTTAAAAATGGAAAAGCTAAGCAACTCATGCGTTTGCAAGCCAAGCTTACGGATAATTTCTTGCTTTAATGCAGTGCTCGAGTGGTCTAACGGTAATTTGATATCTGTCAGTCTTAACATAGTGGTAGGTACTGCCTGCTGCACTGGCCAATGCCCATGCTGATTAAATATGATCAAACCAAGGGCAGGTAAAACCAGCCAGAGGCATTGTATGCTTGGCGCATTATACGAGTTTATTCAGCAAGTTCACCTTTAGCGTAGACCGCTCAGAGCAAATAGCCTGCTGGGCGTCGAACAGCTTTTCGGTCAGAAGAAATTCACATCCTGTATTGCATGACGATCGCGGAGCTGATGCGCAAAAGCCAGTCGTTTATTGTGCCACTATTGCTTGACCCTAACGTCTAAAGTGCTGCCATCATCACTGTAACTGACCACCGCAATTTGCGCTTGCTTAAGCTGCTCTAGCACACCTGGCTTGAGCCCAAAGTGATCAGCCAACTCTTGGTCAGACAAGGCATCACGGCGGGTACGACGCTCAACCGTAAAACGTATCTGGTTATACTTTGCCCACAGCACCAACAGCAAACTATTGACCAATACAATCAACAGATAAAACACCACGGTATTAAAAGTCAATTTGAACGGCACAACACCGTCCTGACTTTGAGTATGCAAAATTGATTCAACGCCATGATAGATCAGCCAAATAAATCCACCCCAAGCAATCAGCGTTAACAGGCTATCAATCAACCGCGGCAGTAGACGGCGCTCAGTTACAATCAATGGATGAGTCATGGGACAATCCTTCCAATACCTCGGTCAGGGCTTATCCAACGAGCACGTTTATTTCGCGCTTTAAGCATGACTCGGGTAAAGGCCACCAGTGTGGTGAACAGACTCAACATCCAGTACACCACTGGAAACCAAATAATCCAGAATAACGAGCCCGTTAAGTTTTTTTCATAACGCCGCTCGATAACTAAGCTCACGGAAAACTGTAGCAAACAAACAACCCCCAAGAGCAAACCAGTAAAGGCTGGCGGGAAAATTTGTGGTATGGCTAAGTTTCCTGGCAAGGCCACAAATAGACCAACGACAAACAGCAGCAAGCTGACAAAATAGGTAAAGGCCCAGATTGCTGATAAACAAAACTCAGCAATCAATAGCCACATCCGACGGTTACGCCACACCCAAATATTGCGGATATTTTTCAGAAACACCTCAGCACCACCCTCTGCCCAACGTAAGCGCTGCTTCCAGAGTCCTGCTAAGGTTTCAGGCATCAAAATCCAGCACAACGCTCGCGGCTCAAAGAAAATAGACCAGTGCTGTAACTGCAGCTTCCAACTGATATCAATATCTTCGGTCACCATATCGTTGCTCCAAAAGCCAACTTCAGCTAAGGCGCGCTTACGAAAAGCAGCTATCACTCCCGACACCGTAAAAACCTGACCATAGATGCGCTGGGTGCGCTTGATCAAACCTATAATTGAAGAAAACTCACCCACCTGTACACGCCCCACCAGTGTCGATCGTGTACGAATACGCGGATTGCCCGTCACCGCACCCACACGAGGGTTTTCTAATAGCGGCAGGACCATATAGGCAGCAGCATCACGATCGAGCATCGCATCACCATCAATACACACCAATAAATCGCTACGTGCTGCCATGGCACCGGTGTACAGCGCCATTGCCTTGCCCTGATTGGCAGCCAGATGAATAACGCGCAAGCGTGGGTATACGTCTGTGAGCTGGTCGAGCACCTCAGCTGTGTTATCAGAGGAGCCATCATTGATAGCAATCACTTCGATATTTTCATAGCGTTGCGCCATCGCAGCATCGATGGTTTCGCGCGCATTAACGCCCTCATTAAAACAAGGTACTAAGATTGATACTAATGGATTACCGGGCAATTGTGGTGGCGCAACATCATCATCCCACGGCCAGTGTCGCTCACGGTAAAACCAAAAATAAATACCGCCCATGATCCAAAGCCCAGACATAAACAAAGGCCAAAAAAACACGAAATTGAGTAGCACTTCACCGGTAAACACACTTGCCACACCTAAAGGTAGGCTGAGCACTGTGCACAAGACAAAGAAAGAAAATATTCGATCAATCATTGCGTGGATACCAATGCGATGAAAATGCAGGACGAATGACTTTTAAATTAGGATGGTTATTCAAGAAATCATCTGGGTAGTAGCCAAAGTGGCGCGCACCACTCATTTGCAACTGCTCCATCCACTCAGCCAATTGGCTAGCCGGAATGGGTGTATGTTTACCTTGTTTACTCCAGTCGAGAGTTTGCAACTCAAACAGCACTTTATTTTGTGCACCCTCTTGCGCTAGGCTGATTTTCACTAATTTTTTAAGCCACTGATTACTCTGTTTGAGCGGCACCTCTTCCATCAACGGCATCGCCATGACTGCGGTCCAATCATAGGTCTGGATAAAATTGTTTAAATTTTGCGCAAACCACTCTTCGGATTGAGGATCCAGGATGGGCACCGCATAAATATTACGTGCAGTCTTTATGTGAGGTCCGCGAATATTACGCACCGCTTGCGTAAGCTCTTTGGTGAAGTCAGTCAGAAACTGTGACTTGTAACGGCTCCAAGCTTGCATCTGCTGCGGAGAACGGCGAATGCTGGCAATATCATTGCCTAAGCCAGCCGCCTGATAAGCAGCTAGCGCCTCAGGGCTTGCATCCTCAAAGTCTGAAAGCAATGCATCGTCATGGAACAGAACACCTTGAAATGCTGAGTAGCGTGCCAAGTCCTCGTAAATTTCAGTAATCTGCTGACGCGCGACTGGACTCCAAGGTGACAGACGTCGGTACTGTTTAGGCTCTGTGCTAATGCCGCCCTCAGACCAGCTTTGTACGCGCGCAACCTCAGGATTTAAATCAAAGGCCAGCACGGGCATCCATGCGTAGACGTTAACATTGGCACGGGTGCGCAGCTGCCAAGAAACAAAGTTGAATAAATCTGCACGCATTGGTAGCCATCGGTTAGGAAAATATAACGCTTTAACATTTCCATCACCTTCAGGGTCGGCATAGGCCTGCAAAAAAACATGGGAAATTTTCATGTCATATACCCTCTGAATCAGGGTATCGATATTGTGCCGCTGCTGTTCAGGATCACTATCGTAGACATAATCTAAATCCACATGCATCACCCGTACTGACGCTTCCTCATCAAACTGAGTGACCTGACTGGCAAAATCGTCAATGCTCGGATTACCTGAAATCAAAAGGCGAGGAATGCTGCTTAAATCTTCAACGTTGGCCAAACCCGCCTCTAAGGTAAACGCCATTTTGTAACCATATTCACGGGTGATCGCTAAAGTTGTACCGTTCGCCTCGCCATAAGGCCAAACCCAGGTAACAGGTGACTTGCCTGTCACGTCTTTAATTTTTTCAGTAACTTTGCGCACATCAGTATCGATTCGCTCACGAAAGTCTGCTTCGCTTTCATAGGCCGCTGTTTTAGGGTCGTATAAGCGACTGGCAACAACTGGCTGCTGGCTGCCTTGAGGATTGGCTTGGGCACCAAAGTGAGAGTTCCAAGTATGCGAACCAATATCAACTAAAGGTGAATCTTTCAATTCACGCACAACATCCCAATCAGAAAAACGCTCACGCTCGGTCAATAGACCACCAAAATCAACAGGTTGATCTGGCGAAGTTGCCAGCCATTGTCCCACTGGAGCCCAAAGAGCAGGCCAGTTATAGGCTTTGAGCAAAGGGTAAACGCGGGTATAAAAACTACTGAAGCCATCATCAAAGGTCAGCAGCACGGCCTTTTCAGGCAAAGCCTGTCCACCATTATGTGCTTCAAGGATTTGCTGCACATTAATGGGGTTGTAGCCATTGTTGAGCAGCCAAGCCAGTTGATCGTTCAGTGCGCTGGTTCTAACTGAGAGGTAGCGCTCATCCGCTGCATCATCTGCTACGTCGTGATAGCACAATGCTAAAAAATGGTTCTTTGGCCAAGGCTTGTCTAGATTCAATAACGGCCTTTGTTGTGGCGGTAAAAAATCTGCTGACTGAGCAGAAGTGATAGTTGCAAGCAATGCAAAAACCAAGACTGCAATCTGTAGCGCATATTTCTTCATTTCTGCCTCAAAACCTATAATTAACATCAAACACTACACTTAAATCATGTTCACGCTTGCCGTCGTAGGGTTGCTTACTCCAGATCAGCATCGCACCGGTATCCAACACTTGATTTGTTGCATAACGCTGTCCGTAACCCGCTGTAGTGCTCACTCCACCAGCAAATCCTTGCTGCCAGTAATAACCGGCACCTAGCAAAAACTGTTGCCGCCAAACCTGATCATAATGGCGGTACAACACATGGTCAGCGAAAAGCGTAGGCGTTATATTTACATCACGCTCAGGACTGTAATAAGCACCCTCTTGTTTACTGTTACTACTCAAAGCAATCGACGGCAAAAGATCGATCGTCAGATAAGGTCGCGAGAGAAGACGTTCCTTACCACTGAGGCCATAACTCAAGCGATTGTTACCATCAGAGAAATGACTCGAGGCAAAGTTGGCTTGGTATTCACGCTGTTCGTTCTGGTACCAGCGCAGGTAACCACCGACCTGATTGGAAGTCACGCCGCTACGAATTGCTCGTAACGGTGTATTACGGGATAAATTCTCAAGATCAGCCCCTACTCGCCAATGATCATTGAAGTCATGCCAATAAGAAAAACGTACTCCCGTTTTATTACCACCACGCGCTCGATGATTGGACAGCTCTAGCTCTGCCCAATTGTTACGACTGGTGTATTCCACGCCCAACGCTTGGATGCGTTGACTGCCTTTGCCTTCATCAAAGCTGCCAGTGGAATAGTCAAAACCAATAAATGGACGCCAGTGCTGAAATTTACGAGGCCCATACAGCACCGAGTACAATTCAAAATCTTTCGCACCACTCACTGGATTGCCTGACGAGATCCCTTTGCTACCGTTCGACCTTAATTCATATAAATTTTCAACTTGATGGGTGCGCGCCAGCTGTTGTGTCGCGGGCTCCGCGGCACTGCGCTGCACAACATCTTCAACCAGCAGGTCAAACTGACGCCACTCTTGTAAATCTTGAGCAACATAGGCTTGCTGACGCTCTAAGCTGAGGTTCGCGGGCTCAAGTACCTCAGCAATTTTCAGCTGCCGTTCCGCCTCTCTAGACAGCCCTCGGGCTAATAAGGTTTCAGCAAGGTTAATGCGCAAACCTTGATTACCTGGGCCACCACGGCTCAGTTTTGAATTATGCTGCTCTGCGGCATCTAAACGATTGATTTTTTGCCAGTAATACCCTTGTAACACTTGACCCGACAGCCAATTATCATTGGCCTGCGGCGCAGGTGAGCCATTCAAATATCGGTAATAAGGTGTATTGGCATTGATTTCTTGAACGATCTGCCAGCTCTCATCAAGACGTTCACTTTCCAGCGCAGCAAAGAATAAATCCTGTGAATCTTCTGGCGCTAATTTAGACGCAGGAACACCTAAAAAAAGCTGACTGAGGATACGGTATGCGGAATCAGGCTGACGATTGGAAAGGTACGAGCTGGCGACCCAGCGTTGGGCATAAGCAGGTAACACATGGCCCTGGCTTTGCAAGCTTTCGTATTCGTTAATCGCATCAATGTGGCGGTTGCGTGCTTGATAGGCGCCAAGACGATCAGTCCGAGCAAGCAGAATATCAGTCTGCGTATCTGCCTGCCCCTCCCAGCGCTGCAGCAATTGTTTATAACGCTCGAGCGCAGCATCAGCAATCCAATAGCGTGACTGCTCACCACGACTGTCTGTGTGAGCTATACGAACCAGCTCAGCCGCTTCCCTATGTGTCAGCCTAGTTGTCGCCTGAATATTTCAGAGGACAATCATGGCCCGTTATTCACCAGAGCGTAAAGAAGCAATTCTTAAAAAGATGGCACCGCCACACAATATGACCGTAGCCGAGTTGGCTAGCCAAGAAGGCATTAGCACTGCAACTCTGTACAATTGGCGAAAAGCAGCCAGAGTACGAGGTGCCGTTTTGCCATCTAATTCAGCCAAACCTGATCAGTGGAGCAGTGAAGAAAAGTTCCGCATTGTTCTTGAGACTGCGCCCATGTCGGAAGCAGAACTCAGTGAGTATTGCCGTAAAAATGGCCTTTATCCAGAGCAGATCGAAGCTTGGAAAGGTGCGTGCATCAATGCTAATGCCCAATCAGAAGAACAATCTAAGCGCAATCAACAAGCCACTCGTGTTGAAAGAAGGCGTGTCAAAAAACTCGAGACTGAGCTGAAGCGCAAAGAAAAAGCGCTAGCAGAATTGGCAGCATTGCTAACACTGTCAAAAAAAGCCGAGGCGATCTGGGGCCACAAAGACGAGGACGACTGACCAGCCTCCCAGATCGCCAAAATGCCGTTGCCCTCATTAAAGAAGCTCAGAGCAATGGCGCTCGGCTAGTCAAAGCTTGCGCCTTACTGAACTTAAGCGTGCGCACCTATCAACGCTGGATCTCCGGCTCTGCTGTTAACGCAGATCAGCGTCCACTGGTGTCTAGGCCTAAGCCTCACAACAAACTCTCTGCAGAGGAGCGTGAAGCTGTGCTTGCGCTATGTAATCAAGCTGAGTACCGCAGCAGTCCACCTGCCTTTATTGTGGCTGACCAACTGGACCAAGGACATTACGTTGCTTCGGAATCTACGTTTTATCGAGTCATGCGTGAGCATGATCAAGTGCACCCAAGAGGTCGTCAGAAAACACCTGAACCCAAGCATCTAGCCACTACGCATCAAGCTTCTGAGGCCAACTGCCTTTGGTCGTGGGATATTTCATGGCTACCAGGCCCTGCGCGTGGTTCTTGGTTTTATCTTTACCTAGTGATGGATGTTTACAGTCGCAAGATCGTTGGTCACGAAGTGTATGAAAATGAAACCGGCGAGCTGGCTAGAGAGTTCATCGAAAAGGCTTACTGGCGTGAACATATAGCCACTCACAACAAGCCCTTGGTGCTGCACTCAGATAACGGCAGCCCCATGAAAGCGGCGACCTTCCTAGAGAAACTGTACGATCTAGGCATTACGCCATCAAACAGCCGCCCTCGGGTCAGCAATGACAACGCTTACTCGGAATCGCTGTTCAAAACCCTGAAGTTCAGACCTGGGTTCCCTGTTAATGGTTTTAAAACGATCCAGTGCGCTCAAGCTTGGGTGCTCAAATTTGTACGCTGGTACAACACTGAGCACCGCCACAGTGCCTTAAATTATGTAACACCACAGCAACGCCACACAGGTGAAGCTGATCAAATCCTAGCTCAGCGCAAACAGGTTATCGAGGCTGCAAAAGCTGCGAACCCTCAGCGCTGGTCTGGCAGTATAAGAAATCTCAGCTTGCCAGATTCTGTAACATTGAATCCAGAAAAGGCGGTTAATTGTTAAAGAGCTGATTACTTAAACACGACAACTATGTTGACAGATACCGGCTTGATCAAGTTCTAATTTGCGCATCACCGCAGGATCTGGCGCAAGACGCTGCCCAAAGCTCAATGCAGGTGTAGCGACTCGCGCTGCTGCCATAGCGTTCATCAGCATCAGATTAATATCAGGCTGCCAAGCCTCTTGTCCCTTATCCTGCATTTGAGTTAAGACAAGCAACTCTTCCCAAACATTGCCAGAAGCTCTGATCACATAAATCAGCACTTGATAGCTCAGAAAGCTACCGCTCTCAAGGACAAAACGATCGGCCTGCACACGCGCTCGTTCTTTTTGTCCAGCATCAGACAAAGTCATTACCCACCCAGCACGAGCATCCTGCTGCTGAGGATTACGCTGCAAGATAGTTTGCCAGAGCGTTAGAGATTTTCCCCACTGTTGCAAGTTTCGGTACGCGCGCGCGACCGCCAAGACACCGCGCTCAGGCATATCATGGCGTTGCGTACCTGGGAGACCCTCCCAGATTAAAATGACCTGTTGATCATCACCGGCCCAGCTTGCCACCTGCAGCCAATCGGCACGCCGACTGCTATTTAGCTGATCACGATTTTGTTGCAACCACGTCAACAACGGAGCGGCATCACCTTGACGTGCAAGATGGATCAGACCGTCATAGTTAGAGTTTGCCTCAACAGCAGCCGCAGGAAGGCTATACAGCAACATTGCTGATACAAAGCAGCATGAATGCAGAATGCTTAAGCCCATTGGACTTAATTTATTTTCAACATTAATTTTCAGCCTCACAGTCTAGACCTGCATGAAAAGAAGGGATCAACACTAATAAGCGCTTGAGCTGTTATTTGATAATGATTTTAGTTAGCAAGGTATATCAGTGGAGCGTGGGAATATTTAAAGAATTTTAGCAAAAACTTTGATAGAGCTATTTTCTCACCAGCAATTGACAAATATCACATATTTCACAACTGGATAGAAAATAGCGTATTTATATTATCCTTACAACACATAAACGCCCTGACCACATGAATGGGCACATTGCATAGACCGGCAGGCAAGCAGCTTCTATACAATGTACCCAATGTGAAAGATGCAAATAAAAAAATACTTCTATGCGTCTTTACTTATAAAAAGCTTCAACAGTGCCTTTTAGGGTAATCAGCAAAGGCTGACCGTGACGATCCTTAGCTTTAGGCGAAGCAATCTTGACCCAGCCTTCACTGATGCAATATTCCTCAACATCAAAACGCTCTTTTGCGTTGATTCGAATACCAATCGCATTCTCAAAAATTGCTGCCACATGATGCGGGCTACGAGGATTCACTGAAAGCCGATCGGGTAACGCAGGGAGTGATGTCGTGTCGTTCATGTCTGGCCTAGGCTCATTAAAAAGTTCACCATTGTAGACAACATCAACCTAGCGCTCAAGAAATAGCACTTAGATGCGTTATTAGGATGCCGATGATTGAGCTTAAACAGCTTGCCTTATATCGCGCGCTGTTCTTCTGAGTTCTTTTTGTAGAAACATCTCAATCGGTACAAAGGCAAAAGGAATAAACGCAGCCAAGATCACCAGCAACCAAACCAGCGCCGACCAACCTTGCTTGTGTGATGCCAATAATGACAGTAACAAATACACAACAAACAACGCGCCATGCGTCATACCAATGCTGTACACCAGCTCTCGGCTAATAAAGCCGAGTGAGACGCACAAAATGAGCAAATAAGGCAATCCCCCCGAAAAATAGCAGTGATCATAAGTAGAGTTTTCCATAAGCTACACGTAAGGAGATTCTGCATGAAAAAATCACGATTTACCGACAGCCAAATCCTCTCGGTCTTAAAGCAAGCCGAAAACGGCGTACCTGTTCCAGAGTTGTGCCGTGAACACGGCATGAGCAGCGCAACCTTCTACAAGTGGCGCACCAAGTTTGGCGGCATGGATGCTTCAATGATGACGCGTTTAAAGGAGTGATAAGGCCTGACTAACCCCGACACTTTTTATGGTAAAAAGATGAACAACCATAAGGGGTTAAACATGAGCAAAGGCTACCGTTATTCAGATGAGTTTAAGCAAGAAGCTGTCAACCAAGTGACCA
>JBLWZG010000011.1:0-87480 GCA_048266525.1 Pseudomonas sp.
GGCGCAATCAGGGTAACGTCAAGTTTAACGTTACCCTGATTGCGCCAATCGCTATGGAAGATGGTCTGCGTTTCGCAATTCGCGAAGGCGGCCGTACCGTTGGTGCTGGTGTTGTTGCAAAAATCATCGCTTAAGTGATGACCATAGAAGAACCCTCGCTTGCGGGGGTTTTTCTTTATAGTTGACATATTATCTAGACGCCATTAGAATTGCGCCTCCTTTTATCGGGCGTGCTTTGCCTGATGGGGTAGGTAATCAAGAGTCTGAGGTCAGAATGCAAAATCAACAAATTCGTATCCGGTTGAAGGCTTTTGACCATCGCCTGATCGATCAATCAACCCAGGAAATCGTGGAAACCGCGAAACGTACTGGTGCTCAGGTGCGTGGTCCAATTCCACTGCCGACCCGTAAAGAGCGTTTCACCGTTCTGGTTTCACCGCACGTCAACAAAGACGCGCGCGATCAGTACGAGATTCGCACTCATAAGCGCGTTCTGGACATTGTTCAGCCAACTGATAAAACAGTTGATGCGTTAATGAAGCTTGATCTTGCGGCAGGTGTGGAAGTGCAGATCAGCCTCGGCTAAAACCAGGTGGTTTTAGTCGTGTAACGCTCTGAAATGGGCGGCCATAGCGGGTGAAAGCCCCGTACACTCATGAGGTTTAAGACATGACTATAGGTGTAGTCGGTCGTAAATGCGGGATGACCCGTATTTTCACCGAAGATGGTGTCTCTATTCCGGTGACTGTTATTGAAGTCGAACCGAATCGAGTCACTCAGTTCAAAAACGAAGAAAGCGATGGCTATCGCGCTGTGCAAGTGACTGTGGGCGAGCGTCGAGCTTCCCGCGTGACCAAAGCGCAAGCAGGTCATTTTGCTAAGGCTGGCGTTGCTGCTGGTCGTACAGTTCTCGAGTTTCGTCTTGAAGAAGGCGAGTACCAAGCGGGCGACCAAGTCACTGTTGACTTGTTTACTGCTGGTCAACTTGTCGACGTAACGGGTCAGACTAAAGGTAAAGGCTTTGCCGGTACCATTAAGCGCTGGAACTTCCGTGGTCAAGACAATACTCACGGTAACTCTGTATCTCACCGTGTTCCGGGTTCGATTGGTCAATGTCAAACTCCGGGTCGCGTCTTCAAAGGCAAAAAAATGTCTGGTCATATGGGCGCTGAGCGTCAGACCACACAGTCCTTAGAAGTCGTGCGTGTCGATGCTGAGCGCAATTTGCTGTTGGTTAAAGGTGCTGTTCCTGGCGCTCCCGGCGGTAATGTCATTGTGCGTGCAGCGGCGAAGGCTCGCGGTTAAGAGGGGAATGCCGAAATGCAAATTAATGTAAATGGCGCCCAGGCAATCGATGTCTGCGAGCGTACCTTTGGCGGTGAGTTCAACGAAACTCTAGTTCACCAAGCAGTCGTGGCTTACATGGCTGGTGGTCGTCAAGGCAGTAAGAAGCAAAAAACTCGCTCAGAAGTTTCTGGTGGTGGTAAAAAACCTTGGCGTCAAAAAGGTACTGGTCGTGCCCGTGCTGGTACGATTCGTAGCCCGATCTGGCGTGGGGGCGGGGCGACATTCGCTGCTCGTCCACAGGATCACTCACAGAAACTCAACAAGAAAATGTATCGTGCTGCGATGCGTTCAATTCTTTCTGAGTTGCTACGTCAAGACCGTTTAGTGGTCGTTGAAGATTTTTCTGTTGATGCACCTAAGACAAAAGCCCTGCTGGGTAAATTGGAAACTTTGGGTCTGCAGGATGTCTTGATCGTTTCAGAGAATGTTGAGCAGAATTTGTATCTTGCTGCTCGCAACTTGCCGCATGTTGATGTGCGTGATGTTCAAGCATCTGATCCAGTAAGTCTGATTGCTTATGACAAAGTCTTAATGACTGTGTCTGCAGTTAAGAAATTTGAGGAGATGCTGGGATGAACCAGGAACGCGTATTTAAAGTGCTACTTGGCCCGCACGTCTCTGAAAAGGCTACTATGCTGGCAGATGGTAAGAGCCAGTTTGTTTTTAAAGTTGCAATCGACGCAACTAAACTGGAAGTCAAAAAGGCCGTTGAAAGCTTATTCGACGTAAAAGTTGCGAATGTTAATACTCTTAAAGCTAAGGGTAAAACTAAGCGTACTGCACGTGGTCTAGGTCGTCGCAACGACTGGAAGAAGGCGTATATCGCTCTTCAGCCAGGCCAGGATATCGATTTCACCAGCAGTGCTGAGTAAGATAGGGGTGCATCATGGCAATTGTTAAATGCAAACCGACTTCGCCTGGCCGTCGTTTCGTCGTCCGCGTAGTCAACAAGGAGCTGCATAAAGGCGCTCCTTACGCACCACTGCTCGAGAAAAAATCGAAGACTGGTGGTCGTAACAATAATGGTCGTATTACCACGCGTCACATCGGTGGTGGTCATAAGCAGCATTACCGTTTGGTGGATTTCCGTCGTAACAAAGATGGCATTCCGGCAACAGTAGAGCGTATTGAGTATGATCCTAACCGTACTGCGCATATTGCTTTATTGAAATATGCTGATGGTGAGCGTCGTTATATTTTGGCACCTAAAGGTGTGAGTGCTGGTGAGCAGCTGATGTCAGGTGCGCATGCACCGATTAAAGCTGGTAATAGCTTACCTTTGCGCAACATTCCAGTAGGTTCTACAATTCACGGTGTTGAAATGAAGCCAGGTAAGGGTGCACAAATTGCACGTTCTGCCGGGACTTCAGCTCAATTAGTCGCTCGTGAAGGCGTGTACGTGACTTTGCGTCTACGTTCAGGTGAAATGCGTAAAGTACTTTCTGAGTGCCGCGCTACACTGGGCGAAGTCTCTAATCATGAGCATTTCTTGCGCTCACTGGGTAAAGCAGGTGCTTCACGTTGGGCAGGCATTCGTCCTACCGTTCGTGGTGCTTGTATGAACCCGGTAGACCACCCGCATGGTGGTGGTGAGGGTCGTACTTCTAGTGGTCGTCACCCGGTAACACCGTGGGGCAAGCCAACTAAAGGCGCGAAAACTCGTTCGAACAAACGCACCGATAACATGATCGTTCATCGCCGCAAATAATTAGAGGGATACGCAAGTGTCACGTTCTCTTAAAAAAGGTCCTTTCATCGATCTTCACCTATTGAAGAAGATTGAAGTAGCGGTGGAAAAGAACGATCGCAAGCCAGTGAAAACTTGGTCGCGTCGTTCAATGATCCTGCCGCAAATGGTTGGTTTAACCATTGCTGTTCATAACGGTCGTCAGCATGTTCCAGTTCTCGTGAGCGAAGACATGGTCGGCCATAAACTCGGCGAATTCTCTGCTACGCGCACCTATCGTGGTCACGTTGCAGACAAGAAAGCCAAGCGTTAAGGGGTATTAATGATGGAAGTTGCCGCTAAGCTGTTGGGCGCTCGCATTTCTGCCCAGAAAGCTCGCTTGGTCGCTGACCAAATTCGCGGGAAGAAAGTGGGTGAAGCGCTTAACATTTTGACTTTTAGTAGCAAAAAAGCTGCTGAAATCATAAAGAAAGTGTTGGAGTCTGCGATTGCTAACGCTGAACATAACGAAGGTGCTGATGTAGATGATCTTAGCGTCTCTACAGTTTTCGTTAACGAAGGTCGTTCGCTAAAGCGCATCATGCCTCGTGCCAAAGGCCGAGCTGATCGCATCGTCAAGCGGTCTTGCCATATCACTGTCAAGGTTGCCGACAAGTAACGGAGTTTTCAGATGGGTCAGAAAGTACATCCCATTGGCATACGCCTGGGAATAGTCAAGGAACACACGTCTGTTTGGTATGCGGATCGCAAAAACTATGCGGATTATCTGAATGCCGACTTAGAAGTACGTGCGTATCTATTAGACAAATTAAAAAACGCGTCCGTTAGCCGTATCGAGATTGCTCGTCCGGCTCAAACAGCACGTATCACCATTCACACTGCTCGTCCCGGTATTGTTATCGGTAAGAAAGGTGAGGATGTTGAGAAATTACGTCAGGACCTGACCAAAAAAATGGGTGTGCCTGTGCACATCAACATCGAAGAGATCCGCAAGCCGGAACTTGACGGTTTGTTGGTAGCACAAAGCGTTGCTCAGCAGCTGGAGCGTCGTGTGATGTTCCGTCGCGCTATGAAGCGTGCGGTTCAGAATGCTATGCGCCTTGGTGCCAAGGGCATCAAAATCCAGGTTGGCGGTCGTCTAGGCGGTGCTGAAATCGCACGTTCTGAATGGTATCGTGAAGGTCGTGTGCCATTGCACACACTGCGCGCTGATATCGATTATGCCACCTACGAAGCACACACCACTTACGGTGTGATTGGCGTCAAGGTTTGGATCTTCAAAGGCGAGGTCATCGGTGGCCAGCATGAAGAGCTAAAACCAACGGCACCAGCGCCTCGTAGAAAAGCTGCACGTTAAGGAGTACGCAGAATGTTACAACCAAAGCGTACGAAGTTCCGCAAAATGATGACAGGCCACAACCGTGGCTTGGCTCAGCGCGGTAGTAAAGTTAGCTTCGGCGAGTACGGCTTAAAAGCCGTAGCCCGTGGTCGACTCACCGCACGTCAGATTGAGTCAGCGCGTCGTGCGTTGACCCGCCACGTCAAACGTGGTGGTAAAATCTGGATTCGTGTATTCCCAGACAAGCCGATTACCAAAAAGCCACTCGAAGTTCGTATGGGTAAAGGTAAAGGTTCTGTTGAGTACTGGGTTTGCCTGATTCAACCAGGTAAAGTTCTGTACGAAATTGAGGGTGTATCGGAAGAATTGGCGCGCGAGGCATTTGCCTTGGCAGCAGCAAAACTACCGATTGCAACATCCTTTGTTAAGCGGACGGTGATGTAATGAAAGCTACCGAACTTCGTGAAAAATCAGTAGAGCAGCTGAACGAGCAATTGCTTAATCTGCTTCGTGACCAGTTTAACTTGCGTATGCAAAAAGCAACTGGCCAATTGACGCAGTCTCACCTGCTGTCGCAAGTGAAGCGTGATATTGCGCGCGTTAAGACTGTGCTCAAGCAGCAGAAGGCAGGTAATTAATCATGGCTGAAGCTCAGAAAACCGTCCGTACGTTAACTGGTATTGTAGTTAGCGACAAAATGGACAAGACAATCACCGTTTTAATCGAGCGTCGCGTTAAGCACCCGATCTACGGTAAATATGTTAAGCGTTCGACTAAACTGCATGCGCATGACGAAACCAATCAATGCCGTGCTGGCGACAAGGTCACTATTAGTGAAACTCGTCCGCTAGCTAAGACTAAGTCTTGGGCGCTGGTTGAAGTCGTTGAGCGCGTGGAAGTGGTCTAAGGGCCTAGGGTCGGAGAAATTATATGATTCAGACTCAATCTATGCTCGATGTCGCTGATAACAGCGGCGCTCGTCGAGTAATGTGCATCAAGGTCCTTGGCGGTTCACACCGCCGCTATGCCGGTATCGGTGACATCATTAAGGTCACTGTTAAGGAAGCTATTCCGCGCGGCAAAGTTAAAAAAGGCCAAGTAATGACCGCAGTGGTCGTACGTACCCGTTTTGGTGTACGTCGTCCAGACGGTTCAATCATTCGCTTCGATGGCAATGCAGCTGTTCTTTTGAACAACAAGCAAGAGCCAATCGGAACTCGTATTTTTGGTCCAGTGACCCGCGAACTTCGTAACGATAAGTTTATGAAGATCGTTTCACTTGCACCTGAAGTACTTTAAGGAGTAGCCGTCATGCAAAAGATTCGTCGTAACGACGAGATCATCGTCATCGCCGGCAAGGATAAAGGCAAACGTGGTAAGGTGCTTAAAGTATTGGCCGACAACCGTCTGGTTGTAACCGGTATCAATATGGTAAAGCGCCATACCAAGCCTAATCCGATGTCCGGAGTTCAGGGCGGTATCGTTGAGAAAGAAGCGCCGTTAAATGCTTCTAACGTGGCTATTTTTAACGCCGAAACCAGCAAAGCAGATCGCGTTGGTTTTAAAGTTGAAGATGGCAAGAAAATTCGTGTCTTCAAGTCAACTAACAAACCAGTTGAAGCTTGAGGCTGCTAGGTAGATCACCATGGCACGACTGAAAGATATATATCGGAACGAGTTAGTTCAAAAGTTAAAGGAAGATCTGAAGCTTTCGAACGTAATGGAAGTTCCGCGTGTAACGAAAATTACACTAAACATGGGTCTGGGCGAAGCCGTAACTGATAAGAAAATTATCGAGCACGCAGTTGCAGACTTGGAAAAAATCACTGGCCAAAAGCCTGTGGTAACCTATGCACGCAAATCTATCGCGGGTTTCAAGATCCGTGAAGATTGGCCGATTGGGGTTAAAGTTACTCTGCGTAACGATATTATGTATGAATTCTTGGATCGTTTGCTTTCGATCTCCTTGCCTCGGGTTCGCGACTTCCGCGGCCTGAATGCCAAGTCTTTTGATGGACGCGGTAACTACAGCATGGGAGTTAAAGAGCAGATCATTTTCCCTGAAATTGATTACGATAAAATCGATACGCTGCGCGGATTGGACATTACTTTGACCACTTCTGCACGTAACGATGAAGAAGGCCGTGCTTTATTGCGTGCTTTCAAATTCCCTTTCCGTAACTGAGGGTTAGCACATGGCTAAGAAAAGCATGATCAACCGTGAGCTGAAACGTACGCTAACGGTAGCAAAGTATGCTGTAAAGCGTGCTGCGCTTAAAGCTATCATTGCCAACCCAGAGTCTAGCGACGAAGCTCGCTGGGAAGCTCAGGTTGCATTGCAAAAGCAACCACGTGACGCTTGTCCTGCTCGTCAGCGTAATCGCTGTCGCATTACAGGTCGTCCACATGGTGTTTATCGCAAGTTCGGCTTAGGCCGTAACAAGTTGCGTGAAGCAGCAATGCGAGGCGATGTACCAGGTTTGGTTAAGTCCAGCTGGTAATAAATTTAGCTCATAATGCTATTGTGAGCTAAAAATATACGATCAAGCCCCTTATGGGGCTTGATTCGTTTGTGCCTTATCAATTAGAATGTCCGGCTCGCAGAGTCTTTACATTTCTAATTGTTTTGCGATAGTGGCCAATTAGGCCTTTTAATTTCTGTATCAGGAGCTACAAGCCCATGAGTATGCAGGACCCGTTGTCAGATATGCTGACTCGAATCCGTAATGCCCAGATGGCTGAAAAGTCTGTTGTGAGCATGCCTTCTTCAACTTTGAAGCAAGCTGTTGCTAACGTTCTCAAGAACGAAGGCTATATCGCAGACTATCAGATCAGCAGTGACGCCAAGCCATTGTTATCCATCGAATTAAAGTACTTTGAAGGCCGTCCGGTCATCGAAGAGATCAAGCGTGTTAGCCGTCCTGGTTTACGCCAGTATAAAGCGGTTAGCGAACTGCCAAAGATTCGTGCTGGTTTAGGTATTGCGATTGTTTCCACCAATAAAGGTGTGATGACTGATCGTGCTGCCCGTGCTGCCGGAATCGGTGGCGAAGTTCTTTGTAGCGTATTCTAAGGGGGATAAGCATGTCTCGCATTGCTAAGAATCCCGTCACGCTACCGGCTGGTGTTGAGTTAAAACTTGCTGGCCAAGAGCTTTCGGTGAAGGGTGCTAAAGGCGCTCTAGGTTTAACTGTGCACCCTTCTGTTGAGGTGACTCAAGAAGGCGGCGAACTGCGTTTCGCAGCACGTAATGGTGATCAGCAGTCACGTGCTATGGCCGGTACTACCCGTGCTTTAGTTAATAACATGGTGACTGGTGTTAGCCAAGGTTTTGAGCGTAAATTGCAACTTGTTGGTGTGGGCTATCGTGCTCAAGCCAAAGGGACGATTTTATCTTTGGCTCTTGGTTTCTCTCATCCTATTGATTATGAATTGCCTGAAGGCGTAACGGCTGAAACGCCAAGCGCTACCGATATCATTATTCGTGGTATCGACAAGCAAGTTCTAGGTCAGGTTGCTGCCGAAATTCGTCAGTATCGCCGTCCAGAACCATACAAGGGCAAAGGTGTGCGTTACGCTGAAGAAGTCGTGCGCCGCAAAGAAGCTAAGAAGAAGTAGGGCTAGCAAATGAACGACAAGAAAGTTTCAAGACTGCGTCGCTCTCGCAAAGCACGTCTGAAAATGAGCGAGTTACAAGTAACTCGTCTTTGCGTGTTTCGCTCTTCGCAGCATATTTATGCCCAGGTCATTTCGGCCGACGGCAGCCAAGTATTAGTTTCGGCTTCTACTCTGGATTCGCAACTGCGCGGTGAAGCCACTGGCAACATCGAAGCAGCCAAAAAAGTAGGCCAGCTGGTCGCCGAGCGTGCGAAAGCCGCTGGAGTTGCCAAAGTGGCTTTTGACCGTTCTGGCTTCAAGTACCATGGTCGTGTGAAAGCACTGGCTGATGCTGCTCGTGAAGGCGGGCTGGAGTTTTAAGTTATGGCAAATCACGAGCAAAAACGCGATAACCGCGATGACAGCCGCGATGAGGGCTACATCGAGAAATTGGTGCAAGTCAACCGCGTAGCAAAGACCGTTAAAGGCGGCCGTATCTTCACTTTCACAGCGCTGAGCGTTGTTGGTGATGGTAAAGGGCGTGTTGGTTTCGGCCGCGGTAAATCACGCGAAGTCCCAGCAGCAATTCAAAAGGCTATGGAAGCAGCGCGCCGCAATATGATTCAGGTTGATTTAAATGGTGTTACTTTACAGTACCCAATTAAAGCTGTGCATGGTGCTTCGCGCATTTTTATGCAGCCAGCGTCAGAAGGTACTGGTGTTATCGCCGGTGGCGCGATGCGCGCCGTTTTAGAGGTTGCAGGTGTTCAGGACGTATTAGCTAAATGCTACGGTTCTACCAACCCAGTTAACGTTGTTTATGCAACGTTCAAAGGTTTGAAAACTATGCAATCGCCTGATTCAGTTGCTGCTAAGCGTGGCAAAAGTGTCGAGGAGATTCTTTAACCATGTCCCAAGCAACCGTTAAAGTGACTCTTATTAAGAGCACGATTGGTCGTATGGCCAATCACAAGGCTTGCGTACGTGGCTTAGGCCTACGTCGCATTGGTCACACCGTTGAGGTTTTGGATACCCCAGAAAATCGCGGCATGATCAATACAGCTTATTATTTGCTTCGAGTGGAGGGCTGATCCATGCAACTGAACGATTTGCGTTCTGCGCCAGGCGCCCGTCGCGAAAAACTCCGTCCAGGCCGTGGTATCGGTAGTGGTTTGGGTAAGACAGGTGGTCGTGGTCACAAAGGTTTATCTTCACGCTCTGGTGGTAAAGTTGCCCCAGGTTTTGAGGGTGGTCAACAACCACTGTATAAGCGTCTGCCAAAATTTGGTTTCACCTCATTAAAAGCAATGGACCGTGCAGAAGTTCGCACTTCTGAACTGGCTCATGTGGACGGTGATGTGGTATCAGTGCAGTCTCTTAAAGATGCCAACATCATTGGTTTGCACGTAAAACGCGTTAAAGTCATGCTGTCTGGTGACGTTACTCGCGCAGTTACGTTGCAGGGCATTGGGGTCACCAAAGGTGCTCGCAGTGCTATCGAAGCAGCTGGCGGAAAAATCGAGGAATAAATGGCTAAGCAAGGTTCTCTCTCTGCGGTGGGTGGTGGTGGTTTGTCTGAGTTGTGGGCACGCTTACGTTTCCTCTTCATGGCAATTGTTGTCTACCGTATCGGTGCACACATTCCTGTCCCAGGAATTAACCCTGACCGACTCGCAGACCTGTTTCGACAGAATGAGGGAACCATTCTCAGCCTGTTTAACATGTTCTCTGGTGGTGCGCTTGAGCGTATGAGTATCTTCGCGCTTGGTATCATGCCGTACATTTCGGCGTCGATCATCATGCAGTTGATGACTGCAGTAAGCCCTCATCTAGAGCAGTTGAAAAAAGAAGGTGAGTCTGGACGTCGTAAGATAAGCCAGTACACCCGATACGGCACCTTGTTATTGGCTTTTGTACAGGCAATCGGCATGTCCGTGGGCTTGGCCAGTCAAGGTGTTGCATTCGCAAATGACTTCAACTTTTACTTTGTCGCTGTAACAACCTTTGTTGCAGGTGCAATGTTTATGATGTGGTTAGGTGAGCAAATTACTGAGCGCGGTGTGGGCAACGGCATTTCAATGCTGATTTTTGCCGGTATCGTTGCTGGTTTGCCTTCTGCAATTGGACAGTCTTTCGAGTCTGCTCGTCAAGGTGATATCAATATCTTCGCCTTAATTGCAATCGGTATGCTTGCTGTTGCAATCATTGGGTTCGTCGTGTTTATCGAGCGTGGACAGCGTCGTATTGCCGTGCATTATGCTAAGCGCCAACAAGGTCGCAAAGTGTTTGCTGCGCAAACTAGCCATCTGCCTCTGAAAGTGAATATGGCTGGTGTAATTCCAGCTATTTTCGCCAGTAGTATCTTGTTGTTCCCGGCGTCTCTTGGTCAGTGGTTTGGCCAGTCTGAGAGCATGTCGTGGCTTGCAGATGTATCGCAAGCGCTGGCACCAGGGCAGCCGTTAAATATTTTGCTATTTAGTGCGGGGATTATTTTCTTCTGCTTCTTCTATACAGCATTGATGTTTAACCCTAAAGATGTTGCTGAAAACCTGAAAAAATCCGGTGCGTTTATTCCGGGTATCCGTCCGGGAGAGCAGTCTGCACGCTACATTGATGGTGTTTTGACTCGCTTGACCGCGTTTGGTGCCTTGTACATGACGGCTGTATGTTTGTTACCGCAATTTCTTGTTGTGGCAGCAAATGTGCCGTTTTATCTCGGCGGGACATCGCTGTTGATCGTTGTTGTGGTTGTAATGGACTTCATGGCTCAAGTACAATCGCACCTCGTTTCTAACCAGTACGAATCCCTGATGAAAAAATCCAACCTGAAAAGCTATGGTGGCAGCGGTTTAATGCGCTAATAGGTGTTCAGGATATAGGAGTTAGTGATGAAAGTTCGTGCATCGGTGAAAAAGCTTTGCCGCAATTGCAAGATCGTACGTCGCGAAGGTATTGTTCGCGTGATCTGTAAAGCGGAACCACGTCATAAGCAGCGCCAAGGCTGATTGTGTTGTGTCATGAACCGGGCAGCTAGTGCGCTGTTCGGTTGATTAATAGTTATACAGCAATAGATCTTATTTTCGATCTTGGCTTCCTGAGAGTAAGTCGCTGTCAATTGGAGTTACACTGAATGGCCCGTATTGCAGGCGTTAACATTCCGGATAACAAACATACTGTTATCTCGCTGACTTATATCTTCGGAATAGGTCGGACAACTGCGCAGAAGATTTGCGCTGCTACTGGAGTCAATCCAGCAGCAAAAATTAAAGATCTCTCTGATGAGCAGATTGAGCAGTTGCGTGGCGAAGTTGCATCTTTGAATACTGAAGGTGATTTGCGCCGCGAAATCAACATGAACATCAAGCGTCTGATGGACTTAGGTTGCTACCGTGGCCTGCGCCATCGTCGTAGTCTGCCAGCCCGTGGTCAGCGTACCAAAACCAACGCGCGTACCCGTAAAGGCCCACGCAAGCCGATCCGTAAGTAATCGCATTGGTTCTAGATAGGAATTTGATTAATGGCTAAAGCAGCTGCTCGTCCTCGTAAAAAAGTTAAAAAGACAGTGGTTGATGGCATTGCCCACATCCATGCCTCTTTTAACAACACAATTATTACAATTACAGACCGTCAAGGTAATGCCTTGTCGTGGGCTACCTCTGGTGGTTCTGGTTTCCGTGGTTCGCGTAAAAGCACCCCGTTTGCAGCGCAAGTTGCAGCTGAGCGTGCTGGTCAAGCGGCTTTGGAATATGGTTTGAAAAATTTAGATGTTAACGTCAAGGGCCCAGGTCCTGGTCGTGAATCAGCAGTCCGCGCTTTGAATGGTTGCGGTTACAAAATCGCAAGCATCACCGACGTGACGCCCATCCCACATAACGGATGCCGCCCGCCGAAAAAGCGCCGCGTGTAAATTAGGAGACAGTGAAAAATGGCTCGTTACATTGGTCCCAAATGCAAACTGTCCCGTCGTGAAGGCACAGACCTCTTCTTGAAGAGTGGTTCACGCGCGATTGAATCTAAATGCAACATTGAAACAGCACCTGGCCAGCATGGTCAGCGTCGCGGACGTTTATCTGAGTACGGTACTCAGCTGCGTGAGAAGCAAAAAGTACGTCGTATGTACGGCATTCTTGAGCGTCAATTCGCCAGCTACTACAAAGAAGCAGCGCGCCGTAAAGGTGCAACCGGTGAAAACCTACTGCAACTTTTAGAGTCACGTTTGGATAACGTTGTATACCGTATGGGCTTTGGCTCTACACGTGCTGAGTCGCGTCAGTTGGTATCGCATAAGTCGATTTCAATTAATGGCAAGACAGTAAACATCCCTTCATACCAGGTTCAAGCGGGTGATGTGGTTGCTGTGCGTGAAAAGTGCAAAAACCAATTACGTATTTCCCAGGCTCTCGAATTGTGTGCTCAACGTGGCCGCGTCGAGTGGGTTGATGTAGATGCAGAGAAGAAGTCAGGCGTTTATAAAAGCGTTCCTGAGCGTAGTGATCTGTCAGCCGACATCAACGAAAGCCTGATTGTCGAGCTCTACTCCAAGTAAGGGCTAGAAAATAGGTGTATCCATGCAGATTTCGGTAAATGAGTTCCTGACCCCTCGTCAAATTAATGTTGACATGGTCAGCCCGACCCGCGCCAGAATTACCCTTGAGCCTCTTGAGCGTGGTTTTGGACATACTTTGGGTAACGCGCTACGGCGTATACTGTTGTCTTCAATGCCTGGCTGTGCAGTTGTCGAAGTAGAAATCGACGGTGTTTTGCACGAGTACAGTGCCATTGAAGGGGTTCAAGAAGACGTCATTGAGATTCTTCTTAACCTTAAAGGCCTTGCAGTGATTATGCACGGTCGTGACGAAGCCACGCTAACGCTTAGCAAAAAAGGGCCGGGCGTGGTGACTGCTGCCGATATTAAGCTGGATCATGATGTGGAAATCGTCAATGGCGACCACGTGATTGCTAATCTGGCTGATAAGGGCGCATTGAATATGAAGCTACGTATTGCACGTGGCCGTGGCTATGAATCAGCTGATTCGCGTTTTAGCGAAGAAGATGAAACTCGTAGTATCGGTCGTTTGCAAATCGATGCCTTATTCAGTCCTGTTCGTCGCGTAGCTTACGTGGTGGAAAACGCCCGTGTTGAACAGCGTACTAACTTGGACAAGCTGATCATTGACCTCGAAACTAATGGCACACTTGACCCTGAAGAAGCGATTCGTCGTAGTGCAACAATCCTGCAGCACCAGCTTGCAGCGTTCGTTGACCTTCAAGGTGAAGCACAGCCAGTTGAAGAGAAACCGGAAGACGAGATTGATCCAATCTTGTTGCGTCCAGTTGATGATTTAGAGTTGACCGTGCGTTCGGCAAACTGCCTCAAAGCAGAAAGCATCTACTACATTGGTGATCTGATTCAGCGCACTGAAGTAGAGTTGTTGAAAACTCCGAACTTGGGTAAAAAATCCCTGACTGAAATCAAGGATGTTTTAGCCTCGCGTGGTCTGTCCCTCGGTATGCGCCTAGACAACTGGCCGCCGGCAAGTTTGAAGAAAGACGATAAGGCCACGGCCTGATCGCCATTATCACCGAACCGAAGAGTTTGGTAAGGAATTGAATCATGCGTCATCGTAAAAGTGGCCGTCACTTAAGCCGTACCAGCGCCCACCGCAAGGCTATGTTCCAGAACATGGCAGTGTCGCTGTTCGAGCATGAACTGATCAAAACTACATTGCCTAAAGCTAAAGAACTGCGCCGCGTAGCTGAGCCGTTAATTACTTTAGCCAAAGAAGATAGCGTTGCGAACCGTCGTTTAGCTTTTGACCGTACCCGCTCTAAATCAGCGGTTGGTAAATTGTTTAACGATTTAGGCAAGCGTTATGCAACTCGTCAAGGCGGATACCTACGCATTTTAAAATGCGGTTTTCGTGCTGGCGATAACGCGCCTATGGCTTATGTTGAACTGGTTGACCGTCCGGTTACTGGCGAAGTAGAAGCTGCAGAGTAAGCAATATTGCAGTTCAAGAAAACCGAGCCTGCGCTCGGTTTTTTTATGCCTATCTTTGCTGTATAGAGATTAACTATCGTCTGCTTTTGTGGAATCCATTAGGCTCTTGGCGTCTTTTTCGCTACTCTCATGTTGAGTCCATTCTTTGATAGACCAGCAGGAGAAACGCTATGACCGACAAGCCGAAACTCACATCTGTTTCTGGATGTCCGATTGCCAACAACCAAGATAGTTTAACCGCAGGTGCACGAGGCCCGATGCTGCTGCAGGATGTTTGGTTTTTGGAAAAACTCGCGCACTTTGATCGCGAAGTGATTCCAGAGCGCCGTATGCATGCTAAAGGATCTGGCGCTTTCGGTAGCTTCACCGTCACCCACGACATCACTCAGTTCACTAAAGCGGTTATGTTTGCTGAAGTCGGCAAACAAACCGATATGTTCGTACGTTTTTCAACTGTCGCTGGCGAACGCGGCGCTGCCGATGCTGAGCGCGATATCCGTGGTTTCGCAATGCGCTTTTATACCGAGCAGGGTAACTGGGATTTAGTGGGCAACAACACTCCGGTTTTCTTTTTCCGCGATCCGCTGAAGTTTCCAGATCTTAACCATGCGGTGAAACGTGATCCGCGCACCAACATGCGTAGTGCTACCAATAACTGGGATTTCTGGACTGGATTGCCTGAAGCTCTGCACCAGATTACAGTGGTGATGAGCGACCGTGGTATTCCGGCTTCTTACCGTCATATGCATGGCTTTGGTTCGCATACCTTTAGTTTTATTAATGCTGCCAATGAGCGTTATTGGGTAAAGTTTCACTTTAAAACGCAACAGGGCATTAAAAATCTAACCGATCAAGAGGCTGCCGAATTGGTTGGTAATGACCGTGAAAGCTCACAGCGTGACTTGTACGAGGCGATTGAACGTGGAGATTTCCCGCGCTGGACCATGTATGTGCAAATCATGCCAGAAGCGGATGCAGCTAAAGTTCCTTATCATCCCTTTGATCTGACTAAAGTGTGGCCAAAGGCGGATTATCCACTGATTGAGGTGGGTTACTTTGAGCTTAATAAAAACCCTGAGAACTATTTTGCTGATGTTGAGCAAGCGGCCTTTAACCCAGCGCACATTGTGCCAGGTATAGGTTTCTCGCCAGACCGCATGTTGCAAGGACGACTGTTCTCCTATGGAGATGCGCAGCGTTACCGTTTGGGTGTGAATCACTCGCAGATACCAGTGAACACACCGCGCTGTCCGTATCACAGCTACCACCGAGATGGTGCGATGCGTGTTGATGGCAACCAAGGCAGTCGCTTGCATTATGAGCCAAACAGTCAGGGCGAATGGCAAGAGCAGCCAGACTTTTCTGAGCCACCATTAGCTCTAGACGGTGCGGTGGATCGTTTTGATTTCTGGGAAGACGAGCCTGATTACTTTACTCAGCCGGGTAACTTATTTCGACTAATGAGTCCAGCACAGCAACAAGTGCTGTTTGATAACACTGCGCGCAACATGAATGGTGTGCCAGATGAGATCAAAATGAAGCACATCTGCCACTGCATGCAGGCTGATCCTGCGTACGGTCAAGGGGTTGCGAAAGCACTGGGCATTGATCTGCCTAAGTAACTCGATCCATGACGCTCTGAGCAACACACAAGCCTCTTAATTGAGGCTTGTGTGTTTTAGCGCTTAGAGTTTTTCTTTAAGAAAGCGACCAGTATGCGAAAGGCTATTTTCAGCCACCTGTTCTGGTGTGCCCGTGGCAATGATCTCACCACCGCCTGATCCGCCTTCTGGGCCAAGATCGATAATCCAGTCTGCGGTTTTAATCACATCGAGGTTGTGCTCAATGACCACCACGGTATTGCCGCGATCACGCAGGCGATGCAAGACATCAAGTAATTGTTGAATGTCAGCAAAATGCAAGCCTGTGGTTGGCTCATCGAGGATATACAGGGTTTGGCCGGTATCACGTTTGGACAGCTCTCGTGAGAGCTTCACCCTTTGCGCTTCACCGCCAGACAGCGTGGTAGCACTTTGGCCGATACGAATATAGGACAGACCGACATCAATCAGAGTTTGCAGCTTACGTGCTAAGGCTGGAACAGGATCAAAGAAAGCACGGGCTTCTTCAATGGTCATGTCCAGCACTTCATGAATATTCTTGCCTTTATAGCGAATATCCAAGGTTTCACGGTTATAACGCTTGCTCTTACAGGTATCGCAAGCGACGTAGATATCTGCTAAGAAGTGCATCTCAACCTTAATCATGCCATCGCCTTGGCACGCTTCGCAGCGGCCACCTTTGACGTTAAAAGAGAAGCGTCCTGGACTATAACCGCGCGCGCGCGATTCTGCTACACCAGCAAAGAGTTCACGGATTGGGGTGAAAATCCCGGTGTAAGTAGCAGGGTTAGAGCGAGGTGTGCGACCAATCGGGCTTTGATCAATATCCACTACTTTATCTAGTAACTCTACGCCTTCTATTGTGTCATAGGCCGCTGCTTCCAGAGTGGTGGCACCGTTCAGCGCAGTAGCCATCAAGGGATACAAAGTGTTATTGATCAGGGTCGATTTACCTGAACCGGATACGCCTGTTATACAAGTTAATAACCCCAAGGGAATATCTAAATCAACATTCTTGAGGTTGTTGCCGCGAGCACCATGTAAGCGCAGTATCTTGTCTGGATTGACTGCGGTACGTTGCTTTGGATAAGTGATTTGCACCTTGCCTGACAGGTATTGCCCAGTGAGTGACGAAGGATTGGCCATCACTTCAGCCGGTGTGCCTTGGGCAACGATCTCACCGCCATGCACGCCAGCTCCAGGCCCGATATCAACCACGTAGTCGGCCATACGAATGGCATCTTCATCGTGCTCCACGACAATTACGGTATTGCCAATTTTGCGTAGATGATCCAGGGTGTTGAGCAGGCGTTCGTTATCACGCTGATGTAAACCAATGGATGGCTCATCCAAAATGTACATCACCCCAACCAAGCCCGCACCAATTTGGCTGGCCAAGCGGATACGCTGCGCTTCACCGCCAGACAAGGTATCAGCACTACGATTGAGCGTTAGGTAGTTGAGTCCGACGTTAACTAAAAACTGTAATCGCGCGCTGATTTCTTTAAGTATCTTCTCGGCAATTTCACCGCGCTTACCGGGTAGGCTCAGTGTCGTGAAATACTCAAAAGCTTCACCAATAGGCATTGCAGTAATAGTTGGCAGGGTATTTTCGCCAACCCAAACATGGCGTGCCTCGCGCCGCAAGCGTGCCCCTTCGCAGTCAGGGCAGGCGTGGGTGCTTAAATACTTCGCCAGCTCATCACGGACAGTATTGGATTCCGTTTCGCGGTAGCGGCGTTCTAAGTTTGGCACTATGCCTTCAAACGGGTGTGAGCGTTTAACGATATCACCGCGATCGTTGAGGTAGCGAAAATCAATCTCTGTTTTGCCGGTGCCGTGCAGAATGACTTGTTGCGTGGCTTTATCCAGTGATTGGAACGGCACCTCAAGACTGAAATCATAATGTTGGGCGAGTGAGCTGAGCATTTGGAAGTAGTAAACGTTACGTCGATCCCAGCCACGAATTGCACCTTCCGCCAAGGTCAGTTCACCATTAACTAAGCGTCTGGTATCAAAAAATTGTTTAACCCCTAAACCGTCACAGCTTGGGCAAGCACCGGCGGGGTTGTTAAAGGAAAATAACTTGGGTTCCAGCTCACTGATCGCATGGCCGCAATGTGGGCAAGCAAAGCGTGCAGAAAACACCATTTCTTCGCTGCCGTCATCGTCCATTGAGGCAACTAAAGCGATACCGTCGGTAAGACGCAGGGCTGTTTCAAAGGATTCAGCCAAGCGCTGGGCTAAATCCTCGCGCACTTTAAAACGGTCAACCACGACATCAATCGAATGCTTTTTCTGTTTATCCAGTTTTGGCACATCGTCGATTTCATGTAGCGTGCCGTTGACGCGAACGCGCACGAACCCTTGTGCACGCATTTCTTCAAACACCGATAGGTGCTCACCTTTGCGCTCACGCACAACCGGGGCAAGCAGCATTAGGCGGGTATCGGCGTCTCGGGCCAGTACCAGATCAACCATTTGGCTGACAGTTTGCGCCTCTAAGGGAACATGGTGATCAGGGCAGTGCGGAATACCGGCGCGGGCATACAGCAAACGCAAGTAATCATAAATTTCGGTAATGGTACCGACGGTTGAGCGCGGGTTATGTGAGGTTGATTTCTGTTCAATGGAAATCGCTGGCGATAATCCTTCAATGGTATCGACGTCTGGCTTTTCCATCATCGATAAAAACTGCCGTGCATAGGCCGACAGAGACTCGACGTAACGACGCTGGCCTTCAGCATATAAGGTGTCAAAAGCTAGGGATGACTTACCTGAACCCGACAGACCGGTAATTACGATCAGTTTGTTTCTTGGTAAATCAAGATCAATATTTTTTAAATTATGGGTGCGAGCCCCACGAACTACTATGGTATCCACTGCATTCCTCGCGTTGCGAGCATAAACCAATGAGTATACGGGTTAGAGGTATGCTGCGGCAAAGCGTTCTGCCTGATAGAATCGCGGGTCTAGATAAAGGGGGGTGTGATGAACGAGCATAATAATGATGCGATGAACGCTCTTGAACGACGTGCGACCGCTGGCTTATCGCTGGTTTTTGCTTTTCGTATGTTGGGAATGTTTATGGTGCTACCGGTGCTTGCCACCTATGGGCAAGAGTTATCTGGAGCGACGCCTTTTCTACTGGGGTTAGCCATTGGTGCCTATGGTTTAACCCAAGCATTTTTACAAATTCCGTTTGGCATGCTGTCGGATCGTTTTGGCCGTTTGCCGGTGATCTATATTGGTTTACTGATCTTTGCCGCCGGCAGCGTGGTGGCCGGTTTATCTGATTCGGTGTGGGGCGTAATTGCTGGACGGATCTTGCAAGGTGCCGGCGCTATTTCTGCGGCAGTGATGGCGTTGTTGTCGGATGTCACCCGTGAACAACATCGCACTAAGGCAATGGCGGTGATTGGTATCAGTATTGGCATCTCCTTTTCCGTGGCGATGGTTGTGGGGCCGTTAGTCACTCGCGGTTTTGGCTTGTCTGGCTTGTTTTGGTTTACCGCCGCGATGGCGATCCTGGGTATTTTTATTATTGCTTTGAGTGTGCCAAAGCCTGCAGTGCAGTTGCAACATCGTGAATCAGGCGTGGCGCCTGCAGCCTTGTCAGCAACCCTGCGTAATGTGGCGTTACTGCGTTTGGATTTTGGTATTTTTGTTCTGCATGCCTTATTAATGGCCAGCTTTATTGCTTTGCCTTTGACGTTGGTCGAACAGGGCGGACTGCCCAAAGAGGAACATTGGTGGGTGTATCTGGTGGCCATGTTCGTCGGCTTTTTTGCCATGCTGCCATTTATTATTTACGGTGAAAAAAAGCGCCAGATGAAGCGAGTGTTTATTGGTGCAGTCACGATTTTGCTACTCAGTGAGTTGTTTTTTTGGTGGTTCGGTCAAAACCTGACATTGTTAGTCATCGGCACTATTATCTTTTTTACTGCGTTTAATTTATTAGAAGCCAGTTTGCCATCCTTGATTAGTAAGGTGGCACCCGCCGGCGCGAAAGGCACGGCAATGGGCGTGTATTCGACCAGCCAATTTTTAGGCGCGGCATTGGGTGGTATTTTTGGTGGCTGGCTGTTTAGTTTGGGTGGCGCATCAATAGTTTTTGCAGGATGTGCAGCACTTGCAGCACTCTGGTTGTTTTTTGCTGCTAATATGCAAGAGCCGCCGTATGTCACCAGTCTGCGCTTGCCGATATCCCCTGCAGCGCTACAAGCAACACAATGGTTGACTGCATTACGTTCACAAGCAGGTGTCATGGATGCTGTGTTGGTGGCAGAGGAAGCTGCTGTTTATGTAAAATTTGATACGCAAATAATAGATCGCGCGACTGTTGAGACGTATTTATAACTGATCGCAGTGTGCAGACCGTTTGGAGAAAGCTATGGCTCGTGGAATTAACAAAGTAATTTTAATTGGTAATGTGGGCGGCGACCCAGAAACCCGTTATTTGCCTAATGGTAATGCGGTGACTAATCTGACCTTAGCGACCAGTGATAGCTGGCGCGACAAGCAAACTGGACAAATGCAAGAGCGAACCGAATGGCACCGTGTGTCGTTTTTCGGAAAAATCGCGGAAATTGCTGGCCAGTATTTGCGCAAAGGCTCGAAAGTTTATATCGAAGGCCGCTTGCAAACCCGCGAATGGGAAAAAGATGGTATTAAACGCTATACCACGGAAATTGTAGTGGATATGGGCGGTACCATGCAGATGCTGGATGGTCGTGGTGATAATGAGGGTGGCAGTCGTCCTCCAGCAGCACCGCGTCAACCACAGTCTCAGCCGCAACAGCAGCAAGCGCCGCAAGCACAACAGCGTCCTGCACCAAGCACTCAACATGATGCGCAACCGGCGCCGGACTACGATAGTTTTGATGATGACATCCCATTTTGAGGATGAACCTAGAGAACACATTATAAAAATATCTCTGAGGGGCTGATATGCAATTGCGCTTGGTTTTGCTGGGTGGTGGTAACGCGTTAGGACAGGCTTTGGTGCGCTTAGGTGCTGAAGACGATATATCTTTTCTGGCCCCTAAGCCGGAACAAGGTGCCTGGGATGCGGTCAGCTTAACCAGCCTGATTGATGATGTACGCCCCGATGCGGTGATTAATCTTGCCTATTACTATGATTGGTTTCAGGCCGGTGCTGTTGATCCGCTGCATTTTGGCCCGCAGGAGCGCGCAATCGAGCGTTTAGCGCAACTGTGCAAACATTACGACTGCATCTTGTTACAGCCGTCCAGTTATCGTGTGTTTGATGGCGCGCGAGCTACAGCGTATAACGAAACCAATGAATGCAAGCCGCTTAGTCCACGTGGGCAAGCGCTAATGCGCATGGAGCAAAGTGTGCGTTCATTGTGCTCTAAGCATGTATTGCTGCGTTTTGGTTGGCTGCTGGATGATAGCCCGGAAGGTATGTTGGGGCGGGTGTTACGTCGTGCTCAGGATCATGAGTTAATTGAAATGGCGGATGACCGCCGTGGTAATCCAACGCCGGTAGAAGATGCCGCGCGAGTGATTCTGGCCATACTCAAACAACTCGATTGTGCTGCACCTCTGTGGGGTACATACCATTACGGTGGGCAGGAAGCGGCGACCGTATTATCGGTGGCGCAAGCGATTTTAGCGGAGGCGCAAGCATGGCGACCACAGTTGAGTCAAAACGTAGAGCCGCGTGCCCATGCGGATTTTGCTGATGCAGTGATTGAGCCACAGCATGGTGTGCTGGACAGCCGTAAGATTACCCATACCTTTGGTATTAAACCGCGGGCTTGGCGCACAGGCTTAAGCGACTTGCTGGATAGCTACTATCGCAATGTGTAGTCTGGATACGCACGATAGCTAAAGATGATGTGTGGCTGGGTTCGCTACAAGGCGGTACTAGAAAAAATATCGGAAATGCATAGCGGTACAAATAAAAACAGGCGCATTAAGCGCCTGTTTTTTGTTTTAAGCTTCTAAATATTAGAACTTGTAGCCTAAACCAACCATGTAAACCAGTGGTTCAAGGTCGACGTTAACTTTAGCGCGAGCCACGCCAGCTACATCTACATAAGCGGTGGTATCGATATCAATGTAACGGATTTGTCCATTGAGCATTAAGTTGTCAGTGAGCATATAGTCAGCACCGACTTGAGCAGCCCAGCCCCATGTGTTCTTAACATTTAAGCTGTTCAAGTCTTTAGCTTTTGCTTCGCTTGTAGTGCTCTCATCAAAGAACCATGTGTAGTTGATACCTGCTCCAATATAAGGTTGAAAGGCAGACTTGCTGTCCAGCGGGTAGAACACAGCACTTAAGGTTGGTGGTAAGTGTTTTAGGCTGCCTAATTTACCATCTAAAGCGCCAACACCTTTAAGACTTACGTCATGGCTGAAAGGTGTTGCGGCTAAAAGCTCAACACCCCAGTGGTCAGTTACCATATATGCAAAGTTCAAGCCTAATTGTGTGTCGTTATTAACGCTGGCTTTGCCACCAAGATCGCTAGCACCCACTGCAGCAGAATTACGATCTACCTTAACACTAGAAGAATTTTCTTTAGTTTGCACAGTAATCGCACCCGCGCGCACGATAATATCGCCAGCTTGGTGAGCTTGAACTGAAGGGGCAGCAATAGCTAATGCCAATAATGATGTAGCGAATAAAGTTGTGCGCATGTTGTGCTCCGTTTGCAACTTTTAGTTTGTGTGAGTTAGTAACAATGTTACGTAATGGAGCATTGCGCTTTTTGATACAGGTCAACAAAGACCGCAGTAAACAGGTTTTGCGATAAACACCCTGCTTAGACGCGCATGTTTATAGGGTTAAAGCTTACATTTACTGACAGGCCATAGCTGAAAGGAGCGCGATTATGTGCTGGATCACGGCTTGCTGTAACAGACAAATGAAAAGCGTTGCAGCATTCATGCTCACAAAGCGGTAAACTTGCCGGCATATTTTTCTTACTCCGTTGGAGCGTTGCATGTCACGCACGAGTTTAAGTCGTTTCCTTATTGAACAAACACGTTCACATCAAACCCCAGCAGAGCTGCGCTTTTTAATCGAAGTGGTAGCGCGTGCTTGTAAAATGATCAACCACCAAGTGTCGAAAGGCGCATTGGGTGGTGTTTTAGGCAGCATGGGTACGGAAAACGTACAAGGTGAAGTACAGAAGAAGTTAGACGTACTGTCTAATGAAATTTTGCTTGAAGCCAATGAGTGGGGCGGCCACTTAGCCGGTATGGCATCTGAGGAAATGGACAATGCTTATCAGATTCCAGGTAAGTATCCAAAAGGCTCCTACTTATTAGTATTTGATCCACTGGATGGCTCTAGCAATATTGATGTCAACGTATCAGTGGGTACGATTTTCTCAGTGCTGCGTTGTCCTGATCGTAATGGTGAGAGTGGTGATCTGGGTGAAGAGGCGTTTTTGCAACCCGGTACTCAACAAGTGGCGGCTGGCTATGCGATTTACGGTCCACAAACCATGCTGGTACTGACTTTAGGTAATGGCGTTAAAGGTTTTACTTTGGACAGCGAAATGGGCTCATTTATTTTGACCCATGATGATATTCGTGTGCCGGAGAAAACTGCAGAGTTTGCGATTAATATGTCCAACCAGCGCCATTGGGAGGCGCCAGTTAAGCGCTATGTAGATGAGTTGCTGCAGGGTGAAGAAGGCCCGTTGCAGAAGAATTACAATATGCGTTGGGTCGCCGCAATGGTTGCTGATGTGCATCGTATTTTGACCCGTGGTGGCATTTTTATGTATCCGCGTGATAAGCGTGAGCCAGAAAAACCAGGTAAGTTACGTTTGATGTACGAAGCCAACCCAATGTCGTTCATTATTGAGCAAGCCGGCGGCGTGTCGACCAATGGTTATCAGCGCATCATGGATATTCAGCCCAGCTCCTTGCATGAGCGGGTTGCTGTGTTCTTGGGTTCAAAAGAAGAAGTTGCGCGCATAACGGGCTATCACGCTGAGTAGTCTGCTGCAGGTATCTTGCTGAGCAATATCAAAAACCAGGCTTTTGCCTGGTTTTTAATGCTTACCGATTAAGGTGTTGATCTGGGTCAGTGTTTAGCTGTTTAGTGGCTTGGCTGAAAATCCTCTATAACAGCTGAGAGCCTGAATTGGCGTGGATTGGCCTTGTTTTTGCGGAAAAGCTGCGAGCTGTAAAAAAATGCTATGACTTTGATCAAGGAGTATTAAACACCGCGCTTGTTAAGCTGACATTACTTTTAAGCATTGGGATGGAATCATGCAGGCTATTTGTTGTTACCCGCAGCGCAGGGTGCTAGAGCGCATTTGTTGGCAGGCGATCTTCTTGCTGGCTTTCTTATGTACTGTGGCTACAGTTCAAGCAGCAGAGCTGACAGCCTTGGAAAAGGGGCGCATTGCCATTGCTTTTCCGCAGTCGGGTACCATTTCCGAGCCCGAGGGAGAGTTTAAAATTCGACGGATTTTATCCGGTGATGAGCTGCTAGGTTATGCCTATCAAACAGTTAACGTTGTCGATATTCCTGCTTACTCAGGTAAGCCCATCAACCTGCAGGTGATTCTCGATCCACAGGGCGTGATCAAAGATGCCTATGTGTTAGAGCACCATGAGCCGATTCTGTTGATTGGTATTCCTGAGCAAAAACTGCATGATTTTGCTGCTAAATATGATGGCATTAAAGTTGACCAGCGCGTGGTCATTGGTCGTTCTAAGGATGAGTCGGCGATTACTATTGATGCGGTGTCTGGTGCGACCGTAACCGTAATGGTGGTGAATGAAGCAATTATGCGTTCGGCGCATCAAGTTGCGGTTTCTTTAGGCCTAGTTAAGGCTCACTCGCAAATTAAAAACAAACCTGCCATCGTTTTGATGGATCAATACCAGAAAGCCAGTTGGACTACGCTGACCGGTGATGGCTCGATTCGTCGCTTGTTGCTCAATCGCGGTCAAGTAGATGACGCCTTTATTGGTAGTGAAGCGGAAGGTGTTGATGCTGCTAGCCCAGAGCAACGCGAGGACACCTTTATTGATCTATATGTCGCCGAGCTTAATCCGCCAACGATCGGCCGGAACTTGCTGGGTGAGCGTCAATACCAAGACTTAATGGATGAGCTCAAGCCGGATGAGCATGCAATTGTAGTGCTCGGCAATGGTGAGTATTCATTTAAAGGTTCGGGTTATGTGCGCGGGGGTATTTTTGATCGCATTCAATTGCGTCAGTTTGGCGATATTGTCAGTTTCCGTGACTTAGATTTTTACCGTTTAAGTGATGTATACGCTGAGGGTATGCCTAACTTTTCGGAAATGGGCATCTTTATTGTGCGTCCACAGTATGCTTTTGACTCCGGTTCAGATTGGAGTTTAGAACTGCTTGTGCGCCGTCAGACGGGTCCGGTTGACAGTATTTTTACCAGCTTCGAACTGCCGTACCAAATTCCTGAAATGTACATTGAGCGTCCGCCATTAACCGCTTCTGAGCAAGCCGCACTGGATGAGGCGAATCGTCCTTTGTGGATGAATATTTGGTATCAGAAAGACTTTCAGATTGCTGTGCTAGGCGTTGGTTTAGCGGTGCTGTTTGCGATCTTGTTCTTCCAAGATTACTTGGTGCGCTACCCTAAACTGCTGCACCGCCTGCGTATGGGCTACTTAACTTTCACCGTGGTGTTTATCGGTTGGTACACTTTGGGGCAGCTCTCCATCGTGAACGTGCTGACCTTTACTCACTCGCTGATCAATGGTTTCAGTTGGGAGTTATTTCTCAGTGATCCAGTCATCTTTATTCTCTGGGGCGTGACGGCTGCAATTGTTTTGCTGTGGGGGCGCGGCGTGTTCTGCGGTTGGTTATGCCCATTCGGAGCCTTACAGGAAATTATCAATGAGATTGCGCGCAAAATTAAGATCCCGCAATACGATGTTCCCTTTGCTCTGCATGAGCGTCTCTGGGCGGTTAAATACATTATTTTCTTGGTGCTCTTTGGTATTTCACTTGAGTCCATGTCGACTGCCGAGCAATTTGCTGAAGTTGAACCCTTTAAAACTGCAATTACGCTAAAGTTTGATCGTCAATGGTGGTTTGTTCTGTATGCAGTAGTGTTGTTAGTGGTTAATATCTTTACTCGTAAAGTCTATTGCCGTTATATCTGTCCACTGGGAGCTGCTTTAGCGATTCCAACCAAGTTGCGTTTATTTGACTGGCTCAAGCGTCGTAAAGAGTGTGGTACACCGTGCCAGTTGTGTGCAGTTGAGTGTGAGGTGCAAGCCATTCACCCTGATGGCACGATCAACGCCAATGAGTGTCACCACTGTCTTGATTGCCAGGTGACTTACTTTAATGAGGACCGTTGTCCTCCTCTCGTAGCGAAGAAAAAGCGCCGCGAACGCACTAAAGCAGCTCCTACACAAGAGCCGCAAATTATTCCGGCCGTCCAGCTGGATACCCCGTCTTAATTCCGTCCAAATTAAGGCAAATTACTAAGGAGATGTATCTGTCATGAGCGAAAAGAAAACTACAACTGAGAATGAAAAAACTGGCTTAAGTCGGCGCGGGTTTCTTGGCGCAACTGCGGTCACTGGCGCAACTATAGCTGGCGCGACAGCAATCGGTTCTTCCGTGATGAGCCGTGAAACTTGGGCGGCTGCAGTTCAAGAAGCAAAAAACAAAGCCCACGTTGGTCCAGGCGAGTTAGATGATTACTACTGCTTCTTAAGCGGTGGTCACCAAGGTGAAGTGCGAGTGATGGGTCTGCCATCCATGCGTGAACTGATGCGTATTCCTGTGTTTAATATGGATGGCGCTGTCGGTTGGGGTATTACCAACGAAAGTAAAGCCGTGCTGGGTGAAAGCGCTAAGTTTATGAATGGCGACTGTCACCACCCACACATTTCTATGACCGATGGTAGCTACGACGGTAAGTATCTGTTTATTAACGATAAAGCCAACACCCGTGTTGCTCGTATTCGTTTAGACATCATGAAGTGTGACAAAATCACCACGATTCCTAACGTGCAATCGATCCACGGTTTACGTTTGCAGAAAGTGCCTTACACCAAATATGTGTTCTGCAACGCAGAGTTCATCATTCCACACCCGAACGATGGCACTAACATCGACAACCTTGATGCTGCCGAAAAGTACACCATGTACAACGCCCTTGATGCGGAAACCATGGAAGTGGCATGGCAGGTGATGGTTGACGGTAACCTGGATAACACAGACATGTGCTACACCGGCAAGTACGCAGCAGCAACGTGCTACAACTCAGAAGGCGCAACTGATATCGCCGGTATGATGCGTAATGAGCGTGACTGGGTCACCATCTTCAACATTCCACGCATTGAAGAAGAAATCAAAGCGGGCCGCTTTATCACTCTCGGCAACTCAAAAGTGCCGGTGGTTGATGGCCGTAAAAAAGACGGTAAAAACTCTCGCGTTACCCGTTATGTGCCAGTACCAAAGAACCCGCACGGTTTGAATACTTCACCCGATGGTAAATACTTCATTGCTAACGGTAAGCTGTCACCAACTTGCTCAATGATTGCTATTGATATGCTTGATGATTTGTTTAACGACAAGTTTGCTGACGAGCGTGAAGTTGTAGTGGGTGAGCCAGAATTGGGTCTTGGACCACTGCACACCACTTTCGATGGTCGCGGTAATGCTTACACCACACTGTTTATTGATAGCCAAGTGGTGAAGTGGAACATGGAAGAAGCCGTGCGCGCTTATAAAGGCGAAAAAGTGAATTACATTAAGCAAAAGCTTGATGTGCATTACCAACCTGGTCACAACCATGCGTCTTTAACTGAATCCAAAGATGCAGACGGCAAATGGCTGTTGGTATTGAGTAAGTTCTCTAAAGACCGTTTCTTACCGGCTGGTCCATTGCACCCAGAAAATGATCAGTTAATTGATATTTCTGGCGATGAAATGAAGATCGTTCATGACGGCCCATCTTATGCTGAGCCGCATGATGCGATTATGGCGCGTCGTGACCAGATCAAAACCAAGAAAGTTTGGGATCGTGATGACCCATACTTTGCTGCAACCGTTGAGCGTGCTAAGAAAGATGGCATTACCCTGGAAACAGACAACAAAGTCATCCGTGATGGCAATAAAGTACGTGTTTACATGACTTCTATTGCACCGTCTTACGGTATGAGTGAGTTCACTGTGAATCAGGGTGATGAAGTTACTGTGACTATCACTAACTTGGATATGATTGAAGACGTAACCCACGGTTTCTGTATGGTCAATCACGGTGTGAGTATGGAAATAAGCCCACAGCAAACCTCATCTGTAACCTTTGTTGCGGATAAGCCGGGTGTGTTCTGGTACTACTGCAACTGGTTCTGCCATGCACTGCACATGGAAATGGTCGGTCGTATGCTTGTAAAACCTGTATAAAATCAGGTGAAAACTAACGCGATGCCTCATAATGGGGCATCGGCGTTTTTTCGGTACAATGGGGACTTATATACAGGCTAGACAACAGGATACTGATTAATGAGAACGCTGGAAGCGATGATTCGCAGAGTTATTTACAGTGTCGCGCTGCTCTCAGTGATACCTGTGTATGCGGCAGAAGAAGTACCTGACGCATTTAAAGATGTGCAACTGCACGAGATTCAAGCAGCACCAGATGCGGACTTAAAACTGCAATCAATTAAAGACTTACCGCTAGAAAAAATTTCAGAACAGCATTGGCGCTTACCTGCTGGTGACTACGTTGGTCATTTTGTCATTGATCAAACAATGACTTTGGAGTGTGCCACAGGCGCTTATTTGCGCGCTGATGGACTAGGTAACGCACTCAATATCCGCGCCGCTGATGTGACAGTGACAGACTGTGATATTAGCGATTGGGGCCACAATCTAACGCAAATGGATTCAGCGATTTTTGTTGAGCGTACTGCGAAAAATACGCGTATTGAGAATAACTTTATTCACGGTCAAGGCTTTGGTGTCTGGGTCGATGCCACGCATAATGTCAGTATTCTTAATAATAAAATCCAAGGGGATTTGGCCTTACGAAATCAAGACCGCGGCAATGGTATTCATTTGTTTGCCGTGCGCTTTGCCAATATTAATGGCAACGAAATATGGGATACCCGCGACGGTATTTATATTGAAGCGGCTAACGACAATATCATTCATAACAATCATATGCGTGATTTGCGCTATGGCGTGCATTACATGTTTTCCAACCGTAATCAAGTGACTGATAATAGCACCCTACGAACCCGTACAGGTTATGCCTTAATGCAAAGTCGCCAATTAACGGTGACGGGTAACAGTTCTGACCATGATCAGAACTACGGCATGCTGATGAACTACATTACCTATTCGACACTTAACAACAATTATGTGACAGCCGTGCAACCTGGTTCAGGTGATGGTGTGCACATCAGTGGTGCTGAGGGTAAAGCGCTATTTATTTACAATTCACTTTTCAACACCCTCAGTAACAATCACTTTGAGCACAGCGCGCTGGGAATTCACTTGACTGCCGGTTCTGAAGATAACCGCATTTACCATAATTCCTTTGTTGGTAATCAGCAGCAGGTTAAGTACGTGGCCATTCGTTACCAAGAATGGTCGCACGAAGGTAAGGGCAACTATTGGAGTGACTATTTAGGCTGGGATCGTAACAGCGACGGTGTGGGAGATGTACCCTATGAGCCCAATGATAACGTTGACCGTTTGTTGTGGATCTACCCACAAGTACGCTTATTAATGCACAGCCCCAGCATCGAATTATTGCGTTTGGTACAACGTGCTTTTCCAGTAGTTAAATACCCCGGCGTACAAGACAGTTATCCGCTTATGCGACCGGTGAGTACGGCCGCCCCTCTTTCATCAGGACTATCAGAATGAATGCAGTAGAGCTGCACAGCGTTTATCAGCAGTACGGTAGTATGGCCGTATTGGACAATATCAATTTGACCTTGGCTGAAGGTGAAGTATTAGGTTTGTTTGGTCACAATGGTGCCGGCAAAACCACCACGGTACGCTTGATTTTAGGCTTGCTACAAGCGACTACCGGACAGGTTAAAGTCCTTGACGGCACTCCAGGCGATAGCGATATTCGACGACAAATTGGTTTTCTGCCTGAGAACGTCACCTTTTACCCGCAACTGACAGGCCGCGAAACCTTAGTACACTTTGCCCGTTTGAAAGGCGCGTCTTTGCAACAAGTGGATGATTTGCTCGAACAAGTAGGTTTGACGGCGGCTAGCTCCAAGCGAGTCAAAACTTATTCTAAAGGCATGCGTCAGCGTCTTGGCTTAGCCCAAGCACTGCTGGGACGTCCGCGTTTATTATTACTCGATGAACCGACTGTTGGTTTAGACCCGATCGCCACGCAAGAGCTGTATCAAGTGATTGGTCGCTTGCGCGATGCAGGCACTAGTATTGTCATTTGCTCGCATGTGTTGCCGGGCGTTGAGCCGTATATTGATCGGGCTGCCGTTTTAGCGTTAGGCCGTTTAGAGGCCGTTGGCACTTTGCATGAATTGCGTACGCAAGCGCAATTACCGGTGCGCATTCGCGCGGCAGGCTTAACCGTAGAGCAGCTGACTGCCGCGGATGTGCAGAGCGTTAGAGCTTTGCATGGCGCGTGGCATGAGTTACTGGTCGCACCGGCTGATAAGTTGTCAACCGTGCAGCGCATCCTGCAGTTACAACCACAAGATATAGAAGTGCAGCCGCCCTCTTTGGAAGATCTGTATTGCTATTACATGGAAAAAGCCGGTGCCTTGGGTGTTGCGGGAGTTCAGCAATGAGTCAGATTTGGAATATTGCTCGTAAAGAATTGAGTGATGGTTTGCGTAACCGTTGGATGCTGGCAATCAGCTTGGTTTTTGCCCTGTTGGCTGTGGGTATTGCTTGGTTTGGTGCGGCCGCCTCTGGGCAAATTGGTTTTACCTCGATTCCTGCCACCATCGCCAGTTTGGCCAGTTTGGCCACATTTTTGATGCCGTTGATTGCCCTGTTATTGGCCTATGATGCGATCGTGGGTGAGGACGAAGGCGGCACTCTAATGTTGTTGCTGACGTATCCGATCAGTCGCGGACAGATTTTGCTCGGCAAGTTTGTTGGGCACGGCATGATTCTCGGCTTGGCCACTTTGATTGGCTTTGGCTGCGCCGCATTAGCGATTGCCGTGCTCGTGCCAGAAGTTGAGTTAGGCGTTCTGCTTTGGGCCTTTACCCGCTTTATTGTCTCTTCGACTTTGCTGGGTTTAGTGTTTTTGGCTTTAGCTTACGTACTGAGCAGCCGAGCCACTGAGAAATCCAGTGCTGCAGGTTTAGCTTTGGGTTTGTGGTTCTTATTTGTTTTGGTGTTTGATTTAGCCTTGCTGGCCGTATTGGTGATCAGTGAGGGTACGTTCAGCCCTGAAGCATTGCCGTGGATTTTACTGCTCAATCCTGCGGATATTTATCGCTTGATCAACTTAGCTGGTTTTGAATCGACTTCAAGTACAGTTGGGGTGATGGCTTTAGCCGGTGATTTGCCAGTCAGCAGCGCGGTGCTCTGGGCTTGTTTAGTCGCGTGGGTTGGCGCCTCGTTAGGTTTGGCACATTGGATGTTTGTTCGTCGAACAGCTTAATTAGATGACGTTTAAGGGGTTTACTATGATGAAAATGCAAGGAATGACAATGCGCTGGTGTTTGCTTGCGCTTATGAGTCTTTTTTTAACGGCATGCAGCGAAGATAAAAAAGCAGCAGAGGTCACTGAAGTTGCAGGCCCTGTGGCCTTTGAATCTGGCGATGAATGTCATGTGTGCGGGATGATTATTACTGAACTGCCGGGTGCCAAAGCGCAAGCAGTGGAGAGTCGTAGCACAGCTGTGCGTAAGTTTTGTTCGACCCAAGACATGCTGAGCTGGTGGCTGCAGCCTGAAAACCAGCACCTGAAAGCTGAGCTCTATGTGCATGATGTGTCAAAAACCCCTTGGGAGCATCCTCAGGATGAGCATCTGATTGATGCACGTACTGCTTTCTATGTGCTGGGTTCAAGCCTGCAAGGGGCCATGGGGCCATCACTGGTGTCCTTTGCTACACGTGAGGCGGCGGATGCATTCATGGCTGAGAAAGGTGGCCGTGTATTAAGCTGGGATCAGATGGATTTAGCTGTGTTGCAAGAACTTGCGAGCGCTGGCCATGAGCATGCCGCCGCGCATGGCGAGCAGTTACAGCATGAGCACGGTGTTGCTGTTGAGGCAGATGAGCATAGCCAGCACAATGCGAATGAACACTCGACGCATGTGCCGGTCGAGGCTCCGGCTGCTGACGCTGAGCACGATGCGCACAGCGGTCACTAATCCCCTATACGTTAGCTCAATGGATCAGGATGACGTCCAGTGTGCGTTATCCTGATCAGTCCAACTCCAGTTTAAACAACTGCCAATCATCATCATTGTGTTGCCACTGACTGTTTACTTTGTAGTAATCAGCTCGCTCTGGAATCAGCCTCTGCGCACTGCAGTGGCCACGGTCACGATAGCTGTTATCCAGCAGACAAAATCGATTGATCACTAACATATTGACACTCTTAAAACGCATCAAGAGTAGTCGCATCTATTGTTGCGCAGCTTTTTTATCCATCCCTTGTTGAGCGCTAAAGTCTTGGTGTAATTGCTCAGTAACGGCAGAGTTGCGTTTGCTACTGAGGTTTTCCTCTAAGCTTTGTGCGGCAGCATCGAGCGCATCAATGGGTGATTGCGGAGTGGCAGGCCAGCAAGCTCAGCGATAACATACACAGCGTGCATGAACGTAGCAGTATCGACATGGTATCGCTCTCAACAATCAATCATGCCTGCATCTTAATCGACTGAAATTAGAGAGGCGAATGTGAAAGCATTATTGCAACGGGTAAGCCAGGCCAGCGTCAGCATTGACGGCGTAGAAGTGGCGCGGATTGCTGGTGGCTTATTGGTGTTAGTGGGTATCGAGCCTGATGATAATCAGCAGAGCTTGGAGAAAATGTTGCATAAGCTGCTGAACTATCGCGTGTTTACCGATGAGCAAGAGCGCATGAATAAATCATTGACGGATATTCAGGGCGGTTTGTTATTGGTGTCACAGTTCACTTTGGCCGCTGATACGCGTAGCGGCTTGCGTCCAGGGTTTTCAACCGCAGCCGCCCCTGCGCAAGCAGAAGCTCTGTTTGAGCAGTTGGTGCAAATGGCTAAACAGCGCTATGCCACGGTGCAGACTGGCCAGTTTGGCGCCGATATGCAGGTGCAGTTGGTCAATGATGGGCCGGTAACTTTTATGCTAGAGGTCTAGTGCGCTGCTTTTAGCGCGCTTAATAAAACCCACGCACGGCTTTGTACGCGGGTTTCAGTTAAATAAGCGACACCTTTATCCCAAGCGCTCAGTTGACCACTGCGCATTCTGATTGCTGCTCAAACGCGGTGCTTTAATAAGCGCAAGCTATTAAGAATCACCAATAAGCTGGCGCCAAGGTCAGCAAAGACGGCCATCCACATCGTTGCTTGGCCGGTAATAGCTAAGACTAAAAACACCACTTTAATGGCAATGGCAAAGCTGATGTTTTGCTTAAGAATCGTGTCTGTGCGCTGTGATAAACGGATAAATTGCGGGATTTTGCGTAAATCAGCATCCATTAAGGCGATATTTGCCGCTTCCACCGCAGTGTCCGAACCTGCTGCAGCCATGGCAAAACTGATATTGGCTTGCGCCAGTGCTGGCGCATCATTAATCCCATCACCCACCATACCGACCACTTGCTGCTGATCGCTTTGCAGTTGTTGTAGGTGCTTGAGTTTGTCTTCCGGCAGCATCTCACCGCTAGCGTGCTCAATCCCGACCTGTACGGCAATGGCGATGGCCGTGTGCTGATTATCGCCACTGAGCATCAGCGTATGGATGCCTAAGGCGTGCAGTTGCGCAATGGCTTCAGCGGCTTGTTCGCGAAGCGTATCGGCGACGGCAAAACAGGCCAGTACTCGCGCTTCGCTGGCTAACATGACGACGCTTTGCCCTTGTTGCTCCAGCGCGTTGAGTTGCGTTTGCAGTGCTGATGTACTCAGTTTGAGCTCTTGCATTAAGCGGTGATTGCCTAAGTAATAGCGCACACCGTTAATGCTGCCACTGCTGCCGCGGCCGAGCAGCGCCTCGAAGTCACTGACGTCATACCAGTGTTCTTGCTGAGCAAGAAAAGCCTTGTGAATGGCTAACGATACCGGATGATCAGAGCGCGCTGCAAGGCTAGCTGCCAGATGTTGAGCGTTATGCTCTGGATCATTAAGTAGCAGCGTTTGCGTTAGAACCGGCGTACCATGGGTGAGGGTGCCGGTTTTATCAAAGGCTAAAGTTGTCAGCTCTTTACCTTGTTCTAAAAATACCCCGCCTTTAATCAAAATACCTTGGCGTGCGGCTTGCGTCAGGGCGCTGACCACGGCCACGGGCGTGGAAATCACCAGCGCGCAGGGGCAGGCAATCACTAGTAAAACCAGCGCTTTATACAGCCAGTCTGTCCACAAACCGGCAAATAATAACGGCGGTAGGATGGCCACTAAGCAGGCGATGGCCACGACAATCGGCGTATAAATTTTTGCAAAACGATCAATAAAACGCTGGGTGGGTGCACGGCTGGCTTGCGCCTCTTCGACCGCATGAATAATCCGCGCCAGTGTTGAGTTGTCGCGGGTGGCGCTGGTGACGTACTCCAGCGCACCCTGCATATTGATGCTGCCAGCAAATAAAGGACTGTCGACGCTCTTTTCCACTGGCAAGCTTTCGCCAGTAATCGGTGCTTGGTTTACTGTTGAGTTGCCGCTCACTACTGTGCCGTCCAGCGGCACGCGCTCACCGGGTTGTAAACGCACGCGTGTGCCGATCGTGACTGTCTCAGCTTGGCGGGTCTGCCACTGCCCATCGATTAACGTCAGTGCTGTTTCCGGTGCCAGTTCTAGAACACTATGAATGGCATAGCGCGCGCGATCGAGTGACTTGGATTCAATCCACTCCGCCAAAGCAAAAAGAAAAGTCACCATCGCCGCTTCCGGCCAGTGGCCAATAAACAGCGCACCGGTTACAGCAATGGTCATTAAGGCGTTGATGTTGAGATTGCCGTTACGAATGGCCACCCAGCCTTTTTTCAGTACCGGTAAACCCACGGTGGCAATCACCACACAAGTGAGAAGGATCACCGCCCAGAGAGAGTCATCGATTGTCCACTCAGCGACTTCAGCAGCAGTGGCGGCGATACCGGCAATGATCAGCGGCCAAAAGGACTGCTTGGCCGGTTGCATAGCCGTCTGCGGTTCGCCTTGCTGTACTGGGTCAAAACCAATGCTTTGCAGTGCTTGCACAATGTTGTCGAAGGCATGCAGGGCATGCGTCACCGTCAGTTGGCGGCGCATCAGGTTGAATTCTACTGCGCTAATCTCGGGCACAGTGGCGAGCTTGCTACGAATCAGCTGCTCTTCAGTTGGGCAGTCCATCTCGCTAATGATAAATACGCTGCTGAGATGGCTCGGGTCTTTATCTGCAGAACCGGCTGGCGCAGATTGCGGATGGGGTATGCCACATTCGGTTTTGCAAGACTTCATAGATACTCCAAGAAAGCGTGCCCTTCACCTTGATTTAAAAGCTTACCATGGTGTTAGAGTCAAGCGCTGTAGATTGGCAGCATCACGGCTAAACCAGTCAGTAATGACAGCACAATTGGCAGCACCACACGCATCAGCATCGCGCGGCCGCCGATGGAAAACGCCATACCAGCCTTCATCAGGTTGTTCACTGAAGAGGCAATAATAATCCCGATAATAATCGTTGTGCTCTCAAGACCGCTGTGTGACATGCGCGCTAAGGACAGGGTAATAGCATCCACATCAGTGATGCCGGAAACGGTGGCCAGCACATAAATCCCCGTATTGCCGAGCCATTGTTGCAAGACACTGGCCATCAACAAAATCACTGTGAGCAGTGCGCCCAGCAGCAGCGCTGATTTTAACTCGAGCGGATTGCTGGGTAATGCCGGTTGTTCAACTCGGGTACCGTTACGGTGAGTGCGCCAAATCAGCAATGCCGGCACATATAACACCAGGGTCATGACCAACAGCGGTAGGATTAAGCGACTTAACAACGCGGGGTTAATCATCGCGCAATACAAGAGTATGCGTAGGTACATGGTGCCGCAGGCCAGTAAAATGCCGGATGACAACAGTGGTGAAATCTGTGGTGTTTGCCGCGCTAACCGAGAAAAGTGCAGCGTCAATGCGGTGGATGAGGCCAGCCCAGCAAACACGCTGGTGAACAGAATGCCTCGTTCTGTACCGCCGACTCGCATAGCAAAATAACCCACAAATGAAATCGAGGCGATCAGCACCACCATCCACCAGATCTCATAAGGGTTGAGCATTTCTCCTGGTCCGATGCCTTCGTTGGGCAGGAGTGGCAGCATCACCACTGAGATCACCAGCAGCTTTAATGCAGCATCCAGTTCATGTTCTTGTAGGCGCTTGAGTGCATTGTGAATTTCGTTTTTATTATCGAGAATAATCGTAGTGATCACCGCCGCTGTGGCGGCAATCGCCATATCCACCGCCACTGCCACAGCACCAAAGCAAAAAGTTAACAGCAGGCCAATAATGCCGGTGATGCTGTAATCACGCATCTGCAGCATGCGCACCCGGTACGCCATCACTGCAGCAATGCATACAGCAAGCAAGGTTGTAGGCAAGACCCAAGCGGTGACTTGGAGTGACAACAGGGCCGCAATACCGCCCAGTAAACCAACTAGAGCATGAGTGCGCATGCCGGCGACTCGTTCGCCAGGCTTTTGATCACGCGCTGCCCAGCCGCGCTGTAAGCCGGTTAATGCACCCAGTAGTAGAGCAACGGCGAGCTGAATAATAACTTGTTGTTCGCTGACAAACTGTTCGGCATAGTTTTCCATCGAGGCCTCATAGATGGTGAGTGGACAGAGTGCCCGTGCAGTGTTGCAGGCTGGCTAAAAAATGGAATATCTAAAAATCTACTGGATGACCATCGCTTTGCAGTTTAAGTGTTTAAAACAAGCGTGCCAACAGCGCAGGCACTGCGGTTTCTACACGCAAAATGCGTTCGCCCATTTGCACCGGATTCAGGCCGGCTTTGCTCAGGAGTTCCACCTCATAGGGAATCCAACCGCCTTCGGGACCTATCGCCAGAGTGACGGGTTCGCTGAGCGCGCGCGGGCATTCTGGATAATCGCCGGGATGGGCGATTAAACTGCGGGTGTTGGCGGCCATGGCAGGCAGCTTATCTTCGACAAAAGGTTTGAAGCGCTTGGCTAAGATAACTTCTGGTAAGACAGTGTCGCGGGCTTGTTCAAGCCCTAAAATCAATTGCTCATGCAAGGCGTCAGGCTGTAAGAAAGGCGTTTGCCAAAAGCTTTTTTCCACGCGGTAGCTATTGATCAGCACCAACTTTGCCACACCCATGCTGGCAATGGTTTGCAAAGTGCGGCGCAGCATTTTTGGGCGTGGTAAGGCGAGTAATAAGGTGATGGGTAACTTTGCGGGCGGTAGAGAGACTAAGTTAACCTGCAGTTCTGCTGCATCTTGATTAATCGATAGCAGTGTAGCCTGGCCTTGTAAACCGCCTAAGAGGCCGGCGCGCAAGGTTTGCCCTGCGCTGGCTTTATTGACTGTTTTGAGGTGCTGCAGCCTGCGGTCAGTAATGCGGACCCGATTTTCTGCAATAAAATCATCGCTATTGAGCAGCAGTAAATTCATAATTTGACAGAGGGAGTTTGATCATCACTGCTGCTTGGATTGGATTCTTCAGCTTCTTTAGCTTCGCGTTCTTTCTGAATAATGCTGCCGAAAAGTACGCCAATTTCAAAAAGAAACCACATAGGGACTGCTAATAATGTTTGCGAGAAAATATCCGGTGGTGTCAGCAGCATGCCTACAATAAAGCAACCGACCACAACATAAGGTCGACTTTTGCGTAATGTAGCAACATCGACAATGCCAATCCATACCAGCAAAAACGTAGCAATGGGGATTTCAAAAGCCACACCGAAAGCAAAGAATAGGGTTAAAACGAAGTCGAGATACTGACCAATATCGGTCATCATTTCCACCCCTTGCGGAGTTACGCTGGCAAAAAAACCAAACATGATTGGGAATACGACAAAGTAGGCGAAGGCCATCCCAGCATAAAATAGAATTACGCTGGAAACCAATAAAGGTACAGCAATGCGTTTTTCATGCTTGTATAAGCCAGGCGCAATAAAACCCCAGATTTGCTGGAGAATCACCGGCATGCTGAGAAACAACGCCACCACCATCGTCAACTTAAAAGGTGTCAGAAACGGTGAGGCCACGCCGGTGGCAATCATCGTTGCACCTTCTGGCAGGTAGGTGCGTAACGGCGCTGCGACTAAAGCGTAAATATCTTGCGCGAAGTAAAACAGTGAAGCAAAAATCACCAAGACTGAAATCACACAACGCAGTAATCGCGTGCGTAGTTCAGTCAGATGGGCAATCAGCGGCATGGTATTGTCCGGCTGTTGGGGTTTACTCATGAGGATTGCTCTTTATCTGCTGTGCTGCTGTCTATAGCTGGCGTACTATCTTTAAGTAAGTTTTGCAAAGGCTTATCACTGAACATTTGATTGGCTTTGTCGGTGGTGTCTTTGAGCATTTTGCGCTCTTTCTCTAAGATGCCTTCGTTTCGCAATTCGCGACGGATCTCATCGGCACCCAGCTCTCGTTCTACATCTTCTTTGATCGAATTAAAACTGCGTTTAACCCGACCCACCCACATGCCCGCCACCCGAGCAGCGCCAGGCAAGCGATCAGGGCCGATAACGACAAGCGCAACCACACCGATCAAAATCAGTTCAGAGAAGCCAATATCAAACATGGTTTAACTCATTTTTTAGAAGAGGATTCTTCGATATGCTCGGCTTTGGCATCAAAAGTTTGCCCAGTGGCTTCGGACTTTTGTACTGCCTCGGTGGGTTTGTCTTCACTGGTGTCGACGGCTTTACGAAAGCCTTTAATTGCATCACCTAAGTCAGAACCAACGCCTTTCAGACGCTTAGTGCCAAACAGAACAATAACAATTGCTAAGATAATCAGTAATTGCCAAACGCTAATGCCGCCCATGATGTGTACTCCGTAGTGCCAATAATTAAGATGTTGTCCGGGCTGCTTTTTCTGCGTGACCAGATAAACCAAAGCGCCGTTCGAGCTCTTCAAGTACTGCTTGAGGCTCTAAGTTTAAAGCAGACAGCATCACTAAACTGTGAAACCATAAATCTGCCGTTTCGTAAATGACGTCGTGGGCTTCGCCCGAGCTGGCTGCATCTTTCGCTGCCAAAATAGTTTCTACCGCTTCTTCACCGACTTTCTCTAAAATTTTGTTCAAGCCTTTATGATGCAAACTCGCAACGTAAGAGGTGTCTGGCTCAGCGTTTTTACGCGAATCAATCACCTGTGCTACACGGCGCAGAATATCGTCAGTCATGCTTATCAGCCTTGATAGATATCATGAGGATTTTTTATAACAGGTTCTACTGTCTGCCATTGACCGTCAACTAGTACGCGGTAAAAACAACTGTGACGGCCAGTATGGCACGCGATATCACCGATTTGTTCAACGCGCAGGATAATAACATCGGCATCGCAGTCGAGGCGTATTTCATGCAGTTTCTGAATGTGTCCAGATTCTTCGCCTTTGCGCCAAAGTTTAGCACGTGAGCGTGACCAATAAATTGCCCGTTGTTCTTTGACTGTCAGCTCAAGCGCTTCTCGATTGAGCCAAGCCATCATTAAAATGCGCTCGGTTTTATAATCTTGGGCAATCGCCGGGATCAGACCATTGCTGTCCCACTTGATTTCGTCTAACCAGTTGCTCATGTCGTTCTCAATCGCTGTCATATTTTAAAGTTTTGGCTTGATCTGTGTCGCTAGCGACGCAGTACTAAGCATAGGCCGGCGCTGAGCATTAACCAAGCAGGCCAAGCTTCTAAGTGAAAGGTTAAACCAAACTGCGCGCTGGCAACCAACAAGCTGGCACCTAATAAAGTATTCAGCCAGCCTTGCGACTGAACCTTTGGCTCGGGTCTGTGATTGAAGTTCTCGAGACTGGCTTGCATGGTATTGGCTAAGTGTGGCAGCCGCTCAAACTGTTGCTGCAACTGCGCTAAGGCGTGTTTCGGCATATAGCGTTCTCGCATCCAGCGCTCTAAATAAGGCTGTGCGGTATTCCATAAATCGAGGTCTGGATAGAGTTGACGACCCAAGCCTTCGATATTGAGTAGGGTTTTCTGAAGTAAGACTAATTGTGGCTGCACTTCCATATTAAACCGGCGGGCAGTTTGGAAGAGATGCAGCAACAAATGGCCAAAGGAGATTTCTTTTAAAGGGCGCTCAAAAATAGGCTCACAGACCGTACGAATTGCCGATTCAAACTCGTTGATTCGTGTGTCGCTGGGAACCCAGCCTGAGTCAATGTGCAATTGTGCAACTTTACGATAATCACGCTTAAAAAACGCCAGCAGGTTACGGGCTAAATAATCTTGGTCTTCTGGCGTCAGCGTACCAATGATGCCACAGTCAATCGCAATGTATTGCGGATCCCAAGGCGTGCGCGTGCTGACAAAAATATTGCCAGGGTGCATATCCGCGTGGAAAAAGCTGTCGCGAAATACTTGCGTAAAGAAAATCTCGACACCGCGTTCGGCAAGTTTTTTTAGATCTGTACCTTGATCAAGCAATGTGGCCATATCAGTGACTGGAACACCGTAAATACGCTCCATCACCAATACTTTTGGACGGCTCCACTGCCAATAAATTTGCGGCACATAGAGTAGCGGCGAGTCACTGAAATTGCGGCGTAACTGACTGGTGTTGGCGGCTTCGCGGAGCAGGTCGAGTTCGTCGTAGATGGTTTTTTCGTAATCGCTGACGACTTCTCTTGGACGTAAGCGCCGCGCATCAGGCGATGCACGTTCAGCGATGCCGGCCAGTAAAAATAACCAAGCGAGGTCTTGGGCAATGATGGGTTTTAAACCCGGGCGAATCACTTTAACCACCACATCTTCGCCGCTTTTTAGTTGCGCGGCGTGGACTTGAGCAATCGAGGCCGAGGCTAATGGCGTGCTGGAGAAAGAACTAAACACCTCTGCAATGGATGCGCCGAGCTGTTCTTCAATCAGTTTGATCGACTGTTCGGATGGAAAAGGCGGCACTTGGTCTTGCAGTTTGGCCATTTCATCCGCGATATCCGGCGGCAGTAAATCGCGGCGGGTTGAGAGGATTTGGCCAAACTTAATAAATACGGGGCCTAAATCTTCAAGGGCTAAACGTAATGCCTCACCACGCGGCAAGGTTTGCCTGCGCGGCAGCCAGCGCCAGGGCAGTAACCATTGCAGAATGCGTAGGTAGCCTGGTAGCGGCAAAGCAAACAACAAATCATCCAGACGGTAGCGTATAACAACACGTAAAATACGCCAGAGACGGCGAGTGGCTATCAGCTTCATAAAGGCGTTGAATTCCGTTTAAGTAAGAGCGTAATGCGCGCATCGAGACGATCTAAGTTCAGCTTTAGTTGATCGATTTCGTTAAAACGCATATCTGCCTCTGTATGCCCCACCAGTGCGCGTGATTCTTCGGCTAAATAGTCAGCAGCATTTAAATGCAAGCTTTGCGCCGATTGTATGACCCAGTCGCGGCGGCTGCGTAAGTGGCTGCTGATCAGCGCTGTAGGTAGAGGCCCAAGCCAGCGTGATACTTCATATTCCCAATCCAGTTCGAGGCTTTGCATCATCTCTGCCAGTTCCATTAGTAAAGCACTATTGCCGTCGATGCTGACGTCAGGGTGGTGCAAAACGTTGGTTTTGTTAGCGCTGCTGGCAAGCTTTAATAGCAATGTTGCGGGCGCTGTTAAGGTGCAGTCAGCTGGCGCATGCCATTGCTTAGCCAGTTGGATACCGGTTTCTAGTGGTATCAAGTAAACAGTGATTGCCGGCATCGAACAGGCAATCGCGATGACTTTACCCGCTAGCGGCGCTAAACGAGCTTGCGCCGTGCTGTCGAGTTGCAGTACGCGATTTAACGCGGACTCGGCACTGGCGAGCGCGAACTGGGTCAGCATTAGGGCTTAATTCCACGGTGTAACGCGACAATACCGCCGGTCATGTTGTGGAAGGTCACGCGTGCAAAGCCTGCGTCGCTCATCATCGCTTTTAAGGTGTCTTGATCTGGGTGCATGCGAATGGATTCAGCTAAATAACGATAGCTGTCTGCGTCGTCGGTGATCAACTTGCCTGCCAGTGGCATAAACTTGAACGAATAAGCATCGTAGAACTTAGACAGCAGTGGGTTGCTTGGTTTGGAGAACTCCAGCACCAGCAAACGGCCACCGGGCTTAAGCACACGCAACATTGAGCGCAACGCATCTTCTTTATGGGTGACGTTGCGTAAACCAAAAGCAATGGTCACCACATCAAAGTGATTGTCTGGAAACGGTAGCTTTTCGGCATCGGCCTGGACAAAGCTAATATTGTTCGCCACGCCTTTGTCGAGGAGACGGTCGCGACCGACTTTCAGCATTGAAGCATTGATGTCAGCCAGAACCACTTCGCCTTCAGGGCCAACTAAGCTAGAAAACTTGCGTGCCAAATCGCCGGTGCCGCCGGCAATGTCGAGGACTTTATTGGCGCGGCGCACACCAGATAATTCGATAGTGAAACGCTTCCACAGGCGGTGCATACCACCAGAAAGCACGTCATTCATAATGTCGTAACGGGCGGCAACGGAATGGAACACTTCAGCAACTTTTTCTGCTTTCTGGCTTTCAGGTACATTTTGAAAGCCGAAGTGGGTGGTTGGCTCATCACTATTGGGCTGGCGTGGATTACTCATAAAACTTCACCTTAGACAGAATATCGAGCATTCTAATACCCACAGCGCAGTTTGTCTTGACGCCGGACAGATTAGCAACAATATCCTTTGTGCTAAGTGAGCGCATAACTGTTGATAAAAAGTGGGTTAGGGGAATTTAATGAGCAAAATTGTAGTTGAGCGACAGCACACTTTAGGCCGTGAGGGCGCGCGCGATAAGGCTCAGCAGCTGGCAGAGCGCCTCGCCCAGCAATATGACGTGAGCTACCGTTGGTCGGGAGATACTTTAGAGTTTCGTCGCACCGGTGCTCAGGGCAGTATTGATGTTGATGAGACGAATGTCCGCGTTAGCCTTAAGTTGGGCTTATTGTTATCGGCGCTCAGCGGAACCATTAAGCGTGAAATTGAAGAGAACTTAGATAAACAACTCAGTTAAGGAAGCACTGATTAATTACGTCATTGCTAGGAGCGACGCGACGCGGCAATCGTTAACGTGTTGACACATAAAGCCAATTGGATTGCTTCGCTACGCTCGCAATGACATTTTTTGATTTATTCAGCATTTCCTTAAAACGTTTTTAAACGCATATTTAGTATGTTGTTTCTAATTTACTTACCTATTGTGTAGCCATGCTCTGTTCGAAGAGCACCCGATTGGCAGTTTAAATGATGAGGTGAAGCATGGGTAATGCAGTTGCGAAACAAGTGCAAGACACGAAAGAAACAACTAAAGGTGTGTTGGCTGAGGTTAAACAGTACACGCGTAAAGCATGGCTGGCCGGTTTAGGTGCTTATGCCAAAGCAGGCCAAGAAGGTTATGACTACTTTAAAGGGCTGGTTAAAGCGGGCGAAACTGTTGAGAAAGATGGCAAGAAAGTCATTAACGAAAAAATTGATGCTGTGAATGAGCGTATCGATGAGGTGAAGCACGATGCTGTGGAAGCAGTTGAAGGCCGCTTAGAGCAAGTCGAAAATGCTTTTGATCAGCGTGTTGCACGTGCGCTCAATCGCGTGGGTATGCCATCTCGTAAGGATTTAGATGCTCTGTCAGTACGGTTAGAGCAGTTAAGTGCACTGGTTGAACAAGCAGCTAAGCAAAAAAACTAAGGTGGATAGTATTATGAGCAGCAAGAAAAAAACTGAAACAAGCAGCAATGTCGTTGTTGCTGAAATTGAAAAATACAGTCGTCAAATTTGGTTAGCGGGTTTGGGTGCTTACTCAAAAGTTAGCAAAGATGGCAGTAAGTTATTTGATAACTTAGTTAAAGACGGCGAAAAAGCTGAAAAAATTGCTAAAACTGAAGTTGATAAGCAAGTTGAAGTGGTAAAAGAGTCGGTAGAGACTGCTAAAGCACGCGTTAGCGGCGTTAAAGGCAAAGCATTGGGCAAGTGGAATGAGTTGGAAGAGGCGTTTGATAAGCGCTTAAACTCTGCCATTTCTCGTTTAGGCGTGCCGAGCCGTAACGAAGTGAAAGCGCTGCAAGATCAGGTAGAAACCTTGACGGCACAAATTGAAAAGCTCACAGGCACTACTGTTGCAGCGGCCAAACCTGCTGCTAAAAAAGCAGTAAAAGCACCGGCCAAGCCAGCGGCGAAAGCAGTGGCTAAGGCGCCTGCTAAAACTGCAGCAAAACCAGCAGTGAAAGCACCAGCCAAACCTGCGGCTAAAAAATCAGCCGCCGCTAAGCCAGCCGCTGAAGCTACTGCAGACAAGCCAGCTGTAGCGAAAGAAGCGCAAGCTAAACCTACCGTTGCTCCAGCAGCCAAGCCTGACGCTGCGCCAGTCACGCCAGAAGTTGCTAAGCCTAAACCAGTTACTTTTATCTAAGTACTGACTGACGTACAAAAAAACCCAGCTCTGCTGGGTTTTTTTGTTTCTGCAAGCATCGTTATTTAAAATTAAGGAGATAAGTAGCGTAGCGCGATTTTTTCTACTGCGGGTTTGAGGGAATGATGCAAGTGAGGGATTGCCAGCATCAGGACATTGAACACCACTACTCGCACCTCAGGCTCGATGCCCATCACTCGCTGATAATCGAGTGAAAATAACAGTGTTAAAGTCACTTGCTCGACCAGTAAGCCGAGCATTTGGCTGTCACTGACCAGTACACCTTGAGCTTGTAAATGGGTGAGTAGTGTTGCTAAAGCGTGCTTGAATTGATTGAGCCATTGACGAATTTGCCGTGCTAACTGGGGTAGGCGTACCGCAAGATTGGCTAAGTCTTGAAAGAAAAAACGATAGGCAGCCATGCGCTCAACCACAAGGTGAATGAATAGCGCATAGTCTTCCGGTTCCACTTCGAGTTGCTCTGGTGGGTTGAGTAGTGGAGCAAGTTCGTTTTTAAAGCGTACAAACAACTCCATAATCAGCGGTTCTTTGCCGTGAAAATGGTAATACAAATTGCCGGGGCTCATGTCCAGTTCGGTGGCGATCTCTAGTGTCGAGATATTTGATTCGCCACGCTGATTAAATAACTGTAAGGCACAGTCAAGAATGCGATCACGGGTTTTCATGGTGGGCTTCGTCAGTCAGCTCCCCTTCTGCTTCATCGCCTGGTGCGACTAGCGTGGCAGGTATTGGGTGAATAACCGCGCGTTTGCGTTCCTCATCAAGAAAATCCATGATCAGCGGCGCCACCAGTGCGGCACGGGTGACTAAAAACAAATGGCCGTCATCGATGATGTGTAATTGTGAGTTGGGGATGCGCCAAGCGAGTAGACGCATATTGACCAGCGGAATAATCGGATCGTCATCACCCGCTAGCACTAAGGTGGGTTGTTTGATTTTGTGCAGCCAATGAATACTGGTCCAGCCTAAACCGGCAAACAGTTGCCAGTAATAACCAAGTTTACTACCAGAACGGACTTTACTGGCATGACGCGTGGCCAGTTTTGGATCACGACGAAAGGCACCACCGTAAATGTCAGCAGCAATTTGCACACCGTATGACGGCTGAATGTAGCGGCGTGGGCTGGCCATACGTAACAATACTTTTGGTTTGCCAGGCACCATCACTGCGCCGGCTGCAGTAGCGGCTAAAATTAGTTTTTTACAGCGTTCTGGGTAATCGTAAGCAAATTGCTGTGCTAACGCTCCACCCCAAGACACGCCGATGACGTTGACTTGACCATAATCCAAATAGTCGAGCATGCGCGCGGCGAGTTTGGCGAGGCTTGGAAAACGGTATGGTTTGCTGGGGGTTGAGGAGCCACCTACACCAGGCACGTCAAAAGCAATGATTTCAAGTTCTGGGTCGAGCTCTTTAACAAAGGGTAGCACCAACTCAAGGTTGGCGCCGATACCATTAAAAATAAGCAGTGGAGGCAGCGCACTTGTGCCTGGGCGGACAGCTGTACGTAAGGTCTGCCCGTCAAGGTCGATGGTACGAAAAATAAAGGATAGCGGCATGCAGTGCCTCTTGGTAGTGACGTCCCGCTGTTGTTATCCAAGCATCAGCGGTAAGACGTGTCATAAGCAATTATGTATGTAATGAGCTTGCAATAATGCACCGCATCCATGCGGCGCAAGTAAAAACTAACGTTCGTGAACGTAAGTGCCTGGCGCTGGGTAACCGGTTGGATAAGCTTTACTACCTAGACTTGCAGGAGCTTTTTTGAGCTTTCCTGAGCGTTCTTCAATCCATTTCTGCCAATGCTTCCACCATGAGTCGGTGTGTTTGGTGGCGGTTTCTTGCCAGACTTTCGGATCGCCGTGCAATTCCGTATTGGTTTGGAAGCGTGCTTTTGGATTGCCGACAGGATTTAAAATGCTTTGAATATGGCCGCTGTTGGACAGGACAAACTCACACTTACCGCCAAACAGTAATGCTGAGCGGTAGCACGACTCCCATGGCGTGATGTGATCCGTGGTGCCCGCTACGCAATACAGATCAACATTCACCTTCGATAAATCAATTGGCGTATCGCAGACTTCTAAGGCGTTGGCACGTACCAATGGGTTGGTGCGAAACATCTCAATCAACTCGCCATGAAATGCAGCGGGCAGTCGTGTGGTGTCGTTGTTCCAATACAAGATATCAAACACGGGTGGCTCATTACCTAAGAGGTAATTATTCACCCAGTAGTTCCAGATCAGATCATTCGGGCGCATCCAAGCAAACACCTTAGCCATATCCTTACCTTCCAGAACACCGGCTTGGTAAGAACGACGTTTAGCGCTTTCTAAAGTTTTGTCATCAGCAAACAAGGACACTTGGCTATCAAGAGTGAAATCTAAAACGCTCACCAACTGGGTTACGGAGTTGATTTTGTTTTGCTTGGAAACGGCATAATGGCCTAAGAGTGCTGCGCTAGTGATGCCACCAGAGCAAGCGCCCATGGTGTTGACATCTTTGCTGCCAGTAATGACACACACCGCATCTACCGCCTCTTTAAGCGCCTCAATGTAAGTGTTTAAGCCCCATTCGCGATGAGCTTTAGTAGGGTTGCGCCAGCTCACCACAAATACCTGCAAGCTGTTGCTTAAACAATAGCGCGCCAAGCTTTTATCTGGAGTCAGGTCAAATACATAAAACTTATTGATTTGTGGTGGCACAATCAGAATAGGGCGTTCGTGGACTTGTTCGGTAACCGGTTGATACTGCAACACTTCGAGTACGTCATTGCGGAACACCACAGCGCCGGGTGTGCTGGCCACAGTTTTACCCACTTCAAAGGCGCTCATATCGGTTTGGCTGGGCATGCCGCCATTGTGTACAAGGTCTTTGGCCAAGTTAGAGAGCCCGTCAAACAGGCTTTTGCCGCCGGTCTCAAAGAAGCGCTTTACTGCAGCAGGATTGGCCATGCTATTGCTCGGTGACATGGCTTCAGTCATCAAGTTGATCACAAAGTGTCCACGATTGATGTCTTGCTCGGATAGATCGCTTTGCTCCACCCAATCATGCAGTTCTTTACGCCAGGCTAAATAGCTTTGCATATAACGCTTGTAAATGGGGTTGCTGAGCCATGTTGGATCATTAAAGCGTCGGTCGCTTTTTTCTGGGGTTAATTCGGATTGGCCGAGCAAAACATTTTTAATTTCCAAACTAAAGCGTGCTACATGTTTAACACTGTGCACTGGTTGGCGAATAGCTTGCTTAAGGACCATACGCGCCGTTGAAATCAAATCTTTGCCATTGATACCAATGACAGGGTTGAGTCCTAAGGTGCTTTCAATGGCTTGCTGTGTCAGTGTTTCATTATTGTTTTTATTGGTCATGATGACGCTCCATTGTCTAAAAGACAGAATTGCAGGCGTGCACTCAGATAATCAATGCCTGTATCAGCTTCGTTGAGTTTCCTTGAACGAAAAGAACAAGCTATAAAATGAGTGCATGCTTTCACATAAATGCTTGATTACCTGATAATTAGCATTCATGCAAATACAAATTGATTCTTGGTAGCCGAGCAGTATGTGTGAAACTTTTAGAAAAAGCGTTCTAACTTCTACGCTAGAGCCTTTGCTTAGAGAGAAAGACTTGCGTCAGAGGCAGGATTGGATACGCCGCTAAGAGAGCCGAACATGGGAGTACCAAGACAGCGCCATCTTTGCACCAACTGAATGGATGGGTGTTGGGAAAAGATAAAACGCTCTGCAACAGCGCTTACAGCATGATGCGAACGACCGACTCATCAGGATCGCGCGAACGTCCGGCGGCACTGAGTTGTGCTAAATACGTTTGCCACAGCGATGTGTGCTGGCTTGCCAGTTCATGTAGGTAGTTCCAAGTGAAGATGCCACTGTCATGGCCATCATCAAAGGTTAGCTTTAGCGCGTAATTACCAGCAGGCTGCACATCCGTCAGCGCAACATTAATCTTGCCGTATTGCAGGATAGGCTTGCCATGCCCTTGCACTTCTGCCGACGGCGAGTGCACACGTAAAAACTCAGCGGGTAAAGCAAACTGTTGACCATCGGCATAACCGAGTTCAAGAGTTTTGGAACTTTTGTTGAGTTTGATACGAGTAGGGATCAGCATGTTGGTCTCGCTTTAGAAAAAGGTGTCAGCACCTGATTCGGTACTGACACCACAGTACCGACTTATAAGATATAACGCGACAGATCTTCGTCTTTGGCTAGTTCACCAAGATGCTGATCAACATAGGCCGCATCAATTGCTAATGCATTGGTTTTGTATTGCTCTGCCAATTCAGCCGCATCAAATGACACTTCTTCGAGTAAACGCTCAAGTAAGGTATGTAAACGGCGCGCACCAATGTTCTCGGTTTTTTCGTTGACCTGCCAAGCAATCTCAGCAATGCGCTCAATGCCGCAGGCAGTGAATTCAACGTTGAGACCTTCGGTAGCCAGCAGTGCTACGTATTGTTCAGTGAGTGAGGCATCAGGCTCGCTGAGAATGCGCTTGAAGTCATCTGGCGTCAGAGCCTTTAACTCGACGCGAATCGGTAAGCGACCTTGCAGCTCAGGGACTAAGTCACTGGGCTTGCTCAGATGGAAGGCCCCTGAGGCAATAAACAGAATATGGTCCGTTTTCACCATGCCCAGCTTGGTGTTGACGGTGCAGCCCTCGATCAGTGGCAGCAAGTCACGTTGTACGCCTTCACGTGATACATCCGCCCCGCTGGTATTGCCGCGCTTAGCAATTTTATCGATTTCATCAAGGAAAACGATACCGTGCTGTTCAACCGCTTCGAGTGCACGCACTTTAATATCGTCTTCATTGACTAGACGTGCAGCCTCTTCGTCACGAAGCAGCTTAAGTGCTTCGTCGACACGCATTTTGCGACTTTTAGTTTTGCCCTTGCTCATCCCAGAAAATAGGCTTTGTAGCTGGCTGGTCATTTCTTCCATGCCCGGAGGGGTCATGATTTCCACACCCATCGGTGCTTCGGCCACTTCGATTTCAATTTCTTTATCGTCCAGTTGGCCTTCGCGCAAACGCTTGCGGAATAATTGGCGGGTGCTGGAGTCAGTGCGTTCAAGGGTTTCGTCGGAGCTTGAGCGTGCAGGGGGCAACAGTGCGTCAAGAATGCGCTCTTCCGCGGCATCTTCGGCACGGTTGCGCATGTTTTTCATTTCTTGCTCACGCAGCATTTTTACTGCGGCATCGGCTAAGTCACGAATAATTGATTCAACATCACGACCGACATAACCGACTTCGGTGAACTTGGTCGCTTCCACTTTGATAAACGGCGCGTTGACCAGTTTTGCTAAGCGACGGGCGATTTCGGTTTTACCGACACCGGTTGGACCAATCATTAAAATATTTTTTGGTGTCACTTCATTGCGCAGGTCAGCGGATAACTGCATGCGTCTCCAGCGGTTGCGCAGGGCAATCGCTACAGCACGTTTGGCATCATCTTGGCCAACGATATGGCGATTAAGCTCATGCACAATTTCACGGGGTGTCATGGACATAGTGGTCTCCGAGGAGCGCTTAAATCGCGCTATCCTGCTCTTCGATGGTCAAATTCTGGTTGGTGAATACACAAATTGAGCCGGCGATGTGTAAGGCTTTTTCAGCAATTTCGCGGGCGGATAGATCGCTGTTTTCTAATAGCGCCAGTGCGGCGGCTTGGGCAAAACCACCCCCTGAGCCCATAGCAATCAGGCCATGTTCTGGCTCAACCACATCACCATTACCGGTAATAATTAACGAGGCATCTTTGTTTGCCACGGCCAACATGGCTTCGAGGCGACTCAGCGAGCGATCGGTCCGCCAGTCTTTGGCTAACTCAACGGCTGCGCGCACCAAGTGGCCTTGGTGTTTTTCTAATTGTCCTTCAAAGCGCTCAAATAAAGTAAAAGCGTCTGCTGTGGCTCCGGCAAAACCGGCCAGTACTTGGCCGTGATAGAGGCGACGAACTTTTTTTGCATTGCCTTTCATAACGGTATTGCCAAGAGATACTTGACCGTCACCACCCATAACGACTTTACCGTTGCGACGAACTGAAACAATTGTGGTCAAGGGACTTCTCCACGTTGATGGGCATTCACCCGGGTTCTTTACAGATGGGGATGCAATACGTAGGCTTCAAGGGTGGCAGCTTAAAGTCGTAGATTTTTCTGAGATTAGCTGTCTGTGATTAGAGGATTGCTGGTCTTGGTTGTTGAGCTATGAGCAGTGTTGGTTTGGTATTTGTGTGGGTCGTACTGCGCTGTAATTGTTTATCCGTCGATGAACCCATCCAGGGTTCAACTCCGGCGCTACGCCATCCCTGGCTTCGTTCATCACAACTACAGCGCAGTACTCGCTAATCATCGGCGTTGCCTGTTAGCCCGTTCTGTGTAGTGCTCTTGAAGTAATACCTGTTTGGAATTGGATATATTTGTTTACTGCGGCTGTGGCAGAGCCGCCCGCGCTCTCGGTAAAGAGGCATGAACAAATCACGCTAACAACACTAATGATCAATAAGTGCCTCGCTAGTGAGGCGGCAAGCGTAGCCATGGATGGCGAAGCGCCCGAATCGAGCCAGGAAGGCTCGTTGAGGGAAGAGCAGCACTAGCGAGGTACGTTATACACAATGGTGCTAGCAATGCAGCATAAATGCTGTGCTGAAGAGTTCAACGTAGGCTGTTGGTTTACGCTAGGCCTTTGCGGGCGAGTTGCCCGCGCTCCCAGATACACCCTAGTAAGCAGAGATTAGCGACCTTTACGTTGCTGTAAGAGCAGATTGTTAAAGCCGTTTTTAGCCAGTTGCTGTTGTGCGACGGCCAGTTGTTCACGGCTGACAAAAGGCCCAACTAAAACGCGATGCCAGGTTTTATCGGATACTTGCCCAGATTCAATCTGTACATCTTGGCCGCTGAGCAGCAGTTGTGCGCGGACACTTTCAGCCTTTGCCCGCTCTGGAAAAGAACCTGCTTGCAGATAAAACTGGGTTTTCGCTTCTGCTTTAATCACTGGCGCAGGTGGTGTTTTGCCATCAAGGATGGCTTGTGCACGTTCTGCGTCAGCTTTCTTAGCCGCTTCCACTTCGGTTTTGCTCGGTGGTGGCGGAGTTTTCTCAGGTAGTGCTTCGGCGGGCACGATCACTTCTGATTCAGATAGTAACGTATAAAACTCAAACTTAGGCTTGTTTGTTGGCGCGTCTTTTTTCGGTTTCGTTGCGGGCTTTTTATTGGCGGCCACAGGATTGTTACGCTTGATTGCATCATTACCCGGTTCGAGATTGAACAAAGACATCACAAAAACGCCAAGGATCAAACCTCCAAACACCCAGACTAAAGGGTGTACAGGTTTTCTTGCGGGCGCTTGATAGCGGCTTGCGCCTCTTTTCGGTGCAGCTTTTTTACGGGGCGCCATTTACATACGCTCCAGAGTCTTTAAACCGAGCAGCTCAAGACCTTGCTTTAGTGTGCGACCAGTCAGCGCGGCTAAGCGTAAGCGACTGTGGCAAGTGGCCTCATCGTCTGCTGATAGAATAGGGCAATGCTCATAAAAGCTAGAAAATTGACCGGCCAATTCATACAAATAGGTACAAAGAATATGCGGTGTACCTTTTTCAGCGATGTTATACAGCACTTCACTGTAGCGCTGCAGCGTCGCGGCCAATACTTGTTCGGCTTCGCTGGCTAAGACAATATGGCCTGGCAGTTCGCCGTTCATACCTAAATCAGTGCGTCTAAACACGCTGGCAACACGGGTGTAGGCATACAGCAAGTAAGGCGCGGTATTGCCTTCAAAGCTGAGCATTTGCTCAAAGTTAAAGCTGTAATCACTGCTGCGGTGCTTGCTTAAGTCAGCATATTTCACTGCGCCAATGCCAACAGCTTGGGCAATGCTATGCAGTTCGTTGTCAGCTAATTCTGGGTTCTTCTCTTTCACCAAAGCATAGGCACGCTGTTCTGCTTCATTGAGTAGATCAATCAGTTTAACAGTGCCGCCATCACGTGTTTTGAAAGGGCGGCCATCTGGACCATTCATGGTACCAAAGCCCATGTGTTCCAGTTGCATGTCCGAGTGAACAAAGCCTGCACGACGTGCCACAGCAAAGACCATTTGAAAATGCAAGGCTTGGCGCTGATCAACGAAATACAACGCACGATCAGCTTTCAGCGCTTGGCTGCGATAACGCATCGCCGCTAAGTCAGTGGTGGCATACAGATAACCACCGTCCGCTTTTTGCACAATCACTGGCAAAGGATTGTCTTCGGCATTTTTGAATTCATCTAAGAAAACGCACTGCGCGCCTGCGCTTTCGGTCAGTAGACCTTTATCGCGCAGACTCTCAACAATATTGGCTAAATCCGCATTGTAGGAGCTTTCACCACGCACATCCTGCATGCTCAGCTTAACGCCCAAGCGGTCGTAGAGCTGTTGGCAATGCTGCAATGAAACATCATTAAACTGTTTCCATAAACGCAAGCACTCTGGATCACCCGCTTGCAGTTTCACCACCAGCGCGCGTGCACGTTCGGCAAACTCCGGCGACTCATCAAAGCGCTGTTTGGCGGCGCGGTAAAACGCTTCTAAATCCGACAGCTGAGTTTCTTGGGCGCTAGGATTCTCTTGCAAATACGCCAGCAGCATACCGAACTGAGTACCCCAGTCGCCGACGTGGTTCTGACGAATCACTTCATGTCCGAGTAGCTCTAACACGCGCGCCACGGCATCACCGATAATGGTTGAGCGTAAATGGCCAACGTGCATTTCTTTGGCAAGGTTAGGTGAAGATAAATCCACCACGACACGTTGTGTCGGTTGCTGTTTTGCGACCCCAATTTGGCTATCGCTTAAGGCGAGATCTAAACGTTGTGCGAGTGCTGCATGGTTTTGGAAAAAGTTTAGAAAACCAGGGCCAGCAATCACCACTTCGCTGATTTGTGGGTCAGACGGCAGTGCTTTAATCAATAATTCGGCCAGATCGCGCGGTTTCATTTTTGCTGGTTTAGCCAACATCATGGCGATATTGCTGGCGAAGTCACCGTGGCTTTTATCCCGCGTATTTTCGACTTGAATGTTGATTTCAAGCCCCTCTGCAAGGATGCCTTCGTTGGTCAGTTGATTGACTGCGTGGTGAATTAAACTGCGGATACTGTCTTTCATAATTTCTCTTAACGAAGGCAAGTCGCGAATAATCGCTTAATAAACGGTCTATTATCGACCCCCAGCGCGCTTGCTTCAAGCGCCAAGCGTCATCCCGCGTGCTTTAAAATAAATCTATAGGGTCAACATCCAGCGACCAACGGCTCTGCCGTGCACTTGGCAGGTTTTCTAGGTTGTTGCATAAAGGTGTTAATAAACGGTGCAGCTGGGCGCGACTATTGGCTTGCAGCAGCAGTTGCGCGCGATAGCGCCCAGCACGACGCTCCATTGGCGAAGTGATGGGCCCCAGCAGTTCAACCCCTTCAATCTTTAATTGATCAAGCAGTTGTTCGGCAATGCTGTAAGCATCTTCTAAGAAAAGATCGGCCAGCTCTGCTTTTAGCGCATCGGCGCGCAGCAGGGCTAAGTGACTGAAAGGTGGTAAGCCCGTGGCACGGCGCTCGCTCAGAGCTTGTTCAGCAAAGGCAAAATAGCCTTGCTCGCTGAGTTGTACTAATAATGGATGGTCGGCTAACTGGCTTTGAATAATCACCCGGCCCAGATCACTGGCGCGGCCTGCACGTCCGGCCACTTGCACAATTAATTGCGCCATTTTTTCGCTGGCGCGAAAGTCTGCAGAAAATAAACCACCATCGGCATTTAAAATCGCCACCAGCGTCACCCGCGGAAAGTGATGCCCTTTAGCCAGCATTTGTGTGCCAATCATAATGCAGGGTTGACCGCTGCCAATGGTGCTAAGCAAGGTGTCCATGGAGCCTTTGCGTGAAGTGCTGTCGCGATCAATGCGCAGCACTGGCGTGTCCGGAAATAAAATCTGCAGACGTTCTTCTGCGCGTTCGGTACCGGCACCAATCGGGCGTAAATCAACATTATTGCAGCTGGGGCATTGATGCGGACGTGCTTCAGTGTGACCACAATGGTGGCAACGCAGTTCGTTGTCGCGCTGGTGAAAGGTCAAGCGCGCATCGCACTCAGAGCATTGACTCATCCAGCCGCAGTCATTGCACATTAATACCGGCGCAAAACCACGGCGGTTGAGAAAGACTAAAACTTGTTGACCCGCTTCTAGGGTTTGGCGAATTTCTTTTTGCAGTGGTGCACTCATTCCAGAATCCAGCGGCAAGCTGCGCACATCCAAACGAATAAACTTGGGCTGGCTGGCACCGCCAGCGCGCTTGGTTAAGCGCAATAGAGCAAAGCGGCCGTTATGGGCGTTATATAAGCTTTCTAAACTGGGCGTGGCCGAGCCTAAAACAATCGGTACATTGGCTGTGCGTGCCCGCACCAAGGCCAGATCGCGGGCGTGATAGCGCAAACCTTCTTGCTGCTTATAGGAGGCGTCGTGCTCTTCATCAATAATAATCAAACCTAGATTTTTCAGCGGCGTAAATAGCGCTGAGCGCGTACCAATTACAATATCAGCATGCCCTGAGCGCGCGGCTAGCCAAGCCTCTAAGCGTTCACGATCATTGACATTGGAATGCAATAAGGCAATGCGTGCATTAAATCGCTTGGTAAAACGCTCAAGGGTTTGTGGTCCTAAATTGATTTCTGGAATCAACACCAGCACTTGCTTGCCGGCGGCTAAGGTCTCGCGGATCAACTGTAAATACACTTCAGTTTTACCGCTGCCGGTCACACCGGCTAACAAGTAGGCTTTGTATTCTTGGTTGTTAGCATGAATGGCATTAAAAGCCGCTTGCTGTTCATCATTGAGCGGCAGTTCGGGCTGCGCAAGGCTAGGAGGCTTATGCGGCAAGTCTTGCAGTTGCCGTATCTGCTCCGTGACTAACCCCTTACTCAGTAACGCGCTGATACTGTCTTTACTGATGCCAAAGTGTTCAAGACGTTCGTGGGCAATGCCTTGATTGTGCTGGGCTAGCACTTGTAAGGCGTGGCGTTGTCGAGGGGCGCGAGTGAGCAGAGGGTTATCCAATTGCAATGGCAGCTTGGCCAGCCACATTCTTTGCTGACGCGCTTGCGCAGGCTCACCTTGACGCAGTAGGGCGGGCAACGCCCAACTAAAGGTATCGCCTAGACTGTGTTGATAATACTGCGCGGCCCAAATGCACAGACGCATCATACTTGGCGGTAATAATGGCTGCTCATCGAGCAGGGCTAGGGCATCTTTAAGCTTATTAGTGGGCACATTGGTTGTGCTGGCGGTTTCGACCAGAATTCCAACTAATTCACGTCGGCCAAACGGCACACGCACGCGCACACCGGGCTGCCATGCACTAGCCGACACCTGAGTAGGTGCACGGTAATCAAACAACCGGCGCAGTGGTGACGGCAAAGCAATACGTAAATAGAGTTCGGACACAAGGATATCCCTAAGCTTGATGAGGTGATCTTAGCGCACTAGCATTATTGGACTTCTAAAAGATCAACGTCAAAAATCAGTACAGAACCGGGCTTTATTTTTCCAGTTGCAGCGTTGCCGTAAGCCAGATCAGACGGAATGAAGAATTTAAATGTATCGCCAGCAACCATCAGTTGCAGGCCTTCGGTCCATCCTTTTATCACGCGATTTAGCGGGAAACTAATCGGCTCATTGCGTTCAACTGAGCTATCGAAGACAGTGCCATCTAACAGGGTGCCATGGTAATGCACTTTTACTGTGGAGTTGGCGCTTGGGTGAACACTGCCGTCGCCTTTTTTTAATATTTTATACTGTAAACCAGAGGCTGTTTCGACGACGTCTTGATTCGCTTTATTGGCGGTTAAAAAGCTATTTCCTCTCTCAATGTTTTGCAAAGCGGCCTTTTTACTGTTGGCATTTTTAATAAAATACAAAGCGCTGAGCGCAACGGCGACAGCTAAAATAATAAGTTTCATTCATTGTCCTAATAAAGTGTGGTGTTTCCTATTCTAGCACTGGCCTGTTTTCTGGGTGGCAAGAGGTGGATTAAGTGCGAGCCACAGCGATTCGGCCTTTTTCTACAGCTTGGCTTGCTATAGAGCACGGCTTGACCTTTTTTTCGTTCTGCGCGGAGCCTTACCCTGACCTTGCAGCCCAGTAAATCTGATCTGGCTAACCTGTTCCATTAGTTGCTGCAGTCCGTTGAGCATTGGCGTCATAAATTGGTTATAGCTCATGCGCTTTTGGGCAATGGCTTCCAGTTGTGATTCCCAGTGTGCGGTCATGTCAGGTAAGGTCATGGCTTCAGGTAAGGACAGGATCAAACGGCGGCCCACTTCAGTGGCATGGATTTCTTTGCCTTGTTTGCGTAGAAAACCGCGCTTAAATAGCAGTTCAATAATCCCCGCACGCGTGGCTTCGGTGCCGAGACCGTCGGTGTCACGTAGGACGTGTTTAATCTTGGGGTCAGACACATAGCGCGCAATACCGGTCATTGCTGCCAGTAAGCTGGCATCGGTAAAGTGCTTAGGTGGACTGGTTTGTTTTTCATCCAGTCGGCCGTCGATACAGAGCAGGTTATCGCTTTTGACTAGGTTAGGCAGTTTAAGCGCAGAGAACTCTTGATCCTCTGTATTGCCTTTGCGTTCAGGCAATAGCGCTTTCCAGCCTTTGCTCAGCACTTCTTTTTGCCGACTGATAAATAAGCCACCGGCCACTTCGCTATCAATTTGTTTTTCTTGAAAGATGAAGGGTGGGTAAAACTGCATCAGGTATTGGCGTGCCACCAGTTCATAGATTTTTTGCTCATCAGCGCTTAAACGACTGCTATCGAGTTTACGGCGGGTGGGAATGATGGCGTGGTGCGCGCTGACTTTGCTGTCATCCCAGGCTTTAGATTTGAGGGCAAGGTCAGCATGTGCGACCGCTTGACTGAGCGCGGGGCAGCTGTGCGCAATGGCTTGGCTGACTGACTCTTTGTCGTGGTAGTGGCCTTGCGGTAAGTAGCGGCAGTCAGAGCGAGGATAGGTCAGCAGTTTGTGGGTTTCGTAAAGTTTTTGGCAGATGTCTAAGGTCTTTTGCGCATTAAAGTTAAAGCGCTTGGCGGCATCGATTTGCAATGCAGACAAGTTGTAGGGCAGAGGGGCCGCTTGTTTTTTCACACTTTCAGTGACCGCCACGACTTGCCCTGGTTGATTCAATACTTTGTTCAGTACAGTTTGCGCTAACTTTTTTAGCAACACGCGGCCATCTTCATCGGTATACGGCTCGCAAGCGGCGCTGGGCTGCCATTTAGCGCTATAGGTTTGCTGGTTGTCGGTTTGCAGTTCAATAAAAACTTCATAGAAGGGTTTGCTGACAAAGTGTGCAATCTCTAGATCACGGTGCACTACTAAACCTAAGATGGGTGTTTGCACACGCCCCACCGAGAGCACGCCCTGATAGCCCGATGCTTGCCCCTGTAAAGTACACAGGCGCGTCATATTAATGCCATAGAGCCAGTCGGCTCGGGCGCGCGCCAGTGCGGAAGTGGCCAGTGGGATAAAATCGCTATTAAGGCGCAGATCATTGAGTGAGCGTTTGATTGCATCAGGGTTCATGTCGCTGATTAAGCAGCGCTGCGCCGCCATACGCTTGGCTTTAGACACGCCGCTGTAATTGATCACTTCATCCACAAGAATTTGCCCAACCCGATCGGGGTCGCCCATGTTGACCAGAACATCGGCTTGCTTAATCAGCTTTTTCACGACAGCGAGTTGCTTGCGGGTCGCGGCTTTAACCTGATGCTGCCACTGGGTAGGAATAATAGGCAAGTGCTCTTTTCGCCACTTTTTATACTCAGGGTTATAAACTTCTGGCTCTGCTTGCTCAAGTAAATGGCCAACGCACCAGGTCACCACATCACCGTTGGCCACTTTAATAAAACCTTCACCTTGCTGGTGCGGTTTAGGTAAAACCGCCGCTACCGCGCGACCGACGCTGGGCTTTTCAGCTATGTATACAATCACTTGAGTGTTCCATGGATAAGAGCGAAGACAGGCAAATCTGTAGCAGTATATGGGCTTGTTAGCGTTTTCCTAAGGATAGACGGCTTTTAAGTTTTGTCTTGCTGCAACCCGCAGACTCAATCCTCGGCTTGCACGACATCAATCGCATTGGCGTATCGTTGTGGCGCGTGGTATGAATAAAGCCACTATTTAAACCTATGAGGCGAACGTCATGAGCAAGAAAGTAGCAGTTATCTTATCCGGATGTGGTGTTTTCGATGGCGCTGAAATTAACGAGACCGTGTTGACGGCGCTGAGCTTAGATCAGCAGGGCGCGCAGGTTGAGTATTTTGCTCCAGATATAAATCAGCATCACGTGCTCAATCATCTGACCGGTGAAGAAATGCCCGAGCAGCGCAATGTTTTAGTTGAATCAGCACGCATTACCCGTGGCAAGTCACGCGATATTCGCGAACTCAAAGCAGCAGATTTTGATGCAGTGATTTTGCCCGGTGGTTTTGGTGTGGCGAAAAATCTATCTGATTTTGCCTTTAAGGGTGCTGACTGCCGAGTGCAAGAAGATACATTGCAGGCGATTTTGCAGTTTAAAGAGGCCAACAAACCCGTTGGCTTAATCTGCATCTCGCCAGCCTTATCCGCGAAGATTTTTGCTGAAGGCGTGCGCTGTACCATTGGTGATGATGCCGACACCGCAGCGGCGATTACCCAGATGGGCGGTGTGCATCAAGACTGCACAGTGGACGGTATCGTTGTGGATGAGAAAAACCGCTTAGTAACGACACCTGCTTATATGCTGGCGCAATCGATCAGTGAGGCGGCGAAAGGCATTCATAAACTTGTCGAACAGGTTTTAGCTATGGCTTAATGCCCAGCACAGTATGCTCAGTCATTGTTGTGCCGCCGGTGCCGATGACTGAGCACGGGTTTAGATAGTCCATTGAACAATAAAAAAGTGCTGGAAGCGCGAGTGTAGTGTTACACCGTGATTATCGAGCAACAGACGCAGGATCAATCCCACATGAGTACAACAGAGTTGGCTCCCGAATTGCTGCAAGCGGCGCAGTATTTTTTCGATCAAATCCCTTTTAATCATCTGGTCGGTATTCAAGTGGATTCGCTGTCCACAGAAAAAGTCTGCATGCATGTATCGATGCGTGAAGAGTTAATTGGTAATCATATTCAAGGTATTTTACACGGCGGAGTGATTGCTTCGATTCTTGATGTGGCAGGCGGAGCTATGGCATTGATTGGGGCATTTCAACGTTTGCCGGAGTTGCCCGCGGTGGAGCGGATGATGAGCTTGTCTAAGCTGGGCACCATTGATATGCGCGTTGATTATCTTCGCCCAGGACGGGGCAAACGTTTTGATGCGGTTTCGACACTATTACGAGCCGGTAATAAAGTCGCGGTGGTACGCACCGAACTGCACAATGATGAGGGCTATTTAATTGCGGTCAGCACTGGAACTTATTTAGTCGGTTGATTGATTGCTAGGGAGCTTGGCCAGGCGAGTGAGAATCCGGTCCAGCGCATTGGAGAATGCCTGTTTGTCGCGCTCATCATAACCGCGCTGGCCACCGCTCATTTGGCCGTGATCGCGCAGATCAGTGAATAAATTACGCATGGCTAAACGATCACCCATATTGCGTTCAGTAAACTCATTGCCACGTGGATCAAGCGCTACCGCTTGTTTTTTCAGCAAGCGATCAGCCAGAGGAATATCACTGCAAATCACTAACTCATTGGCGGCGACATGCTCAACAATGTAGTCATCTGCCGCATCTGGGCCACTGGGTACGACAATTAATTGTACGCAGGCAAAGTTAGGCCGCGGCTGTGCTTGCCCGGCGACTAAAATCACCGAAAACTTTCGCTTTAAAGCACATTTAATCACTTGATCACGGGCTAAGCGTGGGCAAGCATCGGCATCAATCCAGACGCGCATTTGGTTACTCCTGAAAACGACAGAAGCGCTGCGAGAGCGCTTCTGTGTACTGTGTTGCTGTGTATTTTATAGGTTTGGTCGATCTTTATTCAGTTGCACCGGCTCATTTAATGGGCGACGCATGGCTTGGCGCATCTTAATGTTGAGTGCTTCCACACCCAGCGAGAAGGCCATCGCAAAGTAAATGTAGCCTTTAGGTACATGCACTTCAAACGCTTCGGCGATCAGTAGGGTGCCGACCACGATTAAAAATGACAGCGCAAGAATTTTCAGTGATGGGTGTTTTTCGATAAACGCGCTGATTGTTCCAGCGGCGAGCATCATCACCACCACGGAAATCATAATCGCAGCCACCATGACGGGTATGTGCTGGACTAAACCTACTGCAGTGATGACGGAGTCGAGCGAGAAGATAATATCAATCACCGCAATTTGTAGAATTACCCCGATAAAACCTGCTTTAACCGCACCGCCATGCTCGGAGGCTTCTTCTCCTTCTACGCTGTGCCAAATTTCCAAGGTGCTTTTAAACAACAGAAATAGGCCACCAAAGAACAGGATTAGGTCGCGCCCAGAAATGCCTTCTCCCAACACGACAAATAAGTCGTTGGTGAGGCGCATCACCCAAGTGATCGACAGCAGCAACAAGATCCGCGTACCCATGGCTAACGCTAAACCAAAGAAGCGGCCTTTAGCCTGCTGATGAGCAGGCAAGCGACTGACTAGAATTGAAATGAAAATAATATTGTCGATACCCAAAACGATTTCTAAGGCCGTGAGGGTAAGAAAAGCAATCCAGATTTCTGGACTTGTCAGCCATTCCATAAGAGGTTATTTCTCTAAAGGTTGAGGAAGCTCTGGACCACGCCAGCGCCGGATAATTTTCTGAAAAAACAAGCTGTTGGGGATTTGTAATAGGGCACCTTGGTTGCCTTCGCTGAGATCCTCTAAGGTTGTGTACAACATATTAATGGTGACCACGCGACCGCGTACACCTGGTTTTTCTGCGCTTTCCAAGACTTCCACGCGATCGCCGAGACGAAAAGGCCCCACGGTAAAGATCAGTGCAGCACAGAATAAATTAGAGAGCACGCTCCAAACCGCAAAGAAGGCAACTGCTGCAACGGCGACAAAACCAGTGAGTGCGGTCCACAGCACACTAGCGGATACGCCAAAACGCTCTAAAATCAGCATAAAGGCGCTACCAATCACCAGCCAGCGAATGGCACCGCGTAATGGTAAAAGCATACTGGGCGGCATATTGTAGCGTCCGGCAAGGCTGGTTAAACCACGTGCCAGTAAGCGCTGTAACAACCATGCCGCCAATGCGATGATGAGAATTTGTGCGCCAGGAATCAGTAAGCTAAACCAGTCTACTGCCCACTGCTCAAACCACTGTTTCATAGATTAGCCTCAAGTTTACTTTGCAATGCTTCCAATTCTTCTAGGCTGTTAAGCCAAGTTTCTTCTAGCTGTGCTTGTTGTTGCAGCAGTTCACTTTGTGTGCTCAGGTGCTGCTTGAGCTGCTCTTTTTGTGCCTGTTCATAGAGACTGTTATCCGCTAAAACAGTTTCTAAAGCCGTTAGCTTTTTGTGCAGCGTATCCAATTGTTTTTCTAGTTGATCAGCCTGTTTGCGCAAGGGCGCCAACTGCTGGCGCAATGCCGCTGCCGCTTGCCGTTGGGCACGCTTATCGGTTTTATCGGCACTGACTTCGTTGCTACTGATGCTCGGTTGCAGCTGGCGCAAGCGGTAGTCGCTGAGCCATTTGCTGTAATCCTCAAGGTCGCCTTCGAATTCTTGTACGCGGCCTTCGGCCACTAGATACAGATCGTCAACTGTGCTTTTAATTAAATGGCGGTCGTGGGATACCAGCAACAGTGCGCCGGAGAAGTCTTGCAGTGCCATACTCAAGGCTTGACGCATTTCTAAATCAAGGTGGTTGGTCGGCTCATCAAGCAGCAATAGATTGGGTTTGCCCCAGGCAATCAGTGCTAAGGCTAAGCGCGCCTTTTCACCGCCAGAGAAATTCACCACCGGCTCGTCGCAACGTTTACCGCGGAAATCAAAACCCCCTAAAAAGTCGCGTAAGACTTGTTCGCGTTCAGTCGGTGCAATGCGCTGTACGTGCAGCAAAGGGCTGGCTTTGGGGTCGAGCGAATCCAGCTGATGCTGAGCAAAATAGCCAATCACTAGGTTTTCACCGCAGGTCAACTTGCCCGCTAGAAGTGGTAAATCGTTCATGATGCTTTTGATCAGGGTTGATTTACCGGCTCCATTGGGGCCGAGTAACGCAATGCGCGCACCGGGCACCAGTTGCAGTTTCACCTTGCTTAAAATAGCTTGCTCAGTGCTATAACCCAGCGTGGCCTGATCCAGATCGAGCAGCGGACTGGAGACTTTGTCGGCTTCGCGAAACACAAAATTAAAGGGCGAATCAAAGTGCGCAGCGGATAATTCTTCCATGCGCTCCAAGGCTTTAACGCGGCTTTGTGCTTGCTTAGCTTTACTGGCTTTGGCTTTAAAGCGGCGGATAAAGTCTTCCATATGCGCACGTTGCGCTTGTTGTTTTTCGAAGGCTTGTTGCTGTTGCATGATGCGTTCAGCTCGAGCGCGTTCAAAGGCTGTGTAACCGCCGCGGTACAAGGTCAGTTTTTGCTGATCGACGTGGACAATATGGCCGACCACCGCATCGAGGAAATCACGGTCGTGAGAAATCAACAATAAAGTGCCGGGGTAACTTTGCAGCCAGCCTTCGAGCCAGAGAATGGCGTCGAGGTCTAAGTGGTTGGTCGGCTCATCGAGTAGCAATAAATCCGATGGGCACATTAATGCTTGTGCCAGATTTAAGCGCATGCGCCAACCACCAGAAAAACTATTGACCTGGTTTTCCATCTGTTCTTCGAGAAAGCCTAAGCCGGCGAGTAATTTACGTGCACGGGCATCGGCAGTATAGGCGTCAGCGCTGTCCAGTTCGGCGTGTAAACGACCAAGCTCGGCGCCATCGTGCAACTCTTCAGCCTTGGCTAACTGTTGTTGAATGGCGCGTAAGTGCGTGTCACCATCCAAAACATAATCAATTGCGCTCTGATTGGGCGCATCGATTTCTTGGCGCATATGGGCAATGCGCCAGTTGGCCGGCAATGCACAATCGCCTGCATCAGGATGCAGCTTGCCACGCAGCAAGGCGAAGAGACTGGATTTGCCGGCGCCATTGGCACCAATTAAGCCGACTTTATGCCCTGGGTGCAGGGTTAATTCTGCATTTTCCAGTAAGCGTAGTGGACCGCGTTGTAAGGTAAGTTCTGAGATTCGTATCATGCGGCGCAGTTTAGCAGTTTCGCCGCGGTTACCAATATGGGCTGAGAGATATTTAGTTGCTGTTGTGGCGCAAAGACTGGGTAGCCTGTGCTACGACTCCCCAGCTTGATTGATTTGTCTAACTTAGCGGGCCAGTTGCTGCGCAGCAGATTGGGCATTGTCGATACTAAAACGCCCCTTACTGTCACGCATGACTGTGCCGATTGCCACAGTTGGATCGTGGGTGAAAACTAAACGTCCGTTGCGCGCCTGCAAGTCATCGAGCAGTGCTTGTTTTTCTTCGATCAAACCTTCGGGGAAACGGTCGTAACCCATGGTGATTGGTAGATGCACCCAAGGTGCGCCGGGCACTAAATCACCGGGGAACACTACAGGGCCGTCTGGCATGGCGACTTCTGGCAGCATTTGCCCTGGTGTATGGCCATGGCTCCAATGCAAACGCCAACCGTCGCCCAGCAGTGGGTGGCTGGGGCTGTCATCGTCCACCAAATGTAAGCGGCCGCAGTCTTTGAGTAGGGCCAGTAGTTCAGGGATATAGGATGCACGGTCGCGGGCGTGGGGGTTATTGGCACGCTGCCATTGGCCTTGGCCGGTCAGGTATTGTGCGTTGGGAAACAGCAGTTCTGCTGGTTGTCCTTCCTGCCAAGCAGACAGTAAGCCGCCAGCGTGGTCAAAGTGCAAGTGCGTGAGCAGCACAATATCAATATCTTCATGGGTTAAACCCTGCGCAGCAAGGCTGTCGAGTAGCACGTGATGGCTTTCTTGCACGCCAAAACGCTCTTTCATTTGCGGTGAGAAAAACGCACCGATACCCGTTTCAATTAAAATATTGCGCCCATCTTCTTGTACTAATAAAGCACGGCAACCCAAATTAATACGATTGAGCTCATCGGGCTGCATCCAGCGCTGCCACAGGGCTTTGGGGGCATTGCCAAACATCGCGCCGCCATCGAGCTTTTGACTGTTGCCTTGCAGGGTGGTTAAGGTTCTCATTATTGTTGTGCTCCTGATCTTTAGCATGTGGCCAGCCTTGCAACGCTGATGCTGCAGGGCTGACTAACCTATTTTAAAACTGTTCTGCGGCTAACCCATACAAAGGTTGACTACCGGCTTTAATGCTGGCTTCGAGGCTGAGCGTGCGTGGCAACATACGGCTGAAATAAAAATCGGCAGTGGCCAGTTTGGCGCTATAAAAATCGGGCTCTTGTGCATGGTTTTTTTGCGCTGCGGTGGCCATCCGCGACCACATCCACGCGTAAGCCACATAGCCAAACAGGTGCAGGTATTCAACTGAGGCGGCGCCCACTTCGTTCTTGTTGTTGGCCGCTTTTTCGAGTAGCCATTGGCTGACGCTTTCTAAACGAGCGACTGCCGATAGCACTTCTGTGCAGTATAAAGTCTCGGGCTGGTTAACCTGCTCACGAATCTGCTGAGTAAAGGCGGTTAAAGACTCGCCACGATTGGCAATGATTTTACGCCCCACTAAATCCAACGCTTGAATACCGTTGGTGCCTTCATAGATTTGCGCAATACGCACATCACGGACCAATTGCTCTTGGCCCCACTCGCGTACATAGCCATGACCGCCAAACACTTGCTGGCCGTGGATGCAGCTTTCTAAACCGATATCGGTGAAAAATGCTTTAGTCACTGGTGTCAGTAAGGCGACTAAGTTTTGCGCTTGCTCAGCCAATACGGGATCAGAGCTGAATTTAGCAATATCCAATTGCTTACCCACATAGCAAGCAAAGGCGCGACTGCCTTCGGTCATGCTTTTCATGGTCAGCAGCATACGGCGCACATCGGCATGCACAATAATCGGGTCAGCGGCGTGTTCCGGGTTTTGCACGCCGGTCGCGGCGCGGCTTTGGATACGCTCGCGGGCATAGTGAGCAGCGCGTTGGTAGGAGGTTTCGGCGCAGCCAATACCCTGAATACCAATGGACAAACGCTCGTAGTTCATCATGGTGAACATGGCGGCCAAGCCTTTATTGGGCTCGCCAACTAAGTAGCCTTTGGCGTCATCAAAGTTCATTACGCAGGTGGCGGAGGCTTTGATGCCCATTTTGTGCTCGATGGAACCGCAAGTCACCGCATTGGCGCTACCGAGCGAGCCATCGGCATTGACGTTGATTTTTGGCACTAAAAATAAGGAAATACCGCGAGCACCTTCGGGCGCATTTGGCAGTTTGGCCAGCACTAAGTGAATGATGTTTTCCGTTAGGTCTTGCTCGCCACCCGTAATAAAAATTTTACTGCCAGTAATCTTGTAACTGCCGTCGCTGTTTTCCGTAGCGCGGGTGCGAATTAAGCCTAAGTCCGTACCGGCATGGGCTTCAGTTAAGCACATCACTCCAGCCCAACGGCCTGCATACAGTGGTGGTAAATAGGTGTTTTTCAACGCTTCACTGGCATGGGCATCAATGGCTAAACAGGCGCCTGAAGTGAGGGCGGAGTATAGGGCAAAGCTTGAGTCAGCAGCGTAGAGCATTTCTTCAAATTGCACTGAAAGCATTTTTGGCATACCCATACCGCCATAGCTAGGATTGCCGGATAAGCCAACCCAACCGCCTTCAATGTAAGTCTTATAAGCGTCTTTAAAACCGTCAGGCGTAGTGACCATGCCGTTGTCCCATTGCGCGCCTTGTTCATCGCCATTACGGCTCAGTGGTGCGATCAGTTGGCCGGTTACTTTGGCGGCTTCTTCTAAAATGGCATCGGCGGTTTCTCGATCTACGGTGTCTTGTAAGGGTGGCAATTGTTCCCAGACGTGAGAGGCATTAAACACTTCGTGCAGGACAAAGCGTAAGTCGCGCAAAGGGGCGTTGTAATCAGACATAAACTATCCTATTGGGTTGTGGTAGCTGCTGCTAGAAGCCAGCTACCAAAGGCAGGTGAGCGATTATTCTGCGGTGGTTGAATCCGTCTCTGTGCTTGGATTGGCAGTGGTGAATTTTAGAATATGCGTGCGTTCCACTAAAATATACAAAGCTGCACCGGCGGCTAATCCCCAGCCAGCGCCATACACAGCTAAAACCACGCCCATGGTGCCGGCAATGCCGCGCTCGGTGTTGTTGTTGAGCTGTTCAAAACCCACCATCAAGCAAATATAGCCGGTGAGAACCAAGGTCAGTGATAACGCAATCGGCAATACAGGCTGGAAAAACGTCACTAACGGCAGCATAAATAGCGCAAGGAAACCGGTAATCCAGAACGTACCACCACCACTATAAATCGATTCCATTGCATGCCGCCCGTACTTATAGCGTTCTGCCATGGTCGCCGCCACTGCAGTCCATAATGGACCCGCTAAGCCTGGATAAGGGGCAAAGAAAGCATGAATAGCGTTACGCAGAGCGGTGACTAAATGCACACGGTCAATGTTGTTTTCGATTTTTTCATCAGGGCGCAATTCATCGGCGCGTTGCATTAAAGACTGGCCAACAATGATGTCACCAAAGGCAATAATGTAGGCAATCACTGCGGTTGGAATCGCCAGCATAAAGACCTTGGCGTCAGGGAAGCCGAGGGTGAATGGCAGGTAGTTCCACATTTCAGCAAAAGCCGGTGCGGTAATGCCAAAGCGAATATCAGGCATTTTGTACTCACCGACTGCAATACCAATAAAAATAGCAATCAGCATGCCGGGCACCATTCCATAATTGACAACTTTACGGGCAATCGGCAGGCGCTCAGTTAAGCCACGGAAAGACACTGAGAACATCAGATACAGACACACCAAGCTGCCGATCACTAATGAGATCGGCGTGTTGGCGAGGCGACCGCCGGCATCAATCTCACCAATTAAAGCGGCGATACCTGCGCCAATAATGATGCCGCCTTTCATCGAGTTAGGAATGATGCGCACCAGTGTGCTGCCGAGCCGGGTGATGCCCAGAAAGAGAAAAATCACAAAGACCAAGAACTGCAAAGCAAACAAGGCTTGGATGGCTTCTGGGCCAGACTCGAAATCACCGAGAAACAGCAGCACCACAGGGATGCCAGGGGTAATCCAGCCGGGTACAAAAGGCACGCCCAAAAGTGATGGCAAAATAAAGCCAATACCACAAACAGTGACATAGGCCAGCGCAACGTCGTAGGGCAAGCCTAAGTACTTTTCTAGCAAAGGAATCATGCCCAGGCTGACCACAAACATGATCAGGGCTTGGAATATTTCTGCGGTTTCCCAGCGGTAGTGGATAAACGGCAGGCGTACTTTAAAAGGACCTGCTGGCCAGTAAGGTTGTTCTTCACCGTCTTTACGTTGATAAAGTTGCATGGTTAAAGCCTCTGTAATGACCTGTACTGCGGCCCTGACCAAGTGAGAGGCCACACAGGTTTAGTTTTATTGTTGTTGTGATGACAGGGTGCTGGCCCTGTTTTTATAAAGCTTTAGCGTTTTCACGCAGAACGAACTTTTGGATTTTCCCCGTAGAGGTTTTTGGCAGTTGGGTAAAGATCACGGTTTTTGGCACTTTAAATGCGGCTAAATGCTCACGGCAAAAACTCATAATGGCTTCGGTTGTGACATGTTCTTGGCCGGCTTTTAACGCAATAAAGGCGCAAGGGGTTTCGCCCCAATGCGCATCGGGACGCGCCACGACTGCTGCTTCTAATACTGCGGGGTGGTGGTAGAGCACGCCTTCCACTTCAATGGTGGAGATGTTTTCGCCACCAGAGATGATGATATCTTTGGAGCGGTCTTTAATTTCCACATAACCATCGGCATGCCATACGGCTAAGTCACCGGTATGGAACCAACCGCCTTCAAAGGCTTCATGGGTGGCCGTTGGGTTCTTCAGGTAGCCCTTCATCACGGTATTGCCGCGCATAAAAATTTCGCCGATGGTTTGCCCATCTTTAGGTGTTGGCGCTAAAGTTTTTGGATCGCCCACCATCAATCCTTCCAAGGTTGGGTAGCGCACACCTTGGCGAGATTTAATCACTGCTCTTTCTTCCAGTGGCAGTTCGTTCCATTCCTCATGCCAAGCGCACAAGGTCACTAGGCCGTAGACTTCAGTGAGGCCATAGACATGGGTGACTTCAATACCCATTTCTTCAACCGCACCAATCACTTTGGCAGGTGGTGCCGCGCCGGCAACCATGGCTTTGACTGGGTGCTCAATCGCTGCTTTTGCTTCTGCTGGCATGTTGACTAAGGCTTGCAGTACGATTGGCGCACTGCACATGTGGGTGACTTTTTCGCTACGGATTAAATGCAGTATTTTTTGTGGATCGACTCGGCGTAAAAACACATGCACGCCGGCTAGAGCGGTCACTGTCCATGGGTAGCACCAGCCGTTGCAATGGAACATCGGTAAGGTCCACAGATACACCGGATGATTGCCCATGGCCCAAGTCATTTGATTACCCATCGAATTGAGAAAGGCGCCGCGGTGGTGGTACACCACGCCTTTGGGATTACCTGTGGTACCTGAAGTGTAGTTCAGCGCAATGGCTTGCCACTCATCGCTTGGCCAGTGCCAAACAAACTCAGGGTCACCTTCGGCTAAGAACGCTTCATAGTCCAAGTCACTGACGGGGTTGCCTTCACCGTACTCTGGGTCATTGACATCAATAATTAAGGGTGGGTGTTCCAGCATGCGGCAGGCCGTTTGCGCTACATCGCAAAACTCACGATCCACCACTAAGACTTTGGCTTCACCGTGTTGCAGCATAAAGCTAATGGCTTCTGCATCGAGACGCACGTTGAGGGTGTTAATCACCGCGCCAATCATCGGCACCGCAAAGTGCAGCTCTAGCATTTCTGGAATATTGGGTAACATCACTGCAACAGTGTCATCTTTGCCTATCCCGCGACCGGCTAATGCAGAAGCTAGTTTACGGCAGCGCGTATAGGTTTGTTCCCAGGTACGACGAATCGCGCCATGTACCACGGCAGGGTAATTAGGATAGATTGCAGCGGTACGCTCAATAAAACTGAGCGGGCTCAGTGCCGCGTGATTGACTGGGTTGCGGGCAAGACCTTGCTCGTAGATCGACATGTTTGAATACCTGTGGCTAATTATTTGCTCTGGCCGCTTACTGTTGCATAGTAGTGCGGTTGGTTTGTCGTTCTGTTATAGGCTTTGTCTTTTTATAATGGTAGATAAACTATAGTAATATAGTATTTGTTCTATATTTTTTAGGATTCCTATGGCTGAGCAAACCAATCAAAAGCTTCAGTTGCGTCTTTTGCAGCGTTTATTGAGCGATAAACAGCCATTGAGCCAGTGCGCGCGCGCATTGCAGGCCGTGTTACGTTTTGATCCGCAGGTGCGTTCTGTGTGGTATTTCAACTGGCAGGCTAGCGCTGATATTTATAGTCCAGAGGGTGATGTGCGCGGCTGGCCACCAGGTCCTAGCGATCTATTGACGGCAACCGATCAGCAACTTTTTAGTGCCTTACAGCACAATGCACGCTTAACCATTGCGCAGGTCCATGCCATTGACTGCTGGCTATCACACCGCATAAAGCGGGCGGGTATCAGTTATGGCGTGGTGGTCAGTTTGCCTTTGCAGACCGATCAAGAAGGTCTACTGGTGATTGAATTACAGCAGGGGGTTGAGCTTTATGCATTGGATAGCTTGCTGCTGGTTCTCTCTGCGTACCTAGGCTGTAGCACCAATGAGAATGTGCCTGTTGAGCTATTAAGCACAGACCCGCAGCCAGCTTTATGGGTGAGTCATCAAGCTGATTTAATTGAGGCTAACAAGGCTGCAGTTGATCAGTTTGGCACACGAATCGCCGAAAACACTCAGTTGGCTTTACCGCATAATCATCAACAGTTGGTGCGCAGTAGCTTAAATCAACAACGCGTGATTGAGGATGTCGCCGCCAAATTTGCCGATCAAGTTTTACTTTGGAGTTATATACCTTGTGTCCAGCAACAGCGGGTTTTAGTCCGTGGACGCGAGGTGGCCGAGCAGGCCAAACAGTTGCAAGATGCTGCACAAGCCTCGCGTCTGTACCGTTTAATTACCGAAAACACCACTGACTTAATTTCACGCCACACACCTGATGGGCGCTTTATTAATGCCTCGCCAGCCTCCTGGAGCCTGCTTGGTTATTGGCCGGAGCAGTTACGAGGCATGCGCAGTCAGGTGTTGCTGCATGCACAGGATGTTGTACTGGTTGAGCAGCGTGCAAAAAACGCCTTGGCCGAGGACGGTTATCACACCATGACCGCGCGCGTGCGTCATCGTGATGGGCATTATCTCTGGTTTGAAACCGCCAGTCGGGCCATTCGTGAGACGTATACTGGCGCTATTGTCGAAATTATTAGCGTGTCACGGGATATCACTGAGCGCGTACAGGCTGAGGAAAATCGACGACGACTGGCAGAAGTGGTGGAAGTGAATACGGACCTGGTGTTGTTTGTTGATGCCAATGGCTTGATTCGATGGATGAACCCATCAGCACAGCGTTATTTACAGGTTACTGACGCGCAAACCAGCATGCAGCTGGCTGATCTTGTCAGTGCCGCAAGCTTAAGTGAGCTCACCGCAAAAGGTTGGCAAGCCGCTGATGAGCAAGGGGTCTGGAGTTGTGAAACACGTTTCCAGCCTTATGCTGGGGCTGCTTCTTTTCCTGTTTCCTTGGTGTTGCTGGCGCATAAAATCGCTGGCGGTGAGCGTTACTATTCGTTAGTGGCGCGCAATATGGCCGAGCGTGAGTTGCGCGAAGCGCAGCACCGCAAACATCAAGAAGAACTTGCACATACTGCACGGCTCATTACCTTGGGTGAACTGACCTCGGGGATTGCCCATGAAATGAATCAACCGCTGGCTGCGGTGATTAATTATGCCAGTGCCAGCTTGCGTTATTTGCAGACGGCGGATATGCAATCGCCGTCTTTACAGCGGGTGGCGCAAGGCCTAGAGCGTATTACCGAGCATGCTAACCATGCGGCTGAAGTGATTAAGCGTTTGCGTGCCTTTCTGCGTAAAGAGCCGCGCCGTGTGCAAGCACTCAATATTGCTGAAGTGTTGCAAGAAACCGTGCAGCTCTGTGCTTGGGAAGCAGCAAATGCACGGATTGATGTCGAACAACAGCTATTGTCCGAGCTGCCTGCGGTGTATGCCGACCGCGTGCTACTCGAGCAAGTGCTATTGAATGTATTGCGCAATGCTATTGAGGCCAATCGCGAACGCTATCAAGCACAAGTAGAGTCTTCACGCATTTTGATTACCGCTGAACAGCATGCAGAGCATGTCTATATTAAAGTGTATGACCAAGGTGCAGGTGTTAGCGCCGCTCAGTTAGAGCAGTTGTTTACACCGTTCTATACCAGTAAAGCCGATGGTCTAGGTTTAGGTCTATCGATGAGCCGCAGTATTATCGAGGGCTTTGGTGGTTCGCTTGAAGCTGAGAATGGTGAGTTGGGTGGTCTGTGTTTGATTTGCCGCTTACCGGTGCGCGCGGCATGATGAGCGTGCTGCAGTTAAAGCATAAATAATGATAAGGGCTTAACGTGAGTACAGTAGAGCAGATCGTATATGTGGTGGATGATGATCAGGGCATGTTGGACTCAACGCTGTGGTTGCTGGAGTCGATCGGTTTGCGTGCGCTGCCTTTTACCAGTGGCCAAGCTTTCCTTGATGCCAATCCGCAGCACAATAATGCCTGCGTGATTTTAGACGTGCGCATGCCTGGTATGGGTGGGCTGAATGTGCAGGAAGCGTTACGCGCAAGAGGCCTTGATTTACCGATTATTTTTGTCAGTGGCCATGCCGATGTGCCGATTGTGGTGCGTGCGTTCCGTGCTGGTGCAGTCGACTTTATTGAAAAGCCCTATAACGAACAGTTACTGCTCGACAGCGTGCAACAAGCGTTAAGCCGTTTCGTCGCAGTAGCAGATGACAGCCAACTGCAGGCGGTATTGCAACGCATTGCCAGTCTTACGCCGCGTGAGCACGATGTGCTGCTGCCGCTGGTGCAAGGCTACACCAACCGTGAAATGGCCGAGCAGTTGGGTATTAGTGTGAAAACTGTTGATCTCTATCGCTCCAGAGTGATGAAACACATGCAGGCGCAGACTTTACCTGATTTGGTCGGCATGGCGATTGCTGGTGGCTTAGTTGATCCGCTGCAGTTGCGTGCTCTAGCGGAGCATAAATAAACCAATCTTGCCGCCTAGATTGCTCGCGCTGCTGCGACATAGCTCTGTAGCGCAAGCAGGCGTTCAGCATTCAGCGCTAGACCGAGTTCTGCGCCTTGCAGACCTTGCTCCAGCAGCGGTTTCACATTGACCGCGCGCACCACTTCGGCAGCTTGGCGCAAATAATCAGCTTGCGGGTATACACGGTCTTCAAGGCCTAAACGTCCGCGTGAATCCATCTCGCTGGCGCTGACAAAATCATCAAAGCGTTGTGGGCGACGCATGATGTCGAAGCTCATTAACAGTTTCAGTAAAGTTTCCGGACGCAACTCCAAAGCACGGTGGGCATGGGTGTGATATTCGCCGACCAGTAAGGCTAACTCAGCGCAATCATTCGGCGTTTTCAAGCGCTTATTGACTGTCTTAATTAAGGCCAGGCCGCGTGTCTCATGGGCAATATGTCGTGGCCATTCGGCAGGATCAGTAGTGCCTTTGCCCAAATCATGCAGCAAACAGGCCCAGCGAATATTCAAGCTGTGTTTAAAACGCGCACATTGTTGTAAGACACTGAGTATGTGTACACCCGTATCGATTTCAGGGTGATGCTCAGCGGGCTGTGGTACGCCAAATAAGGCATCTACTTCTGGCAGTAATGCTTTTAAAGCACCGCAATCGTGCAGCACTTGAATAAAAACCTCAGGATTGTCTTCCATTAATGCCCGAGCAAACTCTTGCCAGACACGCTCGGCGGTTAAGTGCGCAAGCTCACCGGATTCAGCCAATGTACGCATCAGATCTAAGGTTTCAGGGGCGACACTAAAACCCAGATAGGCATAGCGCGCGGCAAAACGCGCGACCCGCAGTACGCGCAGTGGATCTTCAGCAAAAGCTGGTGAAACATGGCGTAATACTCGTGCGGCGAGATCAGCTTGTCCGCCGTACGGGTCAAATAAAGTACCGTCATCGGCTTGCGCCATGGCGTTCACGGTAAGGTCACGGCGTAGTAAATCTTCTTCTAAGCTGACGTCCGGACTGGTATGAAAAACAAAACCACCATAGCCATGACCGCTTTTGCGCTCAGTGCGTGCCAAGGCATATTCTTCCCCACTGGTAGGGTGCAGAAACACAGGGAAATCATCGCCCACTGGACGAAAGCCTTGCGCGCGCATTTGCTCAGGGGTTGCACCGACCACTACCCAGTCAACATCTACCACTGTGCGGCCTAAAAGTTGATCGCGTACTGCGCCGCCGACCTTGAAAATTTGCATACAGAGACATACCTTAAATAACTGTTGCGGCAAGAATACCTGTAAATGAGTATGCTGTGCTGACTGCGGTATTGTGTGACTGGCTCCAGCTTGTGTATTGCTATATGCAGTTGGGTCAGTCGGTGTTCACAAGTAAGGCTATGCTAGAGACTGTTGATTGACGATTAGATGAGGCTATTGATAAAAGCTATCGAAGCTATGTCTTCAATCAATTATGACTAATCAGCAAGATGGCCTATTATTAATCCCGTAAAGTTCTTAACCCCCAAGAGGAATTATTAAATGTCTTACATTAATAGCGAAGTAAAACCATTTAAAGCAACTGCATACCACAACGGTGATTTCATCGAAGTGACTGAAGCAGACATGAAAGGCAAATGGTCTGTGGTGTTTTTCTACCCAGCTGACTTCACCTTTGTTTGCCCAACAGAGCTGGGCGACTTAGCTGACAACTACGAAACATTTAAGAAAATGGGCGTAGAAATCTACTCAGTATCAACTGACACCCATTTCACCCACAAAGCATGGCACGACACTTCACCAGAAATTGGCAAGATTCAATACCCAATGATTGGTGACCCAACTGGCCAAATCACCCGCAACTTTGGTGTGATGATTGAAGAAGCCGGTCTAGCGGATCGCGGTACATTCGTAATCGATCCAGACGGTAAAATCCAGATCGTTGAAATCAACGCTGGTGGTATTGGCCGTGACGCACAAGAGTTATTGCGCAAAGTTAAAGCAGCACAGTACGTTGCAGCTCACCCAGGTGAAGTATGCCCAGCTAAGTGGAAAGAAGGTGAAGCAACACTGTCTCCTTCATTAGACTTAGTCGGTAAAATCTAAGGTTTACTCCTTACCTTTACCCCGCTTGCTCAGTTGTGATCCAACTTCGTAAGCCCGACGCCCGGGCGCACACCGCTCGGGCGTTTTATTTTCAAAAAACAGATTTTGGAGAATATCAGTCATGTTGGACGCTAATTTAAAAGCACAATTACAGGCTTATCTAGAGAAGGTGACGCAGCCCTTCGAGATCGTTGCGTCCCTTGATAATGGTGCAAAATCGACCGAATTAAAAAACTTGCTGGAAGAAATTGCCGGCATGAGCGACAAAATCACCCTACGTACTGACGGTGATGATGCGCGTAAACCTTCGTTTTCTTTAAACCGTATTGATGGTGATATCAGCTTGCGTTTTGCTGGTATCCCAATGGGTCATGAGTTCACTTCATTGGTTTTGGCGCTACTGCAAGTTGGCGGACACCCATCGAAGCTAGGGCAAGATGTGATTGAGCAGATTGCCAATTTAGAAGGTGAGTTTAATTTTGAAACCTACTTCTCATTGTCCTGCCAGAACTGCCCAGATGTCGTACAAGCACTGAACTTGATGACGGTGCTCAATCCAAATATTCGTCACGTGGCGATTGATGGCGCATTGTTCCAAGACGAAGTTGAACAGCGTCAAGTGATGTCTGTACCGATGATTTTCCTTAACGGCGAAATGTTTGGTCAAGGCCGCATGGACGTTGCAGAAATTCTGGCTAAAGTTGACACCGGCAGTGTTGCCCGTGATGCGGCTAAGCTTAATGAAAAAGATGCTTTTGATGTGTTAGTGATTGGTGGTGGCCCAGCTGGCGCAGCAGCAGCTATTTACGCCGCACGTAAAGGTATTCGTACCGGTGTTGCCGCGCAGCGTTTTGGTGGTCAGGTTTTGGATACTATGTCGATTGAGAACTTTATCTCTGTCACAGAAACTGAAGGTCCAAAGCTGGTTCGCGCCATGGAACAGCATGTGCATGAATACGATATCGATGTGATGAACCTACAAACGGCGAGTCGTTTAGTCCCAGCAACAGAGCAGGGCGGTTTGCACACCGTTGAGTTTGAGTCCGGTGCCAGCTTAAAAGCTAAAACTGTGATTCTGTCGACCGGTGCACGCTGGCGCGAAATGAACGTACCCGGTGAGCAAGAATACCGTGGTCGTGGTGTGGCTTACTGCCCACACTGTGATGGTCCTTTGTACAAAGGCAAGCGCGTTGCTGTGATTGGGGGCGGTAACTCAGGTGTTGAAGCGGCGATTGACTTGGCAGGTTTAGTTAAGCATGTGACCTTGCTTGAGTTTGCTGATACTCTGCGCGCTGATGAAGTTCTGCAGAAAAAACTCAAAAGTTTACCGAACGTCACTGTGATTAAGAGCGCTATGACCACAGAAGTGATTGGTGATGGCAGCAAAGTGACTGGCTTGATTTACAAGGATCGCACCACCGAAGAGCTGCACACGGTTGAGCTGGAAGGTATCTTTGTGCAGATTGGCTTATTGCCAAACACTGAGTGGTTGAAAGACTCGGTTGCCTTGTCCAAGCATGGTGAGATCGAAATCGACGCACGCTGTGCCACCAGTATTCCTGGTGTGTTTGCTGCCGGTGATGTGACGACAGTGCCTTACAAGCAGATTATTATTGCCATGGGCGAAGGTTCAAAAGCGTCACTGAGTGCTTTTGATCATATCATCCGTTCGTAATAGATAAGACGCTGCAGGCACCTCGAGTGCGGTAGCGGTAAAGTAAAACGCCCGATGGATTAAGTTGCATCGGGCGTTTTTGTGTGTTCGGCAGTCTAGCAAACTACTCTAGACGACTCAGTGTGCATTAGCGCAAGTTGTAGCTGCGCTCTTTAATCTGTACCGCTTGGATTTTTATAACGAGTAAATGAGCATTTTATTCGCTTCGCTCCCCCCTTCGGGGCCGTGCTAAAGCACGTTCAATCTAAAGATTGTAAGCTGGTTTTTAACAACGTCCTGACAACGCCGGTCGTTATTCAGAGTTTTCCTAAAACGCATTGAAAACATTAGGTTATAGTCTGCTCTTAAAAGCAGCAGGCTTGCTGTGCAGGTTCTTGCCTGTTGGCTTATCGGCGTGTCTTTAGCCTGTGCTAGCAAACTACTTCAGCCCGACAAACCCTTTCAACCCTCTAACGACGACGAGCCAAGATGAAGCCTTTAAACAAACTCGCAACAGCGATCATTCCCAATAATGGCGGTGAGCTGACTTTGTATCGCCGCGACAATGAGTTTTCTATTCGGCTGTCCGGCGTGCGTGGCGAGTTAATGAATAGCGGGGTTTATAATTCCGAGCAGGAGTTGGCCAAACTCGGCTGTGCTCATATTCAAAATAAAGATAATGCAGACGTCTTGGTGGGCGGCTTGGGGATGGGTTATACCTTGGCTGCAGCGCTAGCCTGCGTGACGGCAAACTCACGGGTGACTGTGGCTGAGCTTATTCCAGAAGTTCTGGAATGGAATCAAGGCCCGCTCGGTGAGTGTGCTGGCCGGCCATTGGCAGATCCGCGCTGCCATGTGCGCTTAGGTGATATTGCCGAATTGATCAAAATGCAGGAGCCGGCTTTTGATGCGATTTTGCTGGATGTCGATAATGGCCCAGAAGGCATTACCCACAGCAATAATAATTGGCTGTATTCCACCGGCGGTTTAGAAGCCTTATATGACAGTTTGCGCCCTGAAGGGATGTTAGCTGTGTGGTCGGCTGGCGCAGATTCAATGTTCGTGATCCAGCTTAAAAAAGCCGGATTCGTCGTCACCGTGCGCACCGTCCGAGCTAGACCTGGTAAAGGCAGCAGACACACCATTTTTCTAGCAAAAAAACCTTGGCGTTCGTCGCTGGCCTAACCAAGTTGAAGTCTACGCCACCACAACAAAATCAATCATAATCGCGCCCGGTTCACGCTGCTGATAAATGACTTTGACTCGCTCGCCATAGCGCTGCTGCATTTGATTGAGCAGCGGCAGCGGGTCATGGTCATTAACAAAACGCATCGCCTCGCCTGGGTTGAGCGCATCCAGCGCACCAAAAATAGCGGAATGGCGAAAACGGTGCGCTATGGCACGTGCGTCAAATGGATAGCTGGTGTAGCTAAGTTCTGCAGTCGGTGTGTTCACGTCAAACCCTCTAGTGGATAAACCTTTAGCGAGAGTAAAACGCTTGCGTTTGGGATGCCTTGATTAGGGTTAATTGCGCGGTACGCGGCTAAGGTTATGCTCACTGGATAATCAGTACTATCTAAGAAGAGGATCACACCATGAATAAGACAGTCTTGATCACTGGCGCGACGTCCGGTATGGGCAAGGAAACCGCACTGTTGCTGGCTGAAAACGGCTATAGCGTATATGCCGGCGTAAGAAATGCCAGCCAAGAATTGCTGGATGAGGCAGAAAAGCGCGGCGTTAAAGTGAATACTGTGACCCTTGATGTGCAAGATACAGCGTCCATTCAAAAGGCCGTCGAACATGTTATGGCCAAGGAAGGGAAGATCGACGTTTTGGTAAATAATGCCGATTTCGGGCTTCTTGCGACGCTGGAAGAAGGCACGGATGAGGAAATATTCCAGCAGTTTGATGTGAATGTCTTTGGCTTGATTAAGATGACCAGAGCAGTGCTGCCACATATGCGTCAAGCGCAAAGTGGTGTGATCATTAATATTTCCTCCTTTCTTGGGAAGATGGGTTTGCCTTTATTGTCGCACTACAATGCTAGTAAATATGCTGTCGAGGGCATTACTGATTCGTTGCGCTTTGAAGTGGCACCCTTTGGTATCAGAGTGCACTCTGTCCTCGCAGGCTTGTTTGGCACCAACTTCGTGAAAAAAGGGCTAGTCGCCAATAGTCAGACAACCAGTGCTGACTCTCCTTATAAAGAGTTGGTAGCTCACTTCGCTCCGATTGTGGCACAGGCCATCAATGAAGGCCCTGATCCACTGCCTATCGCGCAGGCTGTGAAAAGTATTATCGAGAATGAAACGAGTGATATTGCTGTTGAAGTTGGCAAGGAAGCGGAACTGTTTGTGCCCATGCGCAAGAGCATGGATGACAAAGTATTTGAAGAGAAGGTCAAAGAAACCTTCGGCTTATAAATGGGGCGGGGCGACCTGTGTTACTGCGGTCGCCTGCGAGCTTCAAGGGTATTGGTTACCTTTCTATACTTCCAGTGAACGCAAACTTTCCTTAAGTATTTTTCTCCTTCATTTACATAGTGTTTGCAAATCCGTATATTCGTTTTTTCATATATACGTTTTGGCGTATAAGCTTCTCTGCTTGCCGCTCAATCTTGGTTTCACTGCCCGACTCTAGAGGGACTTTTTTATGCAGCTGTCGCCGACTGAAGTTTTTAAAAGTCTTGCTGATGATACGCGGCTGCGAATTGCCTTATTGCTTGCCAGCGTTGGTGAGCTTTGTGTGTGCGAGTTGACCGAAAGTTTGCAAGAAAGTCAGCCGAAGATTTCCCGACATTTATCCTTGTTGCGTAACACAGGGGTGTTGCTGGATCGTCGCCAAGGGCAGTGGGTGTATTACCGTTTGCATCCGCAGTTGCCGGTTTGGGTGCTGAACATTCTGCAGCAAACCCTCGCAGCGAATCAGCAGTGGTTAGCAGATGATCTGCAGCGTTTGCAGGCGATGCCGCGTGGGCCGCTTAACCAACCTGTATGTAACTAACCCCTTTCAATTATTGCCACGGACTGAGTGTTGCTCATGCTGATCGCGTTGCTGATTTTTCTGATTACGATTGTCTTAGTTATTTGGCAACCGCGCGGGCTCGGGGTAGGTTGGAGTGCCTCTTTTGGTGCGCTGTTGGCGTTGCTCTGTGGTGTGGTTGAGTTGGCAGATATTGCCCTGGTTTGGCAAATTGTCTGGAATGCTACGGCAACCTTTATCGCCATTATTATTATCAGCTTGCTGCTCGATGAAGCCGGTTTCTTTGAGTGGGCGGCCTTGCATGTGGCGCGTTGGGGTGGCGGCAGTGGGCGCAAATTGTTTGCTTTTATTGTGCTGTTAGGCGCTGCGGTGTCGGCGTTATTTGCCAATGATGGTGCTGCGTTAATTATCACGCCCATTGTGATTACCATGCTGTTGGCGCTACGTTTTTCTCCGGCGGCGACTTTGGCTTTTGTGATGGCGGCAGGCTTTATTGCCGATACTGCCAGCTTGCCTTTTGTGGTTTCGAATCTGGTCAATATCGTTTCGGCTGACTACTTTAACCTCACTTTTAATGAGTACGCAGCAGTGATGGTACCGGTGAACTTTGTCAGTATCGCTGCCAGTTTGGCGATGTTGCTTTGGTTTTTCCGTAAAGATGTGCCGGCCACTTATGCCCTGAGTGAACTGAAACAGCCTAAAGAAGCGATCCGTGACCGCGCCACCTTTGTGGCCGGTTGGTGGGTGTTGGCTTTATTGCTGTTGGGCTTCTTTGTGATTGAGCCGCTGGGTGTGCCGATCAGTGTGATTGCTGCAGTCTGTGCGCTGTTGTTGTATCTGATTGCCGCCCGTGGTCAGGTAATTAGCACCACTAAAGTGCTCAAGGAAGCGCCCTGGCAAGTGGTGGTGTTTTCGTTAGGGATGTATTTGGTGGTCTATGGCTTAAAAAATGCCGGGCTCACCGATTATATTGCCCAACTGTTAAATATCTTTGCCGCGCAAGGCTTGTGGACGGCCACTCTAGGTACCGGACTGCTCACTGCTGTGTTGTCCTCCATCATGAATAATATGCCCACGGTGTTGGTCGGTGCGCTGTCGATAGATGCGGCTGGCGTCGATGGGGTGATTCAGCAGGCGATGGTGTATGCCAATGTGATTGGTGCCGACTTGGGGCCGAAAATCACCCCAATTGGTAGCTTGGCCACACTGCTGTGGCTGCATGTGTTGGCACGGAAAAACATCAAAATCAGCTGGGGCTATTACTTTAAGGTCGGTGTGGTGCTCACGTTGCCGGTGTTGCTGGTGACCCTCAGCGCCTTAGCGATACGCCTGAGTGTTTAGGTCAGTACAGTTGGTTTATCCAGTGATCCACAGCAGGCCGAGTAAGATCATAAGAGAGAGTTTTCATGTACGAAGATTTACCCAATATCAGCGCTGACGCATTGAATATTCCAACGCTGGAACAGTTACAACCCGCACAGCAGTCTGCGCATAAGCCACGTATTTTATTGTTATACGGTTCTACTCGTCAGCGCTCTTTTAGCCGTCTAGTGGTGCAAGAAGCGGCGCGTTTGTTAGAAACCTTTGGTGCAGAAACTCGTATTTTTAATCCATCGGGTTTGCCTTTGCCGGATGATGTAGAGCCAACCCATCCTAAGGTGGCTGAGTTACACGAATTGATGCAGTGGTCAGAAGGGCAGGTGTGGTGTTCGCCAGAGCGGCACGGTGCGATGAGTGCGGTGTTTAAAGCGCAGATTGATTGGGTGCCATTGAGCATGGGCGCGGTGCGTCCGACTCAAGGTAAAACCTTGGCTGTGATGCAAGTCTGTGGTGGCTCGCAGTCCTTTAATGTGGTCAATCAGCTGCGTGCTTTAGGGCGTTGGATGCGCATGTTTACCATCCCTAACCAGTCTTCGGTGCCAAAAGCCTTTACTGAGTTTGATGACAATGACCGCATGCAACCGTCACCCTATTACGATCGCATTGTTGATGTGATGGAAGAGCTGGTGAAGTTCACCTTATTGCTACGCGATCGTCAGGATTATCTGGTCGATCGTTATTCTGAGCGTAAAGAAAGTGCAGAAGAATTATCGGCGCGTGTCAATCAGCGCTCGATTTGATCGGTGTGCTGCATAATTACGCGCAATAGGCACTGGTGTTACTGCTATGCTGTTTGGTAGATAAGATGTTTCTTTGTGCGTTTGTATGGGTTTTGCCTGCATGCAGTACGGCTTGCAAATAGATTTAAAAAGTGAGGTTTATGATGAAATTAGCGGAAGCATTGATTCTGCGTGCGGATTACCAAAAGCGTGCAGCACAGTTGCGCCAACGCATTGTCAGCAATGCCAAGGTGCAAGAAGGTGAAGAGCCGGCGGAGAATCCGCAACTGCTGCTTAAGGAGTTTGAGCAGCTGGCGGAGGGTACTTTTGACCTGATCAAGCGCATCAATAAAACCAATATCAACACTCAGTTTGACGCCGAGCGCAGCTTAACCGATGCCTTAGCTGAGCGTGATATTTTGGCCGTGCGACGCAAAGTCTATGCTGATCTGGTTGACGCGGCATCAGCCTCGCAAGACCGTTATAGCCGATCAGAAATCAAGGTTGAAAGCACCGTTAGTGTCAAAGAGATACAAAAACAGGTGGATGCTTTAGCCAAAGCCTACCGTGAGTTGGATACGGCAATTCAAGGATTGAACTGGAGCACAGACTTAGTAGACTAGCAGTGTAGTAGGTAGCCACATTGATCGAGGCGAACGCACCCGCCAACTGGGTTAAGTTGGCAATCACGGCTCGGCCGTTAACCCGTAGGTGTGAGGGGCAACACCTTTGCTAACACGTTTTGCCTTGCACAAATTACACGGGTATTGAGCATTGTTACTGTGCATAACCGCGCGTTGATCGATCAAAGAGGTGAGGGTGGGTTTGGGGACTACATTTAACAACATATCCTGCTGGAATACTGGATAATAGCAGCCATTCTTTTTGCTATGTATTCTGGTGATTCGCTGTGGAAATCAAGGTTAACTTTCTCGACAACTTGCGTCTTGAAGCCAAGTTCGATGACTTTACTGTGGTGGCTGATCAGCCCATTCGCTACAAAGGTGATGGCTCAGCGCCGGGGCCCTTTGACTACTTTTTAGCCTCGTCGGCGCTGTGTGCGGCGTATTTCGTCAAGCTGTACTGCCAAGCGCGTGATATTCCCACGGAACATATTCGCCTGTCGCAAAATAATATTGTCGATCCAGAAAACCGCTATAAACAGATGTTTAAAATCCAGGTGGAGTTGCCCAGCGATATATCTGATAAAGATCGCCAAGGTATTTTGCGTTCCATCGACCGCTGTACGGTTAAGCGCGTGGTGCAGACTGGGCCTGATTTTGTAATTGATATTGTCGATAACCTCGACGCCGATGCGCAGGCGCTGCTGGGCACGTCAGTGGATGAAAACAGCCAGACCTTTATTGCCGGTAAAGATCTGCCGCTGGAAAAAACCATCGCTACCATGTCTGGTCTTATTGCTAACCTCGGCATGAAGATTGAAATCGCTTCGTGGCGCAACATTGTGCCCAATGTTTGGTCGCTGCATGTGCGTGACTCCCAGTCGCAGCTATGCTTTACCAACGGTAAGGGCGCAACCAAAGAAAGTGCGCTGGCCTCGGCGTTGGGCGAGTTTATTGAGCGTCTCAATTGCAACTTCTTTTACAACGACCAGTTCTGGGGCGAAGAGCTGGCCAATGCAGACTTTGTCCATTACCCCAATGAGCGCTGGTTTCAGCCCGGCCCTAAGGATGAGCTGCCAGAGGGCTTGCTCGACGAACATTGTTTAGCGATTTATAACCCAGATGGCGAGTTGCGCGGCTCGCACTTATACGACACCAACTCGGGCAATATTGAGCGTGGTATTTGCTCGATACCTTATGTGCGTCAGTCTGATGGTAAAGAGGTGTTTTTCCCCTCTAATCTGATTGAAAACCTCTTCTTAAGTAACGGCATGAGTGCTGGTAATACGCTTGAAGAAGCGCAGGTGCAGTGTCTGTCGGAGATTTTTGAGCGCGCAGTCAAACGTGAAATTATTGAAGGCGAAATCGCGCTGCCCGATGTGCCGCACGAGGTATTGGCCAAATACCCCAGCATTCTGGCCGGTATTCAGGCGTTGGAAGAGCAAGGCTTTCCGGTGCTGGTCAAAGACGCCTCCTTGGGCGGTCAGTTTCCGGTGATTAACGTGACGCTGATGAACCCGCGCACCGGCGGTGTATTTGCCTCCTTTGGCGCGCATCCAAATTTTGCAGTGGCGCTGGAGCGCACCCTGACTGAGTTGCTGCAAGGCCGCAGTTTTGAAGGCTTGAATGATCTGGCGCGCCCGACCTTCTCTAGCCATGCGGTGACTGAACCCAATAACTCGGTGGAGCACTTTATTGACTCCAGCGGCGTGGTGTCGTGGCGTTTCTTTAGTGCCAAAGCGGATTATGATTTTGTCGAGTGGGATTTCACCGATGGCGGCAATAACAGCAATGTGCAGGAAGCAGAACTGTTATTTGGCCTGCTCGAAGACATGGGTAAAGAAGTCTATATGGCGGTGTTTGAGCATCTCGGTGCGACCGCCTGCCGGATTCTAGTACCGGATTATTCCGAGGTGTATCCGGTCGATGATTTGATTTGGGATAACACCAATAAAGCGCTGTTTTTCCGTGAAGATATTCTCAATCTGCATCGCCTGACACAAGCTGAACTCAAAGCCTTGGTTGAGCGTTTAGAAGAAAGCGAGCTGGATCATTACATCGATATTAAAACCTTGATTGGTGTCGAGTTTGATGAGAACACCGCCTGGGGGCAGCTGACGATCTTAGAGCTTAAATTGCTGATTTATTTGGCCTTAAATCAGCTGGATGAAGCCTTAGAGTTGGTTGAAGAGTTCCTACAGTTTAACGACAACACGGTTGAGCGCGAACTGTTCTATCAGGCGATGAACGCTGCTTTAGAAGTTGCTTTGGATGATGACTTGGATATGGACGATTACGAGCCGAACTTTCGCCGCATGTTTGGTCACGAACGCATGGATGCGGTCATTGGCTCGATCACGGGCAGCGTACGCTTCTACGGTTTAACCCCAACCAGTATGAAACTGGAAGGATTGGATAAACACCTGCGTTTGCTCGATAGCTTGAAAAAGTTGCATGCGGCACGAGCGCGCTTCACTGGCTAATCAGTTTTTATGCAACACAAAAAGGCACCTCTTGGGTGCCTTTTTTAGCTGTCTCTTTGCTGTGTTTGTAGTACCAGCTTGTTTGTACACATGCTGCTTTGCTGTCTAGAAGAGGCAACCCTTAAGTGCCAGTCATGTTATTGACTGATTGCCTTGCAGTTGTGCTTAAATGGACAAAACCGCGACGGCCAAGTGTTGCCCATTTGTCTAGCGTAACGAACTCTATTCCAACAATGAAAATATCAGGAGACAGGCTATGTTGAGATCACTACTCAGTGCGACATTAATGCTCGCGCTCGGCACTACAGCCGCGTTCGCAGATGAAAGCGTGGCCTGCCCGGCGTTTCTTGATCACGATTTACCTAAACTGCATTCCAAAGACACGGTTAATTTGTGTGACTTGGCGGCGGGTAAGCCGATGCTGGTGGTGAATACCGCCAGCCACTGCGGTTTTACCGGACAATTTAAAGGACTGGAAGCCTTGCACGAGCGTTATGCCAAGCAGGGTTTGGTGGTGGTTGGCTTTGCCAGTGATGATTTTAATCAGGAAGCAAAAACTGAAGAAGAAGCCGCGACGATTTGCTTCAAGAATTTTGGCGTGACCTTTACCATGATTGCTCCAGGTCCAGTGACCGGCGCTGATGCAACACCGGTGTTTGCCCACATTAACCAGCAGAGCAAAGCGCCGCAGTGGAATTTCACAAAATACCTGCTTAATGAAAAAGGTGAAGTGATTGAGCGGTTTGGCAGCACCACGGGTCCTGAGAGCAAGACTCTAACGCAGGCGATTGATGCTGTTTTATAGTGTCTTAGCAGCTGTGTTGCTGAACGCTGAGCGCAGTCACTGGGTGACGTGTTAGAGCACAATTAAGCTGGAATCTGCCTGCAGTGTTGTGCTGGCTGATATCGGCGTGGATGCTTTTTAGAGCAGACAAATTGCTTCAGTTGAGCAAGACAACGGTACCCTGTCTAGCTTTGCTAGACGGCGCCGTACATAGGTTTCGCTCCAGAGTTACGCAATAAGCGTACAGAGTTGTTGCGGCTGTTTAGGTGATTGTTTATTTATTTCAATCAGTTCGAGGCGTTATGAAAGCATCGATGCGTGGCGCGATAACGCGGATAGTTATTCTGTTGTTGTTTATCTGTGCAGGCAGCTTTGCTTGGGAAGCATCACGCAACTCCGAAATGCGGCCTGTCACTGGGCAGGTGATCGGCACTGTGTACAAAGGCTACAGGATTAGCTATGAGTTACAGGAGCAGCGCTATCAGTTTGAAACGCGCTTTGGCATTGTTGACCTTGCTAGCGGACTGCGCTCGCTTAAGCTAGGTGATCCGATACCACTGCTGGTCGATCCCGCGCAGCGTCATGCAGAGTTAATCAATACACTGAATGGTCGTTATGGCATCACTTTGAGCTTCGCTGCGTTACTGCTTTTATTTAGTGTCGGTGTGCTGCTCTGGGTGATGCGCGGCAAGGGAAATTAAGTCTGAATTATGTATGAGTAAGAACCGCAGCTAGGGTTTCTTCTTTACGCCTTGCTGCGCCTGCGCGGTCAAAGGATCTTCCGGCCAGGGATTAGCATTAATGTCAAACAGTATTTATGATTGACACACTTTAAACACCTGAATAATAAGGTTTGAGAAGGATTTTCCATGTCTTAGCTTGACAGCTTGTATTAGATTGATTGTTTGACATTTCTTGACAAGCACGGCGTATAGATTGACTAGCTTATAGTTTCATATTTTGTGAATAATCCAAGTAAGGCAAACAGCAAAGACCCATGGCGTAGCTCTTAAGCGGCAGAGATTAATCAGGCATTATTGAATGCTTAGTTAAAATCTCAGGGTCTGTACGAATTACGCGATGGCTGGATTAAGCTTCACCGTCCTTAGTGAAACGCCCTGTGCGGAGCCGCATGCAGGATGTTGTGGGGCTGAGGGCTAGAAACCCTCGGCTACCGATTAGCTGAATTAACACAATATATCCAAAGACTATTTGGTATGAATTAAGGCAATAAATTTACATTTATGCACTAGCAAATCAATGATAGGTTTAATATTTCTATAAGATGATGGTCTGTCATCAAATCGATTAGTAACACGCCTATGATCACGGTACTTACTATAAGTAACAATCAGCTGCTTTTTAGCCCTCGACAACCCTACGTAAATCGCACAATTATTTTCAAATGGTTCATGGGTATAATTCCAAAATGCTTGGTCTTCTAGACCTAGAAAGTATACTGCATGATATTCTAGACCTTTACATTTATGAATATTCATTATTTGCACAGCATTCTCGGCATTAAACAACTTTGAAGCATCCTCTAGCGAACCTGATTGCGAATACATATTTCTGAAATGATCCTCAAGAGCTCGCCACACACCATTATAATATCCCGGAGATTTATATTGCTTCCAGCGTCCCTTTATCTTTTGCGTTCCTAAGACATGAATAAAACTCTGAATATATGACAACAGTTCATCGACTGTCGTATCAGCCGTTAATAACTCTTGATTTAGTGATATAAAATTGACAATAGTGGTTGTCAACTCTTCTTCCTTATTATCTCCGGATTCAACTTTATTTAATGCCAAGTTAATCCTATAGAGCTCAGTCATAATTTTAGGAGTTGGACATAATAATGCTTTCAAAAACAATGAAAATAATTGCCCAATGGGGCTCTTCGCATTTAAGGGTGTAGCTGATTTCTAAATCCTCCTGACTTCAGCAAGCACCTGGCTATGTAATTGGTTAAATTTCTAAAGCCCAGGGCGGTACCTCGCAAGTGTTCAAGTCGTCCGTTGATAGCT
>JBLWZG010000012.1:0-77431 GCA_048266525.1 Pseudomonas sp.
GGTGTGTCAATGAAATACCAGCTGTTTAAGGTCAGCCAATATTTACGCGGCTGGATAAACTACTTTGGTATTGCCAGTGGCTATCAGCACTGCGTTGAACTGGATCATTGGATCCGGCGCAGAGTGCGAATGGCCTATTGGCGACAGTGGCGCAAGCCGCGCACTAAAGTAAGAAACTTAATGCGGTTGGGCGTTCATGTGCAAGCTGCAGTTGCATGCGGTATCACCAGCAAAGGCCCATGGCGCAGCTCTAAACCTCCGGGAATTAATCAGGCGTTATCAAATGCTTACTTAAAATCTCAGGGTCTGTACGCATTGCGCGATGGTTGGATTAAGCTTCATCATTCTTGATGAAACGCCCTGTGCGGAGCCGCATGCAGGGTGTTGTGGGGGCTGAGGGCTAGAAACCCTCGGCTACCCGATTATGCTTTCACTTTCTTTGCAACCTCTTCCTTGAGTGCCTTACCAACTTCATAGCCTCGGAGGTAGCTTGCTTTATGGGTTTCATGACATGTTGATTCATTATCCTTTGAATCAAGAATGCCGCCAGCAACACCCTTTTTGAAAGAAAGACCGTGACCATGTGGAATATCCGGAATTGCTATTTCGATTTTATCCATTTCAACCCCCCAATTGGTTGTAGTTAAAAATCTCTTTTGCTTTCAGCGCGATTACTCTCTGCTTTATCCTTTTTTAGTTGGGCGGCGGACTCAAGCAAAATCATACCCTCATCAATCTTTGTTGCCATGGACATCAAGGTTAGTTTATTACCCTTATTGTCAACCCAAACGACAACATTACGATTAAACTCGGTGCCAAAACGATTTGAAACTGTTGAGTTGTCGATCTTTGAAGGCGCTCCATACTTTTTGGTAAACCCGCTGACCAAAACCTTGTGAATTTCAGAATTTGAGGCGAGCCTGTAAGAGTCCGCTGTTCTGTCCCGTGAAGCTGAATCTTCGCCTGTAACGCAAAGTAATTGAGATAACTTTCCATCAATATATTCAGGTATACAAATAAGCTCAAATCCACCTATTACATACCCAAACTCCGCTTTCGCGCTTTCTACCTGCTCTTGGGTAGATACATCTGGCACTAGGCCAATGATGTCAATTTGGTTGGTTCCAGCGTAAGCGGTTGTTGCACAGAATACAGTAAGGAATGTTAGTAGCTTAAGCATGATTCTTTCCTTTGTTGTTTGTCAGCATAACATTATATTAGTAAGCATGCGCGTTTTGCCGCCAAACCTACTTAGTTAATTTAACAGTAAGACATTGTTTATACGCAGCTTTTCTGCACTTCGCAAGACAGCTACCTATGGCAATTCGTGCATGCTTATTTATATCTCAACGACTGCACATTAAGTATCCAAATAAAACGCTATCGCCTCCCTTTTACTGCCTGTGCTTAAGCCCATACGGAGACAAATCGTGCATTGCTCGGCATTGAAATGTGCACCTTGTTGTTTGACACAGCTTTACTCACCTACTCATTCTGGCAGGCTTTCAATAAAGTCAGTCAAGACCTGAGTGATAGTCAAACCTTTCTTCGCAGCATAAATCTTGAGCTTTGAGTGCATCTCCAGAGAAATATTAAAATTGACCCTTCTCTGTTCCTCAAGACCAGCTAAGTCAGCAAACTTTACTACTACCCTGCACCAACTAAAATGAGGGAACACACACCTACTCCACAATCGCCTTCAACAGCGCATCCCTAGCATCTTGGTAAAACTGGATGTCAATCTTAGTCGCCATGTCATCTGACAGATCATAGAGTTGACGTCTTGCTGTAACGGGCATGAGCAGTACGCTTGCGCCCTTCTCTACTGCCAGTTCGGCAATGTTGACTGCGTTGGTGACGGGCTCAATGGAGCCGCCCAGGTTGATCTCTCCAATAACGATAAGACCGCCCTTCACTGATTTCTTTAGCACGCTACTGCACATAGCGATTAGCGCGGCCACACCGAGTCTGGAGCCTTTCTTAGCTGCATCAAAGGCTCTGAGCTGTACAGTGAACTCATGGGCTCTGGGGTCGCGATCGCCGATCAATTGCATCGCACGGGCATAGAGGTTTTGTTCTGCATAACGCACAGATTCTTTAAACGCTGCGGGTGCTGGATTGTTAAGTATTTTTACGCCGGAGCCTGGCCCTTCGTTGACTTCAATACGGTATAGACCGGCATTGTCATCCGCCTCAGATCCGCCTTCACTAATCGTCCATACCTGGCCTGGCTCTAGCGGATCATCACCGATCTCGTTATCCGCTCGCAGCTCAGGAGTAGCGACAAACTTTTCAACGCCATCATCGCCGAGAATGTAGCTGAAATGGGTATTACGGAACTCAGCTGAGCCAATACGTTTTTGCTGTTCTTTTACGCGGCGGCGCACTTCAAGACCTAAGCGTGTGACCCACTCTAGATCTTCATCAGAAACGCTTAACTCAGCATCGGGGTACATCAGCTTAAGCAAGCCTGAAACGGTCTTATTAACGGCGTTGGTGTCACGACCACTAAGTGCACCACCTAAGTGAACGCGGTTCTGCATCGCTGATACACGGCTTTGGAAACGCAAGCGAGTCATGCACTCAGAGAAGAAGTCACTGACCAAACCAAAGTGGTCTGTGGTCAATTCACGGCTCATCTTAGGTACATCCCAACCAGGTAGGTAGCAGTGGATTCGATCCATCCAGGCGGTGTCATCGCGCATTTCTTGCGGTAACGGGCCAAATAAATGACCAACACGTTGCTGATGTTCCACGTCCACATCGAAGTTACCAACGAACACCAAGGAGCCATCAGCACGAATGCTTTCCTTGCCTCGGCTAAACTCACCTGACTCCATATAGCCTTTCATGATGTTGACCCCTTCTTTGGTATCGAAGGAGATCCCGCTGACTTCATCAAAGCAAACCACATCGTACTGACACACCAGGCCGCGCTGCCCAGTGGCGTTGTTGACAAACATCTTAGCGATTGTCGCTTTACCACCAGAGATCAGGTGCGCATACGGCGAGATTTGCTGGAACAAGTGGCTTTTACCGGTACCGCGCGGGCCTAACTCAACCATGTTGTAGTTACGCTCAACGAAGGGAACCATGCGCAGTAAAATGGCATCTTTGGCACGTTGAGACAAAGTAGCTGGCTCAAGGCCGATGGAGCGAATTAAGAAGTCACGCCATTCATCACTGCTGTAATGCTTACGCGCCTCAGTCATCACATCCAGTACGTTACGCTTGGACATTTGAATCGGACGCAACTCAGCTATACCGAACGCATTACCTTTTTCGTCAGCAATAATACTGTCGTACTCAAGCGTCACTTCAGCATAAAAGCCGCCCGTTAAAAGGCGTTCGTTATCGTCAACTATCTTGTCTGGGATACGTACTCGATTAAGGTTTAAGCTCGGCAGACTGGCTAGGTAGCCACCCTCCTTCTCGACAAACCGCACGCTGACAATATCAATCAGTTTGGCAGATCCGTCCTTGTAGGCTCGCGCTTTAAACAGCTCTTCCTCTCCAGCACGAACGGTACGTGAAGACAATTGTCGTTCAACAATCTCCAAACCTTCTTCGATTTCATCAGGATCGGTTGAAGCGCAGTAACGCCCAAGCATGAACTCAACCACATAGGTCGGCACAGGAAACTGGCGTGCGAAGGTGCGTACAAGATCCTTACGAACAATGTACCCCTCAAAAAACTCAGCGGCCTTTTGATCCAGTGCATCCAGTTCCATTTACTCTTCCCCTACCAATGTTGATTTTTTTGCCAGCACATGACCTTGCTCATCCAGCAGTACTAGAACGGCAGATGTATCTTCATGCTTATCATCGACCATCAACGTGCACTTACCCTTTTTAAGCGGCCTGCGCTTACTGATTTCAGATTCAGGATCAGCAGCATGTGTTCGCAGTACAGCCAGCACACCTTCTGAGCTGGTTTCAGCTTGAACTTTACATGTCAGACCAATCCAACGTAGGTCAGAGAGTGTTGCAGTCACTGTGGATTGTGCTGTCGTGCTTTTCTTACTCAGAATCTCAATTACAGGCGTTAAACATTCCTGCAAGCTCAAGCCGCCATGATCATAATGCAAACCTGCTTTGAAGCAAGACGCACCAGGAGCCATAGCAATACTTACTTGGTTGTTCCAATACCAACTCACTTGCTGGTAACCACTGGCGACTGAGTCTTTAATTACTGCACAACGTCCCCAGCGGGTTTCGGTTAAGTGTTTAGGCAAATCAACCCTTGTCATTGGCTCAGGGGTGAGCATCCAACCATGGTCAGTCACGATACGAATTTTACGCCAACCGGCCGCAACTAACTCTTCAACTCGCTCAACAATTTCATCCAGCAAAGAATCAACACGTGCAGCAAGCTTAAGGCCACGTACATGCCCTTCTTTGTCGATATCACCGCTTTGCACCCAAGCATTGCTGGCAACATCACCTGACTCACCCTCCTCAAGATAGAGCCAGCCCTTCTCTTTTAGAAACTTTTTCAAGTAATACGCAGAAAAATCCTTATCGTCATCTAACAGGCTTGGTTCAAAGTCACGGTCTGTTTCTCGACCGGTTAAACGATCATGCACTGGTGTAACAGCAGCTTTCGCCGTGGCAGTCACTGATGGTAGAGCTGCCCAGTTGGTAGCAAACTTAACATCGCCCAATGACTGTAACTGCAGAAGCAGGCGCTGTGCCAGGTCATAGCGTAAACCATCCACAAAAAACACCACCTCACCGGCTGCGGCATAATCAGCCGTGGCCTCATTAATTTGCCCTACACCCGGATAACCTTTTGCTTTAACCAACTCTTGGAAGTTTCGTGTCACCTCATCCAACCAAGGCGTGTAGATAAGCGCTAAGAGTTTTTGTACTAAAGCTTGCTGGGCAGGTGCTAATGGATAGGCCAGCGCTTTAAGGACCAGATCATCGGCTTGCCAATATTTATTGCGGTACTGCTCTGCCATCTCTTCAGGCTGAGTACCTGAAAACACTTGCTGAGTAATCGTCGCCACGCCACTTAAAGGCTCCAATACACCCGCCAACGGAGCCATGTCCAGTTCAAACCAGATCCAATCACGACGCTCAGCGTGTTGTTGTTCAAGTACCAGTAACTTCTGACGTATTTCAGCGGAGCCAAGCTCTTGCAGTTGGGTTAAGGATTGTTCTAACGAGACTTCTTCACGCTCGTTAATAACCGGATAGCTGGCACCATCCGCTACAAGGTCAGCCTGCACCTTGAGTAGCAGCTGCGGTAAAAAGGGATAGTGCTGGCATGACTCAATATAACGCTGCCATACGCTCTCCCAGATACCTTGGCGACGACACAGTAATTCGGCAGCGCTAAGCTCGCCTTCTCGCTCTGGGTTGAAGTGGTATTCAGTTTCACAAATACCCACCAGCGCTTGCCAGCGGCTTGCATCCCAGCGTTCGCGTGTGCTTTTACTGTCATTCATCCAACTGAGTAGGTCACGCACAGGATCACTGGACACCAGCTTATTAAAGTCAGAGGCTTCCAGTCGGCGGTTAGCTAAATCTTCACGCTTACTTTCCAGTATTTCAGGCAGTACGCGCTGCATGGCTTGTTGAGTTTTATCATCACTGGCGACATCAAGGCCAACACCGCCATTAGCGGACACCAAGAAAGCCTTAACCGTCCAATCACGCCCTGAATTGCTGTAAATCCACCAACTGCCACGGTACTGCAATTCAGCCAAGGGCATTAACTCTTCAGGACAAGTTGAGATTGCTCGTAAGTCCCGGCGCTCAACACCTGGCATATAAATAATAGGGGTGCGATCACTTGGCATGTCAATGTCTGGTAATACATTTTCAATGACACATTTAATCCAGATGGCAGGCCCTGTTTTTTGCTTGGGGTCGTAATCACCCAGCACAACCAACTCTGGCATCGCCGCTTGCAGCAATGGCAAAGCAGACTCCCATTGGCGTTGTTTATCAGTCCAGAGAATCACACTGGGAGCCACTTGCACATTGGAGTTGTAATCAGCACTCGCGCGCACTTCGCTGGCCAGTAGATCAATTAGTTTCATAGCAGGTTTAACCGTCCGTTTTCAGGTACACCAAAATATTTGCTACCGCAGTCCAGTTCATCCATTACGGCAGTCACTTCTGCGACCCAGGTATTTTCGGGATCTATTTGATGGGAAAAATAATCAATTAAACGATCATACCCTGCATTGCGCAAAGTATGATGAGCAGGCTGATGACCGAGAACATGTATCCCATCCCCAGCTGTTAGCTGGATAAGCCAAGATAAACTCCGAGGCTTTTTTTGGAACTGTCGTTTTTTAGGCATAAAAAAACCCGCACTGGTACGCTTTAGTCAGAGGCGTTGCGGGTGTTGTTACAGCAAAGATTACCCAAGCGCGCACAGAGACACAAGAAAAAAGCTTTGCTAAACGTTTTAGCATAGAGGCATAGCAGTACATCCTTGACTCGCTTTCCACTGATAATTACTCCTCTCAGTTGTAATGAGCACTAGCGCCAATTTCATCAACGAGCACATCGATTATTTTCATAACAATCCCTGCCTGTTCGCTTCCTGCCAAACAAAGGGTGATTTCTTTTTTAAGTAGTCCGCAGGTAAACCATGCTCTAAATATTCTTGATACCAGGTTGCACGTAGATTGCGACACTGCGGATCATCAAGCCCTAACCGTTCGATGGTTTCTTCAACGACACGCATCGCTTGAGCTTCAAGACTTGGATTTGGGTAAATACGACCTGTGGAAAGCTGTAAACGAAACAGCCCAGGCGATAAATAAAAAGGATCAAGCACATCGCCATAATCTCTTTTACGGCTGTTCATCGTAGAACAGGCTAAGCGATAATTACTCCACTCATAGGCAAGCCCTGCATGTGTGGACTTTGCAATAAAATGATCAACGCTAGCACCACCCATAACCCGCTCAAAGTAAACACCGAGATAAGCACACACCCCGTTATACGACTGGTGTAAGTCTGTTAAGCAAGCACGCCAATAAGGCTGCAAATCAGCTTTAGGCGGCAGCGGTTGATCCAGCGCAAACCCTTTCTCAGTCAAATGCGCTAAACCTTTAGCACGCACATTTGTATCAAAATCAGCGGGCTCAGGCTGTGCAGCAACAGGAATCATGATAACCACCCCTGCTTCTCGCCCACATAACGCCAGCGAATCCAAAACGAGTCTGTATCCCCCAGCAAATTGCGCAGTTTCTTATCAAGAGACTGCGCAAGCTCAGCATCAATCACCTCTTCTGATAACACCCGTGCTGCTTGCTCTAATACCTGCTCCGCCTCTAAGGAACGAGCACTGGTCAAATCAAAGGCTTGCGACGTTAACCAGCTCGACACATCGCCCTGGCGAATAAAGGGCCGTTGACGCAGAACAACGTCACTCTGCTCCAAATCAAGATCGAACCAAGCATCTGTGTCTGAATTAAATGCAGGCTCCACCGAAGCCATTACCAACGGGGAATGCGTGACTGCCAGCAACTGCACGCTCGTTTGCTGATCTAGATTGTTCATAACCTTTAGTAAAGAAGGAATCACCGAACGCTGCCATCGCGGGTGCAAGTGTGACTCGACTTCATCAATTAAAAATAGAATTTGATTATCTGGCGTTTCACCGATGAGCTTTTTAGCTTTTAAGTGCTCATCCCAGCACCAAACTAAAAAGTAAGCCAAAGAAAGAATACGGCGAATACCCGATGAGGCATGCAACACAGGCACATCAGTACCGTATGGCATTGTGATAGTGGGCATGTCACGTGCATCGTCTAGGCTAATGCGGGTGAGTTCGCCGGGCTTAAATTGCTCTTCTACAGAGGGCGACAACGCTTTAAGTACAGCACATAGGTTAGTAAAGGCTATACCTTTTTCCTTTTGCCAGCTGGCCCAATCACGAATCAAACCGTTGCAGAGCCAGGTACCGTCATCACGCTGCAAACCATCCCAAATTTGTTTTGGGCTAAACACATAAGCTGGTGGACGCGTGCTGCTACTTGATAACCTTGAAGAACGGTTACGCGCCGCATCCCACACGGCAAAACTGCCATCGGCCATGGCGTAAAACGCCAAGCCTTGCTTGGGATTTTGCAACGGCAGCCACGTTTGTTCATTACTGACAAAGGTACTGCTTTGCAGGGCTTCTTCACCTACTAAAGAACGCTCCAAATGGCCTCGTTCAAAGGTGTTCCTTGGCAAGGCTTTTTTACCTGTCACCATGGCTGGATTCACTTCAGCTGGCCACGCGCTCGTTATCATCCACCAAGCAATATCTAGCAAAAAGCTTTTGCCGAGACCGTTATCACCGGTAATCAAATTAAGCCGTTGGCCCAGCTCAAGCTCCATCGCTTGAGCTGGGCCCACATTTGTTAGCTTAAGTTGCTTGAGCATGGTGTTCTCCGTAAATGATGCAATGGGCGCTAAGGCACGATACATCAAAGATAAAATTCACTTCTGTATTGTAAGCAAAACCGCTGTTATCGCCTTTCTTCTGCCAAGTGCTCTAAGCTTTTTAACCACTGATTAAAGAGCTCACACTTTTCTCGCATCACACTCAAACCTATTCCCAGCGCAGCCAGCGTTCCCATTAAAGGTTTTTCGTAGTCACGCACCAATTCTTCTATGCGCTTACTCGGTGCGGTATGCGGGCTGTTGTTGATATGTTCTGGACTTACAAACTGATTAGTAATTTTCGTAAGCGATTGGCTCAAGTGCTCTCGATCAATACCTTTGGCAAAGGCAACAGGATCACTGAACAACAGTGCTTCAAACTCATACATCTGTACAAAAGGGATAAAGCGCCGCATGGGATCTCTACCAATGAGGCGTACCAACTCCGCAGTCATGGCTTGTTGTACAGCTTCCGCTTTAATCTGAATATCAGCCTGTGAATCCTGAGCTTCTTTACCAGGAAAATCCTGTGGCAGGCCGTAGTAATCAAAGAACGTCGTGCAATAAGCGGTGCGATCACCGAGCAAACGGTTTTTCACATCAGTCTGTAGACGCTCAAACTTGAAGTTGCCACCCTTGCGCCCTGGCTTACCAACCAGCGCCGGGACTAAGAGTATGCCTTTAGCTTGGAATACCGGTTGCAGCAGCTCGTTGACAAACATCTCTTCGGTTTGTCCTTCGCATATTACGTGCACACGGATCATCGTGACGGTCTCCCGCCCAAGATGTTTTTCTGCCACAGTTCACCGATGGTGTAATCCTCAAGCCACTTTGCAAAGTCTGTCGCATCAAGACGTTTGAAGACAGTGCCGCTGTCTTCGCGATCCACAACAATCAGGTCTTCAATTTCAAACTCGTTTAGCAATGCAACGGATTGAGTTGAAACAATCACCTGCATCCGCTTGGAGGCTGAGCGCAACAATGCACCCAGTAAAGTAATGGCATAGGGGTGCAAACCCAGTTCCGGCTCATCAATCACGAGAGTGGAAGGCGGATCAGGTTGTAGTAATGCAGTCACCAAGCAAATAAAGCGGATCGAGCCATCCGAAAGCTGGCTGGGCCAAAGCACATAATCACTATCTTTTTGTCGCCACTGCAGGTTGATCTGTTGCTCCTGAGTCCTCAGTTCACGTGGTTTGAGTACAAAATTATCAAATACAGGGATTGCTAACTGCACAGTACGACGGATCTGTTCGAAAGCCTCAGGGTGCTCTGTAGAAAGACGGTATAGATACGCTGCCAAGTTGGATGCATCAGGACGAAGATAATCGCTATCTTGTACAGGCCACCAGCGTTTTACACCTGCGGTTTCGCTAGTGTCATGGAAGTGAAATACCTTCCAACTAGCAATAGAGCTATAGCAATAATCAGCTTCACTTCCTTTACCTGATGCTTCGTAACGCTGCTTAAGAGCCGCTTCTTTATGCCCTGAATCTAAAGAAACCCATTTTTCACCGTAATATGGTCCATTAAAGAAGAGCTTTTCACTTGCAAAGTAAAATCCACCATCAACAGTTGGTTCCAGCTCGAACAAATAGCCATTTAGACCAAACTCTACAAAAGACTGTACTCGTTTAGTTTCTTTCACCCCGTAGCTTAAAATGCGATCTGCTCCGCCCTGCTGCGTAGTCCAGTGCTGCAAACGACCTTCAACCATTTCACCCAACATGCGGAAGTAATCAACAAAATTACTCTTACCGACACCATTACCGCCGATGAGCACGTTAAGATTATTTAGACACAATTTGTCCAGATCCTTAATGGATTTGAAACCTTTAATGGTTAGGTAGTCGATACGCCTTTTTGTGCTCATAATAACTCTCTAGCTCGGCAGTAAGCCCATCTCACTTAAGAAGCGCGAAGGTTCTTTATCCCAACCATTGTATTTTTTTGCATAAGTCATGGTTAATGTTTGTTTTGTTCTAGTGATTGCAACAAAGCAATTTCTTCTTTCTTCCTGCATTTCATGGCTATTACTGCCTTTCTTTTTTGCCTGAAAAGAAGGCAGCTGGTCTTCTGCCATACCTATTAGAAAAACATGGGAAAACTCCATCCCTTTTGAGGCGTGGACAGTTAAACAACGAACAGCCGTTGAGGGTGCTTCCGGCGATTTGTTTGCTAGTGCTATTTCTTGTAAAAGCTGCCCCAGTGATAAGTCGGCTGCTTCCTCAGCACCACCAATATCATTGATAATGCTGTTCCAAACGCTTCTTTCCGCTTCATAGTCAGCAAAAGCTTCGCTGCCGTCAGCATTTAATTCACAAGCTGAACGCTCATCAAAATAACTGAATGCATTATTAATAAAAGACCAATTACCCCCTTTCACCAGAGAGGAAATAGCATCTTTAAGCTCTATGCTTGCATCTGTTTTGTCATTTAAAAGAAGCGATAGAGCTTGTAGGTAATCACCACTTGTTTGCGCAGATAAAACAACAGCTTCGCCTGGTGTAATAGTAACCCCTGTACAATCCGATAAAGACTTCGTTAATACTCCAACTATGTCCTCATCCGACCGTACTAGAGATAACTTAAGTGCCGACAAAATAAACCGCAGAGGTGCACTCTCAAATTGAGTTTTTCGAATCTGAACATGTGCTTGAATATTTTTCTGTTCCAAGCTAGCACCCACTCGCTCTAACAGCTTTGTATTTCGTGCCAAAATGACTATATCTGCTGGCTTAACTTTACCCTCTAACAGGCTCCCAATTTGCTCAGCCACCCACTCAGCCTCAGCATCTTCGTCAGCAAATACTTGCAGACTTACAGGCGATGAATCTGACTGTTCTTTCATTGCCTGCAGTGGCTTCTTGCCCTCTAATCTACTGTCATTATGTCCAATCAACGTGTTTGCAAGATCAACCACCTCAGCAGGACACCTGTAGTTTTCTGGTAACTGAATAACTTTCAGGTCGTACTGCTCTTTAAGCGCTTCGATTCTTTTGGGACTGGCACCATTCCATTGATAAATAATCTGATCATCATCACCAACAATAAATAAATTCGAATTTCTCTCCGATGCCAGCGATCTCAACAATGAGTATTGAGACTTATTGGTATCCTGAAACTCATCAACAGATACGTACTTATAAACAGACCTAAGCTGACGTGCTAAGCGAGGCCGCTCACGAAGTATTTGCTCGCACAAGTAAATGATTGCGCCGTAGTCGAGAGCATTTTGCTTACACAGTATTTCCTTATACTTTTTGAATAGAGCCGTTAGCTGTAAACCTGTCTCTGCATTCTTCACAAGGCCTGCAACATCCTCATCCTTAACCAGCTCCTTAAATAGGTACTCTATTGCATCTAAAGCCTTTTCAGCCGAGATAAAGTTAGAGAAACCTTGAGGGTTTTCAGTAATGATTTTTTTAACGATTGATATTTGCTCCGCTCTATCAATGATTTCAAAGTCTGGATTAAGCTGAAAATAGCTACCATGCTGCCGCAATACATCAGTGGCAAATGAGTGAAAAGTTGTAAGATGTACTCGTTTTTGTGCTGCTGGAACCAAACCAAAAAGCCTTTCCCGCATTTCTGCGGCGGCTTTACGAGTAAAGGTTAGGCACAATATCCGAAATGACTCATCCGGATTTTCATCAATAATTCTAGCCACTCTTGAAATGAGTGTTTTGGTTTTACCTGAGCCAGGCCCGGCCAAAACAAGCAAGGGTCCGCCATCCCATAAAGCTGCTTCTTTTTGACTTGGATTAAGCCCCTCTAAATACTTCATAGTTTTCTCCTACCCAAGGCTGCTGCTTTATAGATTACAAATCGCAAGATTTTAGGCACAGATGCAGGGCCCAGCTTCATCATCTCACTAACAATATGGTGCGCCATTTCTGTTTTGCTAGCACTTAAGCATTTAACAATTTGCATGGGGTAGTCAGAATGCTCTTTTTCTACTCTAAGCTTTTGGCTTCTTTTTTGCTCGGAGACGTGTGCTTCAAAAATCTCAGAAAAACCATTTTTATATAAATAAGGTTCAATATCGTCACTAGGTGGGATAATCGTAATACTTCTAGATAACCCGTAAGGAGACATAACTTCCTGTTTAGCGCTATTAAAGTATTTAACTCCCTCTGGATCACCGTCTGTAAATACGTGCCATGCAATACCTAGTGCCTTTGCAGCTCGAATAAGAACAGAAACATTGTTTTGTGAAAACTCGACCAGCCTAACTCCATACTGCTCAAGATCAATATCTAAAGATTTAGCTGCGCCAGATAACAATATAACCTCTGTTGCGCCCTCAACAAGAATCCAGGTCTTTGCAAAAAACAACTCTCCACGAGTTCTCCGCACCCAATAATCAAACATTTGCATTTGATCTGGATGAAATAATCCCTTTGGCAGTTGCCCTATTTTCACCTCTTTCCCCGAGCGATAAAGCCTACGAATAGAGAACGGATCTACTTCTGATAAAAGATCGCCAGAATGGGTTGCTATAACTTTCTGTCCATTAATTTTGCTAATGGTTTTCCATAATGCGCGTATAGCTGTCGGGTGCAAGTGCGCTTCTGGTTCTTCAAGCGCAACAATAGGTCTGGACTCATGAGCACCTTGCTTTTTAGCAAGATCAGATTGTAAAAAAGCATCGAAAAGCATCAATACGGTCAAACTTTGCGTGCCCTCGCCGTGCCTGCTGATAGGTAATCTAGCTCCTGTTGCAGAAGCGATATTCACTTGGGTACGACTTAGCATATCGAAAATACGTGCTGGTACAGCATCTACGCTTACGACATCTTGGCTACCTACAGATACCAATTCTTGGACTTTAGAAAGGTGTAATTGCACATCCTTGAACGTTCCATGCGCATCAATAATTGCTGAGTTTATTTCAATAAGTTGTTTTTCTATTTCTTGTTTCTTTTCTGGTGTAATTTGTGAGTTTTTAACAAATGGTGACCAGAATTGCGCCGTTCGAGAAAACTCCTTCCCTGCATCTCTTAAAGCTGACAGGTAAAACAATGGCCTTATTTGTTGCAGAGCAGCCAGTTTGCTTCGACTTCTTCCTGCTAAAGCATTTCCTTCAGCATCAAGAAAGTCAAAATTAGTCTCTACCTCTTGGGTTACCGATGAGTACTCTGAAGTCACTTTTAATTGAACCCTAGCTCTATCGTTTGGTTCAATTAACATAATGATTCCAGCGTCTCCACCAAGGTGGCGCTCAATTTCTTCGGACCACTCTGTTCCACCTTCTTCAAATGTGAGGAGGATTTCTATAGGCTCTGCTGTTGTGGGATCTGACTCGCTAGTTTCGAAGTGAAAATCAAACTCATCAAACACTACAGAGCGGCCACTATTCTTCAAGAACTGCAAACAAGCACGCAAAGCATGAAGTATCGTTGTCTTGCCGGTATTATTTTCACCTATGAGCACCGTGGTTTCAGTCAGGCTTAGAGTCAGCTCCTTGATTCCGCGATAGTTTTTAATTTTTAGTTCAGTGATTTGCACTTTAGTCCCCCCTCGCCTTACGCTTTTCCGCCAAACTCAGGTGGTGTTCGTTGATGCGGTCGCCTTCCTTACCGTCATACTCCAGCCCGAGGGTGTACCAAGGTGCGGACTCTACGTCTTTACCGCGGTCTTTTTTCCAGTGGATGTTGGGTTTCCAGCGGAGGATGCCGGCGTCTTTTTTGCCGACATCACGGGCTTTGAGGAAGGGACGGATGTTGAGGCGGACGCCGTCGTTGAGGTCTGGGGTCCAGCCGATGGCTTGTTCGGCTAGGGGTTTCCAGCGGACGAAGATGTCGTAGGGTTGTTCGCCTTGCAGGATGTTTTCCAGTTCGACTTTAAGTGTTTCGGCGGCGGCGAGGCGTTCTTGGGCGCCGTCTTCGCCGTTGGCGATACCAGCTTGTTGGGTACGTATCCAGTCGCCTAGGTAGGTGTAAATCAAGCGCTCTAAGCCAGCTTTGTCGAGCTTGTGGTAATTGACTAAGGCGCTAAAGCCGTCGTTGAGGCCATCCCAGATGTGCCAGATAAAGGGCCGGTGCTGGAACAGTTTGCAGTGCTGCTCGAAAAACTTATCGCGCAGCCAGAGGCTGAGGGACTTGCTGCCGACGGCGTCGAGCAGGCGGTTTTTCAGCGGGGTGGTCCAGGCGTCGCCATAGGCGGCTTGCAGCAGGGCTTCTAGGCGCTGGTCGGCAGCCTTTTCGCCACGCACGGCGGCTAAACAAACGATGCCGTCGTCATCGACAAATTGATTGAGTGCTTGGCTACGCGCCACCCATTCGCGCTGTTCGGCGGCCAGCTCCATTTCTGGGTCCAGCTCTGCCGGCCAGCGGTAGCCGAGCAGGCGGGCGACGGCGACTTGCAGCACAGTGTCATCGACACGCAGTTCGCCGTAGGCGGTCCATTTGCTGGCTTCGTCCCAAATTACCGACCCGCAAGGATGGCCGTGGAAGATCCATTGGGTCGGATCGTTAGTAAAAGGCTGAGGAAGTCCATTTGGGATGTAGTCTGCAGCTTTGCTTCGTAATTCCCCAATATCCACTCTAACCTTAGTAAAAGTTCCAGCCGTTACCGACATTTTCTTATCAAGTTTTTTAATCTCGTTTTGGAGTCTACCTGATAATGAAAAATACCAAATTGCACCAAAATCAGACTCGGAATATGGCCTAAGCACAGCAACATTATCGTCAAAGATTTCTCCCGTATATGGAGTAAATCTAAAGTCACCAGCTTTCCCTATTGCTATACCTCTTTGTCCGTGTACTCTTTGGCCTCGAAAAGCAAACCCTGACTCTACGCTAGGATCAAATTTATTACCCCACAGAATAAAATCTTGGCGACCTGCAAAAGTCTCATTATGCTCAGGACTATTTAACCAAAACTTTAACTTATCTTTTTTTCTCTCAAACTCCCAAAACTTACGAAGATAATTAGGCCCATCACCTGAGACGCTCCCCTTACCGAAATCTGCATAATCGGAAAGGGGCTTTCCGAAGCTTGAATCAAGCTCAAACGAAATTCTGAAATCTGGATTTTCAAGCTGTGTTTCTTGGTTGGCGACTGCAATCACTTCGTTTATTAAAGCAGCTTCTTTTTCCATAGACTTTGAAAAATCAGTAACATCAACACCATAATGCTGCTTCTGTGGCTCATTAAACATTAACTGAAGACAAACGTTTACTACTTCACCACCAATTTCTTCGAAAGCTCCCGGCCCCAAACGAGCTATAAACCCTAGCCCCTTAGTACGAATAAACTTCTCGCGCATTCGATCGTAATACTTAAGAAACAACCAATATTGTTGAGTAACAATCGCCGAACACCCACCCGCGCTTAAAAACTCATGACATCTTTCAGTGAAGGTCGACTCCAGCGCAAACTTTGAATTAGGATAATATTCCTCACAATAACTCTTCAAAATATTGCATTGATCACCTGCCTTTAGATAAGGCACGTTAGTAACAACCAGTGTGTACTGACCATTTAAAAGTTCGGCCGCTTTTGCCAAACCTTGCGCCACAATGCCGGCTTCTAAATCGTTGGTGTGCAGCGATACCTCTGCATCGGCTGCATCCAACGGTTTGTTTTGCTCGTGGGAAAGCGCTTCGCCTAATAAGGTTTGTAACTCGTTCCACGGAGCAATTTGTGCGGCTTTGCTGCGGCGTGGGTTAATCAGGCTACCCAGCACTGGTGCGTCTTGGAAAGTTTGGTACATCCAATCCAGAGCAATGGTTAGGTTTTGTTTACCGGCTTTGCGGCTGAGTTCTTTCCATTCGTCACGGGCTGCGGCGATGGACAGGCCGCTGCAGGCCAGGTGTAATTCGGGCAGAGTGCGGTAGCCACCGGCATTCGGGTAACGCCAGGCCTCCAGGGCCACGGCAAAGGCCGCCAGTTCGACACAGCGTTGATCCAGCTCCAGGCCATGGAGGTTTTCACTAAGTACCTTATCGATGGCTTGGCGGGCGTTGAGCTGCTCGGCCTGCATGCGCATAGGCACCAGCATCAGGAAGGCAGCGACCAGGAAGTGGCCGGAGCCGCAGCAGGGATCGAGGGCTTTCACTTCACTCAGCTGTTTGGGCCAAGCATCGAAGGTGCCGGATGCAGGCTGCCATTGGTCGGTCACTTCATCTTTGACAAAACGCAGGTAGCTCAGCGGTACGCCGGGAATGGCAGCCTTGTTGCGCAGTTCCTGCTCGCTTTGGGCGGTTTGCCAGTCGTGGTCGGTGAGACGTTGGCCGGTCCACCAGGCGCCCAGGCTGTTATCCAGCAGGAAGCTGACCATATAGGGTTCGGTAAACAGCTGGGTGACGGGCGAGAGCTCATCGGCACCGATCTTGACCTCCGACTTGTTGACCTCTTCCTTTCGCTTGCTTTGCCAGAACTGATAGACCCAGCCGAGGCTGTCCTGGGCCTGGAAGGTCTCAGTGGCCAGGCCGGTGACCAGTTTTTCCAGTTCCCGTTGGTGCTCGGGGGCGAAGGCCAGGGCAAACACCGGCGAGTCGATGCGAAAGATCTGCGGCAGCATTTTTGAGGCCAACACACCGGCCAGCTCCCAGCCCGTTTCACAACGGCGTTCAAGCTCATCACGGGCGGTATCCGAGTCTTGCGCCAGTTCACTACATTCAGCCAAAGTCAGCGCCGTGTGCTCGTCGTACATCAGTAAATTGTTTTGCTCTAAAAAACGAGCAAATAACATACGGTGCCAATGCTCGTAGGCCACTTCCGTGCTTAATTTATGCGTGGTTTGCTGGCCGTTGTCGCTTTTAATATCACCCAGCTGGCGGCCACGGGCACGCAGGCGGGTACGCAGCTTGCGTTGTTCTTCGCTTAAATAGTCGGCAGCTTTGGCATCGCCCACACCCAGGCGCTTAAGAGCTTGGGTGGCAGCTTGTTCAGCGACATCACGGGCTTTGATGACAGTGGCTTCTAGGCTGCGGCGTAAGGCTTTATCCAGCGGCTGGCGAGTTGTATTGATCATTAAAAGGTCACCGGTCCATCGTTTAATTTATCGAGAATTTGCTGTTTTACTTGCGCTAACCAAGCATCGACATCGGCTTCGGTTTCAAAGGTCGGTCGCGGCAAGCTAATACGCTGCAGTTTGGGTTGCAGTAGTTGCACGGCTTCCATGCGGGCGCTGTCGAACTTACTGCTCAGCGATTCAGTGCGGTCTAGCCATTGCTCCAGACTGACCTCATTAAGGCTATCAATAATGACATTGGCATCGCCCAGCTCTGGCTGCTCAATTGTGAGCAGCTTGCGTCGAGCGAGCATGTCATGTTGCTGAGTAGCATCCAGTTGCTGCCAATGTGGGTCGGCTTGCAGTTGCGCTAAACACTGGGCATGGCGCTCAAGGTGGTTTTGCACGTGATGCTGCAGTGCCTCACGCAGTTTAGTCACCAACTGCTGAAGCAAACCACTGATAGGGTTAGGCTCATCAAGGAGTGAGCGATGGGCAATGATGGCGTCCACTTCCGTTTGCACAGCTGCGTGGAACGACAAGCCACGACTGAGGCCAAGCAAATCTTGCAGCAACAACCAATCCGAGCGGCGCAAGTCAATACGACTAGCGGTTTCAGTCCACTGCTGCAGCGCCTGCTTGATGGCATCCTGTTCATCCAGCACTTGTTTGAGCTTGGCATTACCCGACTGCTGAGCAATGCCATCAAATACACTGCTGCTTGGGCATGCAGGGAAAGGTGCATCGCCCCCTGCTTTCTTAGCCAGTGCGCGACCTTTTTCAACCAATAAATCCAACTTACTGGCTTCTTCACCTGGCTGGCAGTCAATACCGCTGGCACTGAGTAAACCGCGGATTTTAATCAGGTCTACTGGGCGAATGGTAATGCTTTCAGGGTAAAAACTGGTTTGATTGATGTGCTTACGGTCCAGTTCAGTGGCAACAACAGCATTATTGCGGCTGTCTTTGGCAATCAGAACGCCGCCGGCCAATAAGACGTAAAGCGCACCTTCAATGGCATCCTGCGGCCACCCATAAGGGGCTGCAGAAAAATACTCACGAATCTCATTGCCCTTTTTCGAGACACCGATATAGCGTTTGATCTGTGCGCACACAGGGTGCTGCTCAGGATCACCGCTATAGCCAATGGCATCTAAAGCATTTTGTCCGCCCTCTTTACGGGCACGCTCATACACCTTGCCCCAGTTTGGGTTGTCCGCCATGTCAAAATCGCGGTAAAGACGAATCAATGAAGCACGCGCCGCTGTTTCCACTCGCTCGGCAATGCTACTGCCTTCGACTTCGTTACCACCTGCCTGCAACACTTGCACGCCATCAAAGATTTCACGCAGCAGCGTTTGTACTTGTTTTTGTGCATCACGGTAGCGGGTTTCCATGGCACTGCGCGCATCGATACCGGCATCTGTATTCGGAATGCCACGTTTTTCTAGCGTAGCCGATGCGGCGTTTTCAGTAATAATTGCGCTGACCAACTCAGAACGGTTACGCGCTGGGATAAACACAAAAATTGTTGGTTCGCCGGGCTGACGGCGGCGTGCTTCAGAAACAAAGCTTTTCTCATCCATACTCCAGCCGTCTTGTATCCAGGCATAAATCTTTTCGTTGGCATCATTGGGCAACTCTGGATCAAAGCAGGTAATAACCTGACGCGCTTCATTGGACTTGCCCTGGGTCAGGCGAATTTTACTGATGTCCTGGCGAATCGTTTTATGCAATAAATCAACACGAATGTTTTCAACGCGCTGAATATTGCCACGCAGATCGGCTTCTTCTTGACGCAGGGTGTCGTACCACTGGGCGCTTTCTTGGGTTTGTAGGCGGTATTCAGTGCCAACGCTGGTTTGCATGGCCATCAACAGGCCTTCTTCAGCAAGCTCTTGCAGTAAACGTGGTACAGCGGTGCGAATCGAGTCTTTACCGCTGTTTAAGTCTTCAATTAATAAATCAGCCAGCATGTCAGCAGTTGTGCGCACACCACAGTCAGCGGCAGGATCAGTTGGTAGTTTACCGATCAGTAAGACCAAAGCCAGAATGCGTGATTTGAGCTGCTCATCTGCATCACCGGCGGATAACTTTCCGATGGTTTCGGCGATTTCTTTGGAAATCACACCGGTCTGTAGCAGGTTCACCGAAATTTGGTTGTAGATAAAGTCTGCAGGTACGACATGACCTAACGGCTTATCAGCTGTGGCCTGAGCCGCTTCATGGATAACCTTGAGCTGATTACGCAACTGAGAAACTGTGCCCGTAGTATCTACAATACGCAGTACTTTCTCCCAGAAACGACGGCGCACGGGCAGCAAGGGATAGTCAGCAAGCATGATTTTTTCATCATCGCGGTGGTGCTCAATCTTAGTGCCGCGCAGCTGCCTAGAAATTTCGCCCAGGTGCGACTGCAACATGGCCTCTAGCTGTGGCTTAACCGAGGCTTTCTTTTGCAGAATGACCTTGCGGATCACCGATTCAACATCTGTGTCAGATAGCTGTACATGAATCTGAAAACGGCCTAACAAACGTTGCAGGTTTGCCATGCCTGACAAGGCACTTTGTCCTGTCGCGACAAAGAGTAACTTGCTTTTGAACTTGGAATGTTTGCAGCATGTTTCCACCATTTCTTGCACGAGGTGAGCTTTGTCTGCATCGGTGCTGACGTATTGTTGCACCTCATCCAAGACAATCAGTGTTAATGGAAACTCGCCCTCTGGCGCTAAGGCATCATGGATTGCATCGACCATTTGCTGGTTACTGACATCTTGCACATTAGGGTATTGATCGCGTAACAAATGGCGAACTTGTTTAACATCGTCGCCCAAAGTGCTGTCTATTTCTAATAGCGCTTGGGCAATGCTGCGAGATACATAGAGATCTTCGACTTCATCTTCCCAGTTATCGCCCGCTGCTTCTACGTGTGCTTTGACACGATCCAAAATACCTTTTTTCTTTAACCACAGTACAAAGCGAGCCTGGAAATACTCTTCGGGTAGCCCTGCAGATTTAAACACGATGTTAAGTAACGCCATGCGCACATTGTTATTGGCACCGGAGCCCAAGGTACCTGATGCCGCATGCAAGCCACCGTAGCGTGTCGCAACACTGCTTAGTTCTTTAAAGTGGTCTTTGATCTCTTGCGGTAGTGCAGCAATATCACGCGCTGCAGCACCGTCACTGAATTTTTGGTTGGTCCAAAAGGCGCGCAGCATTTTGGCTAAGTGTGATTTACCCGAGCCAAAGAACCCTGAAATCCATACACCGGGCTGTTCATGTTCGCCGCTTAAATTACGCAAGTAGGATGATAATATTTTATCGAGCCCGGCCTCATACTCGCCATCACAGACAAAGGTTTGTAACTCATAACGCAGCGTCTTGAGGGCCTGAATGGATTGGTCATCCTTTACTTCCGCAACACCATTGTTTTCCAGCCGATTGAGCTGAGGGTCTAGTTGGTAAATTTCGCGGTTCAACATCTTGGCATACTCCATTGCGCGCACTGCGCCAATCTCAACGAGGCCTATGCGCCTCTTAAATAATCAGTTTTAGTTTTCTGCGGTAATCGCAGTTGCTTGATAGCCCCAACCATCACGCGCATCGAGCAGACGGTAGGTGTTATCGCTGTATTCACCGGGGAATAGGACTAACAGCCGTCCTGGTACGTGCACCGCCAGCTGCTTCACAAAGTCAGAGACTGAGGCAAAACCAAATAAGGTGCCGCAGCCGACTAAAGCAACCAAGGTATGCTCGTCAGCCTCTGCTTGGATACGCTCAGCCAATTGCTCTACGGATTGACGTACAAAGACTTTGTATTTGGATTGCAAATCGCTGGGGTCTTCAAAATAGTCTTCACTGTACTTTTGTTGTGCCATCCACTCTGGGAACAAACGCGTGATGTCCAGCTCTAGCCAAGGATGCCCTGCGCTTTCAGTCGCTAGGCGAAACTCTTCAGTACGTGCACGCAGCTTGAGCTCATCTTCTCTGTGATACACAGCAAACAAGACACGTTGCTCATCAGCCAAACCTTTCATCCAGGGAATACTGATGAAACTGGAATAGCTTTTTAGTAAGCGGTTAAGTCGATTACTCATACAGCCAAGACTCCTCTTCCTTGCTTAGATAGTCGGGGAATGTCACTTCCACTACTTCACTGGAGTGTTTAAAGGTCAGCAAACCGCTGTAACTGGCCTGACGTGCTAACTCCAGCAGTTGCTCGTGACGGCAGCACAGCACCTTGGTCCAGTCTGTGGTAAAGAGCCGGTTACCTGTCGCGCCTTGCAAATAGCCCAGTAGCAGCGCAAAGGCTACGTTGACCGGCCTAACCTGCGGTTCAGCGCGATGCTTTTTATTTCGACCTTCTAAATAACCTGCGTTAGTCCAAGTGCCATTTACGTTTTGCGCTAATGACTTGAGGGTTGCAGGACTGAAACGGTCCGGGCACTGCTCACCCATAACCTGCTCCATGTCTTCGCGCAGTAAACGCTCGCCTAATTCCAATGACAAAATCTTATCCTTGGACAGGCGCAGCAATGGGTCACGCGTTAAGGCCATTTGGCAGGTGAGCAAGGGACGGGCTGTGTCGTCAGCCTCCCAAAGCTGTCGAAAAATCCGAAACAGGGGCAGTTGAATATCCATACCATACAAGTCCACCAAATGCCGCCACGTTAAAGCGCGCGACTTACTGGTGGGTTTGTGCAGCACGTTGGCCTGCTCTATGTCATACCGGTATTGCTCAAATGACGCGTCAGCCGATTGACCAGCAAAGAGTTGGCTTAACTCCGACAACATCATGGTGCGCGATGAATGCGCCCCGCTTTGGCCAAACTTAAAACCAAACTTTTGCTGAGCTTCGGATGAGTTAATCAAGACTCGATCTCCTTAGAAAAACCGGGTGCAATGGATAGATTGGCTTGTGCGGCAACAGTAAGCGGATCACGTAAGGCTAATTGGTATGCCTGTGGCGATAATTCAGCCTGCTCGCTGCAGTCCACGCCCCAGTGGCGTAACAGGTAGCCTGCTGTAGCTGCGCGGACAGATAGCTTGATCGACTGACCCGGCGTCAGCCCGTAATCCAACTCAATAGGACGGCTATGGGCAGCACGTGGATGCGGTATCAGCTCTAAAGCGATATCACGATTCCATTGCTCATCGTGCTCTAAAGACTCCACAGCGCTATCGATATCGCCTTGGGTGTCTTCAGCCGAGATAATGCGGGTCAATACAAAGTCACGAAAGGCTTTATGCGTTCGACAGTAAGCACGAGTGTGCCAACGCAAACCGGTATTCACCAGGCTGTGCGGTACGATCTCACGTGCGCTCTCACCGCTATTGATAGAGACATAACTGATAGTCAGTGGCTTGCGTGCATAAATGGCACGCGACACTGCAGCTAAGATATCCAGGTCAGGCTGATTCAAAGTGGGTGCAGCATCAACAACGATAGCCTGCTCACACGCCTCTAGCCCCACGCCTTGCCCTAAAGTAAGCGTTTGCAGAGTGTGCTCTCGGTCGTAACTAAACAATGGTTGGAACTGCCTGGCACGACGGTAGACCTTATCGCTGTGATCGTAATCGAGATTATCGGGAGCTAACTGGCGATACAGTGTTAGGTCACGTGTAGCGTTAGACAATGCAATACCAAAACGCTGAACCAGATCCTGCCTTGTCACCTGGCCACGAAAACGCGCCAGAAAGTCGATCTGCCAAAGCCGCTCACGCTGGTTGGGTGAAGTTTCATCTGCTGACAATTGAGGCATCCAGGTATCATCTCCGCCAGTAACAAGTCCGTAGTACTACTAAGAATGATGATAACAGGGAGAATAGAGGCGGGCTACTATTTAAAGGCCTGGCAGCTGGCCTTTGTTTACTGGGATGGATGTATTGCTGGCGTAGCCATAGCCTAGAGCGGTATGGCGCATTCGACTGCCATGCTTGTAGGCTAGCTAGCTTGATTAGTTTATGTGCACGCAACTGCACGTATATGCACGTAAACGATCGCAATCGATCGAAAGCGAACGAAAGCGAACGAAAGCGAACGTATTATTTCAGCGCTCATAACGCATTGCTCATCAAGCGCTCAATTAGCATATCGCCTGCTGTTAGCTTATGCGGTTTAGAAAACTTAAGTCATCTGAAGTAATAACCCCTGCAAATGGTTGGTTATGATTTACAGGGGCGTGCTCTTAAAGTATCAGCTGATAACTAGCCACAGTCCTTGTAGGGACCTTTACCACAACTATATCTTGCAAAGCTTAACTGACAAAACTAAAGCCTGCTGCCTCCGAAGTCATGCCTGCTGCCTTGTGATTTAGTAGCAACTTTAGCTAAGTAGCTTGCGCGGTGAAAGAACGCTTCTATCTGATGCAGCTTGTTGGCGCTTAGCTCATAGGCAGCGTTATCAGGCGCATGCACCAAGCCAGTGTATTGTGCTCCTAATGCGCTGTTCCATGCCTGCATGATCCTGTTATACGTGTTATCTCTACCAGGCTTAAAATCACCTAGCGTGTGATAAGCATCTCTATTCAAAAACAACACAAAGTGGAAGTGCATCCTGCCATCCACACCGTACTCTCGTGCCCACACATACCTTATATCGGTTGTATGAGCGTAGGGGTTGGCACGCTGTGCCTTAGCCCGCGCATGCTTAATCTTACTCTTCAGAGATTCAATAAAGCGGTCTATCAAGCGGTTCTCGTCAAAATAGAAATAGTTCTCAGGCAGTCGCAAATCAAACCTGAATGCTACAGTCCTAGGGTGCGCCCCTATAGCCTGGCACATAACCCTGTGAATTGTTTCAAGGTAGCTTACGAAGAATGGCCCATGTTCTGTCATAAGCGGCAGCCCTTTGTAATGTGTGTCGTTTATAGATGTAATTTCTTTCTGACTCATGATTGTCACCTATTAAATTAGTGACCGTGTAACCCTTCCATCAAATCACCCAACCTAACTGCTTCAGACACAGCAATAGGCTCACGCCAATATCAAGTATTAGCATGCTGTCTAACGTGTTTAGCTCAAGTGGTTAGTGACCTAGATATTGCATACGCTTGGTGCGTATTGGTATGTGCTGTAAACCAGTCTCGTGCATCAAGATACTGCAGTCATATATCTACTGCGTTAATGCATGTGCTAATGCATATAATATTAATACCGAGAATAGTCTTTGCAGTTGAGCAGGGGTTTTCTGGAGGGGTGGATGGAACTGTCTGGTGCAGCTCCCACGGAAGCTAGGGATATTGTAAATACCAGTTACTCTGGTAAAGTTTTTTTAGAGCACAAAAAATTATGCTTGTTTAACACCGTCACGCTCTGCGATTTTCGCCTCGATCCACTCAAGCACTTCCTCTTCAATCCAGGCCACGCAATTGGCTCCTAGACTGACTTGTTTAGGAAACGTCCCCGCAGCGATATACTTGTACACAGTAGCTCGTGCCAGGCTAGTCAGCGCAGTCACTTCTTTCAGTTTGATCAGTCTCATTTTTGTTGCCTCGTGTGATTGGTTCACACGAATGGCGTTTGAGTTTTTTTAAACTTGCAGAGCCCAAGGTTACGTAACCATGCACAGCTCGCTCTTGCTGTAATCAGCGCATAAGTGGCATTCATTCACCGTGGTAAAAGCACATCGTGGGCTATGTCATAAGCCATACCGCTTTTTGCCTGCCCATAGGTAAAGCAATGCCAAACCGTGGTTAGGTACAGCCTTTTTACTTACGCTATTAACAGCACCATTTAAGCGTATTAGAAAAATATATATAGCCGCTAAAAAGGCTATCATCCAGGCGTACAGCCATCTAGGATGGGGCTATGTGAATATACCAAGACAATTAAAATGAAAATTAAAAACGCAATTAATGGCGCAATAAATTTGAAAATAAAAAGCTGATTATTGTAGCTTGCTAAAAAGCTCACCATAGCCAATCATAGCTGCTAGCCCTTGGCTTATTGCCAACCGTACCGGCCTTCTTTAAAACCAGACAGTCAGTGTTATTGCATAATAGCTAAGCATGCCTATGCAGGCTTAAGGGCAAAGATATCAATAGGTTTTTTAGGCAGCTGCCAGCTCTCGGTAATAAACTGGTTAGCAGAATAAACGCTGGGAAATAGATTGCTTTTATCAACCATGCAGAGCAAAAATTCACTTTGCACGCATACTAGCCATAGACAGAGATCGCGAGCCCCGCTATGAGAAACGAACAAGAAGATAAAATACAAGCCTGGGGTGAGTACATTTTCGAGGTTGTTAAAGGTGTTATAGGAACTGTAGAAGGCTTGGAGAATCTTCAGCTGCTGATCAGAAACTTATCGTGCGCTATAAAAGATCTCGATCACCAGCAAAAGTTCAAGACCCAGTTTGAGCTTCCGCACACTATAAAGCTGGTAGGTTTGTTCGGTGATTACCAGCATTTAAATGATGCGCAGGCAAGTATTTTCTCCGCTTATAAACGTTTATTTAATACAAGTAAACTGCCTAGCGAGGGCGAGGTAAATCAAACATTTAAGCACTTAATTGATCGACTACAAAAGCCAGTGCAGAAATACCTCAAGAACCCTTCTGGTCTAAAGCGTAATATCGTTTGCAATGCGGTGCATCGATTCGTTAATTGGCCTACTAATGTGCCACTTTCAGCAAACCTCCATAATCTGCTAAAAAAGTTACCATTTGCATATTTCGAGTTATTGAATAGTTACCCTACGCACCGAGCAACACACACCTTGGATGAGCAGGTTTTAAAAGCCTTTTTCCCTCTACATTTAAGCCCTCTACGTGGTGCAGGTTACTTCCCTAGCTTTGCATTGGATATCCCTCCTGCTATAGCTCAACATCTTGAAAATTACGACTCACTCAAGCTAGAGCTAGAAATTAATTGTCTTTATGCGGTGTTGACAGCGGCTCAAAACGGTACTGCAGATACCCGCAACCCTTACGTAAAAGATCTTATAGTAAAAAGAGACACATCATTTAAGCAGTTTTATGAGTGCTATACCGCCTTCAGTAACGATGCCTCAACTGTTAAGAGTGTCCTAGATTCAGAAGACAGGGAGTTGCAAAAAAGAGCTTTAAAGCAACTTGTGAAAAAAGCACTCATAGCAGAAGAGCACCTTGCACTGGTGATCGGCACTTATCCATATACAGATTTAATTTCAAGGGGAGATTTTGCCCAAATTCTAACTGTGCTAAAAAAAGCACGTGCAGCACATAAAAAAGATATAGAGCGCAAAAAAACCACCGGATCATCTGCTAGAGGCATCAGAGTACCTGTACGCTTGATTGAGCAACGAAAACAGCTGTTCAAAGATATGAGATGGGATAATCTTGTTCTTGAAAGCCTTGAGCAAATCAAAGCTTTTAGTAAAAAAAAGGTTATTGAGGAGAGCCTGAAAATCGGCTATGACAAAGAGAGTATCAGCGGCTTATACGCGAAAGATAACTCCTCCCAACAAATCACCATAGCAATAAGCAATCAGGTTATTAGAAGGACTGAGAGGCTTGCTAAAAAATGCGGAATGAACTTGCAGGAGTATTACAACTTCGCACTCAATTACCGCTTTGATCCTAGCATGAAGGGAAACGTAACCATTCCTAAAATGTCTACAGACATCTCCGGATCAATAGAAAAAAACAAGGAAGATGAGAGCGCTGACACACCAGCGATTCTGCAAAATAGCGAAGCCTTGAACGAAGAAGAAAAGCAGCAAGATGCTGATACGGGAACTGTCACAACGCCATTGGAAAGCAGCTCAGGTAACGATGAGCAGTCTTGCGAGCAAGAACTCAGCAATTCACTTCCAGTAACTCTTCAATCTCAAGAAGATGCTGAAAAACATAAGGTCTTATCTGCTTTAATCAAACAAAACCTGCAATATAACGACCCTCATTACAATAAAGAAAACCACCAAAATCCCCAAGTTGTGCTGCCAAACGACTTTATTAATGATGAGCTGCCCCGCGGGAAAGAGCTTACAGAGCGACTTGTGGCAGCTTATGGTGCAAGGAGAAGGGAAAAGGATGCGAGTATCTCTCCGGTTTCTTACAACAGAAACCGGAGAGAGTCAAAGCGGCAAAGGAAAAGCTGAATCTATAGTTGATAGCGGTTAAAAATTTATATGATTGATACGAGCTTTTGAGCAAGCTGATTCAGGGCGTCTCTTCTCTCGTCAAAGTAGTCGTGACGGTTATAGATACCCTCTACTCCTTTGAGTTTATGATTCAGGCAGCGCTCTGCTACATGGCCAGGTACGCCCAGTGAAGCTAGCAGGCTTCGACAGGTGCGGCGTAAATCATGCACAGTAAAATGCTCAAAATCGCCCATTTTGTTTTCAGGTTGTACGGCTCTGCCTGGTTCCCTGCCAAATAATTTTGATATGGCACGATTCAATGTGTCTTTACCCATGTGGGGGGTTTTACTTGCTCTTCTGTTTGGGAAAACGTAAGCGGAATCAAAGGCACGAATTTTGAGCTCGTTTAGCCATTCAATAGATAAGTCGGGTAGAGGGATATCAATAGCTACGCCTGACTTGCTGCGTTCGCTAGGTAGGTACCATACCTGCTTATCTAGATCGAACTCACTCCACTTGGCCTCAGTTAACTCGCCTTTTCTCGTGCCTAGCAATACCAAAAGCGCGCATGCTAAATAGTTGTCTCGTGTGAAGCTATCAGCCTCTTCTCTAAATTTCTTAAAAGTAAACTTGAGCTCTTCTGTTGTTAGGGCTCTGTCTCTGCTGTTTTCTATACCGCCAGCATCGTCCACTGCAAAAGCACTGGCTGGGTTACCAGCGATTAGATCCAGTTTGACTGCATGGTTAAACAATTGTTTGCAATACAGCAAGGCATCATTGGCAATCGTTGGGCGATTGCTGTCATTGATGTTGCGTAAGATCTGTCTTATATCGATACCTGTAACTACGTCTGGCCTCATATGACCTATAACGGGGGCAATATCTTTCGTATAGATACGGAATGGGACGTGGTGGTGTTTCAGGCGTTTGATATTCCCTTCGTGCCAGTCTGCAAACAGATCATTGACGCTGTAAATTGAGTCGTACTTGGCTCTCTGTTTAGCGATAAGGGGGTCAAGACCTTCACGGTGTTGCTTCATTTTAAGAGCGGCTTCTGTTCTCGCGTCTGCAAGAGATAAGTCATGGACTCGGCCAAGCGTCATTTCTTTACGTTTTTTATTGGATGTGAAACGCAGCATCCAGTATGCACTGCCAACTTTGGGCACTACAAGATAAAGACCGCCACCATCGGAAAAGCGCCCAGGCTCCCCCTTAATTTTTGTGCTAACTATTTTGCTTGTAAGGCTAGCCATGTCCAGCTCCAAAAGTACCCACCACTTGTGTAAGTAGGGATACTAACATACCCACCATTATACCCACCACTTGTCTGTAGAAAGTGGTGGGTAGCTATGGACTGGCGTGGACTTGATGAATGCTGTAAGCCTTGATTTTACTGGCTTTAAAGACGGGTATGGACTTGTGTAGATATCATTCGATGTTTTGCACCTGCTCCCTCATTTGCTCAATTAAAACTTTAATATTCACCGCCGCTTGCGTCGAGCGTGGGTCAATTGCTTTTGAGCCGAGGGTGTTGGCCTCACGGTTGAGCTCTTGCATAAGAAAGTCTAAGCGTCGACCGATTGCACCGCCAGCTTTGAGGACGCGGTGTACTTCGCTGATATGGGTGGCGAGGCGATCGAGTTCTTCGGCGACATCGCTTTTCTGCGCCAGTAGCACGAGCTCTTGTTCGAGACGCTGCGGATCGATTTCAACTTGCATTTCTTGGCAACGGGTAAGGATTTTCTGGCGTTGCAGTTCCAACATTTGCGGCACCAGTTCGCGCAGCACGCTGACTTCAGTTTGGATGGTGTCGAGACGCTCGCTGATTAAACGGGCGAGGTCTGCACCTTCGCGAGCGCGGCTTTCTTTGAGTTGTTGCAGTGCGCTGCTAAAGAGTTCAATTGCGGCGCTATTGAGCGCTTGGCCATCGATGGATTGCGTGCTTAACACGCCTGGCCAGGCTAATACTTCCAGAGGATTGATGGCGGCAGGTTGCTTGATGCTTGCGGCGATTTGTTGCGCAGCTTCAATCAATTGCTGCGCGCGCGCTTGGTTGACTTGCAAGCTTTGCTCGCTGGCTGATTCTGCGAGTTTTAGAGTGCACTCAACCTTGCCGCGCGATAAACCATTACGTAATGCTTCGCGCACGGTGCCTTCGACCTCGCGCAAGGTGTCGGGTAGGCGTAAATGCGGCTCTAAATATCTATGGTTAACCGAGCGCAGCTCCCAGCTGAGCGTGCCAAAAGGGCTGTTGTGTTCGACACGAGCGAATGCTGTCATGCTGTGAACCATGGGATTCTCCAAATTAAACTGGGTAAATAATGCGCTGATTGTAGCGAATATTTATCTGGCTTGTGCTTACAATGCAGAAGTTATGGGTTTCTACCCCTATAATGCTTTATTCAATTTTACTGACAGGAATTTTCAATGACTCGTCCTAGTGGCCGCGAACTCGATCAACTACGTGCTGTGCGTATCACCCGTAACTTTACTTGCCACGCAGAAGGCTCAGTGTTGGTTGAGTTTGGCAATACCAAAGTGATTTGTACGGTTAGCGTGGAAAATGGTGTGCCGCGTTTTTTAAAGGGCCAAGGACAAGGTTGGTTAACCGCTGAATACGGCATGCTGCCACGCGCCACCGGCGATCGCACACGCCGCGAGGCCAGCAGTGGTAAGCAAGGCGGACGCACGTTAGAGATTCAACGCTTGATTGGTCGTTCACTGCGCGCTGCGCTGGATATGACTAAGCTTGGCGAAAACACCCTGTATGTCGATTGTGATGTCATCCAAGCTGACGGTGGTACGCGTACGGCTTCAATTACCGGTGCGATGGTTGCTCTTGTAGATGCTTTAGAGGTTATGGCAGAGCGCAAAATGCTTAAAAACGGCTCACCACTCAAGCAAATGATTGCGGCGGTATCGGTAGGTGTTTATAAAGATGTACCGGTGCTGGATTTAGATTACCCTGAAGATTCAACCGCCGAAACCGATCTCAATGTGGTGATGACGGATGCAGGTGGCTTTATTGAAATACAAGGCACTGCTGAAGGTGCGCCTTTTGGTTCAGAGCAGTTAAATGCGATGTTAGTTTTGGCGGAGAAGGGTGTAGGCGAACTCTTTGCTCTTCAGCAAGCTGCCTTGCAGAACGCCTAGGCTTTAACCATCCGCTTTATTCAGTAAAACTGCGACAGCACTGAATAACACAAGCGAGCGCTGTGTTATTCAGTCTTTTTTAAACGCTGAGCACCCAGTCATAATCTACACTAAACGGCGCATGCTGTGAGAAGCGCGGCTGCCTTGATAACTTAGCGCTACGCACGGTGCGGCGCATTCCTTGAGTCAGTAACTGGTAATCAAAACGCCAGCCAAGATTGAGCAACTCCGCTTGTTCACTGTCTGCCCACCAGCTGTATAGTTCGCCTTCGCGATTGACTTCACGTAATGCATCGACATAGCCCATCGTGCCAATAATCTCATCCATCCACGCGCGCTCGGGTGATAAAAAGCCTGGTTCTTGCTGGCAGTCACGCCAGTGTCTTAGATCGATTTTATTGTGCGCAATAAATAGAGATGCACAATAAATATAGTCGCGACGTTTACGCCGCTGCTTATCAAGGTAGCGTGCAAAATCATCCATAAATTTAAACTTCTGGTTCAACTCCACTTCGTCTTTGTAGCCTGATGGCATTAAAACACTGGCAATACTGACTTTATCAAAATCAGCTTGGATGAAACGGCCATAGCGATCTGAAGTTTCAAAGCCTAAGCTGGTTATAATAGCTTTGGGTTGAATACGGCTATAAATGGCTACGCCGCCTTGTTCGGGTTGCTCAGCATCACAGGCGTAGCAGAGGTAACCGTAGAGCTGCATGTCTGCAGCTTCCATTTCGTACGCACTAACACGGGTATCTTGCAGGCAAATAACATCAGCATTTTGGGCGGCCAACCAATCAAATAAGCCCAATTCAATCGCGTTGTGAATACCGTTCACATTTATACTAATAACCCGCATGGATCGCCCCTAAGAAAATTCTTTGTGTATCATACCCAACGTACTTTAAATTGGCTAAGTCAAACGCGCTAAGGACCCTTTATGCAAGCATACCAACGAGAGTTTATTCAGTTCGCACTTGAGCGCGGTGTATTGCGCTTTGGTGAGTTTACCTTGAAGTCGGGGCGAGTAAGTCCTTATTTTTTTAATGCAGGGCTGTTTGACTCAGGTTTAGCTTTGGCTAAGTTAGGTCGTTTTTATGCGCAAGCCTTGGTGGACAGTGGTTTGTCCTATGATGTGGTGTTTGGCCCAGCGTATAAAGGTATTCCTTTAGCAGCCACTACTGCGATCGCGTTAGCTGAGGAGCATCAGCGCGATGTGCCTTGGTGTTTTAATCGTAAAGAAGCTAAAGACCATGGTGAAGGTGGCACATTGGTCGGTGCACCTTTAGCCGGTCGGGTGGTTATTGTTGATGATGTGATTACTGCAGGCACAGCAATTCGTGAAGTGATGCACATTATTCAAGCTCAAGCTGCGCAGGCCGTTGGTGTGCTGATTGCGTTAGACCGTCAAGAACGCGGCACTGGCGCGTTGTCAGCCATTCAAGAAGTTGAACGTGATTTTAATATGCCAGTAATAAGCATTGTATCTTTGCAGCAAGTGTTAGAATATTTGGCACAAAGCGTTGAATTAAAACAATACTTACCAGCGGTAGAGCGGTATCGCGAGGAATATGGTATCTAGTTTTTCGTGCTTAAGTTAAGTTGCCGAAATCTTCAAGGAGTTTAGCAATGTGGTTACGCGGCCCTGTTTGTTGTGCGCTCACCCTGGGATTGCTATTCAGTGGTGCGTCTCACGCTGTTGAGTATTATCGCTATGCTGATGAGCGCGGGATTACCGTGATCAATCGACAAGGAGTGCCGCCGCATTTGATTGGCAACGGTTATGAAGTATTAAGCGAGCAAGGCCGCGTCTTGCGTGTCGTGCCACGTGCACCAACACCTGAAGAATACCGAAAGATGCAGGCTGAAAAAGAACAAGCACGCTCAGATCGTCAGTTGATGATGCTGTATACACGGGTGGAAGATATCGATCGTGCCCGCGAGCGCAAAGTGTCTGATATTGAGGGGCAAATAAGCATTGCGCGCGGTAACTTGTTATCCGTTCAGAGTTTAAAAGCAGACTTGCAACGACAAGCAGCTAGCCAAGAACGTGCCGGGCGTAAAGTGCCGGCCGAACTGCTCAAACAAATTGAAGATGTAAGCGTTGATGAGCAGCGCTTACAGCAACAAGTTGCTAGGTATGTGCAAAGTAAAAAAGATATTGAAACGCTGTTTGCCAGCGATAAATTGCGTTTGATTGAGCTGCTTGAAGGTCAGTAATTGACATTTATTAATTGAGCATGCCTGATAAATACCGTAGTCTTAACCTTCTTTTAGTAAGACGGTTACCCTTTTTCGGATCAATTCCGACACTTTAGGAAGATCTTATTCCTACCCCTTATGGCGATTAGGTAACGTTTTACTTATTCGATCGTAGCTTTGCGCTACTTGTGTAGCGACCTTTTTTCCTTAGGGAATGCCCCCAACACGCGGGTTCAGAGCGAAGTCTTGCAGGCTTTATGTTGTGCTGAACCGGCCTAGAGTGGAGACTGTCCATGACTCAATCAATAAAAATAATGCCTCTCAGTGATGAAGGTTTTACAGAAAATACACGCTTTCAGGTGTACACCGATCGTCAGTTTGACAAAATAGAGCCGCTGCAAAAGTTATCCGCAGAGCAGCGTTTTGAAATGCGAGTGGTCGCCAGTGTGCTGCCGTTTCGTGTGAACCAGTATGTGATTGATGAATTGATCGATTGGGATAATGTGCCCAATGATCCGATCTTTCAGTTGACCTTCCCCCAGCGTGGCATGCTAGAGCCTGCTGATTATGATTTGATGGCGCAAGCCTTGCGTGATGAATTACCGCGCGCCGAGATCACTCTGCTGGCCCGTGAGATTCAGGCGCGCTTGAATCCGCATCCAGCTGGCCAGCAAGAAATGAACGTGCCAATGCTGGACGGCAAGCCTTTAGACGGGATGCAGCATAAGTACCGTGAGACGGTGCTATTCTTTCCCAGTCAGGGGCAAGTTTGCCATAGCTACTGTACTTTCTGTTTCCGCTGGGCGCAGTTTGTCGGCGATAAAGAACTGCGTTTTGCCAGTAATGAAGCAGAGTCGTTACACCGCTATTTAGGTCAAGATAAAAACATCACTGATCTGTTGATCACTGGTGGTGATCCGATGGTCATGAAAACCCGCCATCTGGAAAGTTACCTTGAGCCGTTGTTGCAGCCTGAACTTGAGCACTTACAAACGGTGCGCATTGGTACTAAAGCGCTGACGTTTTGGCCGCAACGTTTTGTTACTGACGATGACGCAGCAGGTTTGCTGAAGCTGTTTACCAAGCTGGTCAAAGCTGGCAAACATGTGGCGATTATGGCCCACTTTAACCATTGGCGTGAGATGGAAACACCGATTGTGCGTGAAGCGATTCGTCGCATTCGTGCCACGGGTGCGGTGATTCGTACGCAAGCGCCACTGGTACAACACATTAACGATGATGCCGATGTTTGGGTGCGTATGTGGCGCACGCAAGTTCGCCTTGGTTTGATTCCGTACTACATGTTTGTTGAGCGTGATACCGGTGCTAAGCGTTACTTTGAGGTGCCTTTGGTGCGCGCTTATGAGATCTACCGCGAAGCCATGCAGCAAGTCTCTGGCCTTGGCCGTACTGCTCGCGGACCTTCAATGAGTGCAGGTCCAGGTAAAGTTGAAATTCAGAGTGTTATGGAGTTCAACGGTGAGAAGGTTTTTGTGCTGCGCTTTATTCAGGGTCGTAATCCTGATTGGGTGCAGAAAACCTTCTTCGCTAAATATGATGAAAATGCGACTTGGTTTGACGATTTAGTGCCTGCGTTTGGTGAAGAGAAGTTCTTCTTTACCGATGAATACAACGCCATGATTAGCGACTCTAGCGCCGAGTAAAAATGATAACGCCCGCATCTTGAGTGCGGGCGTATCAGTTACAACTTGATCTACGTGCTGCGCTCAGTGCTATCAGTTATCGGTAATCAAGGTACCGACACCACTATCGGTAAAAATTTCTAGCAACACAGCATTGGGCACTCGGCCGTCAATGATGTGTGCACTATTGACCCCACCTTGTACCGCATCCAGCGCACAACGAATCTTCGGTAGCATGCCGCCGTAAATGGTGCCGTCAGCAATCAGGTCATCCACTTGCGCGGTGTTCAGGCCAGTTAAGATGTTGCCTTGCTTATCCATTAGACCTGCAATATTGGTCAACAAAATCAGCTTTTCTGCGTGCAGTGCTTCTGCCACTTTACCTGCCACTAAGTCGGCGTTGATATTGTAAGACTCACCCTTAGGGCCCACACCAATGGGTGCGATAACCGGAATAAAGTCGCCTTTTACCAGCATGTGCAGCAGGTCAGTATTGACGCTTTCTACTTCACCGACTTGGCCGATATCAATGATTTCCGGCTGTTGCATATCAGCGCTTTGGTGGCTGACTTTGAGCTTGCGTGCACGAATTAAGCGTGCATCTTTACCGGTTAAACCGATTGCACTGCCGCCGTGGCTGTTGATCAGGTTAACGATGTCTTTATTCACCTGACCGCCAAGCACCATTTCCACCACGTCCATGGTCTGTCCATCGGTCACGCGCATACCTTCTACGAAGCGGCTTTCAATATTAAGACGCTTCAGTAGGTCAGCAATTTGTGGACCGCCACCGTGCACCACGACAGGATTGATACCAACCGCTTTCATCAGCACGATGTCGCGAGCAAAGCCGGTTTTCAGCTCTTCGCTTTCCATGGCATTGCCGCCGTATTTGATCACCAGGGTTTTGCCGACAAAACGACGAATATACGGCAACGCCTCGGAAAGTACTTCGGCGACATGCACTGCGTCAGCGCGGTTTAAAGTCATATTTAACAGGCTCCTGTTAATTAAAAGGGTAAGTTGATCTCAGGTTCTAGAGTTAAGATTTGTTCGCGGAACAACGCTTGGATCTGCGCTAAATCTTCAGGGCTATCACCCTCAAAACGTAGCACTAACATCGGCGTGGTGTTTGAGGCGCGTACCAATCCCCAGCCTTTTGGATAGTCAGCACGCACGCCATCTAAGGTGGTGATACTCGCATCGCCCCAATTGGCTTCACGTTGCAAGCGTTCAATGATGGCAAACTTGTTTTCATCGGTGACTTCAACGGTGATTTCAGGTGTGGAGTGGCTGGCTGGGAAGGCAGAGAACACTTGATCAACCGTGCGCGAGTCTAAGCTAATGATTTCTAGTAAGCGTGCGGCACTGTAAATACCGTCATCAAAACCAAACCAGCGCTCTTTAAAGAAAATATGTCCGCTCATTTCACCGGCCAATAACGCGCCAGTTTCTTTCATTTTGGCTTTAATCAGAGAATGACCAGTTTTCCACATGATCGGACGACCTCCATAGCCGCTGATCAAGGCAGATAAGCGACGCGTACATTTCACATCAAAAATCACATCAGCACCGGGGTTGCGCGATACCACATCTTTTGCAAACAGCATCATCAGGCGATCGGCATAGATGATTTTACCGCTGTTAGTCACCACACCTAAGCGGTCTGCATCACCATCAAAGGCAATACCGATATCGGCCTGCTCTACTTGCACTCGAGCAATCAGATCTTGCAGATTTTCTGGCTTGCCCGGGTCTGGGTGGTGATTGGGGAAGGTGCCGTCAACTTCGCAATACAATGGAATAACGCTGCAGCCCAAGGCTTCAAGTAAGCGCGGACCAATTACACCGCCGACCCCATTGCCGCAGTCAACCACAACGCGCAATGGTTTGGCCAAGACGATATCATTGCGAATATGTTCTAAATAGGTATCGAGCATCTCAACGTTAGTTAAGTTACCCACGCCATGGCTTAGCTCATCGTTAACGATACGCGTGTGCAGAGCAGTAATGCGTTCATTGGCTAAGGTTTCACCAGCAATGACAATTTTAAAGCCGTTGTAGTCGGGTGGGTTATGACTACCGGTCACCATCACGCCAGAGCGCGCTTCAAGCACGTGTGTGGCGAAATACAAGACAGGTGTTGGCACCATACCTAGATCTGTCACGCTACAGCCACAGTCCAGCAGCCCCTGGATTAAGGCTTGCGCCATATCTGGCCCGGATAAGCGTCCGTCACGGCCAACCACCACGCTCGGCTCACCCTTAGCGATACTCTCAGAGCCCACTGCGCGACCAATCCAGTACGCTGTGTCGGTGGTTAAGCTTTGCCCAACAATGCCGCGAATATCATACGCGCGGAAAATACCACTAGAAACATCTACCGCTGCGGTAGTTGCTTGGCTGGTTGGAGCGGTCTGATTTAGGCCAAACACATCAAGGTCTGTTTCTAAAATATCAATATCCAAAATATCTGTATCCACGGGTTGTAACATTGAGTCAGATGGGTGGCTTTCGGTGTGGCTAGTTTTATGCGTAGGCGCAACGTTTGATTCATGGCTAGGGTTGGCGTTGGATTTATTATTTTTGCGCTGTTTGGCTGTACTGGCTTGCACACGGTGTGTCAGATTGGCAGCAAAGGGTTGCAGCGCAGCCATGTTAAGCAGCAGAGGTTTAATGCTCTTACCTTGCGCCCAATCTTGCATGGTTTGGCTCAGGGTGTGTGCATCTGCACGCAAGAGTCGCTGCACAGTGATATGCATATAATACAAAGCGCCAAGTATAAATAAGAATGCTAGGCCCGCTGCTAGTAGCAAGGTCATTGACAGTGTTGATTGAATGGCAAGAGTGCTGGGTACATTGAGCACCAGTGTCCAGTTGGGATGTTGTGTGGCAAAGCTGTAGCTGATGCTTTTTCTCGGCATACTGCCTTGGCTGTAAAGGGTCTGCAGCGGTGCATCGCGGAACTGTTGTTGCAAGGTGACGTGCAGTGGGGTGTTAGAAAAAACCGGTAAGCCTTTGAAAATAGTGGCTGCATCGTATGCAATTAATAAACTGCCAGCTGATTTAGCGCCGCTGAGTTTAGCTGCACTGTAAAGTAACCAGCGTTGACCCACTTGCAGTGCTTCGGGTTGTGGCTGGGTGTCACTTTCAGCGCGACGTAATAAATCTAACGCGGCAAAGTTAATCGGTGCATCCCGGTTATGGTCTTGTGCTGTTTGTCCTGCGGGGCTGATAAAGGCGTCTATAGCACCTGCTCGGTGCAGTAAGCTGCGCTCAAGGGAGCGTTTAAGATCAGGGTCGTTATCTTGCAAGGTGACGGTTAAGTATGGGTTGCCTGCAGCGCTTTGCGTGTCTGCTTGAATAAAAGCTAAACGCTGATTGATTGCAGCGCTATAGGCTGCACCCCAATTATTGATTTGTTGCTGAGCTTGCTGATCATTGTAGTCAGATTGACTCACCCAAACGACTGCGCTGGCCAGCAATAAGCCAGCCACAGCAATCACTGTGCTTTTAAGCATATAACCTATGCCTTGCCCAGCTTTGTCCTCAATCGTTTTTGGCAGCTCTAAAGCTTGTTCATTATTTTTGTTACGCTTGAAGAGTGACATTGTGCCTCCTGCGGCAGCTTGACCTGCGGGTGAGTGCCTACGAGTTATTTGCCGGTATGACCAAAACCACCGGCGGCGCGCTCGCTTTCCATAAAGTTTTCAGTGATGTCCAGTTGCGCTTGAATCACAGGCACCAAAACCAGTTGTGCAATACGATCGCCAGGACTAATAGTGAAGCTGCTGGCACCACGATTCCAGCAAGAAATCTGTAACTGGCCTTGATAATCTGAGTCGATTAAGCCTACTAAATTACCCAGCACAATGCCGTGCTTATGCCCCAGCCCTGAGCGCGGTAAAATCATTGCAGCAACGCTTGGATCTTCGATGTAAATGGCTAAACCAGTTGGGATGAGTACTGTTTGCCCCGGTTCAAGCTGCAGGTCTTCGCTGAGCATGGCTCGTAGATCAAGACCTGCAGAGCCTTTGGTAGCATATTCAGGTAAAGGAAACTCAGTGCCGAGGCGAGAGTCGAGAATTTGAGCTTGAATACGGCGCATAATTAGACCTTGTTCGTATGGGTGGCAATAAATGCAATCAGTTGACGAGCAATTTTGCTTTTGCTGGTCTGTGCGAATGAAGTTTGCTGCTGTTGACGATCGATCACAGTGATGGCGTTATCATCGCTGTTAAAACCAATGGCGCTGTTAGCGACATCATTGGCAACAATCAAGTCAAGATTCTTGTCGTGCAGTTTGCGCGTTGCGTATTCCAGCAAGTTTTGCGTTTCTGCAGCAAAGCCAACACTAAACGGGCGGTCGGCGCGGTGCGCTAAAGTTGCCAAAATATCAGGGTTACGAATCAGCTTGAGGGTTAAGCCGTCTTCGCTACTAGGGTCTTTCTTTAATTTATGCTCGGCGCTAAGTTCGGGGCGGTAGTCGGCTACAGCAGCGGCGGCAATCAGAATATCGCACGGCATTGCTGCTTCGCAGGCCGCTAACATGTCGCGGGCACTATTGACGTTGACGCGCTCAACTCGGTCAGGCGTGGGTAGATGTACGGGGCCGCTGACTAAGGTGACGCGCGCGCCTGCTTCGGCGGCGGCTTGCGCGAGACTAAAGCCCATTTTCCCAGAACTGTGGTTGGTGATGTAACGGACCGGGTCAATGTCCTCGCGCGTCGGCCCTGCAGTGATTAAGACATGCCTGCCAGTCAGCGCTTGATAAGCAAATAAGTCAGCTGCGTTTTGTGCCAAAAGATCAGGTTCGAGCATCCGACCTAAGCCAATATCGCCACAGGCTTGCACGCCGGCGCCTGGGCCGAGCAGTTTAAAACCGCGCTGGCTAAGGGTCGCAGCGTTGGCTTGGGTGGCGCTGTCGTGCCACATGGCTTGATTCATCGCCGGGGCCAATGCTACTGGTGCGTCCGTAGCTAAAATCAGCGTCGTCAATAGATCATTGGCAGCGCCTTGTACGAGGCGTGACATCAAGTCAGCCGTGCAGGGTGCAACTAGAACTAAATCAGCCCAGCGTGCCAGTTCAATATGGCCCATCGCTGCTTCAGCATTTGGGTCGAGTAAATCCACATGCACAGGGTTGCCAGATAAAGCTTGTAGTGTCAGCGGCGTGATAAATTCGCGAGCACCACGGGTCATAACTACATGCACTTCAGCGCCTAGATCGCGCAAGCGACGCACTAACTCTGCGCTTTTATAAGCTGCAATACCGCCGCCAATACCAACAATGATGCGTTTTTGAAACAGCCTTTGCATGGGTCTGCCTGTTGTTTTAAAAGTAGGAAGTAAAGGTGAACATGGCTAATTTGAAAATCTTGTCTAAGATAACATAGCCGGTGGTGGAGAGGCAGAGGGGCGCACATTTTGGGGCGCTATTAAAACATTGAGCTGAATGGTTCAGCTGTCGCCATTAGATGACAAGGAGTTTGTCTATGAGTATGCAAAGTTGGCCGGTTAATGAAAGACCGCGCGAGCGCCTGTTGGAGTATGGCGCTAACGTGTTATCCGATGCAGAATTATTGGCTATTTTCTTACGCACAGGAGTGCAGGGTCGTAATGCGGTGGAGCTGGCGCGAGATCTGCTCAGCGCCTTTGGCGGTTTGCGTCAATTGCTAGAGGCCGATCAAAGCAGCTTTACCAGTCATTTAGGCTTAGGTCCGGCGAAATACTCGCAGTTGCAAGCGGTGCTGGAAATGGGGCGTCGACATTTGGCCGCTAGTATTCAGCGTGAATCGGCTTTAGAAAGCCCGCAGGCAGTTCGTGATTTTCTCAAGGCAAAGTTGCGCCATGAATTGCATGAAGTGTTTGCTTGCCTGTTTTTAGATACCAAGCACCGGGTATTAGCGTTTGAGGTGTTGTTTTACGGCACTATCGATGGCGCCAGTGTGTATCCGCGGCAAGTGGTCAAACGTGCATTGGCCAACAATGCTGCGGCATTGATTTTGACCCACAACCATCCCAGCGGCATTGCTGAACCCAGTCAAGCGGATAAAGTTTTGACTGAGCGTTTAAAAGAAGCATTAGCCTTGGTTGATGTGCGAGTCTTAGATCATTTTATCGTGGGCGATGGCGAACCCTTGTCGATGGTAGAAAATGGCTGGATGTGAGCGTTTTACCTTATACCGATATCGTTTAAAATTAAGGTTAATCTTGAACCCCTTCGGTCTTTCTGCTATAAAGCACGGCTCGAATCTAAGAGAACCAGTTTGGCGCAATATATTTTGTGTCGCTGTTGTTCCTTGGCGAAGTCTAGGTAATAATATGCAGGTTATAAAAACCATCATGTTTTTAACGACCTATGAATCCAATTATGTTTTAAAGCAGCCAACCCATGCTGGGTTGAGCATGTGGTTTATGAGGGCTGAGATATGTCAAGAGTTTGTCAAGTAACCGGTAAGGGTCCGGTTACAGGGAATAAAGTTTCCCATGCCAACAACAAAACCCGTCGCCGTTTCCTGCCAAACTTGCAGCATCACCGTTTTTGGGTAGAAACCGAAAACCGTTTTGTACGTTTACGTTTATCTGCAAAAGGTATGCGCGTGATTGATAAGCGTGGAATCGATACTGTACTGGCTGAGCTTCGTGCTCGCGGCCTAAAAGTTTAAGGAGAACACCATGCGTGATTTAATCCGTTTAGTGTCAAGTGCTGGTACTGGTCACTTCTACACGACAGATAAAAACAAGCGTACTACGCCGGACAAACTGGAAATCAAAAAATTTGATCCAGTTGTGCGCAAGCACGTGATCTACAAAGAAGGCAAAATCAAGTAATTGATTGCTGCGCTTCGCATAAAAAGCCCGCTAAATGCGGGCTTTTTATTGACTGTTATTTTTGTCTATTTTGCGGTTAAAGGAAAATCAGACAAAACATAGAGTGAGTGTTTCTGCGACATAGGCAGGTTTGCCTTGACCTTCAATCTCAAGAGTGGCGCGTGCCTTCAACAGCCATTGCCCTGATACTTTTTCCGTAGCGTCCAATAGTGTCATGGCAAGGCGTACTTTAGAATTGACTGGCACAGGCTGAATAAAGCGCAGGCTGTCCATGCCGTAATTGATTGCCATTTTTAAGCCTTCAGGTAAAACCAAGATGTCTTCGCTGAGTTTTGGTATCAGTGATAGCGATAAATAACCATGGGCAATGGTGCTGCCGAAGGGTGTAAGTTTGGCTTTTTCAGGATCAACATGGATAAACTGCTGATCACCTGTGCAGTCAGCAAATTGATTAATCCGATTTTGATCGATTGTGAGCCAGTCAGAGTGACCTAAGTCTTTACCAATATAGTCTTGAAGTTGTGCTACAGGTACTCGTTGCATGCGCTCCTCCTTAAAGGAAGCTAATTATTATTGTTTTTGTTTGAGGCCCTTTGGCCTTGCTCGGATCATCCTAAAACTATAGGACTAGGTCAAGCGCGTTTATTTTATAGGCTGGGTGTCCGATACTGATACTTATTTGATAAATACTTGGAGTGGCAAATGTTACTACGCGGGTTGAGTTGGCTGGTGGTGTTTCAGCTGGCAGGCACGGCGCTGAATGTACTTTTTTTTCCTGTCTTGCCAGGTCCTATCATTGGCTTGGTCTTGCTGTTTGTTTATTTGTTACTGCGTGGCCGGGTCAATGAGCCGCTGAATGAAGCGGCAAGCAGTTTATTGCGCTATTTGCCATTGTTATTAGTACCACCGGCAGTTGGGGTTATTGTGCACATGGATGACATCAAAGCCGATCTCTGGGCGATTATTGGCGCGCTCGTGGTTTCATTTTTGATTTCCGTAATTTTTGTTGGCTGGTTGATGCAGATACTGATTAACCGTCAAGCTCGCGCTAAGGATAAGTTATGACGTTGGATTGGCAGGCCGCGCTGGATGCAGTTATTCATCACCCTTTGTTTGCCTTTGGCCTAACCTTAGGTGCGTATCAGTTGGCTTTAGCGGCCTATGAAAAAACCCGCTTAATGTTTTTGCAGCCCGTCTTAGTGGCTATGATTATCTTGATTGCGACCTTGCTGGCGCTGGATATCGATTACGCAGAGTATAAGCAAGGTGCACAACTATTAACCATGATTTTAGGGCCAGCAACGGTGGCCTTAGCGGTGCCTTTATATTTGAATATGCGTCGCGTGCGTCAAGTTTTATGGCCAACCCTGATCACTCTTATGTTGGGAGGGTTATTTGCTACCGTATTAGGTGTGGCCTTGGCATGGTTGTTTGGTGCGGAAACACTGATCCTAAGTACGATTGCGCCAAAATCGGTGACTACACCGATTGCGATGCTGGTAGCCGAAGAAATTGGCGGTGCGGCATCGTTGGCGGCGGTGTTTGTGATGATTACCGGCGTGCTGGGCGCTATGCTGGGTATTGAGGCGTTGCGCGTATTTCGCATCACCAGCCCCGCTGCGCAAGGCATGGCACTGGGTATTGTCGCGCATGCGGTGGGTACTGCGCGGGCGTTACAAGAAAGTGAGGAAGCAGGAGCGTTTGCAGCGTTAGCCATGAGTATGATGGGCGTTCTGACTGCGGTGCTGATGCCGTTGGCCGTGGCGCTCATTGCGTAGCGTCTTAGCCTAAAGGGCTGTCGTATAGGTTTGCAGAGCGTCTCGTATTGGCGCACATGTTATGATGGGCAAAAATTTTCTAAGGTTGAAGCTATTATGAAGTCACCATTACCCGCGTTTGCCCAAGCCCCAGTTCTGGTGGTGGGTGATGTGATGTTGGATCGTTATTGGTACGGTAGCACCACGCGTATTTCTCCTGAAGCCCCAGTGCCTGTGGTGAAAGTAACACGCACTGAAGACCGTCCCGGTGGCGCGGCGAACGTTGCGTTAAATATTGCCGCTTTAGGTGCGCCTGTGCAGTTGATCGGTGTGACTGGCGCTGATGAAGCGGCTGATGCTTTAACTGAACAGTTGCACTCGGTGGGTGTACAAACACATTTTCAGCGTATTAGTGGTCAGCCCACCATTGTGAAGTTGCGCGCGATGAGTCGTCAGCAGCAATTGCTACGGATGGATTTCGAAGAGTCTTTTACAACCGATGCTGAGGCGATATTAGCTCAGGTTGAAGCTGTTTTAGATGGTGTAAAAGTCATGATCTTATCGGACTATGGCAAAGGCACATTGCTCAATCACCAAGCGTTATTACACCTTGCCAAGCAGCGCGGTGTCGCCGTACTAGCTGATCCCAAAGGCACTGATTTCTCTATTTACCGCGGTGCAACTTTGTTAACGCCGAACCTAGCTGAGTTTGAGGCGGTGGCAGGGCATTGCGCCGATGAAACGCAGCTAATGCAGCGTGGCGCAGCGATGCTTGAGGAGTTGGAGTTGGAAGCCTTGCTGATTACTCGCGGAGAGCAGGGTATGACCTTGTTACGCAAGGATGTTCCTGCGCTGCATTTACCGGCACGCGCGCGCGAAGTCTTTGATGTGACTGGTGCTGGCGACACCGTTATTTCTACCATGGCGGCTGCGTTAGCAGCGGGTGAGAGCCTCGCACAAGCGATGACTTTAGCCAACTTAGCAGCAGGAATTGTGGTAGGTAAGTTGGGGACCGCAACCATCAGTGCGCCTGAGTTGCGTCGCGCGATACAGCGTGAAGAGGGTGCTGAGCGCGGTGTGCTCAGTTTGCAACAGTTACAAGCTGCCGTTGAAGATGCGCGAGCACAAGGCGAGCGCGTGGTGTTTACCAACGGTTGTTTTGATATTTTGCATGCAGGTCATGTTAGCTATTTAGAACAAGCTCGTGAGCAAGGCGATCGCTTGATCGTAGCAGTCAATGGTGATGCTTCCGTAACGCGCCTGAAGGGCCCTGGCCGGCCGATTAACTCAGTTGACCGCCGTATGGCAGTGTTAGCGGGTTTAGGCGCGGTGGACTGGGTGGTGAGCTTCAGTGAAGATACCCCAGAAAGCCTGATTACTTTGCTCAAACCCGATATTTTGGTTAAAGGCGGTGATTACGGTGTTGATCAGGTGGTCGGAGCCGAGTTGGTCTACGCTTATGGCGGTGAAGTGCGGGTGCTGGGCTTAGTAGAAAACAGCTCAACCACTGCCATTGTGGAAAAGATTCGTAGTAAGTAACTGTTGGTAAACAGCCGCTGCGTTTAAGTGTTGAGCTTATGCAGCGGTTTCGTTTTTAGCCTTGGCCGCGCAGAATATTGGCGATGCACTCAACATTACTCTGTAAGTGCTTAGGAGTGATGGTGCCAACGATGGCGCTAGCCACTGCAGGGTGGGCAAAGATCATCGCAAAACTGGCCTGCACAGGATCAATGCCATTGGCTAAGCAAACATGCCCACTGGCTAAGGCTTTCTTAATCAGAATGCCTTTGTTGTGCTGGCCGGCATAGTCGATCACGGGCAACTCATCGCGCTCATTAAGGTTGTAGGTGACCATTGCACAGTCACCTTGCTCCAGCGCTAGTATGCCGCCTTCTGAGGTTTTTCCAGAAAAACCAAAACCGCCAATTTTGCCTTCCTGTTTAAGTGCAGCGAGCGTGTTGTAGACTTCTTCATGCTGCAAAATAGCCGCATCATCGCCATTGGAATGCACTAAAACCAATTCAATATGATCAGTACGCAAACGTTTCAGGCTGCGATCTACCGAGAAACGCGTGTGCGCTGCAGAAAAATCAAAGGCTGACTCACCTTCGATAAACTCTTCGCCGACCTTGCTGACAATCACCCAGTCATCGCGTTGACCTTGCAGCAAGTAGCCCAGACGCTCTTCGCTAATGCCGTACGCCGGTGCGGTATCCAGCAAATTAATCCCCAAGTCGCGAGCTTGATTGATCAGTGCGAGCGCTTGCTGGTCATCAGGAATGGTAAAACCATTGGGGTATTTAACCCCTTGATCACGCCCAAGTTTCACGGTGCCTAAACCCAATGGTGAAACAGTAAAACCGCTACTGCCCAGTGGACGATGAAAATCATGCAGGGTCATTAAATACAGTCTCCCAAGCAGGTTGTGCCACAGCGGGGCGTGGTAGGTCTGGATAGCTTTGTGCCGCGCCGGGTTTAATGCCGTCGCGCGCTAAAATTTTACCAATGCGATCGCTAAAATCAGGCGCCAACGCGAGCTTAGTTGGCCAGCCCACCAGTAATGAGCCTTGCTCAGTGACAAAAGCGTTATCGGGGCGCGCGAGTCCAGACTGAACGGGTTCCGCACGATCGACACGCAATGTTGCCCATTGCGTGGCGTCTTGACTCACCCAGGGCAGTAGTTGCGCCACCTCGGCTTGTGCCGCGGCAATCTGTTGCGGTGCGGAGCGCGCCACGCCTTCAGCTTCAGCAAGATTACCGCCCAAGTACCAAACCCATTGGCCATCGGCTGCAGGATGGGTGGTGACTGTGATCCGTGGTTTGCTGCCGCCACCGAGGCAGTGTGCATATAAAGGTAATAACGCTGGGCCTTTGGCCATAACCATATGTAAGGGCCGTAGCTGCTGTTCTGGTTTACTCAGGGCAAAGGCTTGCAGTAAGTCTTGGTTGCCACTGCCAGTACACAACACCACGCGCTGCGCGTTGATGCTGTAGTCATCTGCTTGCACGCCAACTAATTGCTGATTGTCGTAGCGTGGCGTGATTTTTTGCGCATGCAACAGGCTATCGCCAGCCAAGTCGGCTAAACGTTGCACTAGACTGGGTACGTCTAGCACCAATTCAGCTAAGCGATAGACGCGGCCTTTAAAGTCTTTATGCTGCAACGCAGCGGGTAGCTGTTGACCTTTCACTTGATCAACCCGGCCCCGCATGGCTTTGCTGGCAAAAAAGCTGGTCAGATTGCCGGCAATTGAGCCAGGCGACCATAAGTAGTGCGCATCGGATAATAAACGCACGCCGCGTAAATCCAGTTCGCCTTCGCCCTGTAAGGCTTTACGCCAGCGCTGTGGCATGTCAGCAATGGCCTCGGAGGAGCCAGTGAGAGCACCATGGAGGGCGTATTTAGCGCCGCCATGAATGATGCCTTGTGACTTCACAGTCTGTCCGCCGCCTAAAGTGTTTTGTTCAATGAGCAGCGTATTAAAGCCCTGCTGGCGCAATTGCGCGTTGAGCCAGAGCCCGGCAATGCCGCCACCGATGATGGCAATGTCAGTGTTTAAGGTGAGTGACATAAGCGCCTCTCGCAAAAAATAAGTGAGCAGTATAACCGAGCGCAGCATTATCGCTGCGCCTTTGCTAAACTTTGCTGCTATGAATAGAACTCTATATACCTTGCTGCTGTACCTTGCTGTGCCGGTGATTGCCGTGCGCTTGTGGCTGCGTTCCAGAAAAGCACCGGCTTATGCTAAACGCATTGGCGAGCGCTTTGCTTTAACTTTGCCTGAGTTCAAACCGGATGGTATTTGGCTGCATGCGGTGTCAGTCGGTGAAAGCATTGCCGCTGCACCTGTGGTTAAAGCGCTGCAGCAGCAGTATCCCGATTTACCGATTACCGTGACCTGTATGACCCCAACCGGCTCTGAGCGCATTCAAAGTCTGTTTGGCGATAGCGTACAGCACTGTTATTTACCTTACGACTTACCACTGGCAAGCAAACGTTTTTTACAGCGTTTACAACCGCGTTTAGCCATCGTCATGGAAACCGAGCTGTGGCCTAATCATATTAACCAGTGTGCGCGTTTAAAGATTCCCGTGGTGTTGGCCAATGGCCGCTTATCCGAGCGCTCGGCGCGTGGCTATGCGCGTTTTCCAAAACTGGTCGCTCCGATGCTCAAGCAGATCAGCGCGTTGGCGGTGCAGAGTGCAATTGAAGCCCAGCGTTTTATTGAGCTGGGAGCGCGAGCAGATGCGGTGATGGTTACCGGTTCAATTAAATATGATCAACAAGTCGCCGAGGGCTTACCCGAGCAGGCGCAGACACTGCGCGAGCAATGGCAGGCCAGTCAGCGGCCAATCTGGATTGCTGCCAGTACCCACGAGGGTGAAGATGCCTTGATTTTAGCCGCGCATCAACAATTGCTTAGACTCTTTCCTAAAGCCTTATTGATTCTAGTGCCACGCCATCCTGAGCGTTTTGAGTCTGTGTATGCCTTATGCATCGAGCAAGGCATGCGCGTGCAACGTCGCTCGACGAAAGCTCTAGTTACTGCAGAGCAGCAGGTTCTACTTGGCGATACCATGGGTGAATTGATGTTTCTCTATGCGCTGGCCGATGTCGCACTGGTGGGTGGTAGCTTAATTAAACATGGCGGGCACAATATGTTGGAGCCGGTTGCTTTAGCTAAGCCAACGCTGACCGGCCCGCATTATTTCAATTTTTTAGAGATTGCCGAGCAATTGCTCGAAGCAGGTGGTTTGCAAACAGTCGCCGATAGTTCGCAGCTGGCGCAAGCAGTGGCGCGCTTATGGACCAGTCACGCACATGCAGAAAAAATGTGCCGTGCCGCGCAACAGGTTTTACAGCGTAACCAAGGCGCATTGCAGCGACTGTTGGATATTATCCAAGCACAGCTCATCGCCGATCAATAAACCTGCTGCGCTGTGTTTAGGTGAGCTGCCGGAGTGCTTAGAGTTGTACTACGAATTGCAGCTAGACCTGGGCAGTGCTGGGTATTAATCTGTAACCAATGAATCTTATAAAATGTCTTGGCCGCAATAAAACAACGCACAAGACTCGAGTTTTACTGCCCTTAACCGTGCAGCAGCCTTCAGGAGAAGACAATGAGCAGCAGTGATCGCGTTATTATTTTTGATACCACTTTGCGTGATGGTGAGCAAAGCCCTGGCGCTTCGATGACCAAAGAAGAAAAGCTGCGCATTGCTAAAGCGCTAGAGCGCATGCGTGTTGATGTGATTGAAGCCGGTTTTGCCATCGCCAGTCCGGGCGATTTTGAGGCGGTGAAAGCCATTGCTGACACCATTAAAGACAGCACCATTTGTAGTCTATCGCGAGCTCTAGATGGTGATATTGAGCGTGCCGCCGAAGCGTTGGCCGGCGCTAACTCTGGCCGTATCCACACCTTTATCGCCACCAGCCCGATTCATATGCAGCACAAATTGCGCATGCAGCCTGATCAAGTGGTTGAGCAAGCAGTACGTGCAGTTAAAAAAGCGCGCAACCTGTGTGCAGATGTTGAGTTTTCCTGTGAGGACGCGGGTCGCTCTGAACTTGATTTTCTCTGCCGCATTGTTGAAGCAGCGATTGATGCCGGTGCGCGTACCATTAATATCCCTGATACGGTCGGTTATGCGATTCCACATGAGTACGCAGAATTGATCAGGCAACTAATCAATCGCGTACCTAACGCTGACAAAGCCATTTTCTCGGTGCATTGTCACAACGATTTAGGTTTGGCCGTCGCCAACTCCTTGGCCGCTGTAGTGGCTGGCGCACGTCAAGTCGAGTGTACGATTAACGGTCTAGGTGAGCGTGCCGGTAATGCCGCCCTTGAAGAAGTTGTCATGGCGATCAAAACCCGTCACGACTTATTAGGCGTGCACACCAATATTGATACGCCGCATATCCTTAGCGTGTCGCGCATGGTTTCAGGTATTACAGGCTTCCCTGTGCAGCCTAACAAAGCCATTGTTGGTGCGAACGCCTTTGCCCACGAGTCTGGGATTCACCAAGACGGCGTGCTCAAGCACCGCGAAACCTATGAAATTATGGCCGCAGAAGATGTCGGCTGGCATGCCAATAAAATGGTCATGGGTAAACACTCAGGCCGCAGTGCTTTCCGTAGCCGCTTGTTAGAGTTGGGCATTGAGTTAGCCAGCGAAACAGAACTCAACGCCGCTTTTGCGCGCTTTAAAGATTTAGCCGATAAGAAACACGAAATTTTCGATGAAGACTTGCAGGCGCTGGTTTCAGACACCTTAAATGAAGAAGCACCAGAGCTGTATAAATTAGTCAGCTTAGAAGTGGCCAGTAAAACTGGTGAAATACCGCATGCGCATTTGGTACTCAATATTGATGGTGTTGAAGTGGCAACCGATGATCAAGGTTCCGGCCCTGTCGATGCGACCTTTAAAGCCATTGAGCGAGTAGCAAAATCTGGTGCTACCTTGCAGCTGTACTCAGTCAACGCCATTACTCAAGGTACCGACTCGCAAGGTGAAGTGACGGTGCGTCTGGAGCGCGGTGGCCGTATCGTTAATGGCAATGGTGCGGATACCGATATCGTGATCGCTTCAGCCAAAGCTTATCTCAATGCCTTGAACTTGATGCATGTGGGCACAGCTCGCGCGCACCCGCAGGTTGATGGTGTGTGACCAGCGCGATGAATCTGCTGCATGAGCAAGAGGTACGCCGTCAAGCCATGTTGCAGGCGATGCAACTGGATGTCTGGCTGCCTCGACAACAGTTAGTTCACGCGGCTGCCTCACGTGATTACTTGCTGGAGTGGCACAGCGTTAAGGCTGTCGTTGCAGCCGTCGAGCCTGCCGTGGTAAATCAGCCGTCTGTTGCGCCTCGTGTTGCTGCGGCAGTTGCTCCTACGGTTGCCGTTGCTCCAACTACTCCGACTGCTCCGCGTACTGATGCACGAGTGTCGATTCGGGATAAAATGGCCTTAACGCAAACGGCGCAAAGGCCTGCAGTGGTTGCCAGTGTTGCGCCTGAGGCAGTTGCAGCGCCAGAAATACCAGCGGTTACAGTTGTACAGGCAGAGCCGATTCCACGTTTTGCCTTACAATTGCTGCGCGCAGATAATTGTCTGTTGTTGGTGGATTTGCCGACTGGTGAGGCTTTTCAAAGCCGCGATCCGGATTATCAATTGCTCAAAGATATGCTGCGCGCAGCAGGTCTGACTGATCAGCCTGATTTTATGCGCCAAGCCGTCCCCATTACTTGGCCGATGCTGCAATATGGCAATTTAATGCATGAGCAAAATGCAGCGACTGCGCGTGCTTGTGTGCGGGATTTACTAACAGTTGAATTACAAAGTAAGCCGGCTGTATGTGTTTGGTTGTTAGGTAAACACGCGGTGCGCTTTGCCAGTAGCACAGATTATACAGACCTATATTCTGTGCAAACCTTTGTTGAAGGCGCGCAACTATGGAGCTTACCCAGCTTAGAGAGCATCTTAGAGCAGCCATTATTGAAACGTGATATTTGGCGCAGCATGTGCAAAGAACGTTCGCTGTGGCAGGTTGCCAATGACTGATCGTGTACAGTTTAGACTGATGCAAGCAAAGGATTTAGACCGTGTTGTTGCATTAGAGCAGCATGCCTTCTCCCATCCGTGGACGCGCGCGTTGTACCTTGATGCATTAACCAGCTATGAATGCTGGATGATGTATTTAGACGATCAGCATGTCGGCCATGGTGTAATCAGTCAGATTGTCGATGAAGCGCATCTGCTTAATATTGCCATTGCCGTAGAACAACAAGGCAAGGGCTTAGGCCTACAGTTGCTTGAGCATTTGATGCAGCGTGCGAGTCAGCGTGGCTGTGTTGAGTGTTTTTTGGAAGTGCGCGCGTCTAATCTGTCGGCCTACGGTTTGTATGAGCGTTTTGGTTTCAATGAAATAGGTCGACGCCGCAACTACTATCCAACCCATGACGGCCATGAAGATGCGCTGGTAATGGCCTGCACCTTGTTTGCCGACGATTAAAATGTGTGACTGCGCTGCGTTGGTTTTTGTCCCACTTCCTGAATTTTAAATATGTAACAAGCGTCAGCAGAGGAATCTATGCCTGAACTACAACAGTTGTTTGATAATAATGCTCGCTGGGCAAAGTCGATCAAAGAAGAAGATCCTGCATTCTTTGAAAAACTGGCTCAACAGCAAGAACCAGAATATTTATGGATAGGTTGCTCAGATGCACGTGTGCCTGCCAACGAAATCGTGGGTATGTTGCCAGGTGATCTGTTTGTTCATCGCAATGTCGGTAATGTGGTCTTGCATACCGATTTGAATTGCTTATCAGTGATTCAATATGCGGTCGATGTGTTGAAAGTAAAGCACATTTTAGTCACCGGTCATTACGGTTGTGGTGGTGTGCGCGCAGCGATGCAAGACAAACAGGTGGGATTAACCGATGCTTGGTTGCGCGGCATTCGTGATTTGCATTATGAGCACCATGAAGAGTTGGCGATGCTGGCCACAGAAGAAGAGCGGGTCGATCGTTTATGCGAACTCAATGCGATTGAACAAGTGGCCAATGTTAGCCATACCGCGATTGTGCAAAACGCCTGGCATCGTGGTCAGAAACTGTCGATTTACGGCTGTGTGTATGGCATTAAAGACGGATTATGGAAGAACTTGAATGTCACGATCAGAGGCATTGATCAGGTGCCTGTGCAGTACCGTTTACGTAAGCGCGACTGATGTAACACTCAACCGCACCAGCCAATTACGGCATTGAATGGTGCGGTTGAGCAGTTTTAAGCGTGTTTGCTTGCAGCCATTTGGTAGGCTGTTTCAAGAGCAATATGCAAGCTTCCGGTATCAATCTCACCGGTTCCCGCCAGATCCAGAGCCGTACCATGATCCACTGATGTGCGAATAATTGGCATGCCAAGGGTGACGTTAACTGCTGCGCCAAAACCACGGTGTTTCAGCACCGGTAAGCCTTGGTCGTGATACATCGCCAACACTGCATCGCATTGCTTGAGATTCTTTGGTGTAAACAACGTATCTGCTGGCAGTGGCCCCACTAAATCCATGCCTTCTGCGCGTAAACGATCCAAAGTGGGCTGAATAATATCCAGCTCTTCACGGCCTAAGTGACCGTCTTCACCGGCATGCGGATTGAGGCCACAGACTAGAATGCGCGGCTTTTTGATCGCAAATTTTTGTTTTAAATCAGCATGCAAAATACGCGTAATGGTTTCTACGCGTTCGCTGGTAATGGCATCGGCAACCTCACGCAAAGGTAAGTGCGTGGTGACTAACGCCACTCGCAAACCGTGAGTGGCCAGCATCATCACCACTTGCGGCGCTTGGGTCAGCTCTTGCAAAAACTCAGTATGTCCAGAGAACGGTACGCCTGCATCGTTAATGATGCCTTTGTGTACTGGCGCCGTGATCATCGCACTGAACACACCGTCTAAGCAGCCTTGGCCTGCGCGGGTCAGGGTTTCAAGTACATGCTGGGCGTTGGCTTGATTGAGCTGGCCGGTGACCACTGGCTCGTAGAGCGGGGTATCCCAGACATACAAGCTGTCGGCTGGTGCAGGCTTGTTCGGCCAAGCATCAGGTTGCACATCAATTAACTGTACTTTCAGTCCCAGTTTTGCTGCGCGTTCACTGAGCAGCTCACGGTTACTGATGGCAATAACAGGGTAAGGCTGTACTTCGTGGGCAAGCATCAGGCACAAGTCAGGACCGATACCTGCCGGTTCGCCGGGGGTTAAAGCAAAGCGCAAAGTCATAAGTTTTTAATCTCCACATAGGCTTCGTCACGAATCTGACGTAACCATGTTTGCAATTCTTCATCGTATTTACGATTGCGTAGCAAGTTAATCGCTTGTTGTTCACGCATCTGCACGCTGCTATCAGTGCTACGGCGATCGAGTACTTGCAATACGTGCCAGCCAAACTGACTTTCAAATGGCTTGGACAGCGCGCCGATCTCAGTGCGCGCCATTTCTTCGCGGAAAGCTGGAACTAATGAGTTTGGATCAATCCAGTTCAAATCACCCCCGTTGAGCGCTGAACCTGGATCTTCTGAAAACTGTTTAGCTAGCACGGCAAAGTCTTCACCATTGCGCAGGCGCTCATAGAGTCTATTGGCCAATTTTTGGGTTGCTTCTGCACTGCGAATTTCACTGGGTTTGAGCAAAATATGGCGCACCTGAGTTTCGTCACGGTACACCACATCACCACCGCGCTTATCGAGCAGTTTGAGCATAATCACACCGCCCGCAGTACGCGACGGCTCTGTCACTTGACCCACTTCCATACCGCTTAATAAACGGTCAAAAGGAGGTGGCAGTTGTGCTGCTTTACGCCAGCCCATTTCGCCACCCTCTAAAGCGTTTTCGCTGGCCGAGTAAGTCATGGCTAACTGGGCAAAGTCAGCACCTTGCTCCAATTGTTTAACCACTGTGGCTACGGTTTTCTGAGCTTTATCAAGGTCATCGTTAGTCGCTGCATCAGGCAATGGAATCAAAATATTGGCCAGCTGATATTCTTCCGCCAGTTGCATTTTGCCCAAGTCAGAAGCTAAGAAGTTTTGCACTTCTTGGTCGCTCACTTGGATACGCTCAGCGACACGGTATTGGCGTACACGGCTGATCAGCATTTCTTGACGGATTTGCTCTTGCGCATCTTGTAGCGTTAAGCCATCCGCTGCTAACGCTTGAGCAAACTCTTGCTGAGTGAGGCCGTTGCGCTCGGCAATGGTTGCCATTGAAGCGTTGAGTTCTTCATCGCTGACCCGAATCCCTGAACGCTCAGCAATTTGTAATTGGATAGCATCCAGAATTAAACGCTCCATAACTTGCTGGCGCAACACATCTTCCGCAGGCGCTTGCACGCCACGCTTAGCGATGGTCTGCTGCACTTCTTCGAGGCGGGTTTGGTATTGGCTGTACATAACAACATCGTTATCAACAATAGCTGCCACGCGATCTAGGGTTTGCTCAGCTGCGAATGCATGGCCGACTAGCAAACTGCCGGCCAGTATGAGTGCTGATAGAGGTTTAATAAGCATTGTCTTCACGCTCACGGTAGCCTTGGATGCCTTCATCGAGGAATGTCTCTACTTTATTACCGGTTACACCACCTAAACCTTTTAAGACGATCTGCAAGAAAATGCCGTGATCAGCTTTACGGTTGTCTTGTGGCGACAGAGTGCGCTCGTCATAGTCAACCCAATAACGATTGATTAAGCGTAATTTCCAGCAGCAACTGTCGTATTCAAAGCCACCAAAGGCTTCCAGAGTACTGTTGCGGTTGTAGTCGTACTGCCAGCGCGCAATAACGTTCCATTGCGGGACCACCGGCCACATGATTGAGGTGTCGGTTTGTTCGATTTTGTAGAAGTCTTTGTATAATTTACCGCTTGGGTCTGTGTAGTCAGAACTTGTGACTATACGGCCTGTGCGAGGGTCGCTGTGGGTAGCATCATTGCTGTAACGGAAACCGAAGTTGATGATTTTATTTAAATTGTCTTCCGGCTGGTAATGGAACATGGTGCTGCCGGAGCGGGTGCGATGAGTGTCAGGGTCCCACATCAGGTCAGCATTGACGCGCCAGTCGCGATTAAACTGGTACATGTATTCGGTGGCATAGGGTGAGCGAGTACTAGTGTTGGCATCAACTTTTTTATAGTCATTGCCATACAGTAAAACTTTGCGGTCAGCAAAATAATAGGCTTGGCCGACACTGATGCGTTGGCGTTCAAAGCCATTGCTTTCCAGCCAGCGGTTGGTCAGACCCAATGAGATCTGATTGGTGTCACCAATACGGTCACGGCCACTGAAGCGGTTATCGCGGAATAGACTGGCGTAACTGAACTGGGTTTCACCGGTGTCAAACAACGGTAAATCAGACTGATCTTCATTTGGCACGTACAAATAGAACAAACGTGGCTCTAAGGTTTGACGGTATGACTTACCAAACCACTGGCTGTTACGATCAAAGTACAGGCCACTGTCGACGCTGTAGATGGGCACGCTGCGATCTGGGCTGCTGTTGTATTTTTGACCAGCTTGCAGACTGGTTTTACCTGTACCGTCTAAGCTTAGGTCATAGCGGGTGTAAGCATATTTAAGCGCAGGCTTAACAAAGCCCCAGCTCCAATTCATTGGCAGACTAATGGATGGCTCAACATGCAAACGGTCGCCATTAGCACGATCTAAACCACTTACATACGTATCGTTCCACGGTGTTGTTCGGCCATCTTGGTCACTGAACTGGCCTTTTCTTAGCGAACGATCAAAGCGCGTCCATTCAGTTTGATAGCCCATCTGTAAACCCGCTGGCTTATAAGGCAATGCGCCTGCCAGGCTGAATTGTGGCAAACGATCATAGGGAGTGATATCGGTAATATTCGCCATTTCATAGGCATGCACACCAAAGGCCGCGGTGTAGTTATCGCCACGCCAAGTCAGGCCAGCTTTTTGATCCAGTACTTCGTTTGAGCCTAGGACCACATTACTGCGCAAATCTTGGAAGTAGTAAGGATCACTGATGTCAGTGTAATCAATGTTACCGAGCAGACGTTGGTTAAAGCCTTGCTCATGCTGCAAGGTGTACATCCAGCGGTCTTTTTTGTACTCCGATTGCAGCTTGCGTTCTTCTTCGCTGTCATTCAGCCATGCACCACCGATGCGGCTTTCGCTGCTTTTACCGAGGTAGCGGAACTCACCTTCTGTGAGCAAGCCGCGCTCACTCATATAGTTAGGGTAGAGCGTGGCGTCAAAGTTTGGCGCTAAGTTGAAATAGTACGGCGTGGTTAAATCCAGACCATTGTCATTGCTGTAGCTGATGCTGGGCGGTAAAAAACCGGACTGACGGCGATCATCAATCGGGAAGTGAATGTACGGCGTGTAAAACACCGGCACATTCTTCACTCGTAAGGTGACGTTGGTAGCACTACCAAAGCCAGTATTCGGGTTGAGGGTAACGTTATTGCCTTTTAAGTGCCATGTGTTGCTGCCGGGCTCGCAGCGGGTATAAGTACCGTCTTTTAAACGGATGATGGCGTCTTCTTGGCGCTTGATGTATTGCGCATTACCACGGGTTTTCCCGGTATGCATCAGATACTCAGCATTTTCGATTTTTGCTTCACCACTGTCGAGTTGCAGTTCGGCACGATCACCGACAACCAAGGTGTTGCGGTCACGCAGACGCACATTGCCTTTAAGCTCGCCAACGTTATTTTGTTGGTTCAGGCTCGCTTCATCTGCTTCGGCTTGTAGGCTGGCTTGGCGGATTACCACATTACCGGCTAATGTCGCCGTTTCTGTGACTTGGTCATAACGCGATGCACCAGCGTTAACATACAACGGCGCATCTGAAAAAGAGGTTGTGTCGTTCATGCCGGGACGAGTTGGTTCGATATAGTCCCCTGCGCAATAAGGACCGGCTTCTGCCAGTTGTTCTGCGCTTAGTTGATCACGCGGCACCCAGTCGAGATGGCTGAAATCTTCGCTGCGGCTGGCTAACGCCTTACCTTTACTGTCGCTGACTGAAACGACCGCGGCGGCTGTCGATGAGGGTGCTTTGCCGCTGGTTTTCTTAGCTTTATTGCCGCTGGCAGCCGCTGCCACACGCTCTGGACGTGGCGGCACTGCGGCTTGATTGTCTTGTGTGCTGCAGGCCCAGCCACCACTTGCACTTACTTTACAGTCATATTGTGCTGCTGCATGGATACTGCCGCTGAGTAAAGGCTGTAAGATGCACAGCGCGCCAGTAGCCAGTAATGGGAATTTTTTACGATAAATATATTTAGCTGCCATAGTGTGTGTCCGTGCTTCCCGCATGCGCTTGGTGATAAATACCCAGCATGCCTCTCGAAGGGCTGGAAAAGATCAGCGATAATAAAGCATGCCCTACAGAACGGCTAGCACCGTTGGAGAATTACCATGCCGAATCAACCTATAAATGTAGACGATAGCCGTTTACAAGAGCTAACGCACTGGTTTGCTGAGCAGTTGCCGCATATTGCTCAACAAGCAGGTTTTGCAGAGACTACCGTAAATAACCTGCAGCCAGCCAGTAGTGATGCAAGTTTTCGGCGATATTTTCGTTGGCATTCGGCAGCAACCGATTTAGTTCTGATGGATGCACCGCCGCCGCAAGAAGATTGCCGCCCTTTTGTCAAAATAGCTAAGCTTTTGGCCGCGGGTGGATTGCATGTACCGAAGGTCTGGGCCGAAGATGTATCACGGGGTTTTCTGGTGTTATCTGACCTTGGTACACAGACTTGGCTTGAGGTGCTTAATCAAGACAATGCTGATGAACTATTCAGCCTAGCGATTGATGCTTTAATTCGTCTGCAGCACATTTCTGTGCGCGATGCGCAGTTGCCTGAATACGATGAAGTGCTGTTGCGACGTGAACTGCAACTCTTCCCCGACTGGTATGTTGCCCACGCACTGGGCCGCTCCTTTACTGCTGAGCAGCAAGGTTGGTGGCAGCAGACCTGCGATGTATTGGTGAGTAGCGCGCTGAAACAAGCACAGGTGTTGGTGCACCGTGATTATATGCCGCGCAATTTAATGCTCAGTGAGCCGAACCCAGGTATCTTGGATTTTCAGGATGCGGTGTATGGCCCTATCAGTTATGACATTACCAGTCTGTTTAAAGATGCCTTTATCAGTTGGCCAGAAGCGCGCGTCAATGGCTGGCTGCAACAGTATTGGCTGCAAGCGCGTGGCAAGGGGCTCGCAGTACCAGACACATTTGCAGCCTTTCAGCACGACAGTGATTTGATGGGCGCGCAAAGGCATTTAAAAGTTATAGGGATTTTTGCGCGCATTTGCCACCGTGATGGTAAGCCGCGTTATTTAAGCGATGTGCCACGTTTCTTTACTTACTTACAACAGGTGATTTCACGCCGCGCAGAGCTTGAGCCTTTAGCGCACTTATTAACTAGTTTGTCAAAATCGAGATGATGCCATGCGTGCAATGATTTTAGCTGCTGGTAAAGGTGAGCGGATGCGCCCCTTAACCTTAACCACTCCCAAGCCACTGATTCCTGTGGCAGGTGTGCCATTAATTGAATACCACTTGCGTGCGCTGGCTCAGGCAGGGGTCAAAGAGGTGGTGATTAACCATGCCTGGCTTGGGGATAAAATTGAAGCACATGTTGGTGATGGCGCGCGCTTTGGGGTGCAGGTGGTCTATTCCAAAGAGTCGCAACCGCTAGAAACCGGTGGCGGGATTTATAAAGCATTGCCTTTATTGGGTGATCAGCCTTTTATTGTGGTCAATGGCGATGTGTTGACGGATTACGACTTTGCCGCCTTGCATAAGCCCTTGCAGGGTTTAGCGCATTTGGTCTTGATCAATAACCCTGAGCATCACCCTGAGGGTGATTTTTCTTTGCAGCAAGGCCGTGTCGTGTCTGCAGCAACAGACACGCTCACCTACAGCGGGATTGCTGTGTTGCACCCGGAGCTGTTCCTTGACTGCCAAGCAGGTGCATTTAAGTTAGCGCCCTTGTTGCGGCAAGCGATTGCCCAGGGTCGGGTCAGTGGAGAACACTTTAATGGCTGCTGGATTGATGTGGGTACGCAGGAGCGTTTAGCGGCGGCTGAAGCGGTTTTAGCCAGCGTATGATTTGGCCGATCACAATCGTCGGTGGTTTAGCCGGCTTAGCGCTTGCTAGCATTCCTGGTGCGTTGTTGGGCATGCTACTGGGCAGTATTGTTGATCGTAATTTAGCCCTGACCAGTTGGGCGCAATTGCGTGCGCGCTTGCAGCCAACGCCGGCAAAGCCATTGGATGCACAGCAAGCGTTGTTTATGCTGCTGGGGTATTTAGCCAAAAGCGCAGGCCGAGTGACGCCCGAACATATTCAAATGGCCCGTGCAGAAATGCAACGACGACAACTGTTTGGGCCAGCCCAAAAAGCTGCAATTGCAGCTTTTTCCGCGGGTAAAGATTGTCGTTTGGCTGAACTGCACAGCAGCCTATACACGCATTATCGAACATCTGAACAAACAGAGCGCTTACTGTTGGCGGGCTGGCGAATGGTTTTGGCTAAGGCACCGGTTACTGCAAAACAGCGCAGTGCCTTACAGCAATGTGCCAGTTGGCTGGGTTGTTCAAAAGCCGCATGCGTACGCTATGAAGAATTGGCAAAAGCGGGCGCCAGCCAAGCGCCGCGAAAGACTGGCGATGAGCTTGAGGCTGCCTTGCAGTTGTTGGGCGTGCGCCGGACCGATTCGTTAGCGCAGATTAAAATAGCCTATCGTCGTCAATTGAGTATTTATCATCCGGATAAGCTAATAGGCGCAGGTGCTAAGCCGGCACAAGTGCAGGCGGCCACAGAAAAAACACGTGCCCTGCACAATGCCTATGCGTTAGTGCGCAAGCACTTATAATTTAGCCCATTAAATATCCAGCGCTTGGATGTAGCTAGCGACTGAGCTGATCTCTTCATCGCTCATATTTTCAGCAATGGATAACATAATTGATGCCGCGCGGCTTGGGTCTTTACTGCGAAAGTTCTTCAAGGTACGAGTAATGTATTCAGCCGGTTGGCCTGCCAGTCTTGGCATGTCTTCTTTGCCTTCAGCGTTCACGCCATGGCAGCCTTGGCAGACCTGCTTGAATTTTATTTGGCCTTGCTGTTGCAGTTCTGTTGAGTCGCTTGATTTGGTGACAACTTTTTGCTGGCCGTAATACAGTGCGATATTGACGCGATCTTCCAGGGGGAGCGATTTTGCCAATTTTGACATAACGAAATCATTGCGCTCGCCATTGGCAAACTTTTCAAAAGCGGTAAACAAATAAATAGGGTTTTGCTCGGCCAAATTTGGGATGTAATTGCGTTTGCTGTTGCCATCTTCTCCGTGGCAGTGTTTGCAGAAAGTAATCCGCTCATGACCTGCGGCATACGCTTGCTCTTGAGCAGCAGGGTCAGCCAGTAAAGCATTTAACATTTGCATGGCTTGTGTCTCTGCAACTGCAAAGCTGGACAAGCCACTGAAAAAAAGAGCCAAGAGAATACGCATAAAATATCCGTTTTAAGTTAAGGAGAGCGATGACAAGGCTGCTGAGTTCACCGTAGATTGAGCTCAAGCCTATGGTTTATTGAGCCATCCTTTAATTCGGCGAAATAACTGCTCTTGTTCTAATGATGAATGCACAGCCGTCAGTCCAATTTGATGGTACTGAGTTAAACCTGCCCGCTTGCTTGCTTGTAAACGCTTGAGCGCGGCGGCTTGTGCAGTACGATCGTCCTTATAGTAAAAGTCTGCGACAGGCAAAATATTGGCATTGATCAAGTTTTCGTACGATTGACTGGCTTGAGTATTGACCCGAGCTGCCACCAAGACCACGCGCAGTGGCACAGCGACTGACTGTGCAATCGGGTAATTGAGTGCCCAATAAGCCCCTTCGTGGTGACCTAAGAGAACAATTTCAGCCGCTTGCTGTTGTTGTGCGTAATCGATGGCAGCTGCGATAAAACTATGGATGCGCTCAGGATAAGTCAGGGGTGGTAATGCTTCGACAATGGGTTCGTCGGCTTCTGTGGCTACTTGATCTTCTGCGCTTTCACTTGCCAAAGCCTCATCGGTCGCAGGCTCATCTGCTTCTGCTGCGTTTTGTTCGGTATCGTTTGCTAAAGGCTCATCAGTTTCTGTGCGGTCTTCTAGCAGTGCTGGAACAGGCGGTTCAATGATAATCTGCTCAGCCACAGGGCTGGCAATAATAGGTTGTATGGCGTCTTTGACGCTAGGCTGGGGCGGTAGGTTAAGACTTAAAGTGTGCCAGCCGGCATCAGGGAATTTGTTGCGCAGAGGCCCGATTACATTTGGCCAGTCAAAGGATTCGCCTACTCCAGGTAATAAAATTAGCATGCCCCGTGGTTCAGCTTGGTTGGCAGCTAAATAAAGCGCAGAAAAATGTTCGCGCGGCGTGCTGAGTGTGATCAGTTGTTGTGCACCAGGGCTGAGCTGAATGGCTTGGGCCGCGGCAATGTGACGGCTGACCAGTGTGCTTCGTGCTGCTGCGGGTGTGGTGTTATTTGGCGCGGTGTTGGTTGGGTTTTCGACAGCGAGGCAATGCCCAGTGAATAAACTACTGTTGATCAGCAAAATAATACTGTAAAGAGTCGGCATGGTGATCTCCAGTTGCCATCGTGCTGCAACAGTTTATGGCGTGATTGTTTCACTACTGAGCTCAAGCAAATAACTGCGAAAAATCTGTGCAAGTACTTGGTTAGCTATTTCCAGTTCGTTGCGTTGCATTTGCAGAGCAACACGGTCAGCACTGTCAAGCGCTTCATCCGAACCGTTGATGGCTGACATTTTTAGCACGATATAGGCTTGAATACTGTTAGCGGTGACACCTTCACCACGGTAAAACATGGTACCTAGACGCAGTTGCGCAGTGGCGTGGCCCTGCACCGATGCTTGCTCAAACCATTTGATGGCTTGCTGAAAATCGCGCGGAGCGTATTGCCCTTGGTACCAATACTCGCCTAGTACAAATTGTGCATCAGCATAGCCAAGTTGCGCGAAATTTAAACATTCTTCAAGGGCTGATTTAGGCTCATCCGCGATACGTTCTAAACTGCATTGCTCGGCAGTGGGTAGAATCAGGAAACTATCATCTGCATGGGCAGTCAAGGACGATATGCAAAAGCCGATGCACAACAAAAAACGGCTAAAACGGATCATTACAGTTATCAAGCTCCGTACATGAAAATAAAATGACTCTAGAGTCTAACCAATGAGCCAGCCTTAACATTATGCGGTATGTGCTTGGGCAAAGACCACCGTTTAGCATGGGGTTGTCTTGTTTTATATCAATCTACAGAGGCCGCTATGAGTACGGCATGCGCAATGCGCTGCAGCACAGCGACGCAGAACAGGTTAGACTTAGCGACTTTGTTATCCTATAGAGAACATCACTATGGCTCTGCAAGCCACGCCTTATAAAGTTGAGCTGAACCTGACCGACATGGATCGCAATGTCTATGACAGTCTGCGCTTCAGTATGGCGCGTCACCCGTCCGAAACGGCTGAGCGTTTATTATCGCGCTTGCTGGCACGGGTGCTTTGGCATGCTGAGCAGATTGAGTTTGGCCGCGGCTTGTCCAATGTTGACGAGCCGGCCGTGTGGGAGAAAAGTTTAGACGGGCGCATTTTGCATTGGATTGAAGTGGGTCAGCCCACTGCTGAGCGAATGACTTGGTGCTCGCGCCGTGCTGAACGCTTAAGCGTTTTGGCCTACGGTAGTTTGCGCACTTGGATCGGCAAAGAGCTCGATCAGGTGCGAGGTTTAAAAAACTTACATGTACTGGCTATCAGCCAGGAGTCTTTAACTCATTTGGCAGAAGACTTACCGCGCACGATTAATTGGAGCGTGATGATCAGTGATGGCGATGTGTTTATCACGGATGAGCGTGGCCAGCACAGTATTGAATTGGAATGGTTGCACGGTGAGCGCGGAGAAGTGACAGCGTCCTAGTTACACTTTTGCCGCTCGCCAAGATTAGACAAGAGAAATATATTGCAATGCGTATCGAACAACGACCACTGCCCACTGTCCTGCCTGACTTAGGTGATCTGCCGCCGCTGTTGACCCGTATTTACGCCGCACGTGGTGTCGCCAATGCTACCGAGCTGGAAAAAGGTTTGGCGCGTTTGCTACCGGCCCATCTGCTCAGGGGAATGGATGCTGCGGTGCAGTTGTTGACTCAAGCGCTTGAGCAGCGTCAGCGTATTTTGATTGTCGGTGATTTTGATGCCGATGGTGCGACGGCCAGCTGTGTTGGTGTTTTAGGTTTGCGTATGCTGGGCGCGACACATGTCGATTACTTAGTGCCCAATCGTTTTGACTATGGTTACGGACTGACGCCAGAAATTGTTGCCGTGGCGCTAGCGCGTCAGCCGGACTTGTTGGTGACGGTAGATAACGGTATTTCCAGTCTTGAGGGCGTTGCTGCGGCGCAAGCAGCCGGGCTTAAAGTATTAGTGACTGACCATCACTTGCCCGGCGCTGAATTGCCGACTGCTGATGCGATTGTCAATCCCAATCAGCCCGGTTGTGAGTTCCCCAGTAAAGCCTTAGCCGGTGTCGGCGTGATGTTTTATGTGTTGCTAGCGTTGCGTGCGTACTTGCGCAGCAATGGCTGGTTTGCACAGCAGGGCATCGCAGAGCCGAACTTAGCCGAGTTGTTAGACTTGGTAGCGCTGGGTAGTGTGGCCGATGTGGTGCCTTTGGACGCCAATAATCGTATTTTAGTCCACCAGGGTTTAGCACGGATTCGCGCTGGTCGCGCACGCCCAGGCTTGCGCGCGATCCTCGAGGTGGCGCGACGTGATCACCGCCGTTTAGTGTCAACGGATTTAGGCTTTATTGTCGGCCCGCGCCTGAATGCTGCCGGGCGTTTGGATGACATCAGTCTCGGTATTGAATGCCTGCTCTGTGAAGATGCAGACGGCGCTATGCAACGTGCGCAGCAGTTGGAGCAGCTCAATCAAGACCGCAAACAGATTGAGCAGGGCATGCAGCGTGAAGCACTGGTGCAACTCAAAGACTTACCGCTAGATAACCTCCCCTTTGGTTTGTGTTTGTTTGAGCCAGAATGGCATCAAGGCGTGATTGGTATTTTAGCCTCACGGATGAAGGAACGTTACCACCGCCCGGTGATTGCCTTTGCTGATGCTGGCGCTGGCCAGTTAAAAGGCTCGGCACGCTCAGTGCCAGGCTTGCATATTCGTGATGCGCTGGATGCGGTGGCTGCACGCTTTCCTGAGTTGATCAGTAAGTTCGGTGGGCATGCCATGGCTGCTGGTTTGACCTTAGAGCGAGAGCATTATGAGGCGTTTGCTAAAGCCTTTGATGCCGAGGTGCGCCGCCAACTCACGGCAGATGACTTAACTGGGCGCATTTATTCCGATGGCAGCTTGGCTGCGCATGAATTTGATATGCAGCTGGCGCAACAGTTGCGTCATGCTGGACCTTGGGGGCAGCGCTTTCCTGAGCCTTTGTTTCATGGTGATTTTAAAATCATCAGCCAAAGATTGGTCGGTGAAAAGCACCTCAAACTGGTCTTACAAAGCGCGCATAATGCACCGGCTCTGGATGCTATTGCGTTTAATATTGATTTGGATGTGTGGCCCAATCCTACTATTAGTCATGCCCAAGTCGCCTATACACTGGACATTAATGAGTTTCGCGGCAATCAGAGTCTGCAGTTGATGGTTTCCAGTATCAGCCCTCGCTAAACAAAAGCACCTCTGCAGTGCTGAGCTGCGCACAGTGGGGATTTATTGGGGTATAATCTGCGTTTTTTATGTTGTTCAATTAAGCGAGAATTGTCTGTTATGGAAGTCAATCCAATCCATCAAGCCATCAATGACTTGGCTGAGCGTACGCAAGTCATTCGGGGGTATCTTTGACTACGCTACCAAGCATGAACGTTTAACCGAAGTGAATCGCGAGCTGGAAGATCCAACGATTTGGAATAATCCAGAGTATGCGCAAAATCTTGGTCGTGAACGCTCACTCCTGGTGCAAGTGGTCGAGACGTTAGACAATCTTGAAAGCGGTGTAGCTGATTCAAAAGAACTGCTAGAAATGGCCGTTGAAGAAAATGATGAAGAAGCCGTTGAAGAAGTTCGTGCAGAAGTGGCACGTTTAGCTGAGGTGTTGGGCAAACTTGAGTTTCGCCGGATGTTCAGCGGTGAAATGGATGCCAATAACGCCTACCTTGATATTCAAGCCGGCTCAGGGGGTACTGAAGCGCAGGATTGGGCCAATATTTTACTGCGTATGTATTTACGCTGGGCCGATCATAACGGTTTTGAGGCGACCATTATGGAGCTGTCCGCAGGTGATGTGGCCGGTATTAAAGGTGCCACCTTGCATATTAAAGGCGATTACGCCTTTGGTTGGTTGCGTACTGAGACTGGCGTGCACCGTTTAGTGCGAAAAAGTCCGTTTGACTCAGGTAACCGTCGCCATACCTCGTTTACCGCCGTCTTTGTTTCGCCTGAAATTGATGACAACATTGAAATTGATATCAATCCAGCTGACTTGCGCACCGATACTTATCGTTCATCCGGTGCTGGTGGTCAGCACGTGAATACTACAGACTCAGCGGTGCGTATTACTCACGTACCGACCAATACAGTGGTCAGTTGCCAGAACGAGCGCTCGCAGCATGCCAACCGTGATACAGCGATGAAAATGCTGCGTGCCAAGTTGTATGAGCTGGAGTTATCCAAACGCAACGCCGCCTCGCAAGAACTTGAAGACAGTAAGTCCGATATTGGTTGGGGGCATCAGATTCGTTCTTATGTGCTCGACCAGTCACGAATTAAAGATTTACGCACCAACGTTGAAGAAAGTAACTGTGACGCTGTATTAGATGGCGACCTCAATCAGTTTCTAGAGGCGAGTCTGAAACAAGGACTTTGATCAGCCGCGGCACGTCACTGCGTGTCGACGCTGTAATCAGCACGCTATTGACGTGCCTACAGTCGCTCAAGCAGCGACCTGAATACATGAGTGGAAACCATCATGAGTGAACAAGCGCCAACCCAGCACGAGTTGCAAGACGAAGAAAATAAACTGATCGCCTTGCGTAAAGAAAAGCTAGCCAGCGCACGTGCTAAGGGCAATGCTTTTCCGAATGATTTTCGCCGCGAGCATTACTGTGCTGATATCCAGAAAAAATATGTCGATGACAGTAAAGAGCAGCTGGTTGACGCGGCCATACCGGTAAAAGTTGCTGGACGCATCATGCTCAACCGCGGCGCTTTTATGGTCATCCAAGATATGACTGGTCGCTTGCAAGCGTATGTGGATCGTAAAAGTCTCTCTGAAGATAAATTGGCTGAGATCAAAAGCTGGGATTTGGGCGATATTATTGGCATTGAAGGCACTTTGTCGCGCTCTGGCAAGGGTGACCTTTATGTGCACATGGATCAGGTGCAGTTGTTGACCAAGTCGCTACGCCCATTGCCGGATAAGCATCATGGCTTAGTCGATACCGAACAACGTTACCGCCAGCGTTATGTTGATTTGATTGTTAATGAAGAGGTGCGTCATACCTTCCAGGTTCGTTCAAAAGTCATCGCACATATTCGTAACTTTTTAACTGCGCGTGATTTCTTGGAGGTGGAAACCCCGATGCTGCAAACCATTCCAGGTGGCGCAGCGGCTAAGCCTTTTGAGACTCACCACAATGCGTTAGATTTACCGATGTACTTGCGCATTGCCCCAGAGTTGTATTTGAAGCGTCTGGTGGTGGGTGGTTTTGAGCGCGTCTTTGAAATCAACCGCAACTTTCGCAATGAAGGTGTCTCAACCCGTCACAACCCAGAATTTACTATGTTGGAATTCTATCAAGCCTATGCTGACTATGAAGACAACATGGACCTGACCGAAGAGCTGTTCTGTGAGCTGGCGCAAGCGGTATTGGGTACAACTGATGTGCCGTACCAAGGCAAAGTATTTCACTTTGGAGAGCCGTTCCAGCGCATTTCTTTGTTTGATTCCATCTTAAAGTACAACCCAGAGATTACCGCAGCTGACCTAAATGATATCGACACAGCGCGCGCGCTGGCGAAAAAACACGGTGCTAAAGTGATGGGTTTTGAAGGCATTGGTAAGCTGCAAACCATGATCTTTGAAGAGACAGTTGAGCATCTGCTTGAGCAGCCTACTTTTATCACCCGCTATCCTTTTGAGGTGTCGCCGCTGGCGCGTCGTAACGATGATGATCAAAACGTCACTGACCGTTTTGAGCTCTTTATTGGTGGCCGCGAAATTGCTAATGCTTATTCCGAGCTCAATGATGCTGAAGATCAGGCTGAGCGTTTCTTAGCGCAAGTGGCTGATAAAGATGCCGGTGATGATGAGGCCATGCACTACGATGCTGACTTTGTGCGTGCTTTGGAATATGGCATGCCGCCAACCGCTGGTGAAGGTATTGGTATTGATCGCCTCGTCATGTTGTTGACTGATTCCGCTTCAATTCGCGATGTGATTTTATTCCCGCACATGCGTCCAGAGCATTAATCTGCCTATATGAGCGGCGCAGTTTCATATCAGTTTGAAACTGCGCCGCTCAGCCTATTTTCACCACTATTAAGTATGGAGACATTATGAGCGAGCGCGATTTTCGGCCATTGATTGCCACTGCTATTGCTAGCATGTTAGGTACTGTGGCGATTTTAAGTTATTACGGCTATCTGCATATGGCTAAACCTTCGGATGCATTGCTGTTGGCCGAGTACACCATGCTGAAAACCATTCCAGGCGAAGACTACAAAGTCTCGTTAAAACCTGCTGAGCAAATTGCTCAGTGTATGGATGGCATCGTGGTCTTGTTTGATACTAAGCAAAAAGGTTTAAGCGGTGTGTTAGTCGATGATAAAAAGCGCGCAGTGCGCTGCGAGTTTAGCGCGCAGTAATATCGAAGTATTCCTTGCTCTTCCTGAGGCTTGCTTGAGCTTCGAACACTAAAGTTTTCTTGCCAGATGCTGGATAACTCGGCAAGCTGAAACAAACCTTAGTGGAGAGCCAGCATGATTCCAATTGATTCACGTCTACGCGAGCATGTTCATTTATTAGGTGAGCTGCTTGGTTCAACCATGCGTGAGCAACGCGGCGAAGAGTTCTTAGAGAAAATCGAGCGCATTCGTAAAGGCGCAAAAGCCGCACGTCGCGGTTCAGATGACGGCCGTCAGCAATTGACCGACACCTTAGACCAGTTGTCTGAAGATGAATTGTTGCCAGTGGCGCGTGGTTTTAACCAATTTCTTAATCTTGCGAATATTGCTGATCAATACCACCTGATTCGCCGTCGCCAGAGCGATGAAGAGCCAGCTTTTGAAGAGCAGATGCTCGCCTCTGTTTTAGAACGTCTACAAGCTGCGGGCCATACTCCACAAAGTTTGTCGCAAGCGGTTGCTGAGCTTGATATTGAGCTGGTACTGACTGCCCACCCAACTGAAGTTTCACGGCGTACTTTGATCATGAAGTACGACGCCATTGCGCAGCAGCTAGCTGCGCTTGATCATAGTGATTTGACTGCTGCAGAGCGTGAAAAAGTTGTCGATAAACTGCGCTGTTTAATTGCTGAGGTTTGGCACACTACAGAAATTCGTAGTGAGCAGCCCACCCCCGTGGATGAGGCACGCTGGGGTTTTGCGGTTATTGAGCGCTCATTATGGCATGCCATCCCAAATGTTCTGCGTCATATTGATGCCACACTGCAAGCCGCAGGCGGCGATAAACTGCCCATCACCGCTACGCCAATTCGTTTTGCCACTTGGATGGGTGGGGATCGTGATGGCAATCCTAATGTCACGGCGCGTGTCACTAAAAGGGTTTTATTATTAGCGCGCTGGATAGCGGCAGATTTATTTTTACGTGATATTTCACGCCTCACCGCTGAGTTGTCGATGCAGGATGCTAGTGCAGAATTACTGACGCTAGTCGGTGAGAGTGATGAGCCGTACCGCGTTTTAATGAAGAAATTGCGTGCCCGTTTGCGCAAAACTCGCGCTGAGTTGCAAGATGCATTATCCAATGGCTCAGCATTATCTGCTGATATTCTGCATGATACCGATGAACTGTTAGCGCCGTTATTGCTCTGCTATCGCTCTCTGCATGAATGCGGCATGGGCCTGATTGCTGATGGCGACTTACTGGATACTATTCGTCGTACGACAACTTTTGGTTTGTCCTTGGGCCGCCTCGATATTCGCCAAGATGCTGCACGTCATAGCAGTGCTTTAAATGAAATCACCCAATGGCTCGGTTTGGGTGAGTATGCCCAGTGGAGTGAAGAGCAGCGGCAAGCCTTTTTACTCAGCGAGTTACACAACCGCCGACCGCTGTTATCCAGTGCATTTGCCGCCAGTGCCGACACCCAAGAAGTGTTGGATACCTGCAAGGTGATTGCACAAACCTCGGTGGATTCGCTGGGTTCTTATGTTATTTCTATGGCCTCTGCACCTTCTGATGTGCTTGCTGTGCAGTTACTGCTCAAAGAAGCAGGGCTCAATCGTGCCATGCGCATCGCCCCTTTATTTGAAACGCAGGATGACTTACGCAATGCTGCCGGTGTCATTGATCAGTTACTCAGTTTGCCGGACTATCGTAATAGCTTAGCTGGCCCGCAAGAAGTGATGATTGGTTATTCTGACTCAGCAAAGGATGCTGGGACAACCGCAGCAGCATGGTCACAATATTGCGCGCAAGAGCAATTGGTTGCCGTCTGTGAAAAGCGAAAAGTTGAATTGATTTTATTCCATGGCCGCGGCGGTACTGTGGGGCGTGGCGGTGGGCCTGCGCACGAAGCCATTTTGTCGCAACCGCCTGGCTCTGTTGCAGGCCGTTTCCGTACCACTGAGCAAGGTGAAGTGATTCGCTTCAAGTACGGTTTACCCAAGGTTGCTGCGCAGAATTTAAATTTATACATTGCCTCAGTATTGGAAGCCACTTTGTTGCCACCTCCAGTGCCAAAAGACACTTGGCGTGCCGTGATGGATCGTTTGGCAGTAGATGGATTACAGGCTTACCGACAGACTGTGCGCGAGCATCCGCAATTTGTTGAGTATTTCCGCCAAGCCACGCCAGAGCAAGAGTTGGGTCGTTTGCCGTTGGGCAGTCGCCCAGCGCGACGTCGTAGCGGCGGTATTGAAAGTTTACGTGCTATTCCATGGATTTTTGCTTGGACGCAAACGCGAATGATGCTGCCAGCCTGGCTAGGTTGGGAAACTGCGTTACACAATGCGGTTGCCCGCCAAGAAGAACCATTATTAATGGAAATGCGCGATCAATGGCCGTTCTTTCGTGCGCGCATTGATATGTTAGAAATGGTGCTGCTCAAAGCTGACTCGGGGATTGCTCGTTTATATGATGAGCGTTTAGTGGCTGATGAGTTGCGCGGTTTTGGTGAGCAGTTGTACCAACATCTGCGCCAAGCAGTTGAGCAAGTGCTCAATCTGACAGGTGAAGCACACTTGTTAGAGCGTCATCCGCAAGTTCGTGCTTCGATTAGTGTGCGCGATACCTATCTTGATCCGTTGCATTTGCTACAGGTTGAATTATTGGCGCGCTCAAGAGAGCAAGGAGAGGCGATCTGCCCAGCGATTGAGCAAGCCTTATTAGTGACTGTGGCTGGAATTGCGGCAGGATTGCGCAATACGGGTTAATTGCTTGTGCTGATCAGCTCACTTTAGCTGATGCTGATCAGCATATAAGCTTGCTCTTACTGCATGTTCAGCAATACGCCGAGTACGCCCGTGGTCATCACGGCCAGCGCGGCAATCGCCATCACAGCAACCCAGATCCAAAATAAAACTTGCACTGCCGTGCTGTTTGCAGGCGGCGGTGCACCATACATATTGCTGCTTTTAGAGCCCGGCATGACATACATTAAAAGCTGGAAGATGCTGCCTGCTACAGGAATCAGTGTGATTAATAATAACCAGCCTGACCAGCCTATATCATGCAGTCGCTTTACACTGATTTGGATACCAACAGCCATTGCTCCAATACCTGCGAAAATGCCTAGTAGGCCGCCCAACCAAGTTGATATCTGAAAGGCTAAAGCACAAATTAACATCACAGGCAGTAGCGCAAACATAAAGACCATTGACCATGCAACATAGCGCATACGACCAATGCGGCCTTCAACACCCCAGATATTCAGTTCGCCTACTTCATCGCTATCTGCTGCAATCATTGCCATTGGTGAGGCATAAGGCGATGTTGCTGCTGGCGTGATTGTTTGCTGGGTTTGCGCTTGGTAATGGTTAAACTTCGCAATTACAATGCCGCAGCTGGCGCATACTTCGCTATGTACTTGTTCGGCTTGGCATTTTGGGCAGATCATGCGCTCGCCACTCTCTGCGTCATGCTCTGGCTCAATCGACTGCAAACTCAGATTGGCGGCAAGATCCACTTCTTTGCGAGCAATGACACCGGCGTTGAATAAAGCGTTTACGTATTTATCGGCTTCAGCTTCACTGATATCGCGCTTAATAACAGTTGGACTACCAGAAAATAAACGCTTCACCGCACTGACATCGGTTTTGAACAGTTTGGCAAAGTTATCTTGAGCAAAGTCGAGTGTGACACCTGGCGCTAGGCTGCCATCCATGGTGATTTTGTAGTGCGTGTCAGTCATAAAGCTTCCTTATTGATGGAAGTGATTGTTGTAAAACAGAATTGATCAGATCAACGCCAGTGTAGTCGAAACTCTTAAATCCTTGCTGCACTGCTGTTAACACTTTTTAAAAGGGTTTTAAAATAGCCAGCAATACAATCACGATCAAGAACAGCACTGGCAGCTCGTTGAACCAGCGGTAAAAAACATGACTTTTTGTGTTAAGCCCCTGCGCGAAACGTTTGTAGATGACGCCAAGTGAAAAGTGGTAAATGATCAGAAAAATCAACAGGGTGAGTTTGATATGCATCCAGCCCATTTTTAGCAGTGCAGGGTTCATGTACAACATACTGATCCCCAGCGCTAAAGTAGCGATCAGTGACGGATGCATTATCCCTCGGTACAACTTGCGCTCCATAATCGTGAAACGTTCTTGGCTGACACTGTCAGTACTTTGTGCGTGGTAAACAAATAAACGCGGTAAATAAAATAAACCCGCAAACCAGCACACCACTGCGATAATATGAAAGGCTTTGATCCACAGATACGTCATAACAGACTCCAGCAAATAAGATTGCTCATGGTAGTACGCAGATAGCACAGTGTCATCTGTAGAGTGTTAGTTATGAAGCATAGAGTTTGATTTAAAATTTATTTGAGTAAAGAGGGTGCAGGCATGATTAAGGTGGCGATTATTGGTGGTACAGGCTACACGGGCGTTGAGTTGTTGCGTTTGCTTGCTCTGCATCCACTGGCACAGGTTGAGATTATTACGTCGCGTTCAGAGGAGGGCATGCGGGTTGCCGATATGTATCCCAATCTGCGTGAGGACTATCCTGAGCTCACTTTTTCTGTGCCTCAGCTTGATGCACTAACTGCTTGCGATGTGGTGTTTTTTGCAACTCCGCATGGTGTGGCGCATGGTTTGGCGGAAGAGATTTTGCAGGCTGGCACACGAGTGATCGATTTGTCTGCAGATTTTCGATTGCAAGATGCCGATGAGTGGGCCGCATGGTATGGCCAGGCGCACGGTGCCCCGCATCTTCTGAGCGATGCTGTATATGGTTTGCCAGAAGTGAATCGTGAAGCGATTAAAACTGCACGTTTAGTTGCTGTGCCAGGCTGCTATCCGACTTCAGTGCAGCTAGGTTTATTGCCGCTGATAGAATCTGGAGTGGCTGATACGCAAACGCTGATTGCCAGTTGTGCATCGGGCGTCAGCGGTGCTGGCCGTGGAGCGAAAGTTGCTTCGTTATTTTGCGAAGCGGGTGAAAATATGATGGCTTATGCAGTCAATGGACATCGTCACCTACCCGAAATTAAGCAAGGCTTAAGTCGTGCTGCGGGTGCAGCGGTGGGCTTAACCTTTGTGCCGCATTTAGTACCGATGATTCGCGGCATTCATGCCACCCTTTACGCTACAGTGGTTGATCGCAGTATTGATTTGCAGGCGCTTTTTGAGCAACGCTATCAGCATGAACGTTTTGTTGATGTGCTGCCTGCTGGGGTATTCCCACAGACGCGCAGTGTCAAAGGCGCTAATATGTGCCGGATTGCTGTGCAGCGCCCTCAAAACGGCGATTTAGTGGTGGTCATGTCAGTGATAGATAATTTAGTTAAGGGTGCATCAGGGCAGGCTGTACAGAATCTGAATATTATGTTCGGTCTTGCTGAGGATAGCGGTTTAGCTTCGGCGGCGTTAATTCCTTAAGTTCGGTTAATAGTTGACCTTAATGGTCGGATAAGCCGATAATGCATCACAGAGTCGTTTACAGCAGCATGCTGGGAGAAAGTAAAATGAGTGTTGAATCCTTCGTCCCTGCAGCAATGCAGTTTACCCAAGGGGCCGCTAATAAAGTAAAGGCTCTTGTGGAAGAAGAAGGCAATCCGCGTTTAAAACTACGTGTGTTTGTGACAGGTGGTGGTTGTTCCGGCTTCCAGTACGGTTTCACCTTTGATGATGAATTGGCCGAGGATGACACACTGATTGAGCGTGAAGGTGTCAGTCTTGTGGTTGACCCGATGAGTTTTCAGTACTTAGTTGGCGCGGAAGTTGATTACACAGAAGGCTTGGAAGGTTCTCGCTTTATTATCAACAATCCAAATGCCACTACGACTTGTGGTTGTGGATCATCCTTTACAGTTTAAGCTGACGCTAGTTAAGCAGGGTAGATGGCGCCGAGAACTCTTTGACCTCTGGCGCCGGTTACCGCAGGACGGTTACCAGGAATACGCTCTAAGCAGCAATGGGCTAGCCAAGCAAAGGCCATTGCTTCCATCCAGTCCGCAGACACACCAATGTCATCAGTTGCCGCGACAGAGCAGTTCGGTAATGCTTGGTCTAAGCGTTGCAGTAAATCTGCATTATGTGCGCCACCGCCACAGACCCATACTTCTTGAGTGGTCGGTTGAGCTTGAATGATCGCATCAGCAACAGTCACTGCTGTAAATTGCGCAAGTGTAGCCTGTACATCTGGGTCTGCAATTGTTTGCTGTTGACTGAGCATGCGCTTTAACCAATTTAAATTAAACAGCTCGCGCCCTGTGCTCTTTGGGCCTTGAGTGTTGAAAAATGGCTCTTCAAGCATGTTTTCAAGCAGCGCTTGGTTGACTTGACCGCTGGCTGCCCATTCGCCATTTTTATCAAAAGTCATTTGCTGTCTGTCTTGAATCCATGCGTCTAACAGCACATTCCCTGGGCCGCAGTCAAAACCGCGTGTTGGTTGCTGCTCAGACAATAGTGTGACATTACTAAAGCCACCAATATTAAGGATGGCGCAGGTTGTTTTGCGCTGTTTAAATAACATCTCATGGAAGGCGGGTACCAGTGGCGCTCCTTGGCCGCCAGCAGCCATATCACGTCGCCGAAAATCACTCACGACACAAATGCCTGTCAACTCAGCTAGCAAAGCAGGATTACCAATTTGCACAGTAAAGCCTTGGCTGGGCTCATGGCGAATGGTCTGCCCATGGCTACCTACAGCGCAAATATCGGCTGTTTTTAAATCCGTCTGTGCGAGAAGAGTATGTATACCTTGAGCCGTCAGTTCAGCCCACTGCTGCTCTGCTAAAGCTGCGCGAGCAATTTCATCGGTTCCACTGCTGCATAGTGCAAGTAAATCTGTTTTGAGCGTGCTTGGCATTGGAATGTAATGACTGGCGATGAGTGAACATTGCTTATCAATGTCCACTACACAGATATCAATACCATCAAGGCTAGTGCCTGACATGATGCCGATATAAAGCATAATTATTGCTGGTTTAGCGCCACTTGGTTGTTGCTATTAGAGTCAAGTTTTGCAATAAGTGGTTGGCTGTATTGAGCAAAACGCTGTTTTTCTGAAGCATGAATTGGGTCAGAAATAGGCAGTTTTTGACTTAACGGATCAACATGCACACCATTGACTTGGAACTCATAATGCAAGTGTGGCCCAGTTGATAAGCCAGTTGTACCAATATAACCAATGATTTGCCCTTGCTTAACGTTGCTGCCCGAGCGGATGCCCTTGGCAAAACCGTTCATATGGGCATAAAGCGTTTGGTAACGCTGACCATGCTTGATTACCACTGTATTGCCGTAGCCACCTTTGCGGCCAGCAAGAGTAACACGACCATCACCTGCAGCCTTAATAGGTGTGCCGCGCGGCGCTGCATAATCAACACCCTTATGGGCGCGGATCTTGTTGAGGATAGGGTGCTTACGACCATTGGAAAAGCGTGAACTGATGCGTGCGAAGTCAACGGGTGTACGAATAAAGGCTTTGCGCAAACTTGAACCATCGGCACTGTAATAGCTGGTGTTACCATTCTTGTCGGTGTAACGGACAGCAGTATAAACTTTACCGCGATTAGTGAAGCGGGCAGTAAGAATATTACCTGTGCCGACTGCTTTACCTTCTAAAGTTTTTTCTTCATAAAGAACTTCAAACGTATCGCCTTTACGTAAATCTTGGGCGAAATCGATGTCGTAACCAAAAATATTAGCCATATCTAGTGCTAAAGCATAGGGCATATTGGCTTTTTTGGTTGCTGCGAAAAGTGCACCCTGAATCGTGCCCTGCGCAAATTGTTCTCTAGTCTGTGTCTGTGCAACGTGATTTCTAAAAGTAAAATTATCGCTGTTGCTTTGCTTTTCTATGTGGATGCTTTCCAAGCTGCTGACTTGACTACTGATTGCTCGTAGTTCTTTATTCTCATCGAACTCAAAGGATAGAGTTTGGCCAACCTTCAGTTGAGTGAAGCGTTTCGCGTCTTTATTGTTGCTAAGAATTCGGTGTAGCAAGCTATTATCTAAGCCTGCTTGGGCAAATAGAACTGACAAAGTATCGCCGCTATTAACTGTAATATTTTTTTGATACTCAAATGAATCAAGTTCAGCGCTATAGTCTTCTGTGTCTTCAAAATCAGTGTCTTCAGTCTGTTCAGCAAGAAGATCTTCCTCTTGCGGCCCTGTGACCTGCTCAGCTGATTGAGCTTCTATTTCAATATTGATAAAAGTTTTTTTGGCTTCAACTTCGCGTGATGGATAAACAAGCAAAGTCAGGCAGAGCAAGGCAGCAATTCCGCTTGCCGCAAGCAGGTGGCGTTTTGGATAGCTCTGCTGTGTCGGAGTGTTGTTTGGCGTCATGATCTTAGTGGTCTGCTGTGAGCGATTGGGTAAAGTATAAGCAAAAGGCTCTTACTGCAAGTAAATAGAGCCTGTAATTTGCGTTGTGTCAGGTTTTATCTCTAAATTGATTAAATCCCTGGCTGTAATCTAGTTGGCTTTCTGATGAGCCAATTTGTTTTTAGTTCCTTATCTTGTATTCTATTCGGCTATTTACTCCTTTATATGTGGTGCTGTAGTCATGAAAGCTGTTGAAGAGCAATTAGCCATAATCAAACGAGGCGCCGATAGCGTCATTGTCGAGCAAGAGTTGATTGACAAGTTAAAGCGAAATCAACCGTTATGTGTGAAAGCAGGTTTTGATCCGACAGCACCTGATCTTCATCTTGGGCATGCGGTTCTCCTTAATAAGCTACGAATGCTGCAAGATCTAGGACACCAAGTGGTTTTTTTGATTGGTGATTTTACTGGGATGATAGGCGATCCAAGCGGCAAGAGTGTTACGCGACCACCACTGACTCGCGAGCAGGTCCTTGCTAACGCGGAAACTTACAAGCAGCAAGTATTCAGAATCTTGGATGAAAGTAAGACTAGAGTGGTGTTTAACTCTTCTTGGTTAGAGCTGCTGACACCTGCAGATTTTATTCGCCTAGCCTCGCACTACACTGTTGCTCGTATGCTTGAGCGTGAAGATTTCAGTAATCGCTATACCAGCCATCAGCCTATTGCAATTCATGAGTTTTTGTATCCTCTCATTCAGGGTTATGATTCGGTTGCATTGCAGGCAGATATTGAGATTGGTGGCACTGATCAAACATTTAATTTGCTAATGGGTCGAGAGTTGCAGCGCGCTTATGGACAGGAGCCGCAATGTATTGTGACGATGCCGCTGCTTGAGGGCTTGGATGGCGTGAAAAAGATGTCTAAGTCACTAGGCAACTATATTGGTATTCAGGAAGCGCCAGGGGCAATGTATAGCAAGCTATTGTCGATGCCTGATGCTTTGATTTGGCGTTATTTTGAACTGTTAAGTTTCAGGCAAGTTACTGAGATTGAGCAATTAAAGGCTGATGTCGCGCAAGGTTTGAACCCGCGTGATGTCAAAATTCAGTTGGCGCATGAGTTGATTGCGCGCTTTCATGGTGAAGAAGCGGCTGCTAATGCACATAAGTCGGCAGGCAATCGCATGCAGGAAGGCGAGCTCCCAGAAGGTCTGCCTAGTATAGATGTCGAGGCGGAAGCTGACTTGCCGATTGCAGCTGTTTTAAATAAGGCTGGATTGGTTAAGAATGCGGCAGGCGCGCGCGATATGCTTGCTGCTGGCAGCGTTCGCGTAGATGGTGAGGTCGTTACGCGTGACTTCATCTTTAAGCTGGGCGCCGAGCATGTGTGTCAGGCGGGTAAAAAAAGCTTTGCGCGTATTAGGTTGCTTGCTCAATAAAGTAAGTTTTTTGAGAGTTAGCTATTGTGCTTTTTTTAAAAGGCTGTAATATGGGTGGTCTTGATTAGCGCAGTAGTGCGAATCAAGTAACAAGTTGATTTTTAAGGAAATAAGTTAAAAATTAAGCTTGACAGATACTTAGGAGGATGTAGAATACGCCTCCTTGCTGAGACGCTCAGCGAAACGTTCTTTAACAATTTGAA
>JBLWZG010000013.1:0-76018 GCA_048266525.1 Pseudomonas sp.
ATAACTGACCTGCTTTGAAATACGGCAAGATAGATGCAAGGGTATTTTCGACATAACTTAAATCAGGTTCACGATAGACATTTAACGGAGTCGGTACGCAAATGATCAGGGCATCCACTTCTTGCGTGCGTGAAAAATCGCTGGTTGCCTCAAATCCATTCTGTTGCGCTGTAATAATCTCTTGCGCCTGTAAGCGCTCGATGTAGCTTTTGCCATTATTTAAGCGGGTGACTTTAGACTCATCAATATCAAAACCAACAACCTTGATACCCACTTCGCTAAAGCGCAGCGCCAGTGGCAAACCAACATAACCCAAGCCATAAATCCCTACGACTGCAGAGCCTGAAGAAACTCGTTGTTTTAGTACGTCCAAAGCGCTCATATATCGGCAAACCTGATGCTAGTTTCAATAGCTTTGTATGATGCCAGATATTAAGCAGCAAGGTTTGCCCCAAGACACAAAATGCGAAGATGGCCATTGAGTCTGGCTAGGTTTAGTGTGGGGAAGGGCTATGTGGAGACTTTATATTGGTCTCTGGGGCAGCAGTCATTTCTTGTGTTGCATTTTTTGGGACAAAAACAGGCTGGTCTCTGTTTGGTCTCAACTCGGTCTCAATTAAAAAAGAGTGATTTTTGCGACCAGACAGGCGGAGGTCATGACATCTGCCCTAGAGACCATTTAAAAATGACCTCTGCTTTTTAGGGGCGGCACTCTTGGAACTTTTTTGATCAAAATCAGTAGCTGTAACATGCTGATTTTAAAGGGAAATGGCGCACTCGGCGGGATTCGAACCCACGACCCTTGCCTTCGGAGGGCAATACTCTATCCAGCTGAGCTACGAGTGCGTGCGGCGGCAATGATACGCATCTGCTCGGCGTTCGTCCATGCTAATGCGCGCCGATGTGTGCTCTGCTCATGCGTTTATAAAACGCTAGGGATGCTTGCCGCTTCGGTAGCGGTTAATTCAGCTTGATAGAAGTTGGGTTCAAATAACTTGCGCAGTTGATGGCCAATAATAAAGTAGCTTTCTTTGACGTACAGCTTGAGTTTATCGGTCTCTGACGCGTTATTGAATTTTGAAGTCGGGGTTGGCGACAGTTGCACCTGCAGACCCAGGTCGCGCGCCATAATCCCTGCACGCGCCAGATGAAAATAATCGCTGACTAAAATAACTGAATCAATCTGCTGTTGCTGCAAGATCACCTGCGCATTTTTAAGATTGTGCCAAGTATCGCGCGAGGTACCTTCATAGGCGATATCTTCAGGGGCGACGCCAAGCCGTATCGCCCAACGCGCACCCACCTCACCTTCGCTCGGAATGCCATCACGCAAGGCTCCGCCAGTGAAAATCAGTTTTTGTGTGGTATGGGTTTTGTACAAATGCACAGCATGACGAATGCGTTCTTTGAATACCGGCGAGGGTTTATTACCCCAAGCCGCCGCACCTAGCACGATGGTGGCCGGCGCTGGTGTCACCGGACGCTCTTGTGCGCAGTACCAAACATAACCAATCAGGCATGCGAAAAGCAGCAGCGCACCGAGCGCTAAGCCTAAGAGCATTTTCATAAAACCAACCAAGGGCTGTTGGGTACTGTCATTGTTAAGCACGGTCCTTTCGCAGAAATAATGCAGCGACGTATCACTGACTCAGTGATTTTTACACAATACTGAGTCGCTCGGCATAATTTAGTTCTACGCTAAGTCGCCACAGCGTGCTTGTCGAGCGCGGCAGCTTGGTTTGTGCCACAGGCAATACCTTGGCTACCCAGCAAAAACCTGATGAACGAAGCAGCGCTTGTATTTATGCGCTGAGGGTCGCTTAATATTCAGACTCATCACAGCCACCTACAACGTCATCGGCTACCCATCCCTTACCCCGTTTACCGGAGGCCACCATGCTATTAAGCGACCCTACTCTTTTGCGCCAACAGGCATTTATTGCCGGTCAGTGGTGCGCAGCAGACTCTCAAGAAACCTTGGCTGTATATAATCCTGCCAATGCTGAGTTACTCGGCTCTGTGCCCAATATGGGTGCCGCAGAAAGCGCGCGGGCGATTGCCGCAGCGCATGCAGCGCTACCTCAGTGGCGCGAGAAAACAGCAGCGCAGCGCGGACAGATCCTGCGGCGTTGGTTTGAGCTGATGCTTGAAAACCAAGATGATTTAGCGCTGTTAATGACCCTTGAGCAAGGCAAACCCTTAGCCGAAGCGCGCGGTGAGATTGCTTATGCAGCATCTTTTATCGAGTGGTTCGCCGAAGAAGGTAAACGTGCTTATGGCGATAGCATTCCCAGCCCTACCAGTAGCTCACGCTTGCTGGTGATTAAACAACCGATTGGCGTGTGCGCGGCCATTACCCCATGGAACTTTCCCGCTGCGATGATCACCCGTAAAGCCGCTGCTGCTTTGGCGGCGGGTTGTACGATGGTGATTAAACCAGCCTCAGCTACGCCATTCAGTGCCCTGGCATTGATGGTATTGGCGCAGCGCGCAGGGATTCCTGCAGGCGTTTTATCAGTCATCACCGGTAGCGCTAAAGACATTGGTGACGAGTTCACCAGCAACCCATTGGTGCGCAAGCTATCCTTTACTGGCTCAACCGAAGTCGGTCGTCATTTGTTGCGACAGTGCGCTGACGACATCAAAAAAGTCTCTTTGGAGCTGGGTGGTAACGCGCCTTTTATCGTGTTTGCCGATGCTGACCTAGATGCCGCCGTCACGGGCGCCATTGCGGCAAAGTTTCGCAATGCCGGACAAACCTGTGTCTGCGTCAACCGCTTCTATGTTCAAAATGAGATTTACGATGATTTTGCCCAGCGTTTAACCACGGCAGTCCAGCAATTGCGGATGGGCGATGGCCGTACAGAGGGCGTCACTATTGGCCCACTGATTGATCAAGCCGCTGTGGCTAAAGCGCAAGCACATATTACTGACGCGCTCAGCTTGGGCGCCTCTTTGCAGATTGGCGGTACAGTCACTGAAGGTACTTTTTTCCAGCCTAGCGTACTCACCGATGTGCCACCGCATGCCCTGTTGGCGCGTGAAGAAACCTTTGGACCAGTCGCAGCGCTGATGCGTTTTAGTGATGAGCAGCAGGCGATACAACGGGCCAATGACACAGAGTTTGGACTGGCTGCATATTTTTATAGCCGTGATATTGGCCGCTGTTTCCGTGTTGCGGAAGCCTTGGAATACGGCATGGTTGGCGTCAATACCGGAGCCATCTCCAACGAAGTGGCGCCTTTTGGCGGGATAAAAGCCTCCGGCCTTGGGCGCGAAGGTTCTAAATATGGGCTGGATGAGTACTTAGAAGTTAAATATATAAACTTTGGCGGTATCAGTTAATTACACGCCCATCAGCCACACTGCTCAGCAAGCGGCGGCTGACTTTAGTTTTGAGCCACTTAATCCTGTAACAATAACGGCACAATATGCCCTGCCGCACCGACTAAGCTCAGCTCGCGAGGATGTTGGCAGTCCACTGGTTCAGGATTGATATGCGCGACCCAAGCACCGCTGCGTAATGCCAATTGCGGAATTTGCGCAGCCGGTTGCACCACACCTGAAGTGCCGATCGACAGCAACACATCGCAATGCTCTGCAGCTGTAAAAGCCGCTTCCATCTCAGCGTGCGGCAAAGCCTCGCCAAACCAGACCACGCCCGGGCGAATCATGCCTTGGCAGTGCGGGCACAGTGGCGGCGGCAGCGCTTGTTCATGAGTCATAGCGGGTGCTGCAGTTAAGGTGTAGGGCATGGCGCAGGTAAAACAGCGCGGCTTAAAAATACTGCCATGCAGATGTAAAACCTCGCGACTACCTGCTCTTTCATGCAAGTCATCAACGTTTTGGGTAATCACTGTCAGCTTTGGCACCTGCTCTGCCAACTTAACAATGGCTTGATGAGCAGGATTAGGCTGCGCCTTGAGCAATAACTGGCGTCGCCACTCATACCAGCCCCAAACCAGCTCTGGATCAGCAAGAAAAGCTTCAGGTGTGGCCAACTGCATCGGATCAAAGCGTGCCCATAATCCGCTCAATGCATCACGAAAGGTGCTGACACCGCTTTCGGCGGAGACGCCCGCACCGGTAAACACAACCACATGCTTAGCGTTATCCAATGCCTTGATCAATTCATTGGAAATTTTAACTAACTCTCTGTGCATAACATGCTCCATAAAAGCTCAGATTAGCCAAGGCTAGCAGCCAGCGTACTTTTTATGACCAATGAGTGCTGCAAAAATATCTGTAAACAGCATAGCCTTAGCCTTCAATAACCTCCAAAATAGCTTTTCTCTGGCATCACTTACTCGCCTGCTCACGACTTAACTTTCCGCTCGACCCCACTCCATAGGCTGCTACGTGCTCAATTTTTATTCTGCTCGCGTTATTTTTATCACCACTCTTAGCTTTATTTTACTCAGCGGTTGTGCGGGAGTAAAAAGCGTATCGGTCAGCACCAATGATTATATGTCGCAACGCCGTGGTGATATTTTAACCACGGGTGAGATGAGTTCTGCGGTGGGTGTCGCGTTACAAGTGGCCGGTATCAACGAAAAGCAATGCCGCACGGCACCGCAGCAATGCCGCACTCAGCTGGCGCAGAATATTGGTTTGGATGATGAGCAACGTGTTTCCGCGTTAGCTGAGCTTTGGTTGCAAGAAGCGCTGTCGATTGATCAAAAAATCAACGAAGGCATCCTCGCTGAAGATGTACTCAATGCCTATTTAGAAAGCGCGCGGCATGCCTATGCCTATTTATTCTTCACCCAGCGCTCGCCCAGTGAACGTGCGCTAGAGGACCGTCAAACACAAGTGCGTGACTACTATAATTTTGCCGTACAGCAAACCGTGACCCGTGCCTTTAATCATAATCACAAAGACCTGCTAGACAGTATGGACGCTCAAGGTCAATTCTCCATGAGCTCCAAGCAATGGACCATTAAAGGTCAGCTTAATGAAGTGCGTCTGGCCGAACGCCAGCAAATACCAGAGCAACTTATTCCAGCTTCATCCCTGACTTTTAAAGGCTTACGTAATCAATACCGGCGCGATGGTATTGGTGCCGAATTGGTTGCCGTGACGGCGAAGCGGGTGGTCAGTAAGAACAGTCGTGAAGAAGTCTTCAGTGAAACGCCCTTCCCAGCCATTACTGCAGTGCTGCGTTTTCCAGGGGATTCCCTAGCAGAAGTACTCAGCACCCAAGAAACCGAGCTGTTGGGTTTTGACCCCTACAAACGCAGCAGCGTGCGCTTAGCCGGCACCCAAGTGCCGCTGGCCGCTAACTTCACCTCAGGTTACGGCTTATGGCTAGCGCGCTCAGGTTTTGCCAAACAGTCACTGCTGACCTTAGTAGGCCGTGGTGAAGTCTTAGAAAAACCGCGCGTTTATTTAATGCAGCCTTATGACCCCAAACGCCGCGTCATCATTATGCTGCACGGTTTGGCCAGCAGCCCAGAAGCCTGGATTAATGTCGCTAATGAGGTTTTGGGCGATGAAACCTTGCGTAAAAACTTCCAAGTCTGGCAAGTCTATTACCCCACCAACGCGCCACTGGCGTTCAATCAGCATGCGATTCGTAAAGCCATCCAAGACACCTTGAAAGCCTTTGATCCGGAGGGTACGAGCCGCGCCTCACAGGATATGGTGCTGATTGGACACAGCATGGGTGGCGTCTTAGCGCGCTTATTGGTCTCAGAGTCCGGTGATCGTTTTTGGAAGCCGATTGTAAAAATGTACGCTTTAGAGGGCGAGCGCAAGGAAAAAGCGCGCAAAAAACTCCGTAACTATGTGTGGTTCAAACCCATGCCAGAAGTCAGCCGCGCGGTATTTATTGCCGCTCCGCACCGCGGCACACCCTTTGCTGAAAACCGCTTTTCCCGCTGGGCCGCTGGGGTGATTAAGTTACCGGTATCGGTACTCAGCCGTGTCACAGAGATTGCCCAGCTGTTGGTCGACCCCAGTTCCGCCAATGCATCGCCTATCACGCGACCGCTTAACAGCATTTCTAACCTGAGCAATCAAGACCCTTTCGTGCGTCTCGCGGCAGATTTACCGATCGCAAGCCAAGTGCCTTATCACTCGATTATTGGCAATAATACCCCAGAGCTGAGTTTGAATTTATCCAGCGACGGAGTTGTGCCCTATAACAGCTCACACTTAACTGGCGCACAATCCGAAAAAGTCATTCCCTCATGGCACAGTGTGCAAGAAACACCAGAAGCGATTGTTGAAGTTAGACGCATTTTGCATACACACTTGCAAGAAACCAATGGGATGTCTTATGCCGATTAATACGCGCTCTGTTTTATCCGTCAGCCTGCGCCTTGTCCTTTCATTAAGCATCTTTGCAAGCGCCGCCTGGGCTGGATTGGCACTGCATTATCAGCTGCCGCTTGATCTGCCGTGGCGTGCTATCGGTATCTTGCTATGGGCCGGCCTCAGCCTGTTCGCCTTAGTCCGTCTATGGCGCCGTAGCATCTGGCAAGGCTTACTCATCTACCTCACGCTGCATGTCGTGCTATTACTGTGGTGGAACAGCCTAACCCCTAGCAACAATCATCAATGGGAAGAAGACGTGGCACAGATGACCTCAGGCCGCATCGAAGGCGATCAGGTCACCCTGTTTAATGTGCGCAACTTCGATTGGCAGTCAGAAACCGAGTACACCCCGCGCTGGGAAACCCGCGTGTATGACTTAAGCAAACTCAAGTCCGTGGACATGCTGACCTCACATTGGGGTATGGATGCTATTGCTCACGTTCTCGTCTCGTTCGGCTTTGATGACCGCCAGTTTGTTACTTTTTCGGTGGAGATCCGTAAAAAGAAAGGTCAACAGTTTTCTGAAATTGCCGGATTTTTCAAGCAATATGAGTTGAGCATTCTCGCCACCGACGAGCGCGATGCGATTGGCGTTCGTCCGAATGTGCGCGGTGAAGATACCTTTTTGTACCGCATTGATATGCCCGCCGACATTCGTAAAAAGCTGTTTTTGTCCTATATCGAGCAAGCCAATCAGCTGATCGAGCAACCGCGTTTTTACAATACTGTCACAGCGAATTGCACCACTTTGGTGTTTGGCATGATGCAACATATCAGTGGTGGTTTACCGTTGGATGCGCGCTTACTTTTGACCGGCTACCTGCCCAGCTATATCGAAGAGCAAGATGGCCTCACCGATGGCTTTGATTTAGCCCAATTGCGTCGTGCTGGACGCATTACCGAGCGTTCAAAACAAGCCGGACAGAGCTCTGACTACTCAAAAACCATTCGCCAAGGGGTGCCAGGCTGGTAATCGAAAAATCGCAAAGTGGTAAAAAAATACCATTTTTCACTAATTTTTATGATTAATTAGCCTGCTAAGTATATTTTTAGCCTGATTTTAGGTTCAAAAAACACCTTTTATCGTAAAAATCAAAAATAATTAAAATATTTTTTCAGGTGCTTTTAATGCAATTTCTCTATTGCCATTTCGCAGCGCTATAGCTTGCCGAAACGGCAATTGTTGTTGGTCAAAAAACAGCCATTTAAGCAGCCCATATAGCCGTTTATGCGCAAATCCGCGGTTGTTATTATTTTTTAAGCTGCCTACCCTTAAAAGGCTCAACCAATAACCACAAGGATTTATTTTGAGTTCTGCTACTGTCACATTCCGTCAGCCTACTGGCGACGATGGACACGCTTTGCATCAACTGGTCGCTCGCTGCCAGCCCCTAGACACCAACTCGGTGTACTGCAACTTACTTCAGTGCACTGACTTTGCCGATACTGCCATTGCGGCACAAAACGCCGATGGAAACCTGGTGGGTTTTATTTCCGGCTACCGCCCTCCAGCCCGCCCCGATACCCTTTTCGTGTGGCAAGTGGCTGTAGACAGCAGTATGCGCGGTCAAGGTTTAGCGCTGCGTATGCTCTTAGCTCTTGTTGCAAGGGTCGCCGCACAAGGCGTTCGGTTTATCGAAACCACCATTTCACCGGACAACGCCGCTTCTCAGGCTTTATTTTTAAAAGCCTTTAATCAATTAGGAATCTCTCACAGCACTTCAACGCTGTTCTCGCGCCAGCAACATTTTGCCGGCCTGCATGAGGACGAAGTGCTGTACCGAGCAGGGCCATTGCCCCTCGATTCCAACAAATAATTTATACAGGAAATAACATGAAAGCCTTTGAACAGAATTTCGAACAAAACGAATCAGGTGTACGTAGTTATTGCCGCTCATTCCCTGTGATGTTTAAACAAGCACAGGGTGCTGAATTGGTGACCACTGAGGGGACACGCTACATCGACTTCTTAGCCGGTGCCGGTACCCTCAACTACGGTCATAACCACCCTGTACTGAAAAAAGCTTTAATTGAGTACATTGAGAACGATGGCCTTGCGCATGGTTTGGATATGTATTCCGAAGCGAAAGAACGTTTTTTAGAAACCTTCAATCGCCTGATTTTAACCCCGCGTAAAATGCAAGATTACTTGGTCCAGTTTACTGGCCCAACCGGTACTAACGCGGTTGAAGCAGCCCTAAAATTGGCGCGTAAAGTCACCGGTCGCAACAACGTGATCAGCTTTACCAACGGTTTCCATGGTTGCTCGATTGGTGCATTAGCCGTGACCGGTAATCAACACCACCGTGGCGCAGCTGGCGTGACTTTGTCTGACGTCAGCCGTATGCCCTACGCCAACTATTTTGGCGATAAGGTCAACACCATTGCCATGATGGATAAAATGCTGGCTGACCCAAGCAGTGGTATCGACAAACCCGCTGCGGTAATTGTTGAAGTCGTGCAAGGTGAAGGCGGTCTTAACGCTGCCTCTGCTGATTGGGTACGCAAGCTGGAAAAACTCTGCCGCAAGCATGACATGCTGCTGATTGTCGATGACATTCAAGCCGGTTGTGGCCGTACTGGCACTTTCTTCAGCTTTGAAGAGATGGGCATTAAGCCGGACATGATTACCCTGTCGAAATCGATCAGCGGTTTTGGCCTACCCTTTGCCATCGTCTTGCTGCGTGAAAAGCTTGATGAGTGGACACCAGGTGAGCACAACGGCACTTTCCGTGGCAACAACCATGCCTTTGTCACCGCAGCTGCTGCACTAGAAGAGTTTTGGCAGGACGATAGCTTCGCGAAAAGCGTGCGCGAGAAAGGCGAGATGATTGCCAAACGCATGCACAAAATCACCCGCCGTCACAGCGAGCACAATTTGTTCGTTAAAGGTCGCGGCATGATGATTGGTATCAGTTGCGCCAATGGCGAAGTGGCGGCCGAGATCTGCCAGCACGCCTTTGACAATGGCTTAATCATTGAGACCAGTGGTAACCACAGCCAAGTGGTGAAGTGCTTATGCCCACTGACCATTACCCATGAGCAAATTAACCAAGCCATGGATATTCTTGACGATGCCTTTGCTGCGGTATTACCCAGCCAGTCAGCAGTTAAAGCCTCTTAAGCATCGAGCGCATCGCGCTATAAAACCTTTAGGCAAACATATTAATTGACCACTGCACCTGTTGAGCAGCGTGCAGTGGTGACAGGAGTTTTGTAATGATTGTTCGTACCCTTAAAGATGCCGAAAACAGTGACCGTCGTGTGGTCACAGAAACATGGGAAAGTACCCGTATGTTGTTAAAAGACGACAACATGGATTTCTCGTTTCATATCACCACTATTTATGCCAATACAGAAACGCATATCTGGTATAAAAACCACCTTGAGTCGGTGTACTGCATGAGCGGTAATGGTGAGATTGAAACCCTAGCAGACGGCAAGGTGTACCCGATCGAAGCGGGCACTTTATATATCCTCGACAAGCACGATGAGCATGTATTGCGCGGTGGTAGTGAAGACATGAAAATGGCTTGTGTGTTTAATCCTCCGCTAAACGGCAAAGAAGTGCACGATGAGAACGGTGTTTACCCACTTTAAGCGTCGTTTTCTCTGTACAACGTGATATTTCTAAGCGGCTCTATAGTCATTCTGACGCCGCTTAATTACACTTCGAGTGTCCGTGCCACCTGCAACGCTTGGTGGCGACACTCAACAGTGTGAGCCGCACATCCTGCGCTTGACTCATCTTTATTGATTAACTTATTTAGAGCGGACGCACATTCATGCATACCGTAGAGAAAATTGGCGGCACTTCAATGAGCTGCTTTCAGGACGTTTTAGAGAATATTTTCTTAACCGAGCATCCTCAACACGGCCTGTACCAACGTATTTTTGTTGTATCTGCCTACAGCGGCATGACCAACCAATTGTTAGAACATAAGAAAACCGGCGAAGCGGGTGTCTATCAGCGCTTTGCCGAAGCCAGTGGCGAAGAAGCGTGGCAAGAGCCTTTAGAAAAGGTTCGTGAGGCGATGCTGGCAAAAAATGCTGAAATATTCACGGATAAAACTCATGCTTTAGAGCAAGCCAATCAGTTTATTAACAGCCGCATTGATGACTGTGCTGAAGTCATGCACAGCTTGCATCAATTGTGCCATTTCGGTCATTTTCAGCTCACTGAGCACTTGATGAAAGTTCGCGAAATGCTCGCGTCTCTAGGTGAAGCGCACAGTGCTTTTAATACTGTATTGGCATTAAAACTTAAGGGCGTGAATGCTCGTTTTGCTGACTTAACCGGTTGGCAAGCGGCGACACCACTGCCTTTTACTGAAATGATCGAACATCATTTCAAAGGCATCGACTTCAGTAAAGAGCTGGTGATTGCGCCAGGTTATACCCATTGCACTGAAGGCTTGATGAACACCTTTGATCGCGGCTATACCGAGATCACTTTCGCTCAGATTGCCGCCGCAACAGGCGCTAAAGAAGCCATCATTCATAAAGAGTTTCACCTCAGTACCGCTGATCCAAATCTGGTGGGCGCGGACAAAGTGGTGACTATCGGCATGACCAACTACGATGTCGCTGACCAGCTGTCCAACTTAGGTATGGAAGCCATTCACCCGCGCGCTGGTAAAACGCTGCGCCGCGCTGGTGTTGAGCTGCGCATTAAGAATGCTTTTGAGCCTGAACATGCAGGAACCCTGATCAAAAAAGGCTATGCCAGCATCAAGCCTCGGGTCGAGATCATTGCCGGTCGTAAAGACCTGTTTGGCATTGAAGTCTTTGATCAAGAAATGCTCGGTGATATGAACTACGACAGTGAGATCACCAACATCATCAAACAACTTAAGTTGTATGTGGTGAATAAGTCGCGTGACGCCAACAGCATTACCTATTACTGTGCCGGTTCGCGCAAAATCATCAACCGCGCTGCGCGGATGATTGAAGAGCAGTATTCAAGCGCAGAAGTCACCGTACATAACGTGGCGATTGTTTCAGCGATTGGCTCAAACATGAAGGTCAAAGGTATTTTGGCGAAAACCGCAACCGCCTTGGCGGATGCGGGCATCAGTATTCAGGCGCTGCAGCAAACCATCCGTCAGGTAGAAATGCAGATAGTGGTGCAAGAAAGTGATTACGATGCAGCCATTATTGCCTTGCACCGTGCCCTGATTGAGCCAGAAAACTACACCGACGTGATTGTCTTTCCAGACGCCTCGCGAGCTTAACCTTGCCCGCATCGGCTACATGCTATGCGCAGTAGCCGATGCGCCGTCCTAACCACTTTAATTCGCGCAATCCCTTTTGCGCTCACTGTGTGGCTGCGTTACCATTGCCAAACTTTTAACGCATTATAGGACGTGGCAATGAACCGTGTTTTGTACCCGGGAACCTTCGACCCAATTACCCGTGGTCACAGCGATCTAATTGAACGCGCTGCGCGTATCTTTGATCACGTCATTGTTGCTGTAGCGGCAAGCCCGAAAAAAAACCCGCTGTTCAGCTTAGAACAGCGGGTGGCCTTAGCCAAGGAAGTCACCGCGCACTTGCCTAACGTTGAAGTGGTTGGCTTTGACAATCTGTTAGCACACTTTGTTAAAGAAGTGCATGCCAACGTATTAATGCGTGGTTTGCGTGCGGTCTCAGACTTTGAGTACGAGTTTCAGTTGGCCAATATGAACCGCAAATTGGCACCCAATGTAGAAAGCCTATTTCTAACTCCATCGGAAAAGTACTCCTTTATTTCCTCAACCTTAGTACGTGAAATCGCAGCACTCGGCGGCGATATAACTGAGTTTGTGCATCCAGCCGTTTCTAACGCACTGACTGAACGCTTCAAAAAATGACTTATAGCAAGCATTAGTCTTGCTGATGCTGCGTAAAGGCTTCGATTGCGGCACAATTAGCAGATTCATTTGGCATTGTGCCCTTACCGCTCTATAGGAGTCGCTCCATGTCGTTAATCATTACGGATGACTGCATCAACTGTGATGTCTGTGAACCTGAATGCCCCAACAGCGCTATTTCACAAGGTGAAGAGATCTACGAAATTGATCCAAACCTATGTACTGAGTGTGTTGGTCATTACGATGAACCACAGTGTGTACAAGTCTGCCCCGTCGACTGCATTCCATTGGATCCAAACAATGTGGAAAGCAAAGAAGAGTTAATGGAAAAGTACAAGATCATTACCGGTCAGGCATAAGTAAGACTATGCAGCGACTGCATCGAGTTGTTCTAAGCGTTTTCCTCTGCTGGACGCTCACGGCGAGCGCGGAACAACAACCTAAGCGTGCTTATGTCAGCAGCGCCCATCCTTTGGCCAGCGCAGCCGGCATTGCAAGTCTGCAACAAGGTGGCAACGCCATTGATGCCGCCATTGCGGTCACTGCTGCGTTGGCGGTGGTTGAACCCTACGGCTCAGGTTTAGGTGGCGGCGGTTTTTATTTGCTGCGCCGCACCGGTCAACCGGCTGATTATCAATTTTTAGATGCGCGCGAACGTGCGCCGCTTACCGCGCACCCTGATCTGTACCGTGTCGATGGCGTGGTTGATCCTCAGTTATCCCTCGACGGCGCTCTAGCAGCTGCTATCCCAGGCATACCTGCTGCACTGGGCGAACTGACACAACGTCATGCCCGTCTGCCTTTAACCGCAAACCTAGCACCAGCGATTGCCTTAGCCCGCGACGGCTTTGCCATTGATGCGCTGTATCAAGAACGCGCAGGTTGGCGTTTAGCTGCGCTACAAAAGGATCCTGAATCCTCGCGTTTGTTCTTAGACCAACAGGCGATTCCACAACAAGGCTGGATTTTGCGCCAACCAGAATTGGCCGCGACCTTAAGCATGCTGGCCAAACAAGGCGCAAACAGCTTTTACCACGGCGCTTTTGCTGAAAAGCTCGTGACTGCAGTGCAGCAAGCCGGGGGAATTTGGTCAACCAAGGACTTAAGCCAATACAAAGTTAAGTGGCGTACTCCACTGATTGTGCCGCTGGCCGAACAGCGTCAACTGATTACTGCACCACCGCCTTCCGCTGGTGGCGTTGCCATTGCGCAAAGTTTATTGATGCTGCAGCGCCTACCTTGGCAACAAGCAGAACCGGCACAACGTGCTCATTACCTTGCTGAAGTGTTCCGCCGCGCCTACCGTGATCGCGGTTTACTCGGCGATCCAGACTTTATAGATAACCCTACTCAAGCCCTGCTAGCACGTGCGCACATTGTGCAGCTGGCTGACAGTATCCAAGTCGACCAAGCAACGCCCAGCACCAGCTTAGCGCCCAGTACAGAGATCCATGAAGGCGACCACACCACACACTTTGCCGTGCTGGATCAACAGGGCAATGCCGTGGCTGCTACGTTATCGCTGAATATGATGTTTGGCGCCGCCTTTACTGTACCGGGCACGGGTCTATTGCTGAATGATGAAATGGATGATTTTGCAGCTGACCTACAAGGCAGTAATGCTTATGGTCTCAGCGCTAGCGTGGCCAATGCGGTGCAAGCTGGAAAGCGCCCCTTATCGTCCATGAGCCCAAGCTTCTTAGAAGGCCCCAAGGATTTTGCTGCGTTTGGCACACCCGGTGGCAGCCGTATTCCGAGCATGAACGTGTTGTCGATGCTGGAATATTTAGACGGCCACACACCTCAGCAATGGGTCGCCACGGCGCGCGTGCATCATCAATATTTGCCTGATGTACTGGGCTTTGAGCCGGGTGCTTTAACCCTGCAACAGCAGCAGCGTCTGCAGAATAAAGGCCACACACTCGAAGAGTTAACCCGCAATTACGGTAATCAACAAGTGTTGTTGTGGCAGAAAGAAAGCGGACACAGCGCCGCTGCCAGTGATCCGCGCGGACAAGGCGCCAGCCTGAGCCAGTGAGTGCTTAGCGTAATTGAATCAACGGGAAATCATCGTCATCACCACCTAGACGGCGCACTTCACGCAACAATTCATTCTCCCCGACTAAACCCAGCTGCATCACATTGCGCAAGCTTTGCGTGATCCGGCTGGAGTAGCCTAAATCATTCATCAATGAACTAGCCTGCAGGTTATCCAATTGCTGGTTGCGTACTTCACTAAAAATACGATGGCGGAAATCTGCATCAAACTTTGCTGCCTGCGCCTCCATCCAGTCCAAGCGGCTGCGCCAGACATCATCGGGCAGATCTAAACGGCCGATCTCGCGTATCTGCCGAAGCACCCACAGCACATGGCTACGCAACTCTAAATAATGAGTGTGCACATGCGCGCGATCATCTCTTAAGTAACGACCGAGGTTTTTTTGCAAATGTTTGGCATCTTTTACCGCGTCGACTAATTGCAGAGCAACCACTTGGCAAGTCATCCAAAACTGCTGGTGTTCTTCGTCCATGCTCGCATCAAGTCGACTCATAAAGCCTAATAAATCGGAGTACACGCCTTTAATATGACGCTGATAGAGCTCTTCTGCATCCAAACAATCGCTATCATTCGGGCGTGCATTTAAGCGCGCTTCATCCACTTTGAGACTGAACAGCTGCTCAACGGGTTGGTACAAAGCATGACAAATCACTTCTAAACTCAAACGGCCCAAATGCTGCAGTTCCTGCACCACGGCGCGCGAAGCGGTATCAACGGTGGCCAACGCTGCATCATTTAAATAACGCGCCCGAGTTTCCGACAAAACACGCTGTTCAACCACGGCTCGCTGACCGGTTTGCACATCAGCAATCAACACTTTGGGTTCTTGCCGATCCGGTAAAAACCGACACAGCCAGACTTCAAGTTGGCGCTGCCAAGGCCAAAACAACAGCACGCCAATCAGGTTAAATAAAGTCTGAAACATCGCCAACTGCAGCAGAGTATTACTGCCTGCACCCAGCACCGCCATCAGCCATTGCGACAACCATGCCAAGGGCGAGAGCAGCAATAAAGTGATGATACCGGTGAGGGTATTAAACAGCGCATGCACCAGAGCCAAGCGCTGTCCGCCGCGATTACCACCCAACCAGCCGACAATGGCGGTGGTGACGCTGCTGCCTACGTTACCGCCAATCGCAATCGCCATCCCTTGCCAGAGTTCAATTTGACCACCCGCTAACGCGGCTAACACCAACATCAAAGTGGCATGACTTGATTGCAAGACCGCAGTGAGTGCTAAACCTATCGCAACAAAAGCCAGCTGCCCAAGTAAGCCTTCGCCCATCTGTTCGGTCAGGTCAATGCTGCTACCAAAAGCGTTAAAACCGCCTTTAATTTCATCAATACCTAAGAAAATAAAGGCAATACCCAGCACAATACGCCCAGCGGCTTTGCTATTTGGTCCATTAAAACCAGCCAGCACGCCAAATACCAATAAAGGTAGCGCCAGCGGACTTAAGCTAAAATTTTGCCCCGCCGCCGCTAGCAGCCAAATTCCGCCACTGGTACCAAGGTTGATACCCAATAAGATCGAGATGCCGCCAGCCAACTGGATTAAACCGGTACTGATAAAGGCAATCGTCAGTAATGACATCAAGGTGGTGGACTGCAGCACCATGGTGCCACCGACACCAAATAGAAAGCCTTTAAAAGGCGTTGCTGTACTGCGCTCTAAAAGCTGCTCTAGGCGTCCGCCGGCCAGTTGCTTTAAGCCTTCTTCAAGGCACTGCATACCAAACAAAAACAGTGCCAAACCCGCGCACAGTTGCAGCCAGCCTGAGCTAAACCAGAAACTGACTGCTAAAATAGCAAGGGCTAATACTGGTAATAAAAACGACTTAAGCTTGCCCATACAATCACCAACGCGCAAACGATTAATAAAACTGCAAATATCTCAGACACTAAGGCGCTGGCCGCACTCAACAAGCACAATAGCTCATCGAATATCAGAGCAGCTTAGTCTAGCGCGTAGATAATGAAGTTAAGCCTTCAGCCAGCTCAACAACGCAAAAAAGGCCACTCTCAATGATTGAGGCGGCCTTTTAGGATAGAACAACAACCATCAGTCTTCGTAGTTGTTATAACCGTCTTTGGTGCAACCCAAGCAACGTACAAAGGCTGCTTTACCTGGTTCAACCACAAGGGCTTGGCCGGCGCGATCAATACCGCCACCCAGTGCTGAAAATGGCAAAGTCACCACAAACAAGCCGGCACCAATCACTGTTGCAGCGATCAGTAATGGGCGGGCGATAACCACGTCAGCCACAATAGCGTAAGCCGGAGGGGCCTCCACTTCATAAATAGGGTTTCCACTTACATTTGAGCTCGCTGCTGAAACAGAAACACTCATCAAGCTCATGCACAGTGCTAGCAATGCAGCAGTTGTTCGAAACATATTCATAACAGCGATCCTTCAGCAGATTTTTTTATTAAACAAGTATGACTATATACAGCACATCAGTGTTTGTCAGCGTGATCCACTTCAATCAGTCAGCAAAAAACAACTTTTAAACAGTTTTTAGTTTAGCGCTGACACTTAAGGCAGTACACACTGGCGCGCTGACCCAGCTTTATTTCTCTGAGCTCTGTGGCACAGCTTAAACAAGGCTGGCCCGATCGACCATAGACAAAGAGCTTTTGTTGGAAGTAACCCGGCTTGCCATCACCACCGACAAAGTCGCGCAGAGTGGTGCCGCCTTGCTCAATTGCCCAAGCTAAAATACGTTTAATTTCAGCGGTCAGCTTGGCATAGCGTGCTTTGGAAATACTACCGGCTTCACGGCGCGGATCAATCCCTGCGGCAAATAACGCTTCGCTAGCATAAATATTACCCACACCCACCACCACCGCATTATCCATAATAAACGGTTTGATTGGCATGCTGCGCCCGCGTGAGCACTCGTACAGGTGATTAACCGAAAAATCATCCAACAATGGCTCGGGACCGAGCTTTTGTAACAGCTTGTGTTGCAAAGGCGGCTCAGTACTCCAGAGCATTGCGCCAAAACGACGTGGATCGGTGTAGCGCAAAGCCAAGCCTGACGCCAACTCGATATCGACATGATCATGCTTGGCCGCTGGCGAACCTGCTTCGACCATACGCAAGCTACCCGACATACCTAAATGGCTGATCAAAGTGCCCACTTCAGCACCAATCAGTAAATACTTGGCGCGGCGCTCAACGCTAACAATCTGCTGCCCCGACAAGCGCACATCCAAATCTTCAGGAATCGGCCAGCGCAAACGCGCATTACGCACCAGCACGCGCTGTACACGCTGGCCAATAAGATGCGCAGCAATGCCGCGGCGGGTGGTTTCAACTTCAGGTAGTTCAGGCACGGTCAGTTACGCTGCAATACACGAGTCGTCACCGCAGTGCGGCCCGGTAGCTCCATAACCAGCTCATCACCGGGCTGCAATGGACCTACACCCGCTGGCGTACCGGTCAACACCACATCCCCTGGTTGCAAAGCAAACTGTCCCGCCATGTGCTGAATCAGAGGAATGATCGGATAGAGCATTTCGCGGCTGTTGCTGTCTTGGCGAACGTCACCATTAATGGTCAAACGCACGTCAATATCGGTTGTGTCTTTAACCGCAAAACCTGAAACAAAAGGCGCTAACACACAGGCACCATCAAAGGATTTCGCCACTTCCCATGGCCAGCTTTTTTCTTTTAAGCGTTCTTGCACGTCCCTCAGAGTTAAATCTAAGGCCGGGGCGAAACCTGAGATCGCATCTAAAACCTCTTCTTCGCTCGGCTGACGTGATAAAGGCTTACCAATCAATACAGCAATTTCAATTTCATAATGCACCGCGCCACGGTCCTGCGGAATATTAAAGCCACCCTCTGGCGACACCACACAGCTGGCCGGTTTAATAAACAACAGAGGCTCGGTTGGCACTGGATTATTGAGTTCTTTGGCATGTGCGGCATAGTTACGACCGACGCAAACCACTTTACCCACAGGAAAATGAATCCGTGTACCGTCGATGTATTGATGTTGATAGCTCATAAAAAACCCTTAATGTCCTAGAAGTGGCCGACTGCGCTAACAGCCGACCCAACCGTTAAACTGGGAAAATTTTACCCGGATTCATAATACCATTGGGATCAAAAATCGCTTTAACTGCCTGCATGTAGGCAACCTCTTCAGCAGAACGACTGTAATGTAAGTAATCACGCTTAGTCATACCCACACCGTGCTCTGCTGAGATGGAGCCATTGTACTTCTGCACCGTTTCAAAAACCCATTGGTTAACAGTCGTACATTGAGCAAAAAACTCATCTTTACTGAGATTGTCCGGCTTGAGGATATTGAGATGTAAGTTGCCGTCACCAATATGACCAAACCACACCACTTCAAAGTCTGGGTAGTTTTTCGCAACAATTTCATCAATATCACGCAAAAATGCTGGCACTTGGCCGACCGTCACCGAGATATCGTTTTTATAGGGTGTCCAGTGGGCGATGGTTTCAGAAATGTATTCGCGCAGTTTCCATAGATTTTCTAATTGCTGCTCGCTCTGACTCATGACCCCATCAAGCACCCAACCTTGCTCAACACAATGCTCAAAAGTGGCTAAAGCCTGCTCGGAGACTTCCTCACTGACCGCTTCAAACTCAATCAAGGCATAAAACGGGCAATTGGTCTCAAACGGGGCGGGTACATCGCCGCGCGCCAGTACTTTGGCCAAGGCTTTATCGGAGAAGAACTCAAACGCCGTCAAGTCTAAGCTGTTTTGGAAAGCATGCAGCACTGGCATGATGGAATCAAAGTCGGGCGCACCCAGCACTAAAGCGGTGAGGTTTTTTGGTGCACGGTCCAGACGCATGGTCGCTTCCACAACAAAGCCCAAGGTGCCTTCAGCGCCGATAAACAGTTGGCGCAAATCGTAACCTGTAGCGTTTTTGATTAAATCTTTATTGAGCTCCAATAGATCGCCTTTACCTGTAACGACCTTCATACCAGCCACCCAGTTACGGGTCATGCCATAGCGAATCACCTTGATACCACCAGCATTGGTGCCGATATTACCGCCAATTTGGCTGGAACCGGCTGAGGCAAAGTCCACTGGGTAGTACAAACCTTTATCTTCAGCAAACATTTGCAGTTGCTGGGTGGCCACCCCGGGCTGGCACACCACGGTGCGATCCATCTCGTTAAAGGCGAGAATTTGATTCATATTGTCAAAGGACACCACCACTTCACCGTTGGCCGCTACTGCACCCGCCGATAAGCCCGTACGTCCGCCCGAAGGTACTAGCGCGACCTTGTGTTGATTGGCCCAGCGCACAATCGCTTGCACTTGTTCGGTGGTTTTTGGAAAAACAATGGCAACGGGGGCTGGAGCAAAGTGCTTGGTCCAGTCCTTACCGTAAGCCTCTAATGAATCCGCATCAGTCAGTACTTTACCGGCATCAACAAGGGTTTTTAGCTCTTCTATAAGGGCAAGATCGGTCATTTTGGGAACTCTCACACTGTTCATGGTCTGCCTGAAGACTCTTCACGTCATAAGGCTGGCTGTTTTTTCTGTTGCTTATGGTAGCATGGGCACCCCGCTAGTCGCGCCTCACGCCGATTCCCGGGCCGGCTTTATTTTTTTGCCGTTCCGGTCAGTTCTCACTGTCCGTCAACTTGCCATTCACATTAGGACAACAGGTCTACGCAGATGAGTAAAACATCGCTTGATAAAAGCAAAATCCGTTTTCTTCTTCTTGAAGGTGTTCACCAGAACGCAGTAGATACACTGCATGCGGCTGGATATACCAATATTGAGTATATTACCGGCGCACTACCAGAAGCAGAATTAAAAGAAAAAATTGCTGATGCTCATTTTATTGGCATCCGCTCGCGTACTCAGTTAACTGAAGAGGTTTTTGAGTGTGCACAAAAACTAATTGCTGTCGGCTGTTTCTGCATCGGCACCAACCAAGTTGACCTCAATGCCGCTCGTGAGCGTGGTATTGCCGTGTTTAACGCCCCCTACTCCAACACCCGCTCAGTCGCTGAATTGGTGTTAGCGCAAGCCATTATGCTGATTCGCGGCATCCCAGAGCGTAACGCTGCGTGCCACCGTGGCGGCTGGATGAAAAGTGCCACTGACTCCTATGAAATCCGCGGCAAAAAACTTGGTATTGTCGGTTACGGCTCAATTGGTACGCAACTGTCAGTATTGGCCGAAGCATTGGGTATGCAGGTCTACTACTATGACGTCGTGGCAAAGTTACCGCTGGGCAACGCAACACAAGTGGCAACACTTCATGAATTGTTAGCCATGTCTGATGTGGTATCACTGCACGTACCTGAACTGCCATCAACGCAGTGGATGATTGGTGAGAAAGAAATTCGCACCATGAAAAAAGGCAGTATTTTAATGAACGCGGCGCGCGGTACTGTCGTTGTCATTGAAGCATTGGCTGAAGCGATCAAAGACAAGCACCTGTTAGGCGCCGCCATTGACGTATTCCCAGTTGAGCCACGTGCCAACGGCGAAGAGTTTGAAAGCCCATTACGTGGCTTTGACAACGTGATTTTGACCCCGCACATCGGTGGTTCCACTCAAGAAGCACAGGCCAATATTGGTCTAGAAGTGGCTGAGAAGCTGGTGAAATACAGCGATAACGGTACCTCCGTGTCTTCGGTTAACTTCCCAGAAGTTGCTCTGCCATCCCACCCAGGCAAACACCGTATCCTGCATATTCACCAGAATATCCCAGGCATGATGGGTGCCATTAACAAGGTGTTCGCCGACAACAAAATCAACGTGTCTGGTCAGTTTTTACAAACTAACGAAACCGTGGGTTATGTGGTGATTGATATTGATGCTGAGCATTCAGAGCTGGCGTTAAGCAAACTGCAAGAAGTAGAAGGCACCATGCGCTGCCGTATTCTTTACTAAGCAGCGCCGCGGAGAATGTCATCAAGGGAAGCTTAGGCTTCCCTTTTTAATACCTGACCACTGCGTCAAGTATGCTCTACTCTATAAATGTCAGTTAGTTGTCGGCGTTATACGGCCATTCGCTTCGGTGGATTCGCTGAGATGGCATTGAGCACATGCTGGTCCCATTCGTCAAAACTCCAGCCATAAACGACCAAACTATCGCCGATCGCCGGCAGGACTTCCTCGTACACGTTCGTCAGGTAGTGACTTCGGCGAATCGCAGCGACCATCTGATGACTGGTTCACTCGCTAACAAACACGGGCACATAGGGGCGCCGCAGATATTCCCAATCCGTCTGAAATTCCCCGTCGTGGAATGCGTCTTTGAACCAACTTCCGTGCGTCGCGTTGAACAGCAGCATGGCCCAGTACAAGGTGAAGTCGTAGCTCAGGCTGACGACAGTCGGAAACGCGCTCGCGAATGTACCGACCCGTTGCAATTCGGCGGCGACATCGGCATGTATCGGATGCACGCTGTGCACAGCTTCGATCAGCGCTGTTCGCACTTCCGCATATGCCGCAGAGATTTCGGTAGACGGAGTCCCCAATGCCCCGTTGACATGCACGGCATACCAACAGGCGAGCAGAACATGCTCGAAGTCGGTTGTCCCGAGCTTCGCGAATATTGGGGCAGTAGTGGCGAGCAGTCCTTTTGCATCAGCAATGCCATGGAGTGTTGGGTATGCGAACTCCTTGTGGATGGCGATGCTGGCGCCGTTGCCCAGAAGATGGGAGCTCCAACCGTCAGCGCTGATGTTTGCCCAGGTGTCGATATCGATTCGATCCATGCTCTTCACTGGCCTGTCACTGACTGGATCGGGTCAAAGAATCGCAGCAGTTGCGATCGAATATCCGCCGTCGACGCAGTCAGATCCACGGTGGCGAAACGAATACGATGCCCCTGGATCAGCACTGTCTCGTCGACCATCTGGCCTATCGCGGGATGCAACAACAATCCACTCGCGTGATCTGCAAGCGCATCGCCGCACCCAACCTGGGAGCGCAGATAGGCGTAGATCTGGTACACGTATCCGCTGCGCAGGGTTTCGTCACGGTACCAACCGCTCGTCACAATCGAGGTGAACTTGGTATCGATGACGATCCGCTGCCCAGTTGACGGGTGGTCGAGCACGACATCCGTTCGCATGGTCGGCAATATCTTGTTGATCCCCGCCGTCTTCTGCTCGATCTGCCAGCCCATCGTCCCGCCGCAACGCACACGCCAGCCCTGCGGACTCAATACGACGTCATAGAAACCGCCCACCGCTCGCTCGAACAAACGGCGCACCCACGTCGCTTCTCGGTCCGGCAGAGAGAGCACATTCGCACCCGACGCCTCCGTAGGTAGCACTAGGTCGAACGCCAGCTTTGCGGCTGCCACCATGAACCGGTCGTCCGCATCGTTACGGCCGAAACGATCGGTGCTCATTTGGGCGCGGGTCGGTGCGTCCCCTGATACACCCATTGCCTTCATGCCACCCGCAAGTACGCGGCACCGATGGGCAACGTCCTTCCTCTGAACGATCCTGGAGATGGACTCCAAGGCTGCTCGGACGAAACGATTGCGTGGTGTGTCGATGGTGAGTTCGTCGAACCGGCACGCCACCAGGCCTCTATCCATCAACTGATGGCGTTCGGTGGTCAAGACGTCGATCCGGCCACGCACGCGATTGATGACTGCGTTACGAGATCGATATCCAAGACTCAAGCGGCGACGCTGTCGCACCTCAACCGCGTTGGCAAGGATCTCCGCGACTAGATCCGGTAGATCGTCCGGGCTGTCTTCCAAGCCGATCTTGCCGATGCCGCGAGTGCGGAACAGGTCAGAGGCGTAGAGCATCAGCAGCCAGAGGTTGCGCACCGGAATGCGTCCGATGAACCCCTCAGCGCTCATGGATGCACTTTTCACCTGTTCTGCGACGGCGGTCATCACCAGCCCTGCGTCAGCCGTGCAATCGCCTTTTGTGCTTCGTCGGGCGCGTCGAACCAGTATTCATCCAGCAACGGGCCGATCTCCGTCTCCACGACCTGCTGGAACCACTTCTTCGTGTCTCCCGCCTCCAGTCGATGTGCGGGTGTCACATAGCTGTGACCAATTCGGAATTGCTTGCCAAGGCGCGCATCCGCCGCGATCTGGTCGTTCAGCTCGGTGATACGGCGCTCGATGTCCGCGACTAAGCCCGGATCGACAGCGCAATCCTTGACCACCCACTCCCGCCAGACCTGGCCCAGTCTTGGCTCCAGCCCAATGAAAGCAAAGCGGCGACGCAATGCCAGATCGACCAGTGCAAGCGATCGGTCGGCGATATTCATGGTGCCGACCACATAGAGATTCTCGGGAATATGGACGGGACGTCGTTTGCCGTCCGCATCCGGATAACAGAGTTCCAGCGCTTCGTTGGGCGTCCGTTTGCCCGCCTCAAGCAGCGTCAGCAACTCGCCGAAGATCTGCGCCGGGTTTCCACGGTTGATCTCCTCGATCACCACGACAAACTTCGACGAAGGGTCCTTCGAAGCGGCCTTGATGGCTTCCATGAAGACACCATCCGCCAGCGACAACTTGCCTTCGCCAGTGGGGCGCCACCCTCGAACAAAGTCCTCGTAGGACAGGTTGGGGTGGAACTGCACTGCACGGACCTTGCTGTCGTCCTTCTGGCCCATGAGCGCGAACGCGAGCCGTTTGGCTAGCCAGGTCTTGCCCGTGCCCGGAGGCCCCTGAAGGATGAGGTTCTTTTTTGTGCGCAGACGGTCGAGCAAGCGGTCAATCTCGGCCCGCTCCAGGAAACAGCCGTCCTTTAGGATGTCCTCCACCGAGTAAGGGACAATAGGTGCTACCTCTTGAAACGCTTCACGAACGTCATATTCCGTTTCGTGTTCAGACACAGATTCTGTATCTGAATTACCTGCTTGCTCAGACTCCTCAACTGGGTCTTTGTACATCCAGGACGCAAGCGACAAGTCAGGGAAACTGTGGACCGGATAGCCGTCTTCGCCGAAGCGCGAACGCAAATCGTCCAGCAGCTTCAAATAGGCCTGACCATCACATGGGCCTTGCTGACCACTGATGGCGACATTCAGGCCGAGCCGCTTGTTGATGTAGTGGCGCGACTGGCTATCCAAGGTCAGGAATTCCCACGGATGCGCCCAGTAGAGACCTGTCGAAAGGTTCCATGCGACACCCCATACTTGGGTTGCCTCGTCATAAGCCCGGATGAAGGCATCGCGAGTGTCCAACTGGTCGCCATCGACCATCTTGCTCGCGGCAACGAATACCTTCCAAAGCGCGTCGATGTCGCCCGCACCACGCTTGTCGGCATAGGCGAAAAACCAGGAACGTTGGTTGTTGAGAACGGGGATGCCTTCGAATGAAGGCGGGACCGGCACCGTCACACCTAGCAGCTTGGCAAGTTCACCCGCGATGGTCTTGCGGTTGGCATCGGTCATGGATCGGTTAAAGGTGCCCATCGTGGTGAACGGGCAAATGTCCCGCAGCGGACCACTGGTTCCGTCGGGAAACTTATCCTGGAGATAGGTCAGCCCCGGTACCCGGGACGCGATCTCGTGGATGCCCTCGATGAGCGGCGTTCGATCGTCTGCGTGGGCCAGCAGCTTTTCGGTCACCGCCTCGTAGAAGTCCGTCCACTCGAAGCGCTGCTTTTCTGGCGAAGTCGTGCCGTAACGCTCCCGCCAAAAGGGCTCGTTGCGAAAGCGATCTACATCCTGCGGCTTGCCGTCAAATGCAAAGGCAATGAGCGCATCGTTCATCCATTCGCCAGGCAGCACGCGCCAGATCGTTGCTCGGTGAGTGTAGAAGTACCACTCCCGTACCGGCTCGACCTTGGCCCAGTCCACCTTCACCCGTTTCCCGTCGTTCAGGTTTTCGGTGATCGTGCCGACCGCCTTGATGCCCATAACCGATACCGCTCGGCCTCGGCTATCGAAGGGCAGACCGTGCTTTCGCGTGTAAGACGACTTGATGGCGATCCGCTCTCCCGGGCGCATGGAACGCACCACATCGAGGAGCTTGTCGTCGTAGCCGTTCTCCCAAATTCCTTCTGCAAGAAATCGCGGCATCTGATCATCGGTACCGCCGTAGCTCGCGCCGACGAACCAGGTTGCATGCGGTGCACTATCTATCGTCTGAGTGGTCATCCCCCGCCCCCTTTAGTAATACTGCCGGATGTAGCTGTAGGCCTTCTCGAACAGCTCTTCATCCGCATGCAGCTTGTATTTGAAGAGGGCTTTGCGCAGGGCTTTCTTGACCTCACGCTCACCGGCCTGAGTCCCTTGCCACCCCGGGAACCGGACGAGGCGCACGATCTCGTCGATGTCCGTGACCACGCGTTCGACCATGATGGGCGTCTCAGAAGTCTTGACCTCGTTGAACAACTCGGTGAGCGCCGCCTTGCCGCGATCCTCGTCCTCATCGGGCGGGACCTCCTTCTCGGCCTGCAGCGTTTCCTTGGCGATCTCCAGCAGCTGCTTCAGAAACTCGACGCTGTTGATCTGGCCAGACTCGAACCGGTCTTTCAGCGCATCGAGCCGCTCCGACAGCTTCTTGAACTTGGGGTTGCCGCCGTGCCCGCGCAGTCGGCGCTTGAGCTTGATCTCGATCTCCTTGGCCTTCTTCGGGTCGGGGTTCGACAGCACGGCCTCCAGCAGATCAGCGTCCAGCACCAGGGTGTCAAGGTCATCCCGCACCGCGTCGACATGCACGTTCTGGTGAATCAGCTCGATGGTCTTGGCGCCCAGCGAGTGCCAGATCAGCTTGCCGTGGCCACTGGAGGGCTGCACCGACTGGTACACCTGCGACAACCACTTGTAGTCCTTCTCGAAGGGGCCCAGAACGGTGTCCGGTGACAGCGCCTCCCAGATCTTGTTGAGCACGCTGTACTCGGCGGCAAAGTTGTCTCGCACCTCGTTGTTGGGCAGACACTGCTGCGCGGCGATCAGGCCCTCATAACCTTGCAAACTGCGATCGCAGCCAGCGAAAAAGGCCAGGCATTTCTGCATCGCCTCAGGCAGCTTGTCCTTCAACTCTTGAATATTGCTGACCACCTGCTTGACGCTCTGGTCGTCGAACTCCAGCGCTGCTGCCACGTCATCGAAGATGCCGAGGTAGTCGACGATCAGGCCGTGGGTCTTCTGCTCGGAGTAAGTGCGGTTCACCCGGCAGATGGCCTGCAACAGCGTGTGGTCGCGCAGCGGCTTGTCCAGGTACATGGCCTGCAGGATGGGCGCATCAAAGCCGGTCAGCAGCTTGGCCGTGACGATGATCAGCTTGAGCGGGTCGGCCGGGTCGCGGAACCGATCCAGCAGTCGCTCTTCTTCGTCGCGGGTGCGGTCGTAGGCCGCGTACTCTGGATGCTCCTTCTTGTCGGACGCCTGCACCGACATCACGATGTCTGTAGCCTCGGGCGGCAGCAGCTTGTCCAGCTCGGCCTTGAACAGCAGGCAGGACTCCCGGTCGAAGGTGACGATCTGGCCCTTGAAGCCATTGGGCTCCACCTTGGTCTGGAAGTGCTCGACGATGTCCTCGCACACCTTGCGGATGCGCTCAGGCGTCTTGACCAGCACGGCCATCTTGGCGGCGGTCTTCGCGAGGTTGTCCTTGTCGAGATCCGACAGGCCACCGGTCAGGTCTTTGTAGGCGGCGTCCAGCGCGGCCTTGTCGATGTGCAGATCGATCAAGCGCGGTTCGAAGTGCAGTTTTAGCGTGGCACCGTCGCGGATCGACTCCTCGAAGCCGTACCGGCTCATGTAGCCCTTCTCGTCTTCGTCGGCTCCGAAGGCGTAGAAGGTGTTGCGGTCGGCACGGTTGATCGGCGTACCGGTCAGGCCGAACAGAAACGCGTTGGGCAGGGCCTCACGCATCTTGCGGCCTAGATCGCCTTCTTGCGTGCGGTGGGCTTCGTCCACCAAGGCGATGATGTTGCTGCGGTCGTTCAGGCTGCCAGTGGCCTCGCCGAACTTGAAGATCGTGGTGATGATGATCTTGCGCACGTCCTGAGCCAGCAGCTGCTGCAGCTTCTCGCGGGTGTCCGCCTTTTCCAGATTGGGAATGTCCGCTCCGGTAAACGTACCCGTGATCTGACTGTCGAGATCGATCCGGTCCACCACGATCAGCACGGTGGGATTCTTCAGGCCGGCATGCATGCGCAGCTTCTGCGCGGCAAAGACCATCAGCAGAGATTTGCCCGAGCCCTGGAAGTGCCAGATCAAGCCCTTCCTGGGGTAGCCCGCCAGCACGCGCTCGACGATCTTGTTGGCCGCTTCAAACTGCTGGTAGCGGCAGATGATCTTGATGCGCTGCTTTTTCTTGTTGGTGGCGAACAGGGTGAAGCTGCCGAGGATGTCCAGCACCACATGTGGGCGCAACATGCTTTCAGCGGACAGTTTGAGCGACTTCAGCGGGTGGTGCTGACCATCGTCACCGTCGCCATCCAGATGCCACGGCCCCCAATCCTTGACCGGCAGGCCGATGGACCCGTAGTGGTAAGCCTTGCCTTCGGTCGCCACCGAGAACACGTTGCAGACGAAGAGCTCAGGCACGAACTTCTCGTAGTCGTCGTGCACCTGCACCGCGCCATCGACCCAGCTGATGCACTTCTTGACTGGCGTCTTGGCCTCGATCAGTACCAGCGGCAGCCCGTTGACCAACAACACCAGATCGGCGCGGCGCTCGGTGGGGCCTGCGCGGTAGATGAACTGCTGGGTGACGATGTACTGGTTCTGTGCCAGATCATCCAGGTCGATCAGCCGCACCGGCACATGCTCGTTGTTGGGGCCGAAGGGCATCGAGCGCTCACCGCGCATCCAGGCGGTCATTTCCTCGTTGGCGCGGATCAGGCCATCCGATCGCACCGACAGCACGATGGCGCGCAGCTTGTAGAGCACCTCGTCGGCGCGGTCGGGCTGGGCGGCAATCTCGGGGTTTAGGCGGATCAGTGCATCGCGCAGCCAGGGTTCGACCAGCACTTCCTGGATCTGGCGCGGCACCTCAGACGGAGCAGCGTAGCGCCAGCCGATGCCTTTGGGACTGGGACCGTAGCTGGCTTGAGGTTCCTGGGCGGTGTTGGCCGGGACAGCCTTGACTGGGCCGGCGAGCAGATCGCGAACGTAGGCTTCGACGGTGTTGGATTCGTTGAAAGAGCTCACTCTGCGTCCCCCGCAATTTCTGCCAGCAACTGCTTCTTCATCTCCTCTGCGGAAGAGCGGCGCACCATCGCTGCTCTTTCCGCGGACTTCGCGCACGCAATCTCCTCCAGCAGCTGCTTCTGCACATCCAAGGGCGGCAAAGGCAGACGAACACGGAGTAAGTTACTGGCGTTCACGTTCGCCTGACTTACCGCTTTCGTTGCATATGCAAGAACTTGTCGACGCCCGAAATCAGAGTTCAGGTAAAGCGTGAGGAACTTCGGTTCCAGCTTTTCAGGGATAGTCTTGATCCGTACAAGGTACGAAGCAAAGACGTGATCGCCCTCAAGCTCGTACACCCCTGTTCGGCCAACCAGCTCATAGCTGTTTGTCCGGTTGAAAAGCACATCGCCGTCGACCAGCCGATAGGCTTCGAAGTCTTTCTCGCTTAGGTCTACATACTTGATGTCATTTTCGACGCAGAGCCCATCTTCGATATTCATCATTCGCAGCATCGGATATTGACCGTCCGATCCGGCGTTGATTGAGAGGCCGTACTGGGTCCCCTGAACGACTGAGCCAAGGTCGACAACTGGCCATTCTCGACTCAGTACGTCAGCAAGTAATGCGCGAACAAGCTGATCGGCAAATCCGCCAACTTCCTGATGCAACTCACCGGTTCGCTCGACTGCTCGAAGCAGATCAACAAGGCGCTTCTGTTCGTTTATAGGAGCAAGGGGAAACTCAAACTCCGCCAAACTTGTCCAGTTTGTGCGGGGACTCAAGGAGCCTGCCGACGTGCCCACAGCGTGATCGAAGAAGGTATCGGTCTGGCAAATGAATGGCAGCAGCTCCGGCAGCAAGACCTGCGCATCCTTGGTCTCCAGCACGTAGATGTCCCCGGAACACACCCCAGAGAAATCCGCCACAGCCACCTTGCGCTGGTAAGCGCGTCGCTTGCCGAACAGCACCTGTCCTGGCTTGAAGATGCTGGTGAAGGTCACGCCGTCAGCGACGTTGCCCCAACGGCGGATGCGCAAGTCACCTGGTTCGAGATGTTCCAGACCGACGTAGCGTTCAATACCATCGGCCAGCGGGTCTTTGCTACGCGCCTTGGACAGCCTTACCACATCGCCAAACTTCACTCGACGCCAGCCGGGCTTCATGACTTTTACTTCACTCATCTGCAGCTTCCTTGAATCGAAAGCTCTGCTTCAGATCATTCATCCATGAAGGCTCGATGATGTGATCATGCTGCAAGCGCCCCACAACAATACCTGGATGAATGCCAATGCTTTCAGCAAAAGATCTGACGGCTTCTTTGGTACGAAGCGTACCGAGAGTGTTGCTGTTCTCCTCCGGTATAAGAACATTGCCCGCCCATTGATTGGCCTCCTGCTCTCGAGGATCAGTGCTATGGCTTGCATTAGGGTCATCCAGAAAGATGGATTTTTTGGCTTCTTTGCCGTCTGCATGCAGCAGGATGTGGGCTGCCTCGTGGAAAAAGGTGAACCAGAACTTGTCGTTGGTCTTGCCATAAAGAGAAAGCTGTATGAGCGGTCGGGTTGGGCTAAGCCAGCGCGCTACACCGCTTACATGGGCGCGCGGGATTGCGGGAACAATTGCCAGCAACACACCTGCCACCCTTAAAAGCTCAACCATGCGAGGATGAAAGACTTCCGGAGGCTCACAGGTCAGTGTGCGAATTTCAATTAGAGCTTTTGTAAAACGAGCCTTGTCGTATTTGGGTGCCTCTTGTTTTTCAACCGCCTGTTCACCCAGACGCAGCCAAGCTGAGATGGCCCCCACATCACTTTGTTCGTCCCGGCTGCGACGAAATGCAACTTGCATACCGCCGTAGTGGCTGCGCCATTCATCCGGCGAGGCGACACCAAAAAAGCGCAGGCAGGATTCGACGATACCCGGCTTGTTCTTCTCATCGTTGCGCACCTTAGCAATAGCACGGCTTTCCATCAGCTCTTTGACGGGCAGCTCATCTAACCAGGGAACCCAGCTGGCATGGCACTCTGCTGCTTCCAGTCGGGCTTTGTGCTTTTGGTAATTGGCTTCCAGCGCCAGCCAAAAATCAATGGAGCTGCCCAACACACGCTCTAACCTTTGTGCGGCATCCACGGTGATAGGCACCTTGCCATTGATGAGCTGGCTGATGTGTTTTTCGCTATAGCCCAGCCGCTGGGCCAGTTCGCCTTGTGACCAGCCACGCTCTTCGGCCAAGTCAAGAATGGATTCGCCGGGAGCCAACACCCAATCCGGCGCAAATGGAGCACTCAGTTCAGTCATGGTAGTCCCCTATGTATTCAATGGTCACGATGGTCACTTGCGCCCAGTCAATGCCGCCATCCAGCTTAGTGGGGCAAGGATCATGGGCGGGTACGAAGGTCAGACGCCAGCCGCCGGCCAGGTCGAGGGCAAACTCTCCAGCACGGTCTCCCTTGAGTGGGTGCGGATTGCCTGCAACCAGATCGGTAACGCGCTCTGCCGCCTCCATAGCTTGCAGTCGTATCATCAACTTACGGGCGCAGTCCGCCCCGAGCTTCTTATCGGCTACAGCACGCTTTTGGCACAGGTCTTGAAGCTTTTTGTTTTTGTACCCAATCTTCAAAGGCGCTCCATTCTATATTTTTTTACCTATCAGGTAAAGTTTAATCTACTTTCACCAGTCCATCGAGGGTCTCGACCAGCTCATCCATCTGTTGCCAAAACGCACGACCATCGGTTTGCCATTGGTCCCAGGCAGAGCGCAGCGATACCGCGTCGCCATTGCTATCGGTAGCGACGGCTGCGGCAATGCGCTTCACGTACAGCGCAATCGACAGGTTGCCGGCATTGGCGCCGATTTCGGCCAGAGTGGCGACCTTGGCGAAACCGGGCACATCGGCAAACGTTTTGTAAGCGGTCAGGATACGCTGCTGATGCTCGGGTTTGAGAAAGCTCTGCGCCCGTTCCCGGGTGACCTCGTTCACCGCGTCGATAAAGATCACCTTGCCCTTGCGAGCGGCGACCTTCTTGCGGTTGCAGATGACGATGCACGACTCCATCGGGGAGTTGTAGAACAGGTTGGGCCCCAAGCCGATGACGGCTTCGACCCAATCCTGCTGGACCATCTTGGCGCGCATGGCCTGTTCTTCGTTACGGAACAGCACACCGTGCGGCCAGAGCACGGCACTACGCCCCTTGGCGGTGAGGCTGGTTAGGATGTGCTGCTGGAAGGCGTAGTCGGCGCGGCCTTGCGGCGGCGTGCCAAGGGAGTTGCGGCCCCACTTGTCACTGCTCCAGGCCTCGCGATTCCACTGCTTGATGGAGTACGGCGGGTTGGCCAGGATCACATCGAACTGGCGCAGGCGGTCGCCTTCGATGTGCTTGGGTTCGGCCAGGGTGTCACCCCGGATGATTTCGAAGTCCTCCACGCCGTGCAGGAACAGGTTCATGCGAGCGATGGATGAGGTGATGAGGTTGCGCTCCTGCCCGTAGAGCTTGAGCGTGCGGTACTCGCCGCCCGAGCGCTTCACTTCGTCCAAGGCCGAGATCAGCATGCCGCCGGTACCGCAGGTGGGGTCGTAGATGGACTCGCCGGCCTGAGGTGAAAGAAGTTGCGTCATCAAGTGGACGACGGTGCGGTTGGTGTAGAACTCGGCAGCCGTGTGGCCGGAATCGTCCGCGAACTTCTTGATCAGGTACTCGTAGGCGTTGCCCAACTCGTCCTCGGGGACGTTGGCTACCGAGAGCGTCTGCGTCGAGAAGTGCTCGATGAGGTTTTTCAGCGTTTCGTCGGGCAGACGCTCGCGGTTGGTCCAGGGCGCGTCACCGAAGATGCCGTCGAGCAGATCCGGGTTGGCGCTTTCGATGGCGCGCATGGCTTTCTGGATGGCGGCGCCTACGTTCTTGGGTGCCTGGCGAACATCGTTCCAGTGCGCGCCCTCGGGAATCTGGAAGCGGTGGTTCTCGGCGAACTGCGCGTAGGAGAGGTCGCCGCCTGAGTTGGCCAAGGCCGCTTGGTATTCCTCCTCCCACACATCCGACACGCGCTTGTAGAACAGAAGCGGGAAGATGAACTGCTTGTAGTCACCCGCGTCGATGAGACCGCGCAGCAGTACGGCGGCACCCCACAGGTAGCTTTCGAGTTCTTGTTGGCTGATGCGTTTGGTGCTACGAGCTTTCTCTTGTTCCATCTGGGCAAACTTTTCCTTCAGTCGAGCGCGCGCAGCATTAGTCAGTTCTTCAGTAAAGATCTTGTTGTCTTTGAATGGGCGGTCCGAACTCATTGCAGCCATCCCCCTTCAGTCATGACCTGCGCGAGCCGCTCTTCGGCTTTACGGCAGCGGGTGAGCGCGTCCTTGAATGCCGCGATGGCATCGGGCAGCGGTGGGATGTCTTCCTGCAATGGCGGAAGAACATAGCGCGAGATGTTCAGCGTCCAGTCCTCGGCTTTGATCTCGTCGAGGCTGACCACCCGGGCCGCGTCCTGCACATCGGCAAAGCCGCGATACCAGCCGAGGATCTCGGCGGCGTGATCGGGCTCCAGATAGTTTTGCGCACGGCCCCGGCGAAACAAGCGCGAGGCATCGGCAATCAGCACCTTTTTCTTGTGCTTGACCGGTTTGCGCTTGCGCAAGACCAGGATGCACGCGGCCAGGCCGGTGCCGTAAAACAGGTTGGGCGCCAAGCCGATCACGGCCTCGACCAGATCCATCTCCAGCAGTTTCTGGCGGATGCTGCCTTCCACACCTTTGCGGAACAGAGCGCCCTGGGGCAGCACCACGGCCATCCGGCCGCTGACGTCGGCCATCGACTTGACCATGTGCTGCACCCACGCGAAGTCACCGCTAGATGAGGGTGGCAGGCCTGCAAAGTTGCGGCCGAAGGGATCGCTCAGCCACAGGTCCTCGCCCCACTTTTCCAGTGAGAACGGGGGGTTGGCGATCACGCAGTCGAACGTGGCCAGCCGATCAACCTCAAAGAAGGCCGGGTTGCGCAGCGTGTCGCCGCGCACCACCTGGAAGTCTTCAATGCCGTGGAGGAACAAGTTCATCCGTGCAATGGATGAGGTGGTGAGGTTCTTCTCTTGTCCGTACAGTTTGCCCCACAGCCGCTTCACGTCGCCATGCTGTTCCTTCACGTGCTGCACGGCAGCCAGCAACATGCCGCCGGTACCGCAGGCCGGGTCGTAGATGGTCTCGGCTTCTTTGGGATCGAGCATGTCGATCATCAGCCGCACGACGCTGCGCGGGGTGTAGAACTCGCCGGCCTTCTTGTTGGTGGCGTCGGCGAACTTCTTGATCAGGTATTCGTAGGCGTCGCCGAGCAGGTCCGAGTTGACGTTCTTGTTGCCGAACGGCAGCTTGGAGAAGTGCTCGATCAGGTCCTTGAGCAAGGCATCAGACAGCCGCTCCTTGTTTGACCACTGGGCATCACCGAACACGCCGTACAGGGTGTCGGGGTTGGCTTTCTCAATCTCGCGCATCGCGCGCTGAAGGGCCGTCCCAACATTGCTGGCCTTGGTGCGAACGTCGTTCCAGTGGCAGTCTTCCGGGATCTGGAAGCGGTGCGATTCCGGAAACCAGGCGAGTTGCTCATCACCGGTCTCATCGACGATCTCCTGGTACTCCTCGTCCCAGACGTCGCAGATGCGCTTGAAGAACAGCAGCGGGAAGATGTAGGTCTTAAAGTCGGCCGCATCCACCGGGCCGCGCAGGATGTTGGCGGATTCCCATAGGTGACCTTCGAGTTGGCTGAGAGTGATTTGTTGGTCGCTCAAACGAATGGCCCTTCTATATCAATGCCGTCGCACTGCGGCTTGTGTTCTTGTTTGGTCTTCACCGGTTACTCGAACAGCCGCTTTTGCTTGACGATGTAGCCCGCAGGTTTCTTCTGTTTTTCTAGTACGCCTTCGTCAACCAGGCGCTGCAACCACGCCTTGGCCTGCGCATTGGAAACGTCCAGCGCCGCTGCTACTTCGGCGTCCTTCATCGGCGCACTCAAGAGTTGCTGAATCGCAGCGCGCACGGCAGCGAAGAGCACTTCGGCAGGGGTCGATTCCGGCTGCGGAGATTCCTTGGCCTCATCTATCGGCGCCACAGCCTCTGGTGTGACTGGCGGCGGTTCTTCCAATGCCCTAGCGGGTGGCTGCGCATCGGAAACAACGTCGACAGGCGCCGATGGCTCGCTCGCGGCATGGGGCGCTGGCGCGGCGTCGGGTGGCACGGGCGCCGCTGGCTTTGCGTCAGCCGACGTTGGTTCTTCGTTTGAAAACAGCGCAAAACCAACCTGTTGGGATGCCGTCGGCGTTGGCATCGCCACGTTGAACACGTCCTCGAACGAATCCACGTCTTGCGGGTTCGGCCAAGGAAGTGCGCCTTTCTTTCGTAAACCATCCAATCCGGCGGAAGACTCGCCCGTCGATCGAATGAAGACCGGGACGAACTTGAGTTTGTCGAGCTGCTCGACAGCACCCGCCCAAGTGCCACCTTTGTTGAGATCGGAACTGACCACCAGTGAGGTGTCTGCCAATGCATAAATCAACTTGTTCCGCTGCATGGCGTTGCCCACATTGAACCCGGCACTCGGGTCGTAGGGCGAAATCAGCACCAGTTGCCCATCGAGCAGCAGATTGCGGTGCTCGCGGTTCATGGTGGTCTTTTCCAGACTGTCCGCCAGCACGCCACAAACTTTTCCACCTCCCTCAAGCGCACCCCGCATGGCGGCCTGATCGATGCCCTTGGCGCCACCGGAGACAAGCGTTCTACCTGCCCGAGCAGCGAGCCGACCAACTGCCATGGTGTAGTCGATGAGGGCGTCGTCCACATGGCGCGATCCAACGACGGCAAGCCCACCGGTTTCGAGCAAAGCCATGTCGCCACAGCCGTAGAGCACTGCCGGCGCATCTTCACGAAGGCGGGTTTTCAGGCGACGCGGATACTCGGCATCGGCGCGGCTAACTACCCAGATGGCGCGTGCCTGCCAGCGCTCGATGACTTGACTCAGTAGGAATCCGCGCCCCAGCAATTTCTGCAGGCGGATCTCGTCAATCACCGGTTGGCACGCACGCAGGATCTCAGCTGCGTCCGGCGAGAGGAGATCCGCAGGCTGACGCTGGATCTCGCGCAAATGACGCGCGAGACGTTTGTATTCGCCAGGCGAGAGCAGATCCGATGACGCAGTGCCTCGTCCGGCAATGAGCGGCGCAGTCAGCAGCAGGATCGCCTGGGTGTTGGGTGAGAGGACTGGCGTCATTCGTCGTGCCCCGTCTGTGAAAGGGCCATAGGCCAAACCGCGCCACTACCGCTTTTGCGCAGTAGCCATGCAGACACCGTCAGCGTCCAGCGCGAGTCGACCATGTCATCCACCAGGAGGACTGGTCCGGGAGGAATGGGCTGCCCATTGAGTGCGAGCGAACCATCAATGTTGCGCGCCTGTTGTGTACTGTTTGCCATCGTTTTCTGTTCGGGCCTTGCGTCTGTTTTTGCGATGACCATATGAAACGGCAGACCCAGCGCAGCAGCCAAGCGTTGCGCGAAATTCGGCACCAGTTCGGGATGCCGAAGCGAAGGAACGCAGGTCACCCAGGTCGGGCTCGGCTGCGGATTCCACTCTTGAATCATCTTCACGGACGCAGCAACGAGGTCATCGGAAAAGTGGCCGTCGTGGTATTTGCCCTGTCGAACCAAGCCTCCCCAACCGGCATCACCCCAGACGCAGAGGGCCTTGCCGGATTCGGCCTGATGGGCAGGGGCGATGAATCCCTTGACGCCGTACTGGGGCATTCCACCATCGGGCCATTTTTTCCGGGGCTCGATGGGCAAGCTGGTTCGACGAAGAAATTCGACGGCGGCTTTGACCAGCTCGGTATCCACGGTTGCAGGCAGTGGCGGCAAGGCAGGTTCTGTGACAACACTTGGATCGCCGTCGAGCGCGCCAATCAAAAAGCCCATGTGCTCACCAAACGGCAGGCTGACGTAGTCCTGCATCTGCTGGTGCTCGTCTCGCCGTAGCGCGGTGAGGCGTTCCGCTCGATCCCAGAACGCTTCACTCAGCGTTGCCGCCGTGAGCTGCCACTTGCTGCCTTGCTTGGCGATGGGAGCCGGCGCTTCGAGGGAAAGCAGTGCAATCGTCTTGTCGACACGTCCTTTGCTCAGATTGACTCGGCTCAGGATCTCGGGGACAGACAGCCCGTTGGGCTCGTCTTCAAGCGCACCCAGGACGTCGGCAACTTCTTGTCGGGTCGGAAAGGCACTCCGGATAAACCAGTCAGTGATGTCAGACTCTTCCTGACCGCTGAGGAGTACTCCATAGGCGGAGTCCAGTGCGCGTCCCGCGCGACCAACCTGCTGGTAGTAGGCGACGACCGATCCCGGCATTTGGTAGTGGATGACAAACGCCAGATCCGGCTTGTCGTAGCCCATGCCTAGCGCTGTTGTGGCAACCAGCGCTTTGACTTGGTTGTTGAGCAGCGCCTGTTCAAGCTGTTCTCGGCGATCGCCGGTTTCGCCGGTATAGGCTTCCACGTTGAAGCCTTGGGTCTTCAGCCATTGCGCCACTTGATTGGCATCACGAACCGTCAGCGTGTAGATGATGCCGTGGCCCTGCAGCGTGGCCAGTTGCTCTGCCAGCCAGGCAAGGCGCTCGGCCTGGCTGGGTAAGCGGATCGTTTGCAGGGAAAGCGAGGTCCGATTCAAGTCACCACGCGAGACGTCCAGCTTCGGACCAAGCACGGCAGCAAGGTCCTCCATCACGCGGTTATTCGCTGTTGCCGTGGTGGCGAGCAATCGCAGGTTTGGCGGCAGCGTTTTGACGATCCGCTCCAACAGTCGATAGTGAGGGCGGAAGTCGTGGCCCCAGTCGGAAATGCAATGTGCCTCGTCGATGACCAGCATCGAAATTTGTGCAGCGATGCCGGCCAGAACCTGCGTCCGAAAGCGCTCGTTCGCCAGGCGCTCCGGAGAGATCAAGAGAATGTCGATCTCCCCCTTGGCCAGCTTGCCCTCGACTGCTGTCCAGTCGTCCATGTTGTCGGAGTTGATGGTGGCGGCGCGAACCCCCATCCGCTCTGCCGCTGCGATCTGGTTTCGCATCAGCGCCAGCAGCGGCGAGATCAATAACGCAGGGCCAGCCCCAGCTTCCCGCAGCAACTTGGTCGCGATGAAGTAGACAAAGCTCTTGCCCCACCCGGTCTTCTGCACGACCAGCAAGCGGCCTTTGCCCTCGACGATGTGACGAATGGCATCTTCTTGGCCGTCGCGGAAAGTGGCATCAGGGCGTCCGGAGCCGATCCGGAGCAGTTCCAACGCGCGTTTTGGATCGTAGGCCACGTTATTGCTCTCCCTTGTTTTGGTCGGGCGAGCGGTACCCCGGCGCCAACACAGCGTTCTTGACGCCGTACAGCGCCAGGTGATCTTTCAGCCAAAGCCTGAATTCATAGCCGCGCAGACTGTGGTCCGGAGAACAGTCCACACTCCACTGCCGCAAGATGTATCCAGCGGTGGCAGCACGCAGCTTCATCCGCAGCACGCCACCCTGCATGCTGTAGTCCATCTCGGTGATCTCCGGCTGGGGCTGGTCTGGGTGTGGCACCAGCTCCAGTTCGACGATCCGGGTCCACTGAATGTCCTGGTCGCTCATCTCATGGGGCGCCACTGGCTGCCCCTTGAGCACGACGGGGTTCTTGATCCGAGTGATGACGAAATCCCGGAACTCCTGCGCTTTGCGGTCGAAGGCGCGGACATGCCAGCGCAGGCCGTTGTCGATCAGCGCGAACGGGATGATCTCCCGCTCGGTGTGGCCACTGGAGATGGAGTGGTACTCGATGCCGAGCGGACACGCCTGGTGAATCGCACGGGTCACGCTCGCCAGCACATCCAGATCCGGATGCGTGAGCCGTGACGGGCTCTCGCTGACCAGCACAGCATTCGTGAATGGGGCCTTGAGCTGCATGGGCTCGCCATCGCCAAAACCCCGGGTCAGCCACGACAGGACCCGCTCCGGAGGGAAGTCGAAGATGGGATGAAAGCCCGGCCCCAAGACGTAGGATTTACCCCGAGTGTCGTAGTCGATGTTGCCCGGGGCCAACTCCTTGTACAGTGCCAGATCCCTGGATGCGGCGGCGGACTGGATGCCAAACCGCGTGACCAAGTCCTGACGGCGTATCTCCCCGATGAAGCGCACGCGCAACTCTACGAACGCGAGGCGGTCGCGTTGCGGCTGGGTGAGATCGACAAGCTGTTCGTTCGACATTCTGGCTGGCTCGTTCGGGTTAGCGAATGCTTATACGGGTTATTTCGGAAAGTATATGGTCTGCCCTAGAATCTGTCTACGACTCTATTTTGATTTGTATGTTCGTCTTATTGTGATAACCATAATCGGCGCAGCGATAAAAGGCTCGCCTTGGCCTTGCAAGGTATTGGTAAAGCGGATCAAGCGCTCAGCGGCGTTGTAGCGATAGTCTTTTGTTCCTTGAGCGTTGGTTTCCTGTTGTGTATGGCCCTGCGGGCTATAACTGACCTGAGTTTCCACAGGGCTGGCACCGAGACTAAACGGCTTCAGGCTCGGGTACTGTGTTAATTGGTTGTCGGCGTTATATCTCCAGTTGCCCGGTTGATGAGCGCTGACCGTGCGGTTGCCGACCGGATCGTAGCTGTACTGCTCTTGTGGCAGATTTAAGGCTTGCAGTGCAGTGCTGGGGTTCGCTTGGATTAAACGATCCAGTTTGTCGTAGCCGTAATCGGTGACACCAAGGTCAGACTTAATTTGACTGATATTGCCGGTGGCATCGTACTGATACAAACGTTGAGCCAATAGCTGCGCCTGCTGGTTTTTGACTTCAATGCGCACAGGTCTGAGCAGCGCATCATACGCCAGCGTTTTACTGACTCCCGGTGTGTTGATGCGTTCCGGCATCACCCAGTTATAGTTCTCGTAAGTGACTAGCCCAAACCAGCACGCTCCAAACTCAGCGGTTCCTTAAAACTCTACAAACGAACTCAATACGATTACATACTATCTGTTCTAACTAAGCGCGGCGGCGTAACCAGCCGGTAATCGACAGACGATCACGGGTTGCTGGCAAGACTTCATGCGGCCATTTCTCTGACATAAACACCAACAAGGTGCCCGCCTGCGGCACCACATCATGCGTTTGCTGATCATCTAAATACATGCGTAACTCACCACCTTGCTCGGGCAGCCATTGCTCATTCAGGTAGGCGACGCAGGTCACTACGCGGCGATCATCGTCACGGAAACGATCCAAATGTTTTTTATAAAACGCCCCCGGTGGGTATAAAGCAAAATGACCCTCAAAATCTTCTAGGCCTAAAAATAAGCTTTGGTTAATCGCGCTACGTAGTTGTTCAATCAGCCCTAAATAACGGTCGATTGCAGGATGCTGGCCAGCTTCTAGCCATTGGATCTGATCACCTCGAATCCCCGCATGCACAACTTTAGCCACGCCGCGCCCAATACCAGCCAACTCTAACTGCCCGCGCTGAGCACGTTTATGGCACTCTTTAGCCAATTGCGTTGTCAGATCAGTAGGGAGAAAGATTGCTTGCTGTGACCAACCGTGTGTAGCCAAATCATCAACGATACGTGTAAACAGTGGTGCGATTGCTAGTGTGTTCATGTTTAACCCAAGTGTAGAGCTCAATAGTGTTCATGTTGAACGCTGCTTCGTAAGGGTTAGCCCAGCCTACTGGCATGCATTTGCTGCATAATATGCCGTTTTTCGTAGGTCACATACTTTTTTTATGAGTGCTGCGTTAACCTACACACAATCAGTGTTTCACGAACATGCTCATCATTTTTAATCTTGTTTTTCTGGGGGAATTTATGCGTTTTGTCTTAGTGTTGTGCATGCTATTGAGCAGTCCAAGTATTTTTGCTGATGCCTACCTTGAGCTGTACCAAAAAGCCGGCTGGCCGCAGCAGCAAACACATTTTTCCAGCGCCTTAAAACAGGCTCAACTGCGTTATAAAAACACCTTACCCAACGCGATATATCAAGCATTACTGGAGAATAGCAATAAGCGTTTTGCCACTGAGGCCATGCACCAACGCGGGCAGCGTACGCTGCGCAAAAACTTAAGCAACCCTAATAGCGCTTTAGCTTTTTTTAATTCAACCATCGGACAAAAAGTTAGCGCAGCAGAAGTTGCCGCCACCCACCCTGAGCAGTTGCAACGCTATGCGGCCGGCTTACCGGTGATAGAAGCAGATGCCACGCGACGTTTATTGATTCGTCACTTGGCCAATGCTTTACCGGCCAGCCAATCCGGCGCAGAAGTGACATTAGCACTCGGCAGTGTTGCTGCTGACAGCTTAAGTCAAATGCTGCCCGGCCTAATGGCCGCAGACCAAGCCAATGCCTTACTGGAAAGTCAGCGCCAACGCTTACTTACAGAAATGGATGCCCATATTGATAACACCTTACTGCATGTTTACCGAGATTTATCTGACGCTGAACTAGAAGAATTTGTCAGCTTTGCGCAATCCCCTGAAGGACAAGACTACTACCAAGCCGCGTTTAAAACACTGCAAGCCAGTTTGCGTGAGCAATCTTAGCCCATGATTTTTTGGAATCAATTAGGCTAAGTCTGCACAGCAAAGCAGACGCACTGCACTCTCAGATATCTATGAAGTTTACTTTGCACATTGGCCCTTGTAGGCCTTGAACTTGTTATATTTGATTTTGATACGGCCTTGCAGGCATCACCTAGCATTTTTTGCTTTATTGACGGCGTCACGTAAATAATAATGGCTACCACCCCAGCTCGGGTGATTGGTTCTAAAGCATCTTGTATCGCCAACCATGAACTCCCACAGACGTTCAGGCTTATGTATCAGCACCGTTTCGCAAGTAAAACACTGTTTTAAATATTTATCTCGGCTATGACCCGTGGTGAAAATAACAATATCCGGCTTAAGAATCTCAAACTGCGCTTTTAACAGTTGGTTAGACAAATACTGAATGGCTTCCAGTTGAGGCGACTTTGTTGTACTCCTACCTTTATAGCTCACGCAAAATTGATTTGACCACAACGCAGCATTCTCTAGGTCAGTGCTGTCTCCGCACAACTGGCTTGATGCCGATTTGTAGAACTGTCTAAATTTAGACTTTTTGGGCTTTTCCAAGTTATAAGAAAGCGTTTTATCCATCGATAAAATCACGCCCTCAATAGACATTTTCTGATGTAATTTTGCCTCGCAGTCTTTATTTCTCCAGCCTCGTGTTTCTTGGCCGACAATAAACACTTTTTTACCTGCGGTAAAATATGACTCATGTGGTGCGGGCAAGAAAACTCCAGAGTGATAAGCAGTCTCATATATAGTTTTTAACTGAGCACTTTCTAGTATTTCATAGTACCTCTGAGCTAGCTGAGACTTAACAACATCATAATCAAAATCCTGATTCATTGAGTACTTCCTTATGGCGTAAATAATTTATAGTGGAGCCGACCTGATAATCATCGTCTATCCAGTAGAAAGTACCACTATTCAGCAGCACGCAAAGCTTCAATGCTTTCTAAACTAAGCCACTCTATGCTCAACGCACCGTCGCTAACATAAACAACACCTTGCCTGCTATTTGGTAGGGTATATTCTCCACGGTAATTAGAAAGGATATGTAAAAGCTCAATAAGGTCTAACATAAACCCAGCATCCTTAAGGAAGGTATAGTCTGCATCAGTAAACTTTGGTGTAGCGTGATCAATATAATCTTGATGCGGCTCACCAGAAAAAATCACACTACCCTCTATCACGCTACCTTTTAAGTATTGCTCAGCTAACATGTTTAATCGCAGCTGATCAAAGCTAGAATCGTAGATCATCATTTCACCTTTTCTTATAGTTGTATTTTGAAGTTTGTTCATTTTAATTGAACTCTAACGTTCTTGCTGTTGTATCAACATTTGCATTGCTGCTATTACACCGCTGTTAAGCGTCAGTTTATGTCGCTTAACTCAGCTGCTCGGTTAAAAACTGAAAGTACTGCTCACGCATGATTGTTTGCTCATTGGCCAGGTGATGTCGCGCCTCTGGCAGCAAAAGTATTCTTGGCTGGCTGAATTTATCATTTAAAACATTGAGATTATGCTGCCAGTCCACCGTCATATCGGCATCCCCTTGCACGATAATCGGACTGTGAGCGCTGGGTTTCGCTTGCTCGATATCGCCAATCCACTGGGCTAACGCACCCACCCAAGCGGTTGGTAAAATACGCGCTTGCAATGGGTCATGGCGGACAAACTCAACAAAGGCGGCATCATTGGAATTATTAGAAAAACTCCTTGGTACGCTGCGCCGAAAGGGTTTGACTAATTGATAAAGCAGCTTGGATTGTTGCCATGCGCGTGGGCGCACCAACGGCGCCAGCAAAATCGTCTCGCCCAGTTGTGAGACGGGCGACTGATTGAGCAAATAATCAACAGCAATCGCAGCGCCAGTGCTTTGGCCAAGTACATGCCAAGGTTTAGGCAATTGCAGCTGCTGAGCTTTAGCCAGTAAGGCTTGCAGTACCTGCTGATACTCTTGAAAGCTGTTAATGCTGGCGCGCGCACCGCTGGATAAGCCATGCCCTGGGAGGTCGCAACTGAGCACGGCAAAACCTTGGCGCAACGCCCAGTCATAAACATGGCCATACAAACCCATGTGGTCATAATAGCCATGCAGTACAATCACCGTTGCCAAGGCCTGCGGCGGTCGTAAGACTTGCATGGCAAGGCGATAACCTGCGACGTCAACCCTGCCTAAGCGAGCGTCTAAATCTGAGAACTGCTGAGCAAAATCAATCTGATAAAAGCGTCGCCAGAGCTGCGCCAACTCAGGATCAACACTGTTGCGTTGCAATGCGGGTAAAGCACGCTGTAACTGCTCTGGATTAAAGGTCTCGATCATCGGCGTGACTCCTGCAAACGCCATGCGGCATCATGGACATATCTGTTTTGTGTCACTCATGGCAACCTATACTACCGTGTTAGTCGATTTTTTATGAACACATCTACTTTGAAAAAAACGCTTATTGGCCTAGCCATATTCTTGTGGCTGGGCGCTATGCTGACCGGCTTATGGTGGTATAAAACCCGCTTTATCCGGCCGTTTAGTGAAACGACCGCTGTCTTTAGCGGTCAACAACTACGCTTGCCCAACAGCATTGCTGGCAGCGGCGCTATACGTTTTGTGCATTTTTGGGATCCAGCCTGCCCGTGCAATGTCGGCAATCAGCAACACTTAGCAGAAATGCTGGAGCGCTACGCTGATGAGGTTGAGTTTTATCACTTGCAAAAACCTGGCAGTAGCGGGCAGTTACCTAAAGTTTTAAGCACTATGCGTCATTTAAGCGGTTTGTCCGGTGCTGAACAATTACCCGCCAGCCCTGCTGTGGCCATTTGGGATCGCGCGGGCCAATTAGCTTATTTTGGCCCTTATAGCGAAGGGGCGGTGTGTAACTCCAGCAATAGCTTTATCGAACCGGTGTTAGATGCCTTAATTAATAGTCGCCCCGTCAAAGCAGCGAACACTTTGGCTGTAGGCTGTTTTTGTGACTGGCAGCAGAATCTTGACAAATGATAGGTTTAGCAAACTGTGTTAGGATTCGCGCAACCAATACGGCTATAAAAGGCTGTCCACTCACTTATACCAGTGGAACATAAAATGGAACCGCATCCTTTATATCAAAAGATTTTACGTGAACATCATCTATTTGCTGCACTCAATGATGCACAAATTACGCAGCTGATTGAAGAAAGTCAGCTGGTGAATTTAGAAAAAGGGGCTTACGTCTTTCGCCAAGGCGATCCCTGCAATCACTTTGGTTTTGTGATTTCAGGTAGTGTAAAAATCTATCGGTTAACCCCAGACGGCCAAGAAAAAGTCTTTGAAGTGATCGGCGATCGCAACACCTTTGCTGAAGCCATGATGTTTATGGGCACCGGCACCTATGTGGCGACCACACAAACTGTACTACCCACGCAAGTACTACTGTTATCCAATGCCACTTATACCCGCCTACTGCGTGAAAATACCGAAACGGCCATGGCCTTGTTAGCTGCACTTTCTGTACGCATGCATCAGCGTTTAAATGAAATTGAAATCCTCTCTTTAAAAAACGCAACCCACCGGGTGATTCGCTATATTTTGTCGCAAGCACTACGCTCGTGCAGCAAATGCCGCACGCCAAGTTTTGAATTACCTATGGCTAAACGTTTAGTCGCTGGCCATTTATCGATTCAGCCGGAAACTTTTTCGCGGATTATTCACCACCTCAGTGATGAAGGCATTATCAAAGTGGATGGCCGCTTAATCTGCATCTTAAATCGTGACCGTCTCGAAAATTACGAATAAAGCTGTTACTTGATAGCTATCAAGCCCTCTACTGTGCAAGCTATGACAGGATCTGCAAAAAGGAGGGCATGCTTATGACAACCTGTTTGTACTGCCAACACGACAACCCTGCCGAGCAATCGGTGTGTGAAAATTGCGGAATGAATTTGCCAGAGCACACCGAACGTAATCAGGCGCAGCGTTTATTGCGCTTTAAACTCTTTGTGATTGGCTTGACCATTTTTTGTGCCATTATGATTGTCTGGTTACCCCGCAGTAATCCAGCTGGAGGCTAACTTAAGCGTTTCAGCGTCTGACCGGCACGGCTCTGCCAAAACACCCGCAATAGCAACAGAAAACTTAGCGACCAACATACAGCAGCGCTCAACAGCCACAGGTGACTTTGCTGCCCTAGCCATGCTGGGATCACCCGCAATAACGCAGCACAGTTCACCAGCACACCAGCAACATGACTTAAAGGTAGCGCATTGGGGTCGCGAAAGCGCTGCAGCAATTGCGTACGCGCCATCACCGTCAAAGTCAAAGTCCCCAAGGCGCCAACAGTGATGGCATGCACCCCGGCACTCAGCAGTGCAGGCTTAAACAGCAAAGCACAACCCAGTAAAGATAAACCCAAGGCCAACCACCCGTAGCCTGCGCCCAGTAGTAATAAATCGGCTCGGTCTAAACAATGCCATAACTGCCAGCGCGCCAGACGCAGTGCGGTCAACAGGCCGCCGGTTAAAATCAAAACGCCAGCCAATTGCTCACTGAGCAGACTCGGCAGCGGATAAAGTGCTAACGCAACAAACAACAGAATCAATACTGCTCCTTCAATATTGGGCTGCACACGCGCCGATAAAGTGCGCTGCTGACGTAGCAGATGCCCTGCTACGGCTGGTGCGATAATGCGCCCACCCATAAAAAACATCAGTAAGGCTAAAGCCAATAACAACTCAAGCAATACGCGCTGACTTTGCCATGCGGGCTGGGCGGCAAACACCACCAAGCCATACAGAACAATAAGTAAGGGTGCAGTGGTTTGATTGCGCCATTTTTTCGCCGAACGAGCAAAGCGTGGCACCGTCCAGTACGCTGTTAAGCCTGCAACCAAAACAGCGCCAGAGACCGCCACATAACCGCCAGGACAACATAAAAACCCCAGTCGCGCCAACAACCACATCCCGATCAATAACAAGACCTTACGCCCTGCCAGCGGCCCCAACAAATAGCCTGCAACCACCAACATGGCATAACCAATCAGCAATTCATGGGCATGGCCAAAAGCACTGTACAATCCTGCCGGCGCCGGCAGCCCGAAGAGCAAAGCCAAAATCGACCATGGCATGAGTAATGCCGCATAAGCAGCCGCCAGCGGAAATAGATAATAGCTGGCCGGCTTGTTACGCTTTTTTCGCGGTAGCTGGTCGGCATGGCTTACCAAGACAGTCTTCCTCGTTTAATCAGTGGCGCGCAGCTATTGGGTGAGTTGACGGTACAACTGCGGCAAACGTGTAGGCAAATGCTCCGGTTCACGAATCAAGGTGTAACCGTTGGCACCAAACATATAAGGCAGGTAATCCTCAGCCTCACGATCAATGGTGATACAGAAAGGAATCAAGCCCATCTTCTGCGCTTCAAGCACCGCTTGGCGCGTATCTTCAACCCCATAGCGGCCTTCGTATAAGTCCAGGTCATTGGGTTTACCATCTGTCACCAATAACAGCACGCGACGCTTATGTGGACGTTCTTTTAATAAGACACTGGCTTGACGAATTGCCGCGCCCATACGGGTGTAATAACCCGGCTTTAGCCCTTGAATAGTGCCACGCACAACATCTTCATAGCGCTGATCAAAGCGTTTAATCTCTTGCATACGCACTTGATGGCGACGTAAGGAAGAAAAACCATACAAAGCAAAATCATCACCCACAGCTGATAAGGCTTCGCCAAACAGCAACATACTGTCAGCTACCACATCGATCACCCGGCGCTCATCATTGATATGCGAATCCGTCGACATGGATAAGTCCGCCAGCAACAAACAGGATAAGTCGCGATGCTGTTGGCGTTTCTCCATAAATAATCCGCGTTCTGCCACTTGCCCATGCTGACGCTCAACATGGAAATCTAAGCAGGCTTGCAGATCCAATTCATCGCCTTGCGGTTGCTGGTGCAACCAACGCGGCTCACTACGTAAGTTCTCAAATTGACGGCGAATACGCCGTGCCAGCTGACTCAAACGCAACGGCAAGGGCGCCGCTTCTTGATCACGTGGCTGCATCATCTGCACATTTACAAAATCAGCGAGCAGCGCATTTTTGCGAAAATCCCACTCAGGCAGTTTGATCCCCTCGCCCAGCGGAATGTCATCGACATCGGTGGGTGGTAAATCGAGGTGCAGCTTTAAACCACCGCCTTTGCGCTTACGTTTGCGCGATAAAGCAATTTCATCTAAATCATCGGCAACCCGAGCGGCATCTAAATCTTCGTTATCATCACCACAACGATCGACATCAATGTGTTCGGACCAACTGAATAAGTTTTCTAAGCGAAATAACAGCAAGCCTTGCTTACCTGAGTTGTCTTCAACCCGTTTAGCTTGTTTGCGCACATCACGGCCTTCGCCCTGTGCGCCACCCACCACATCGCCTTCATCTTCTTCACTTTCCAGCTCACTGGCCTGTGGGTCGCCAAGGTTTTCCGCCGGATACAACCATAGCGGTAATGGGAAAGGGGCGCGCTCGGTGACCGGAAAATCAGTCACACTGCCTGGCTCTTGCATGGCCTGACGCAAAGCACACTCTAAAGCGGCTTCATTTTTCTTGAGTGAATTGGGATTTGGACGCAGCGCTAAATGCGCATCCAACAAGCGCTGATAGCGCGAACGCATGGCCGGATATTGCTCCAGCAGATTTTTCGTCCAACGTTGATTATCACGGCCCCAATGACGCATTTTGTCAGAGGTCGCAGCCAGTAAGGCCAACCAACGATACAGATCACGATTGAGGGCAGGATCAGGGTAGACCGCTAAGCTAGCAGGTAGACGTAAGTTTTCCGCATCTGCCCAAGCCACAGCGAGTTGCTGGCTGCTGCCGGCAACTTGTTGAATCAGTGAGCGGCGCAAGACCATTTTGCGCGCACTAGACGCCTCTACTGAAATACCTGAAGCACCGCCCAAAGCGCGAAATAACACAGCTAACGAACGTTGCATATCTTCTAGATTAACTTGTGCTTCAGGAAAGCCTGGATCAGCGCGACGTGTGATAAATCGGTGCCAAATTTCACCGGCCCACTCTTCAACTTCAACACCAATACCCATATTCAACCTCGCTTAGGGTTGCGTCAGCTGTAGAGAAGACTCCTAGCGCTGGCGCTAAAACAACTTCGGCCCGCTGTGCAAGCCGGGCCGAAGATCGTTACATCATTACGCTACTTACGTAATTATGCGGGTTCAGCCACAGTCATGCCCGCACGTGCGCGCTGACGGAAGCTCAACAAGTAGGCGACCAAACCGATCAAGAAGACCACACCCGCCGCTAAACGTAACCAGTAGAAGATAAACAACTGATCTTGCGTGGCCATAAAGGACAATGCAGCACCGTCTTCTGGAACACGTTGTAACCAGATTTGAACAATACCGGCAGCTGACAGGAACAGCGTGATAAATACCATGCTGATTGTCATTAACCAGAAGCCCCACATTTCCAATACTTGCGACTTGTTATCAGGCGCTTCACCAAGGCCGCGTAACTTAGGCATGGCGTAGGAAATCAAAGTCATCACAATCATGGCATAGGCGCCGTAGAAAGCTAAGTGACCGTGGGCCGCAGTTAATTGCGTACCATGCGTGTAGTAGTTGACTGGCGCGAGGGTATGTAAGAAACCCCAAACACCGGCACCCAAGAACGCAGTAACCGTAGTACCCATTGCCCATAAAGAAGCAGCTTTATTTGGGTGTTCACGACGGCGGCGGTTGATCATATTGAAGGCAAATAACACCATCGCAAAGAAAGGCAGTGGTTCCAACGTAGAGAAGATCGAACCGACCCACAACCAAACAGTTGGCGCACCAATCCAGAAGTAGTGGTGACCCGTACCTAAGATACCGGAGATCAGCGCCATCGCGACAATCACATACAACCACTTCTCAATCACTTCACGGTCAACACCGGTGATTTTGATCAGAACATAGGCCAGCATCGATGCCATGATCAATTCCCACACACCTTCTACCCACAAGTGCACCACATACCACCAGTAGAACTTGTCGCGCGTCAGGTTATCTGGGTTGTAGAAAGAGAACAGGAACATCACCGCCAAACCGATTAAACCGGTCATCATCACCACGTTAATCGCGGTTTTTCGGCCTTTCAGTACGGTCATACCAACGTTGTACAAGAAGCCCAACGCAACCACAACGATACCGATCTTAGTGATCAGTGGCTGCTCAAGGAACTCACGTCCCATGGTTGGCAATAGATCATTACCGGTCATTTGCGCCAGACCAGCATAAGGTACAAACAAGTAACCTAAGATGGTCAACACGCCAGCTACAGCGAATACATAGAACAAAATCATAGCGAGTTTTGGACTGTGTAATTCACGATCAGCTTCTTCAGGGATCAGGTAATACGCCGCGCCCATAAAGCCAAACAGCAACCAAACAATCAGCAAGTTGGTGTGCACCATACGTGCGATATTGAATGGCAGCAGCGGGAACAAGAAGTCACCGATGATGTATTGCAAGCCCATCACCAAACCAAACAGGATTTGCCCAACAAACAAAATCAGAGCAAACACCAAGTACGGCATGGCCACCTTTTGCGAGGTGAATTTTAAGTACGGATTATTCGACATAATCAGTTCCCCTTAGACTGACAAACCGCTTGGGCTGACAGTGCGTAAATATTCGAAAGCAATGTAACAGGCATATCAACCCTCCTTGTTTGGTGGCCAGTTATTGGTATCGATTTTCGAACTCCACTTAAGGAACTCGCCTAAATCATCCAGCTGAGCATCGGTTAAGTTGAACTGCGGCATTTGACGACGGCCAGGAATATTGGTGGGTTGTGCTTTCATCCACGCAGGTAAGAAGTATTTAAAACCTTCCTCACCACCACGACGGACGAACACGTTACCAAGCTCCGGTGCAAAGTAAGCACCTTCACCCAATAAACTGTGACAGCCAATGCAGTTGTTTTCTTCCCAGACCATTTTTCCACGAATCACTGACTCAGTCAGTAAATGGCTATTGGTGCGTTCTGGGATAGTTCTTTCTGTATGGTAAGTGAGTGCAAGAAAAACCAAGACGAAGAATAAACTTCCTCCATAGTAGATATTTCTCGCCATACCTTTTGTGAAAGTTTCAGACATGACGCCTCCTAATGAGTTATGCCCGCACATCATAGAAACAGTTGGTAACAAAACCCCTTGATAGCAATCAAGTATTCACAAGTGCCACACTGAGTTATAGCCTCAATGCCTGTTCTGTGGGTGACTTCACTGGATGACGTGGCGTATCGCTGCCTTTTGTCGCAGGATTAAAATCACAGTACTGGACTAAAAATCACCCCAAAGCTGCTGAGCGACACTCAATGCCACCACTGGCGCAGTTTCGGTACGCAACACCCGTGGACCTAAACGCGCTGGCTGAAAACCAAATTGACTGGCTTGCGTCACCTCATCCTCAGTCAGTCCACCTTCAGGGCCAATTAAAAAGGCCAAGGTACTGGGCGTTGCGTGCTCAGTTAAGGGCTGGGCGACCGGGTGCAATACCAGTTTTAAATCAGCCTCGACACTGGCTTGCCAATCTTTGAGCGACTGCGGCGAGTGAATCACTGGCACCTTAGAACGGCCACATTGCTCACAGGCGCTGATGGCGATTTGTTGCCAATGCTCGAGACGTTTTTGTGCACGCTCATCGTTAAGACGCACTTCACAGCGTTCGGTAAACAGTGGCGTAATTTCTGCGACACCTAATTCGGTAGCTTTTTGAATCGCCCAATCCATGCGTTCGCCGCGCGATAAACCTTGGCCCAGATGAATATGCAGTGAGGATTCTGGCAAACCGTCGAGGCATTCTTGCAAGCTCACCTGCACGGTTTTCTTGGTCACGCAGGTCAACTCGCCGCGATATTCTTGACCGCTACCGTCAAACAACTGCACCGCCGCGCCGACGTTTAAGCGCAGCACGCGACTGAGGTAATGCGCTTGCGCTTCCGGCAAGTCATGGAGACCCAAGGCTAAGGGCGCAGCAACAAAAAAACGCGGTAGCGACATGCTTAAACTCCGACAATAAAAAACCACGCTATGGTGCGTGGTTTTTTACCGAGCGTCTAGCCGTTAATCGCGGGTGGCCAGATCAATCCCTTCAGTGGCCACTTCGGCCAACCAATGGATTTGCTCAGGTGTGATCACATAGGGCGGAATGAAGTACACCACACTGCCTAAAGGCCGCAGCAGCGCACCTTTGGCCATGGCATGTTCAAACACTTTAAGGCCACGACGTTCTTGCCAAGCAAAGGGCTCTTTAGTGGCTTTATCTTTGACCATTTCAATCGCCAAAATCATCCCCGTCTGGCGCACTTCCGCCACATGCGGATGATCTTGTAGATGTTTGGTGGCATCGCCCATGCATTTGGCTAGCACTTGGTTTTTCTCAATCACATTGTCTTGCGCGAAAATATCCAAGGTGGCTAACGCTGCAGCACAGGCCAGCGGGTTGCCGGTATAGGTATGGGAGTGCAGAAAGGCGCGCATGCTGTCGTATTCATCATAAAACGCTTGATACACCTGATTGGTGGTCAGAATCGCCGCCATTGGCAAATATCCACCCGTCAGCGCTTTAGATAAAATCAAAAAGTCTGGGGTGATATTGGCTTGTTCACAGGCGAACATGGTACCGGTGCGGCCAAAACCCATGGCAATTTCATCGACAATCAGATGCACGCCATATTCATCACAGGCTTCGCGCAGCAAAGTCAGATAAATCGGATGGTACATGCGCATACCACCAGCACCTTGCACCAACGGCTCCAGAATCACCGCGGCCAACTCCTGGTGGTGCTCGGCAAGGGTCTGGCGCATATGCTCAAACATCAAGCGTGAATGCGCTTCCCAGCTCACCCCTTCTGGACGGTGATAGCAATCAGGGCTCGGCACCTTAATGCAGTCCATCAATAACGCTTTATAGGTTTCGGTAAAGAGCGCGACATCGCCCACCGCCAGCGTACCCAGGGTTTCACCGTGGTAGCCATTGGTAATGGTGGCAAAACGTTTCTTCTGCGGCTGATCGTGATTGAGCCAATAGTGGTGGCTCATTTTTAACGCCACTTCAATGCCCGATGAGCCATTGTCGGCGTAAAACACACGATCCAAGCCCTGTGGCGTCATCGCCACTAAGCGCTCAGACAGTTCAATCACTGGCGCATGGCTAAAACCTGCGAGCATCACGTGCTCAAGCTGATCCAGTTGCTGCTTAATGCGATCATTAATCCGTGGATTGCAGTGACCAAAAATATTGGTCCACCACGAGCTCACCGCATCTAAATAGCGGTTACCATCAAAATCTTCTAACCAAATCCCTTCAGCGCGGCGAATCGGCACTAAAGGTAGTTTTTCGTGGTCTTTCATTTGTGTGCAGGGATGCCAGAGTACGGCTAAATCTCGCTGCATCCATTGATCATTTAAACTCATTACGTGCTCCCGTTAACGGACAGCCAAGCCTAGCAGATGCATGCGTTACTGACAGGAAAACCTAGCTGGCTTGCGCTTAAAGCTCAGTGCTGCAGCTCAATTCAAGGGTTAAACTGTGGCGCTGGTTAGGCGCTAAGAGCAGGTGATTGGCCAACACATTGGCATTTTCAATACACAGCATCTGCTGCCAAGCAGCATCAGCAAAACCGCTCAGCCTTTGTGCTTTATCAATCCAAGGGTTCCAGACAATAGCTGACTGCGAACCTTGGGTACGCAAATGAATTCGCCGTTGCCAGCCTTGATCAACAATCTGCAAATGCGCTGGAACATCCAAATACACCCGATCGGTTTCACCACTAAAACCTAAGTCGCCCACTTGCTCGCGCAGCTGCCATTGTTCAAGCGTTTCATGATAGGGACAGCCGGCTAAGCCTTGCACGGCAACCTTGCGAATATCACTGACGGCAAAATAGGTATGCAACGCCTGACTGATCGCCAGTGGCGCACTGCCAAGATTATGGTTGTCTAAACGAATGGTTAAACGCTCGCCCAACTCGATATGCAATTGCAAGATGGCAGCATGCGGCCAAGCGGGCAAACCTTGACTGGCATCCAACTGCAAACTGAGCTGCACACCATTGTCAGCGGCGCTGCTGTGAATCAGTTGCCAATCCAGCGTGCGCGCCAAACCATGAAAAGGCGCGCCAGCTGTGCTCATTTTTTGTACAGCTAGCGGGTTACGCTGAATATCGCCAAACCATGGCCAGCACACCGGCACACCACCGCGTACGCCTTGCCCGCGCAGATACTCTGCACAGTCACTCAGCCAAATAACGGGTGGCTGAGTGATATCCGGGAAATAAGTGAGAATTTGCCCGCCTTGCTGGCAGATATCCAACTGCGCTTGGCCAAAGCGTAAACGCCAGCCTGGCAAACCAGAGAAATCCATCGCGGTGATTGTCTGCTGCATATTAATATTCCTCAGCGATCAACTTAATTGCCACCATAGATCTGATTGGGCAGCCAAGTGATGATGCCTGGCCAGACGTACGCCACCACTAACATAATCAACTGAATCGCAATAAAAGGTAGAACACCACGGTAAATCGTAGTGGTCGGCACCGATGCTGGCGTTACGCTACGTAAGTAAAACAGCGAAAAACCAAACGGCGGGGTTAAAAATGAGGTTTGCAAATTTAGCGCAATCATTACCCCTAGCCAGACCGGGTCCAGCCCCATCGACAGCAACACCGGCCCAACAATCGGCACCACCACGAAAATGATTTCAATAAAGTCGAGAATAAAGCCCAGTAGGAAAATCACCAGCATCACTAAGAAGAAAGCACCGAGGACACCGCCGGGCAACTGGGCAAAGACATTCTCAATCATCACATCGCCGCCAAAGCCGCGAAACACCAGAGAGAACAGCGAAGCACCAAGCAAAATCATAAACACCATAGCGCTGATTTGCGCAGTGCCATGCGACACTTCACGTAAGCGGTCTACAGTGAATTGTCCTTTAAGCAACGTCAGCAGTAAGGCACCAATGGCGCCCAAGGAAGCCGCCTCAGTTGGCGTGGCCACACCGGCTAAAATCGAGCCGAGCACTGAGCCCATCAAGACCAGTGGCGGCAATAAAGCTTTAAATAAGCGCCCCCACTCAATCGGCCCTAAGGCTTCTTGTGGCAAGGTAGGCAATTTTTTCGGCTGCGCCAGCGCAACAAAAATTAAATAGGCAATGTACATGCCCACCAGCAGCATGCCAGGAATTAAAGCGCCAATAAACAAGTCGCCCACCGAAACAGTTTTCGGGTTAAACACACCCATACGTATTTGCGCTTGCTGATAGGCACTGGATAACACATCGCCCAGCAACACCAAAATAATCGACGGTGGGATAATCTGCCCCAAAGTGCCGGTGGCGGCTAAGGTGCCAGTCGCCACTGCAGGATCATAGCCACGGCGCAGCATGGTCGGTAGCGCCAGCAAACCTAAGGTCACCACGGTCGCACCGACAACCCCGGTACTGGCGGCCAACAAAGCACCCACCACACAGACCGAAATCGCCAAGCCACCGCGCAAGGTGCCAAATAGACGCGACATGGATTCGAGTAAATCTTCTGCCACCCGAGATTTTTCTAGCATCACCCCCATAAACACAAACAACGGCACGGCCAGCAGTGTTTGGTTATTCATAATGCCGAATAAACGGTTAGGTAAGGCTTGCAAAAATACCGGATCAAACACGCCGGTGAACATCCCAATCACCGCAAACAACAACGACACGCCGCCGAGGACAAAGGCCACTGGGTAGCCCATCACTAACGTCAGGCAAATGCTGACAAATAAAGCAACGGCTAACAACTCAGTCATGTTGCGCACCCTCAACGGACACAGGGCTGAGCACTTGCTTAATCAACAGCACCAAGTCCGCCACCGCCTGCAGCAACAAACTACCGACCAATAACAAAATGATGCTTTTCTGCAAGTACATAAAACCTAAACCGCCGGCCTCACCTGAGGTTTCTTGCATTGCCCACGAATTAGCGACATAACCCCAACTGTTCCAACCGAGAAATACACACATGGGCAGTAACAGCAATACATGACCACTGCTGTCGACCAAGGCTTTTTTACGCGCGGAAAAGTTCTGATAAAAGATATCCACACGCACATGCGCACCCCGTTGCAAGGCCCACGCCGCCGTGCCCATAAAGGTCAGCGCATGCGCATACATCACCGCTTCCTGCAGCGCCGTCACACCAATACCAAAGGCATAACGCAGCACCACCACGCAGGCCGTGCCCAGCACTAAAAACAATGTCAGCCAAGCACAAGCTCGACCTAGAACAGCATTAGCCGCCTGAATACGCATCGCAATACGCACCGGCCACGAAGATAAAGACATGGAAATGCTTCTAGAAGAAATTAAGCTCTGAATTGTAAAGTGAATAACATCTATTGACCATGCGCATCTTATCCACCTCTTGCGTGCATGGTGCTGTGGATAAGCTGGGGAGACTCAACTGTAGACCGTATACAGCAAGGCTTACAGAGCGCTGATCAATAAACGTACAGAACATTTAAACTGTGCACACAGGCATGGGATGGTGCTGTGGATAACCTGTACACCCATCGCTGTAAGCCACAGGTGACTAAGCCTGTAGAGCTTTGGTTGTTTTTTGATCAAGTATTAACAGCAATATCTGCCAACAGGCTGACTGAGCGCCATAAACCTCTCAGCAACCTCAGATCGCCTACGTACAGTCGTTCCTTAGCTGAATAAAAGCATATTTTTCTCTGTATTGGCTGGTTTTTGGCAACAGTTCTCTGCAGTAGCACCAACAATACCTCTTTCCCAAAGCATCCTGATGAGTGCCTATCATGCTTATCCACGACTCACCTGTACCAGTCTGTGGATAAGCTGGGGAGACTCAACTGCAGGCTATATGCAGCAAGGCTTACAGAGCACTGCTCATAAAACGTACAAAATATTTAAACTGTGCACACAGGCATGGGATGGCGCTGTGGATAACCTGTTCATCCATAGCTGCACGCCAGATAATATAGGCGCTACAGCGTGCTGGTTATTTTTCAATCAATAGCTCGTACGCATTTCAGCAAACGGCTGCGTACAGCCAACTTAGCTGATTTTTTGTAAAAGGAGCCCCTACAAAGCCATTGACAGCCCACAAGCCGCGCCTAACAATGCCAGTCAATCACCTCAGATTGACACCTACAACAGATGCGCCAGATGCCAGCAAACCTTGCAACAATCGTGGGAATTATTACCATCAGCGTTGTTGTATGGGGATTGCTACGCGGCAGAATTATCGCAGGCTCGCGCGGTTTTAAGAGTAATTATTACTACCGCGATGACAACCCTTTATGCTTTTATGGCTTCGTCTTGATCTATTTATCGATCGGCTCGTTTGTTCTCTACCAATCCCTGCTCTAACTAATGTGGCCCCTAAAGTGGCGACCTACACCACACCGGTAGGTCGACCATTTATGGTCGACAAAGCTAACCCAGCTGATGTCGCCCCTAAAGTGGCGACCCACATCACATCTGTAATTTCAGGTTATACACTAAGCACATGCATCAGCTTGTGGATAAGCTGGTGAAAGATCGCGCTAAGCCTTAGCCACTGTGGCTTAGCGGGCAGTGCTTAAAAAACCCTCGATACATGCAAAACTGTGCACAGTTAAACTGCACCTGCCTGTGGATAACATGTTAGCAGATCATCTAAGCCTATGTTTTATAAAGCATAACAGCTGTTGATTACTTTTCAGGCAAGGCTTTACGCCCCAGTTTTAACACCCGCCATGTATCCCAACTGTAAAGCGCCAGCGCAGCCCAAATAAAGCCGAAGAACAGCAATGAACTGGCCGCAAAGGGTTCTTTGAAAAACAACACAGCCAATAGCAGGAGTACCGTTGGAGTGATGTACTGCAAAAACGCTAAGGATGCGTAAGGTAAGTTCTTTGCCGCTTCGTTAAAGCACAACAATGGTAACAAGGTCACCGGTCCCGCCGCCGCCAACCAAAACATAGCGCTACTGCCCCAAAACTCACTTTGCATGCTGGCCGCTTGCGGGTTGAGCCATAGCCAACCCAGTGCCAGCGGCACCAACATCCAAGTTTCCATAGTCAGTCCGGGTAAAGCCGCGACAGGTGCTTGCTTACGAATCAATCCATAAAAGCCAAAGGAAAAAGCCAGTGCCAAAGAAATCCATGGCATTTTGCCTAGACTCCAGATCTGCAAGCCCACGCCAATCGCCGCTAAAGCAATCGCCAGCCACTGTAAACGGCGCAAGCGTTCGCGTAAAAACAGCATGGCCAGCAATACATTGACCAACGGATTGATGTAATAACCAAGACTGGCTTCGACCATCCGATCATGGTGTACCGCCCAGACATAGATCAGCCAGTTGCATGCAATCAAAGCTCCCGAAGCGGCTAAGACGATAAAACGTTTGGGATGATCGCACAGCTCTTGCCACCATCCACGGTGTCGCCACAGCAATAATAAGCCGGCACTAAACAGCGCAGACCAGAGAATCCGATGCACTATCACTTCATCGGCAGGGGTGCCATCAAGGGTTTTAAAATACAGCGGAAACATGCCCCATACGCTATAAGCCAGCAGACCCAGCAGATAGCCACGACGGGGATTGGGAGTAAAATTCATATTGGTTAGCCGGCTAACTAAAAAGTTAGCTTATTCTAGTGCGCAGACACTACCACTGTCTTGCCTGCTGTTAAAAAAGCTTTAAAAAAGGCTCGTCCAAAGCCGCGCGCTGCTCACGCAAAATCAAAATATGCTCACCCCAATAACGCTCAGTGCCAAACCATGGAAAACTCTGCGGAAACGCCGGATCATCCCAACGCTGTGCCAGCCATGCGCTGTAATGCAATAAGCGTAAAGCGCGTAAGCCTTCAATCAACGGCAGTTCGCGCGCGGAGAAGTCATAAAACTCTTGGTAGCCATCAACCAGCTCTGACAATTGCGATAAGCGCTCTTGATAATTACCGGCCAACATCATCCACAAATCTTGAATCGCCGGGCCCATACGGCAGTCGTCTAAATCGACCATAAAAAAGCTCTCATCACGGCATAATAAATTACCGGGATGACAGTCACCATGCACACGAATGGCTTGATAAGGATGTGCAGCAAATAAAGCATCCACCTTCAGCAGTAAATCGCGCACCACTGATTCCCAAGCAGGACGCAGGCTTTTGGGCACATGCTCGCCGCTGCATAAGCGCTGAAAAGATTCATGACCATAACTGGCAACAGTTAACTCTGGGCGTTCGCTAAAGCTTTTACTGGCGCCCACTGCATGTAAGCGGCCCAGTAACTGACCTAAACGGTACAGCTGATCGAGATTGCCCGGCTCGGGCGCACGGCCACCACGGCGTTCAAATAACGCAAAACGAAAGCCTGCATGCTCAAATAAACTCTGACCGTTATGCTGCATCGGCGCGACTAAGGGCACATCGCATTCGGCCAACTCAAAAGAAAAGGCGTGCTCTTCAAGAATTTGCGCATCACTCCAGCGCTCAGGACGATAAAACTTAGCAATCAACGGTGTTTTATCTTCAATCCCAACTTGATAGACACGGTTCTCATAGCTATTGAGCGCCAACACCCGTGCATCACTTAAAAAACCAAGGCTTTCCACCGCATCCAAAACTAAATCTGGCGTAAGTGCTACAAATGGATGATCAGACATGGCGAACTCCTTAGCGTGAGGCGCAGAGTGTAACAGTCTCATGCTGAAACACGGCATAGCGTACGCATCTAAAGCAACTCAATGCCAATCGTGCAGGGTTGCCGAACGCAGAGCTGGTTAAATCAGAGTTAATTATTGCTTTGAACTGCGCGTCATCACGACACAAATACCTTATGCTCGATTCACTCTATAATAATTGCCATATTTATCTGCCCCGCGATTCAAACTCTTTAAGGAAGCCTTGCATGCCATATCAAAACAAAAGTCGCCTACTGATTCTCGGTGTCATTGGCGTGTTTGCCGCCATTGCGTTGGGCTTATTAGCCGGTAACTATCTTGCCTCTGAAGCAGAGCACAAAAGCGCAGCGCGTGAAGCTGGAATCATTATTTTGCCGCAAAGTCGTGAGCTGCCAGCTTTGCAACTGGCCAGTACAACGGGTACACAAGTCGATACTCAAGCCCTCACTGGGCAATGGCGCTTAGTGTTTTTCGGTTATACCTTTTGCCCAGACATTTGCCCAACTACTTTGGCAGAACTGCGTCAGCTGAAAAAGTTGCTACCTGCAGAGGCTCAGGCCAACTTGCAGATTTTAATGGTCAGCGTCGATCCACAGCGTGACAGCGCAGAGCAACTCAAACTCTATTTAGAGTATTTCGATCCAGAGTTTGTTGGTTTAACCGGTGAACTGGCCGACATCCAAACCTTGAGCAATGCGCTCAGTATTCCATTTATTCCAGGGGATAGCAGCCAGCCACGTTATACCGTCGACCACAGTGGCAATCTTGCGATTATTAGCCCCGATGGCCGCCAGTATGGTTTTATTCGTGCGCCGCTGGATGTTAAAAAAATCGCCGAGCAATTACCGGCTCTCATGACGCCATAAAATAAGGGATCAACAAGGTCGCGGCGATAATCAAGCTCATTGCCAGTGGCCAGCCGTACATAATCACGCGCCAACGCCGCTCGGTATGGCGCAACTCCATAAAGCCATCAATAATTAAGCCAGACTTGATAATGGCTACGATCAAGACTGCTGCCACTTGACTGGCTAACGTCAGTGCACTGCCGCCAAAATACACCGTAGTCGCTGTCGCAGCGACCAATGCTAGCCAGCAGAAAATCAACACCTTGGTATTTGACATGTTGCGGCCCTATCCCAGTAAATACACAAGCGGAAAGATGATCACCCATGCCAAATCGATCATGTGCCAATACATCACACCAGACTCCATGCCGCTACGGTTTTCGGCATTAAAGCCCAAGCGCATACAGCGCCATGCTAGAAATGCTAAAACCAATAAACCCAGCCACACGTGCAAAAAATGAAACAGCGTCAGCAGCCAATACAAAGTAAAGAACATGTTGTATTCAAGATCAAACCCTGCATTGGCTAGGTGCGAATATTCACTGAACTTCAGCACCACATAGACCATCGCCGAGGCAATTGCCGCAACCAACAATAACGCCGCTTGCCGCGCTTGATTGACTCGCACTCGCTCCACCGCCAGCGCAGCTAAAAACCCAGACGATAACAAGCCCACGGTCATGGCAAAACCGGTGGACGGGTCAAGCTCGGCACGGCCTGCGGCAAACAGATCGGGGTAAAGCATTTGCGTGACACTAAATGCCAGAATAAATAGGGTAAAGGCTGCCAGCTCCGCCAGGATAAAAATCCACATGGCTAAGTCACCCGGCAGCGCCTGTGCTGTTGTGTGTTTACTCGAAGTGGACATCGACCACATCCATCAAAGCAGCCACAGTTTGTGGATCATCGCTCAGTGGCTCAGCCAGACAGGCTAAGCAGGCTTCGCGCACCGGCATGCCGGCTTTGATCATGCGCGCGGCAAAAATCAGCAAACGCGTGGAAGCCACTTCTTCCAAGTCGTGATTTTCTAAGCGGCGTAATGCTTGGCCTAAACGAACAATTTGCCCAGCCAGATTGGCATCCACGCCGGCTTCGATTTCAACGATGCGTTGTTCTTCAACAGGATTCGGATAATCAAAGCGTAATGCCACAAAGCGCTGACGGGTGCTCGGCTTCATGCCTTTAAGAAGATTTTGATAACCAGGGTTATAGGACACCACCAACATAAAGCCAGGAGGGGCTTTTAGCGCCTCACCGGTGCGCTCTAAAAATAGCTCTCGACGGTCATCGGCTAAGGGGTGTAAAACCACTGCGGTATCTTGTCGCGCCTCAACCACTTCATCCAAATAGCAAATGCCTCCTTCGCGTACTGCGCGAGTCAGTGGACCGTCTTGCCACCAAGTGCCTTGTGCGCCGATTAAGTGACGACCAACAAGGTCAGCAGCGCTTAAATCATCATGACAAGCAACAGTGTACAAAGGCAGGTTTAAGCGGTGCGCCATATGCTGTACAAAGCGCGTTTTACCGCAGCCAGTCGGGCCTTTAATTAACACTGGCATACCGTGCTGCCAAGCCTGACGAAAGACGGTTTCTTCATTCCCTAGTGTCTGGTAAAACGGTTCATCAGAACTTACAGAAACAGCTTGATTGAGACTTGTATTCACGCTTATACCCTACTAATTAACTTGGTTATGATTGTTACGGTAACTGCCTTTAAAGCCCATTCTCAACCACTCAAATAGTGAATCTTGATTGGCGTCAAGCACATTGGCAGCAGGTCTGTCTAGGATGTAAATGCACACACGAATTACCCGGGATATGCCAAATAGCCACTCAATTTATAACAGAGTGACACTCAAGCTCACATGAAACATGGGTTTTATCGAGCGAAGTCATTCAAAGGAGCTTAACTTATGTCTACAACAGGCAAACCACTTCTGGCGGGTATCGTGGCCGCCATGTCGATGTCGTTATTGAGTTTTTCAATAGCACATGCTGCTGCTAACCCAGAAGAAGCAGAATCAGCTTACAAAGCTGCTGCTTCAACTGTTGATCCAACCAGCGTAAAAACTATTCGCACGGCGGGTGCGCCTGACCTCTCTGACTCAGAGTTCGAGATGGCTAAGGAAATTTACTTCCAGCGCTGCGCAGGTTGTCACGGTGTGTTACGTAAAGGTGCCACTGGTAAACCACTGACACCAGACATTACTCAAGAGCGTGGCCAAGCTTACCTTGAAGCCTTGATCACCTACGGCTCACCAGCTGGTATGCCAAACTGGGGTACATCAAAAGAGCTCACTAAAGAGCAGATCACTTTGATGGCCAACTACATTCAGCACACGCCACCGACTCCACCAGAGTGGGGCATGACTGAAATGAAAAACTCTTGGAAGGTTCTGGTTAAACCAGAAGACCGTCCAACCAAGCAAATGAACAACCTCAAGTTGTCCAATATTTTCTCTGTCACCTTACGTGATGACGGTAAAATTGCGCTGATTGATGGCGACACGAAAAAAATCATCAAGACCATCGAGACAGGTTACGCGGTGCACATTTCGCGTATGTCAGCGTCTGGCCGTTACTTGCTTGTAATTGGTCGTGATGCGCGTATCGACATGATCGACTTATGGATGAAAGACCCTGCACGCGTTGCAGAGATCAAAGTCGGTATCGAAGCACGCTCGGTTGAAACTTCGAAGTTTAAAGGCTACGAAGATAAGTACACCATTGCAGGTTCTTACTGGCCACCACAGTACACCATCATGGATGGTGAGACGCTTGAGCCACTGCAAATCGTTTCAACCCGCGGCATGACTGTAGGTACGCAAGAGTACCACCCAGAGCCACGTGTCGCCGCGATCATTGCTTCACACGAGCATCCTGAGTTTATTGTTAACGTCAAAGAAACCGGCCGTATCTTGTTGGTGAACTACAAAGATATTAACAACCTCACCACCACCAGTATTGGTGCGTCACTGTTCTTACACGATGGCGGTTGGGACAGCACTCACCGCTACTTTATGACTGCGGCGAACAACTCGAACCAAGTAGCAGTAATCGACTCGAAAGAGCGCAAGCTCACAGCGTTAGTTGATGTGGGTAAGATCCCTCACCCAGGTCGTGGTGCGAACTTTGTTCACCCTAAATTTGGTCCAGTATGGGCAACCAGCCACTTGGGCGACGAAACCATCTCTCTGATTGGTACTGATCCAGTTAAACACCCTGACCAAGCGTGGAAAGTTGTTTCAACACTGAAAGGCCAAGGCGGTGGTTCGCTGTTTATCAAAACCCATCCTAAATCCACTAACCTGTACCTAGATACCACCTTTAACCCAGATGCAAAAATCAGTCAGTCCGCTGCTGTGTTTGACATCAACAACCTTGATGCCGGCTACAAAGTGCTGCCAATTGCCGACTGGGCTGAGATTGAGGGTGGCGTTAAGCGTGTATTACAACCTGAGTACAACGAAGCCGGTGATGAAGTTTGGTTCTCAGTTTGGAGCCAACAAGACGAAGTGTCTGCCATCGTAGTCGTTGATGATAAGACGTTAAAACTGAAAAAAGTGATCAAGGACAAGCGTTTGATCACTCCGACTGGTAAATTCAACGTCAATAATACTCAACACGACGTGTACTGAGTACAATGGGATGAGTCGCTTGCGGCTCATCCTTTACTAGCCTTGAGGAATACCTAATGAAAAAGATTCTAATTCCAATGTTTGCCCTAGGTGCTGCTTTTGCTGTGCAACCGGCTTTAGCTGCCGACGGTGAAGCATTATTCAAAAGCAAGCCATGCGTTGCTTGCCACACTGTAGACAACAAAATGGTTGGTCCTTCTTTGAAAGAAGTTGCGGCAAAAAATGCTGGTGTTGAAGGCGCAGCTGATACTCTTGCTTTACACATCAAAAATGGTAGCGCCGGTGTTTGGGGTCCAATCCCAATGCCAGCCAACCCAGTAACTGAAGAAGAAGCTAAAATCCTCGCTGAGTGGGTTTTAAGCCTTAAGTAACACCCCTAGGAGTGCCACATGACAGTCACCAAAATAGCTTCACAGTTTTTTGGAGTCCTCATGATGTCACTCCTTCCCCTTTCCTTGAGTGTGGCTGCGCCATTATCTGCTGAGCGCCAAGCGACACTTGAACACCTGTTAATTCAAGACTGTGGCTCCTGCCACGGCCTGCGCATGACCGGCGGTCTCGGTCCAGCTCTGACCCCGCAACTACTTGTTGATAAACCCCGTGACAGTTTAATTGCTACCGTAATGTTCGGTCGCCCGGGCACAGCTATGCCGCCATGGGATGCTTTGCTCAATGAGCAAGAAGCGGCCTGGATGATTGATCGTTTGTTACAAGGAGTCACCCCATGATGCGTCGCATTGGTACCGTTGCTCTGGCAGGCTTATTAAGCGCTTGCGCAGGACAACCCAGCACTCAGTTACGCGGTACAGGTGACTTAGGCATTGTTATTGAGCGCGCCGCTGGCAGTGTGCAAATTGTGGAGCACAGCCATAACACCACGCTGGCCCGCGTTGCAGGCTTGGGGGACTTATCCCATGCCTCAGTGGTGTTTTCTCGTGATGCACGTTTTGCCTATGTGTTTGGTCGTGATGGCGGTTTAACCAAAATCGACATGCTCACAGCTAAAATTGATAAGCGCATTGTCCAAGGCGGTAACAGCATTGGCGGCGCCATCAGCCAAGACGGCCGTTTAATTGCCGTAGGTAACTACGAGCCCGGCGGCGTTAAAGTCTTTGATGCCGATACGTTAGAACTGGTTGCTGATATTCCAGCGACCACTGTTGCTGATGGCAGCCGCGGTTCACGTGTGGTTGGCATGGTTGATGCACCCGGGCAAAAGTTTTTAGTCAGTCTGTTTGATACCGGTGAAATCTGGATCGCTGATTTCAGTAAAAGTGACACGCCGAAAATCACTCGCTTCACCAATATAGGCGATCAGCCTTACGACTCCATGTTGACTCCGGATGGCCGCTATTACATTGCCGGGTTGTTTGGTGAAGACGGTATGGCACTACTGGATTTATGGCATCCAGAGAAGGGCGTTAAACGCATTCTTGATGGCTATGGTCGCGGCAGTGAAAAGCTTCCTGTATATAAAATGCCGCACCTCGAAGGCTGGACAATCGCAGGAGATCACGCCTTTGTCCCAGCAATTGGTCGTCATAAAGTTTTGGTAATGGACACCAACACTTGGCAGCAAACGGGCAGCATCGACACCGTCGGTCAGCCCGTATTTGTGATGGCACGCCCTGATGCACGGCAGATCTGGGTCAACTTTGCCTTTCCAGACAATCAATACATACAAGTTATCGACAGCGAAACTCACGAGATCCTCGCAACCTTAGAGCCAGGTCCTGGCGTATTGCACATGGAGTTCACCCCGCGCGGCGAACACATTTGGATTTCTGTACGTGATAAAGGTGAAGTACAGGTATGGGATACCGCAACCTTGAAAAAGCTTCACACCCTACCGGCTGACAATCCAAGCGGTATCTTCTTTAGCGACCGAGCGCACCGCATCGGTCTATAGGGGTACTGCATGGATGAGCTTTGCCTACGCATGCTGGATCGTTTCCAGCATGACCTGCCAATTTGCGCCCAACCTTATCAAGCCATGGCCGATGAACTGGGCTGCACTGAAGAGGCTATTCTGCAGCGCTTAGAACAGCTCAATCAACGTAAAGCCTTATCGCGTGTCGGCCCCGTGTTTGAACACAGCTTGGCCGGCGCCAGCACTTTAGTGGCTTTAGCTGTGCCTGAAGATCGTATTGAAGAAGTTGCTGCGCAAATCAACGCCTTTGATGAAGTCAACCACAACTACTTGCGTGAGCATGCTTGGAATCTATGGTTTGTGATGACCGGCCCAGATCGCCAGCACTTAGATCAAGCACTGCTGCGCATCCAGCAGATCACGGGCCTCACGCCTTTAGATTTACCCATGCTGACCGCCTATCAAATCAATTTAGGCTTTGCCCTTGGTAAAGACTCGCAGGTGCCAACATGAGCAGCAGCTTATCCCTTGAGCAACAGCAGCAATTACGCCGCCTCTTAGAAAATGGCCTGCCGCTGACCTCGCGTCCTTATCAAGTCTTCGCTGAACAGATTAATAGCAGCGAACAAGCCGTCATCGAGCATGTACAAAACTTAGACCAGCAAGGCTTATTCCGCCGCTTTGGCATTGTGGTTAAACACCGCGCCCTGGGCATCAATGCCAATGTGATGCTGGTGATGGATATTGAAGATGAGCGTGTGCATCAAGTCGGCGAAGCACTGGGGCAGGCGCCGGGAGTTAACCTGTGCTATCGACGCCCACGCCGCCCTGGCTGGCCGTATAACCTGTTTTGCATGGTGCATGGCCGTGACCGCCAAGCGGTAGAGGCGCACGTGGTCGAACTATTACAGCAACATAACTTACAGCAGCGCCCGCATCACTTACTGTTTAGCACCCGTGCTTTCAAGCAGCGTGGCGCACGCTATAGTCAACCCGGAGTGCAGTCTAATGGATGAATTTGATCGACGCCTGCTCAACCGTTTGCAACATGGTTTACCGCTTGTGCGCGATCCATGGGGCGCACTGGCACAAGAGTTAGCCTGCAGCGCCGAACGCATCCGCGAACGCCTGCAAGAGTTATTGGATGATGGTACCTTAACCCGTTTTGGCCCGATGTTTGATATCGAGCAACTGGGCGGCGCTTTTACTTTAGCGGCGATGACCGTACCTGAGCAGCGTTTTGATGAAGTCACCGAACTGCTCAACAATATTCCCGCCGTGGCGCACAACTACCGCCGTGAGCACACTTTTAATATGTGGTTTGTTTTAGCCTGCCCAACCCCCGATGGTATTCAACGTAGCATCGCTGAGATTGAAGCCTTAACCGGCTTAACAGTGCTCAACTTACCTAAGGAGAAGACCTATCATGTCGGCCTCCACTTCCCGCTCTGATCAAGAGCTTGCACAACAGCTGATCACCCTGACCGAAGCCGGTATGCCTTTAGTGGCTGACCCTTGGGCATGGCTGGCTGAACGGATGCAGCTCAGCGTTGATGACACCCTAGCCTTACTACAGCGCTTGCAAGACAGTGGCGCGATTCGGCGCATTGCGGCAGTGCCCAATCATTATCGTCTGGGTTACACCTTTAATGGCATGACAGTGTGGGATGTCGATGATGAACACATCGACCGCCTAGGCCAGATCGTTGGCAACCTCCACTTTGTCAGCCATTGTTACCGCCGCCCGCGTTTAGAAGGCTGGCGCTACAACTTATTTGCCATGGTGCATGGCATGAACGCCGAGCAAATTGAATACGAACGAAATCTTATTCGCGATCAACTCGGTGATGCTTGCCGCGCTGATACGATGCTGGTCAGTAGTCGCATTCTGAAGAAAACCGGTCTGCGACTGGCCGCACAGCGTCAGGAGAAGTAAGCATGCTCAGAATCAGCACTTATCTACGTGCCATTGCCGGTCACAGCCCAGCACCACGCGCAGCCAAACCCGGTAGCACTCGCGCACCAGTCGTCATCTGGAACGTCTTACGCCGTTGCAATCTGACTTGCAAACATTGTTATTCCACCTCTGCTGATATCGATTTTAAAGGCGAGCTCGACACTGCCGAAGCACTGGATGTGATTGATCAACTGCACGCGGCAGGGGTCAAAGTATTAGTGCTCAGTGGCGGTGAGCCATTGATGCGTCCCGATATTTTCCAATTGGCTGAGCGTGCTCGTCAGTACGGCTTTTATGTTGCCCTCTCCACCAATGGCACGCTAATCAACGAAAGCAATATTGAGCAAATCGCTGCTGCTGAGTTTGATTATGTCGGCATCAGTATTGATGGTTTGCCAGAAATTCACGATGAGTTTAGACAAATGAAAGGTGGCTTTGCCGCCTCGATGCATGCCGTAGAACTCTGCCGTCAGCGTGATATTCGTGTCGGTCTGCGTACCACTTTGACCATGCACAACCACATGCAACTGCCCGCCTTGCTTGAGCTGATGCGTGAATACGATGTGCAAAAATACTACTTATCACACCTTAATTACAGTGGTCGTGGTAAGCGCAGCAGCAAAATTGATGCGCACTGGCAAATGACCCGCGATGCGATGAATCAAATCTTTGATCGCGCCTGGGATGATGTGCAACAAGGCATTGAAACCGATTTTGTCAGCGGCAATAACGATGCCGATGCGATTTTATTATTGCAGTGGGCGCAGCGTAATGTGCCGCAGCACTATGCACAAATGGAGCACATGCTGCGTGCTTGGGGCGGTAATGCGTCTGGCGCTGGCGTGGCTAACATTGATAACCTCGGTGACGTACACCCTGATACCTACTGGCAACAACACACGCTCGGCAATGTACGCACACAAAGCTTCTCAGATATTTGGTTGAACAATCCAGATCCTTTATTGCTGCAATTACGTGAGCACCCACGCAAGGTCAAAGGCCGCTGCAGCGAATGCCAATGGCTGAGTATCTGCAATGGCAATACTCGTACCCGCGCATGGGCTGGCGGTGATTTATGGGCCGAAGATCCAGGCTGTTACCTCACCGATGCAGAAATAGGTGTGACAAGCTTGCCGGAAATCAACTGCGTAGCGCTTTAGCTTTGTCACACTGCGTGTGATGCCTTTATGACCGTGACCGACCGTCACTTTGGAGCTGACATGGATCAGACACCCGCTCTTCCCGCTGCGCTGCACAGTGCTTTCGCTGCTGGTGAAGTGGCTTTAATTGGCGCAGGCCCCGGCGACCCGAGCCTGCTGACATTGCGCGCCTGGAGTTTATTGCAACAAGCTGATGCAGTGGTCTATGACCGCTTAGTCAGTGCTGAACTTATCGATATGCTGCCTGAGCGTTGCCAACGCCATTTCGTTGGCAAGTCCAGCGGTTATCACCTTCTCAAGCAAGAGCAAATCAATCAACTGCTGGCTGATTTAGCCCAACAAGGCTTACGCGTTGCACGATTGAAGGGCGGCGACCCTTTTATTTTTGGGCGTGGTTCAGAAGAGCTTGATTTTCTATTAAAACGGCAAATCAGCTGTCAGGTGATTCCAGGCATTACGGCCGCCTCAGGCTGTACCGCTTATGCCGGCATTCCATTGACCCACCGTGGCGTGGCGCATTCCTGCCAATTTATTACCGGCCACTTACAAGAAGATGGCGAGTTACGTCTACCTTGGAAAAGTTACGCCGATCCAAAGAAAACCTTAGTGTTTTATATGGGCTTGGCCAGCCTTGAAGAGATTTCCGGCGAGCTGATTCAGGCCGGTTTAGCCGCAGACACTCCAGCCGCCTTAATTGCTAGCGGTACCTACGCCAATCAGCAAGTGGTGCGCGGCACCCTCGCTGAGTTGCAAGCCATGGCCGACAACGCTGAGCTGGTTCCACCCACTTTAACTATAATCGGCAAAGTCGTTGACCTATTCAGTCAGTATCAGGTGAGCTACCCAGCACGGATTAAACATGCGGCAGTCGAGGCCGAGGAAGCACTATGCGTATAAGTATCGGTTTAAAATCATTGGCGGCGCTGTCGGTACTGGGCTTTGCCAGCAGCGCATCGGCCAGCAGCACCGACTTTAGCGCCACTAAACAACTCTACGAACAGCACTGTACAGTCTGCCATGGTGCACAGCGTATTGGTGGTACAGGTCCGGCCTTGTTGCCAGAAAGCTTAGGTCGAATTAAAAAGCCTGAAGCGAGCAAAGCCATCAGCGAAGGACGTGCCGCCAGCCAAATGGCAGCTTACAAAGATATTCTCAGCCCTGCACAGATCGAAAGCATGGTGGAGTATTTGTATACCCCCATTGAAAATCCACCGACCTGGGACGATGCCGACACGCGCGCCAGCCACCGCATGTTGGTGGATGTCAGCACTCTGTCTGAAACACCATTGCACCAAGCCGATCCACTCAATTTATTTGTCGTGGTTGAAGCCGGCACACACCATGTCACCATCTTAGACGGCGATAAATTTGAGCCTCTGACGCGCTTTCAATCGCATTTTGCTTTGCATGGCGGGCCAAAATTCTCGCCAGACGGACGTTTTGTCTACTTTGCCTCACGGGATGGCTGGGTAACTAAATACGATTTATATAATTTCACCATGGTTGCTGAAACCCGCGTGGGTTTGAACACCCGTAACTTAGCGGTCAGCAATGATGGGCGCTGGGTACTGGCCGGTAACTACTTGCCAGGCAACTTAGTCTTGCTCAATGCCGATGACTTAACCTTGGTCAAAAGCATCCCAGTGATCGGCGAAGACGGCACAGCGTCACGCGTCAGCGCGGTGTATACCGCACCACCGCGCGATAGTTTTATTGTCGCACTGAAAGACACCAAAGAAGCCTGGGAGCTGTCTTACGCTGGCACCCCTGACTTCACTCCACGACGCATTAATGCTCAAGACTTCTTAGATGATTTCTCCTTTACTCCAGATTATCGCTACCTGTTAGCCACCTCGCGTAAAGCCCATGGCGGGCAAGTAATTGATCTTGATACCGGTAAATCCATCACGGATATTCCACTGCCCGGTATGCCACACCTGGGCTCAGGTATCTATTGGAAACGTAACGGTGAGTGGGTCTTTGCTACGCCTAATATCAGCAAAGGGTTAATTTCTGTATTGGATCTCAAAACCTGGAAGCTGATTAAAGAAATCCCTACCGAAGGTCCAGGCTTCTTTATGCGCAGCCACATCAACTCCAAGTACGCATGGACTGATGTGTTCTTTGGCCCCAACCAAGAAGCGGTGCACTTAATTGATAAGCAGACCTTAGAAGTTGCCCACACGTTACGACCAATGCCCGGTAAAAACGCAGCGCACGTCGAATTTACCAACGACGGCAGCCACTTGATTCTCAGTGTTTGGGACACCGAAGGCGCACTGATCGTTTACGATGCGAAAACTCTGCAAGAAGTGAAACGTATCCCGATGAATAAGCCGTCTGGCAAATATAACGTCGGCAATAAAATTGAGTTCGCGGAAGGTACATCGCATTAATTCAGCGAAGATCGTTGTCGGTTAAGTGCATCGACAACGATCCATCTGAACACTCACAGCCATACCACAAGCGGCAAACTCAGCAACGTTTGATGTTGCTCATTCGCGCCTTTAGCCGTGCACTTTTGTATGAACTGCACAGCCGTCCATTGCAAGGTGCGCTGGATGAACTGCTGGATGAGCAAAGCTGTAACCTTATTTATAACGCCAACATCCCTGCTGATCAGGTGTTGCGTTTACTCAATTTAGAAATCGCTAAAGCCCAGCAACAAGGCCAGTTGACCGATATTTTAGTCACCACCTTTGAGGCGCGCATCAGCGCAATGACCGAGATTCAAGCGGTCTGCGAGCGATTGCATAACACGCCAATTCCTTTAGCTTATATGCTGCTGGTGCATCGCACTGCCTACTTATTTTGTTTTCGATTAATCTTAGGATTAGTTGCCAGTGTCGTTATTTGCGCAGCCTTTATTAGCGCATTAGTCGCTTATGCGTTTTTTGGTTTAGATGCGCTCAGTGAAGAACTTGAAGAACCTTTCGGTGAGCGGCCCAATCAGCTGCCGTTATTTGCCATTGAGCGCACGATAGAAATCAACGACCTAGAAGCACAAGGTCAACCAACCCCAGAACCACTTAAACCACTAGGTTGTTGGCTCAATTAACCAAGACGCAAAAACCACTAAATTATCCAATACCTACAGCTATCTTTGCTAAAATGCGCAACGATATTTTATCCGCCAAGGAACTGCTGTGATTGAAGCTGTATGGATTGTCTTTGCCTTTAGCTTAGGAATCGCTGTTCGCATGATCGGACTGCCGCCTTTGATTGGCTATTTAGCTGCAGGTTTCTCGATTGCAGCCTCAGCAGACTATCTGGGTTTAAGCGTCGATAGTACTTCAGCACTGCAACATATCGCCCACCTTGGCGTGCTGCTACTGCTATTCACCGTCGGCCTTAAACTTAAAGTCAAAAGCTTAGTGCGTCCTGAAGTGATGGGCGGCGGCCTATTGCATTTCTTCATCAGTACCGCAGTGTTTACCCCGGCGTTTTTCTTATTTTTAGAGGTCAATTGGTACACAGCGGTCATGCTGTCGATTGCCTTGTCCTTTTCCAGCACAGTGTTGGCCGCCAAAGTCCTCGACGGCAAACGGGAACTGCGCGCTTTCCACGGCCGCGTCGCCATCGGTATTTTGGTGGTACAAGACTTAATCGCTTTATGTGTAATGAGTATTGCCAGCGGACAAACACCCTCGATGTGGGCACTAGTGGTGTTTGGCATACCCTTGCTGCGTCCGCTTATTTATCGCTTGGTTGATTACAGCGGCCACGAAGAGCTGTTGGTTTTATTGGGTTTACTGCTGGCATTAGTGGTCGGCGGTTATGGCTTTGAGCAGATTGGTTTAAGCTCAGAGCTCGGCGCGCTGGCCTTTGGTGCACTGCTCGCCAATCACCCGCGCTCCAGTGAGTTATCCAAAGCGCTGTGGAGTATTAAAGAAATCTTCTTAGTGGGTTTCTTCTTACAAATCGGTATAGGCGGCCTACCAGACCAGAATGCGGTTATTTTCGCCCTGATTATGGCGGTCGCTTTACCGTTAAAAGGCGTGTTATTTTTTGCCTTGATGGTGCTCTTTAAACTGCGCGCGCGCAGCGCCTTTTTAACCAGCTTAAGCCTAACCAACTACAGTGAGTTTGGTTTGATTGTCGCCAGTATTGCCATTCCAGAGTGGATTATTCCGCTGGCGCTGACGGTCGCTTTTTCCTTTGTCGTATCAGCACCACTCAATCGTTTTGCCCACACTTTGTATGAAAAACTCAGCAAATATCTGATTTTAATGGAGCGCAAAGGCTTCCATCCCGATGAGCAGCCGCTGTATATCGAGGATGAAATTCTTATTGTCGGTATGGGTCGTACAGGTATGGCCTCCTATCAAACCCTGCACGAAAAAGGCTATTCAGTGCTCGGTATTGACTCGGATCCCATCAAAATTGAACAGCAAATTCAAGATGGTATTCACAGCTTATTCGCTGATGCGGAAGACACCGTATTCTGGAAGCGGCTGCATGCACCGCACTTAAAATATGTGATTTTAGCCGCCAATGATTTAGAGGCAAAAACCCTCGCGGCACAAAAATTGCGCGAAAGCGGTTTTAAAGGATTTATTATCAGCCACTGTTTATACCCTGAACATGCCGAAAGCATTCGTGCAGCAGGCGCTGACTTTATCCATAAAACCTTTTCCGAGACGGGACTAAAACTGGCTGAGCATGTGCTTGAGCACACCGAGCAGCCTAAAGCTTAAACACAAAATTTAGGCTTCACTCGATTGATTCAATGCTCTGTGGCAAAGCTTGATATTCAAAGCCTTTTTTCGCAATGGCATAGCACTCTTCAATGTGCGCATGACCAATCAAGAGCATCGCGCTGCCACTCAAGGCCGCTGCAGCCGCTTGTCCTGCAAAGGGGATGAACTTGAGCGCTTGTTTTGCGGTCAGGCGCAAACCCATTTTTTTCAATAACAAAAGCACCACTTGCTTGGTCACCATCTGCCCAATGACTCGACTACCAGTGGTTTTGATCACGCCATACAAGAAGCTTTTAAACTGCGGATCGAGGCGATTAATTTGCTCTGGCGTTAAACCAAACTGACGATTAATCGCAGGTAACAGTTCTAAAAGCAGCCCCACATCAGCAGCAATATCGACACCTGGCAGCGGCACGAGCACCATACCGCTGGAGGCTAAAGCACGTTTTTTCACCATGCTTTTACAGCGCAAGCGCACGGCATCCAGTTCTTCTATCGATGTCATCAAAGCTATCACCTCTCTACTCTGTCAAAGCGGCTGGCTGCCTGATTAGCATGACTCTCAAGCCATGCGCACCAGGTGTTGCATAGGCAGCAAAACCATTGCCTAGTGCAACTTCATTCGCGGGTGGGTGCGCTTGCCGATGCGATCACTGAGCATAATTAAAGCTGTGCGAAACACGCCGTAGAGTACAACCTGATGCATACGATACAAAGAGATATAGAACATCCGCGCCATCCAGCCTTCAACATTAACCGTACGCATAAAGCCGCCCATGATGTTGCCCACTGCACTGTATTGTGAGAGTGACACCAAAGAGCCGTAGTCGCGGTATTGATAGCTCGGCAAGGCTTTACCTTTCAGTTTCAAAGCTAAGCTTTTACTTAAAAAGCTGGCTTGCTGATGCGCTGATTGCGCACGTGGCGGTACATTTTTATCGCTGCCTTCAGTCAATGGACAAGCAGCGCAGTCACCTAAAGCAAAAATATCATCGTCCAACGTGGTTTGCAGTGTAGTACGCACCACCAATTGATTAATCCGATTGTTTTCTAAGCCATCCAGTTTGGTTAAAAACTTAGGCCCACGCACACCTGCCGCCCAGACTTTTAATGATGCGGGAATAAATCCGCCATCTTTAGTGTGCATGCCTTCAGCGGTAATTTCTTCAACGGGTGCAGACAACTTAATCTGTACACCGAGCTTGAGCAGTTGCTGGTGAACTTCAGTGGCAATCTTCTCTGACAAGGCCGGTAAAACACGCGGTCCTGCTTCGATAATGGTGATGCACATATTCTTTGGCTGGATATTACTTAAGCCATAGGCCGATAACTGTTGCGAGGCATGGCGTAATTCAGCAGCCAATTCCACCCCAGTTGCGCCAGCACCGACAATCGCAATATTGACGATATTGTCGTCATCACCTTTGGCATGCGCACTTAAATACTCACCCAGCAGACGCCTATGAAAGTTTAGCGCATGTTGTGGGCTATCGAGAAAAATGCAGTGTTCAGCCGCGCCTTTAGTACCAAAATCATTGGTTAAACTGCCTACAGCAACCACTAAAGTATCGTAATTTAAGCTACGTGCAGGGACCAGTTGATGGCCTTTTTCATCCAGGGTGGCGCTCAGCTCAATGGTTTTAGCTTGACGATCGATGCCTGAAAACTTACCAATCTGAAACTCAAAATGATTCCATTTGGCTTGTGCGACATAATTTAATTCATTATCCGTACTGTTCAGTGAACCGGTGGCCACTTCATGCAATAAGGGTTTCCAGATATGGGTAAGGTTGGCATCCACTAAGGTGATCTTGGCTTGCTTGCGCTTACCTAAGGTGCGACCTAAGCGCGTCGCCAGCTCAAGCCCGCCAGCACCGCCGCCCACGACTACAATGCGATGTAACATGTTGTGCAGCCTACAAAACAATAAAAAGTTGTCGCTACTATACGATGAAAGGCGCATGTAACGCAGTGTTCTTTATGGCTGCTGCTAAAGAAGCAGTGCTGTATTTTAGGCTCAGAGTTGCCGCGAACTGCGTTTAAAGTCAGATATTTTTAGGTATTTAGGCAGGTATTAGAGCGTCACACACAGCGCAGCAAAAAGCGCTGCGTGAACAGCCTGCTTATATATTAGCGAACCTTGATCACCAGCTTACCCACTGCCTTACGTGCAGCCAGAGTATTGATCGCTTGTGCGGTATCTTCTAGCGCAAAGGTTTGCGAGACCAAGGGTTTCAGCTTGCCTTCGGCATACCAAGCAAACAGCCGCTCAAAGTTAGCGACGTTATCTTGCGGTTGGCGCTGAGCGAATGAGCCCCAGAACACGCCGATCACCGCAGCGCCTTTGAGTAGCGGTAAATTGGCTGGCAATGACGGAATCGTGCCGCTCGCAAAACCAATCACCAACATACGGCCGTTCCAAGCAATCGAGCGGAATACCGTTTCAAACAAATCACCGCCCACCGGATCAATGATCACATCCACACCTTGGCCCTTGGTTAAAGTTTTCAAGCGTTCACGTACATCTTCATCTTGGTAGTTAATCAGCTCATCGGCACCCGCTTGGCGCGCCACTTCGAGCTTCTCGGCACTGCTGGCCGCTGCAATCACGCGCGCGCCCATAGCTTTACCAATTTCAATCGCGGCCAAACCAACGCCACCGGAAGCGCCAAGCACCAATAACGTCTCACCGGCTTGCAAAGCACCACGCTGCTTAAGGGCATGCATGGCCGTACCGTAGGTCATGCTAAAAGCTGCCGCCGTGGTAAAATCCATTGCATCAGGCATCGGTAAAATATTATAGGCAGGCACGGCTATTTGCTCAGCACAACTGCCCCAGCCAGTCAGCGCCATCACTCGATCACCGACGTTAAGATGACTGACGTTCTCGCCAACAGCGCTGATCACACCTGCTGCTTCACCACCCGGAGAAAATGGAAAAGGCGGTTTGAACTGGTATTTTCCTTCAATGATTAAAGTATCAGGAAAGTTAATGCCCGCCGCATGCACATCCAGCAGCACTTCATTTTTCTTGATGTGCGGACTGCTGGTGTCTTCAATCACTAAGGTATCGGCTGGGCCAAAGGCTTTACATAACACGGCTTTCATAAGGCACCTCATTTATTGTTTGCTTGAGTGTAGTACGCAAGCTACAGAGTTCAATCTGTATACAAATAAATGATAGTGCATTATCCATGCATCTAGCTGTTCGCCACGCAGAAAAACCACAACGTCCATGCCAAAACTC
>JBLWZG010000014.1:0-75857 GCA_048266525.1 Pseudomonas sp.
AGCAAAGAGGCGGGGGGCCACTCTACAGACGAGGTCAGATTTTCTGCCTCAAGGAGCGAACGGCCTCCCCAGTAAACTGAACGTTAGCTTACCGAATAATCGTTACTGGCTAACATACAAGGAGCGGGTCATACCCGCGATGCGATTCTGCAGCTAAAGTAAAACCCTGCAGCCATCGCACGGTTTTCGGGCCGCCGTTCGCGGGCGCGGCCCGCACCTACGAGGCTTTGACGCAACAGAACCCAACCGTAGGAGCGGGTCATACCCGCGATGCGATTCTGCAGCTAAAGTAAAATCCTGCAGCCATCGCACGGTTTTCGGGCCGCCGTTCGCGGGCGTGGCCCGCTCGTACAGGGGTTAGGCTAAGTGGCCGATGACAATATCCATCAACTCATTGGTGATTTCATCTTGGCGTACGCTGCTGAGCTCTTGCTGTACAGCCTCTAGCTGCTCATCCACCGATTGCTCGGCCTGTTGCATCAAGGCTAAACGCGTCGCATTTTCCGTCACCATGGCTTCTGCCGAAGCGCGAAACACACTGGCAAACACATGATTACGAATCAGCGAAGCCAACAAGGCCTCAGCATTCATCGTGTAATCCGGCAATGAGCGGGAGTGCCAGCGTTGTTGCGGTTGCAGCAACGCTTTATCCAAAGGCAATAAGTTACGGGTTACAGTTTCTTGATAGCCATGTTCTGCGCGCTGAGTGAACACCAAGGTCACCGCCAAATGAGCCAGCGACTGACCACTACCAAGCCGCTCAATGCGCGTGACAATATCGCCAGCTAAACGCCCCACGCCATCAGCTGAAGCAGGCGGCATCAGCACCACATCAGGCGTTAATGCCTGCTCCAAAAGCGCATTAGCCATGCGTGAGCCAATGCAGAGAATACGTTGTTTGAGCATGGGCTCAGCTTGAGTGTACTCAGCCACTTTATCCGCGAGCAGTTCATTGTAATTGCCGCATAAACCATGATCTGAACCAAACACCACCAGCAAGCGTAAATTGGGCTGCACTGCTTCCGTTAGCAGACTGACACCGCCGGTGCGATGCACAAAAGCAGCCAATCCCTGCAGAAGCGTTTGATGATATAACTCAATCGACTGCGCCGCTTGCTCATAAGGCGCAGCATTAATGGCCGACAAGGTTTTCATCGTATGCACAATGCCGCGAATACTGGTCAAGGTGTCATTTTTACGCGACAGATGCTCTAAGCTTTGCGCCATTTACTTGCTCACTCCTGTCCTGCATTTGTCGCGCTAACAAGCGTCGCCAAGGCTTCCTGCGCACAAGCAACAATCAAGGCATGGTCATCATCTTGCAGTGTTTGGTTGTCAGCGATGCGCTGTTCAATCACTGCCAGCTTCTGCTGCGCTACTTCTCGCACTAAACCCATCGCCTGACTAATCTGCTGTTCATTGAATTGATCAAATAAGCCTTCCATCGCCGCCACCAATACGGCTAACTGCTCAACTGCCGGCATCGGATCACGCTCAGCTTGACGTAACGCTGTACGTACCGCAGAGCCTCGGGCTAAACGCGCACGGGTGACATCATCAAGACGCGTACCAAAACGCGCAAAATCTTCTAACTCTTCAAATTGCGAAAGCGTCACACGCAAGTTGCCTGACACGCCACGTAACGTGCGATTCTGCGCCTTACCACCGACACGCGACACCGACAAACCTAAATCCACTGCAGGGAATTGGTTTTTACGCACCAACTGTGGGGACAAATAAATCTGCCCGTCCGTAATAGAAATCAGGTTCGTGGGAATGTAAGCAGAGAGGTTACCTGCTTGGGTTTCTACCACTGGCAACGCAGTAATTGAGCCGCCACCGATCTCTGCGCCAAACTGCCCAGCACGCTCTAAAAGACGCGCATGCACATAGAAAATATCGCCAGGAAAGGCTTCACGGCCTGGAGGGCGGCGCAGTAATAATGACAACTCACGGTACGCGCGCGCATGATGCGTCATATCATCAAGAATCAGTAAGACATCTTTACCTTATTTTGTAAAACCGATAAACCGCCTAACCACGCGGCTTATTCAAAATCTGCCGCAGTAACTAAACGCACATCGTTCCACTCAATCGCCCGACTACGCCAGTGCTCTTCAATGGATTGAGCAAAATCTGCGCGTACTAACTTGGCGCGTGCTTCACACCACAGCTCTGAATCATGGCGCATCACAATGCCTTCGGGTGTGCCTTGACGGTACTGGCTGCTAACAGTGTTGAGCAAGGTTTTTAATTCATCCAGCGTGGTCTGCCCTTGATGCAAGGTGGGGACAACGGCTAAGCCCATTTTCGCGGCCAAAGCATTACGTCGCTCACAGCTCCAAAACTTTTGCTCGCTGCGATCGTAAACATCAAACACCACAAACCAGTCAGGCAAATGATCGTAATCCAGCGAGTGGCGCGCCGCGCACCATTCACCAAATAATATCCAATCACTTTGTAAATTATCACACAACGCATAACGATGCTGCGCCAGCCACGAATTGAGCCGGGAAAACTGCCCCGCAAAAGGCTCTAATAGATACTGCCCACGGTTTTGTGCGCGCAGTTCTCCATTGGCACGCATGGAAATCCCTAGATTGGCACCATCGAGTTTTTCTTCGATACGCAGCGGCTGGGCTAAAAGAGCCTGCACTTCAGCCGCACTGAGCACCTTGTCATCACGCGGCATGCCCTCGCCAAGCCAATCAATATGCGGGGTATGGGGAAAGCGAAAAAAATCAGACATTTACTTATTCTCCGGCATGGCAGGCGCTGGCACATGGCGCGGCCTTGGAAACTTAATTTTATAAAAGCGCTGCGCATCCGCAGCACACAAAAACTCAACTTTAATACCCTGCTCAGCTAAGGCTGGCCACCAATCAATCCACTTACAATCGGCTGCTTGCCAAATGATTGGTTTGTCAGGATGAACATTGGCAACAGTTGGAAAAATACGATCAGGCGGATCAAACTCATGCTGCAGTGTTTGACCTGGAAATTCCGCATAAAAATCAGTCGCGATTAAGGTCACACTGACCATCTCTACCTGAGTAGGATTACCCATATTGCGCAGCAACCACTTTAAAAACACATCACCGACACCACGCGGCGGGTTGATGCGAGTTTTGTTTTGGTATTCGCCCAAAATAATAAAACTGTCATCAATCACCACCACGCCGGTATTTTGGATGCTTTGCAAGTGCTCAATACAACTGGCTACGCACTCAGTCGAAACCTCATCGTGCTGCTGGTTGGCCACCAGCAGCACGTTGGTATCAATCACTACTTTTAGCATGCGCAAAGCCCTAGTTATTCTGCTGACGCTTACGCTGCACCGCGGCCATGGCTCTGGCTGCAATATCAGTCATCTCATCACCAAATAAATTCTCTGGCCAATTGGCTATTTCACCGTAGGTATCGATCGCCAAGCGTTCAATCTGTGCTTGAGTGCCATCACGGCTGCAAAAATACAAAGCCACATCCTGATGACTGATCACGCCTTCAGCGATACGTCTTTGTAACCTATTTAGAAAGTGCTCGGAGTGACTCTCGACAATGATTTGTTGATTACGTGCTTGCCCGCCCTCTTTTGCTTGCACAGCAGCAATTAACATGTCAGCCAATCCAGCCTGCACCTGTGAATGCAAATGAATTTCTGGTTGTTCAAGCCAGACTGTTGCATGTGGCGGTGCATAAAACGCCTGCACAATCACCGGCAACAATTGCGACACGCCAAAGCCTAGATCAGCCAAATTCACCTGCGCCGCATCGGCATGGCTTTTTAGCTGCACCTGATAGTCATTGGCTGTGTCTGCTAAGGGGTGAATCGCAAAGTCAGTGGCCACACCCATCTGCTGTAACCAATAGGCTATGCCCTGCTGAAAATCCAACTCGGGTTGATCGGCGGCAAACTGCAACTTACGCTGCTGGGCACTGGCGGCCAGCACTGCAGCGATCGCTGACTCACCGGCACGACCAACACTTGCTGGCGTCTCACCATGCCAAGCATAACCACGCTGCGGCCCTGCGCGTAAGGCCGCAAGGGCTTGAAAATCAGCGAGGACACGCTCGGTCTGCCCAACCAACGTGCTAAGAAAAGCACCCTCTTGGCCTTGCGCGGCAGGCAAGCGATAAAATTGTTCAGGACGGGCTGCATCACCCAGTGCCAGTGAGTATTCAAGGGCGTGCGGTTGTTTAATACTCACCTGCAGCTGAGCTTGGTTATCACTGCAATAGATAACACTGAACTGCTCAATGCCATCTTGAAAACCCTTGTAGCACATGGATTGCAGATGCGGCTGCTGATCTTGATCGGCGATGACACTGACACTTAAGCACAGCTCATCAATCGACTGGCTTTGCTGCGGCGCTACATCGGGTAAAGCTAAAGGTTCAGGCAAACGCCAGCGCAGCTCAAACTGCAAAGGCTCGGTCAGTTGACCGCAGTGCAGGTTCTGCGCAAAAGAGCCTAAATCAATCAGGCTCTGACCATCACCAAAATTCAAGGAGGGTTGTGCAGCAGCCGAACCAGCACTTTGTTTAAGCGCCAGCAACAGCTGCCCTAAGCTACTTTTACCCGCACTGTTCTCACCGAAAAAAACCGTCAGCGGCGCTAACTTTATCGACCCAGTATCCTGCCATGCTTTAAAGTTCTTGATCCGCCAAGAGGTCATCATGAGTACAGTGCTCCTTCAACAATTGAGTAGTTACCTCATCACAATAACATTGCTGCCGCCCAACCAAAGGCCAATAACGGCAGGTTATAGTGAATAAAGGTGGGGACTACTGTATCCCAAATATGACTGTGCTGACCGTCCATATTCAAACCCGAAGTTGGCCCGAGAGTTGAATCTGAGGCAGGCGAGCCGGCATCACCGAGCGCGCCAGCGGTACCGACAATACTAACAATAGCCAGCGGACTGAAACCCAATTGCAAAGCCAAGGGTACAAAAATCGCAGCAATAATAGGTACAGTAGAAAATGATGAACCAATACCCATAGTGACCAGCAAACCCACCAGCAGCATCAATAACGCACCCATCGCCTTACTGTCACCAATCACTGACACCGATGAGTCAACTAAGGTTTGAATTTGTCCTGTTTCGCGCATCACTTCAGCAAAACCAGACGCCGCAATCATAATGAAGCCAATCATGGCCATCATTTTCATGCCTTCGGTGAACAAGTCATCGGCCTCTTTCCAGCGCACCACGCCAGACACGGAGAACACCACAAAACCCACCAGCGCACCCATGATCATTGAGTCAAGCCACAGCTGCACGACAAAGGCGGCAACCACGGCAGCACCAGCTGCGAGCAAACTTTTCGGGCTGTAGCTGCTGCTAGCCGAACCGACTTCACCTTCTTCAACTAACTGATAGACACGCTTTTTGCGATAGGTAAACAAGATGGCAACCAACAAGCCAAACAGCATACCGGCAGCAGGAATCATCATGGCTTGCATCACGCTTAAACCGCTGACATCAACGCCACCTTTGGCCACGTTAGCCAGCAGCACCTCTTTAAGGAAAATCCCACCAAAACCTACGGGCAAAAACATATAAGGGGTGATCAAACCGAAGGTCAACACACAGGCGATAAGGCGACGATCCAACTGTAAGCGTCCCATCACATAGAGTAATGGCGGCACTAACAATGGAATAAAGGCAATATGGATGGGCAAAATATTCTGCGAAGAAACCGCAGCGCCTAGCAGCACCGCAATCAATAACCACTTGACCATCTCAGTGCCTTTGCCTTCTTGTCGACCCACCATATTGAGGATCTTTCCAGCTAAAGCATTGGCCACGCCAGATTTACTGATCGCTACAGCAAACGCACCGAGCAAGGCATAGGACAGCGCGACCGTAGCGCCACCGCCAAGGCCTTTATTAAAAGCAGATAAGGTGCTGTCGATACCCAGCCCACCCATTAAACCACCGACCACTGCGCCAATAATCAGCGACACGACAACGTGTACTCGGAGCAAACTGAGCACCAGCATTAATGCTACTGCGACAACAACCGCGTTCATAACAACCCCCAACCGCTTTGAAAATGATGACAATACACGGGCTTGCGTATTGATTTTAAGCTGCGCAGTTTACACGGCTAAAACTAAGGAGATGCTGAATAAATCAAAAAATGTCATTGCGAGCGTAGCGAAGCAATCCAATTGACCTTATGTATCAACACGTTAGCGATTACCGCGTCGCGTCGCTCCTCGCAATGACATAATTAATCAGTGCTTCCCTAAGAATAAACCGCCGATTTGCCCTGCCGTGCGTATCCGTCTTGATTTCAAGGGTTAACAGCGACTGACTTTTTGTTTATCTCGGCAAACAGCCTGCTAGTATGCGCAGCATTATTCAGCGATTGAATTGGAACTATTATGCTCTCGATGACTTGGATCGAGCTGATCGCCGCAAGTTTAGGCGCACTCTCAGTTTACTTAATGACTCAGCAAAAGCCTGCCGCTTGGCCGATTGGTTTGCTGATGGTGCTGCTGTATATCTGGATTTTTTACGACGCGCGTTTGTATTCAGAAATGCTTTTGCAAATTATTTATGTGGTATTACAAATCTACGGCTGGTGGCAATGGCTACGCGGCGGCGAGCAACATCAAGGGCGCGCAGTGAGTCATTTAAATAGTTTAGGCATCAGCCAAGGTTTGCTGGTGGGTGCTAGCATCACTCTTGCTTTGGGTTTTGCCATGAGCCAATACACCGATGCCAACTTGCCGTGGTTGGATGCCGCGCTGACTGGTTTTAGCTTAGTAGCACAGTATTGGATGGCGCAGAAACGCCTACAATGTTGGCTGCTGTGGATTGTGCTGGATAGTATTTATGTCGGGATGTTTATCACCGCAGAACTCTATCTCACCGCAATCCTCTATGTCGCATTCACTGCACTGGCGGTGTATGGCTGGCTCGAGTGGCGCACAAGTGAGGCGCAAACAACATGAAAGTTGTGGTATTAAGCGGCCCTGAGTCGGCAGGCAAAAGCACGCTGTGCCAAGCTTTAGCCGAGCGTTTTAATGCTCCATTGGTTAGCGAGTATGTCAGAGAGTTCATTGAACAGACGCAACGTGACACCGGCTATGCAGATATCAGCCTAATTGCCGAACAACAGCTTGCCCGTGAACTGGCAGCGCGCGCCCAACAGCCAGAGCTACTGCTGCTCGACACACATTTATTGAGCAATAAGTTGTGGAGCGAAACCTTATTTGGACGCAGTCCTGACTGGATTGAAAGCGCTCTCAAGGCCCAGCATTACGATTTGATTGGTTTGCTCAGCCCTGACGCAATGCCTTGGCAAGCGGATGGCCAGCGTTGTCAGCCACTGTTAGCTGAGCGCCAACACTTTCATCAACATTTAGCGCATTGGTTGCAGCAGCATCAGCAGCCGGTATTGCATTTAGAAGGTTCATGGCAAGCACGTTATCAAGCACTTGAACGCGCCATTGAACAGCTGCTAAACAACCGTTTAGAGTTACCCCTTACTCATCAGCCGAACATTCAGAGGATTAAGCCATGACCAGCACCCACGCCCACGACCCCTTACATGGCGTTACTTTAGCGGTAATTCTTAATCGTTTAGTTGCGCATTATGGCTGGGAGGAGTTGGCCGAACGGATACCGGTGAACTGCTTTAAAACCGACCCATCAGAAAAATCTTCGCTGAAATTCTTACGCAAAACCGAGTGGGCACGCGCGAAGGTTGAGGCGTTGTATATTTCGACATTTGCTTAATCAGCTAGCGACAAAGAGCAGATCGCAAACAACGCCGATGATCAACGAGTGCTTCGGGGTAAGTGTGACGAGCGTAGCCATGGATGGCGCAGCGCCGGAGTTGAACCCCCGGATGGGTTCATCGACGGAAAAACACTTATCCCGAAGTGCGATATGCACAGTATGTATGCATAACGAAACGTAAAGTATTGAGCATTTTATGCGCACGCCGTACCGCGCTAATATCGTTCTTCCCTCAACGAGACTTCCTGTCTCGATTCGGGCGCTTCGCCATCCATGGCGTCGCTTGCCACGAAACTAGCGCGGTACTCATTGACCTAGGATGTTGTTTGCAAGTCTGTAGCACGGCACTAGAAGAGAGCCGACGCACACGCATCTTTGCTGCTGCTTTAGTGATTCATACTGCAATCGTACAAACAACAAAAATGATCAACGAGTGCTTCGGGACAAGTGTGACAAGCGTAGCCATGGATGGCGCAGCGCCGGAGTTGAACCCGGGATGGGTTCATCGACGGAAAAACACTTATCCCGAAGTACGACACTCACTTGATAAACAAGCAAGACCGCCATTGCGGGCGAGCCGCCCGCGCTCCCAAACAAACGTCTGCAAACAATATTAAACAGCAGCCCTTAAGTATTGCAGACGAAGCGCCCGCAATACCTGACCGTGTTTAAATTAGCGGCGTTCAGCCACAATATGCGTGCCAGCTTGCCCAGATAACAACGCCAAAGCATCAGACAAACGACCAATCCCGCTAAAACCACCCGACTCGGTAAAACTACAGGCCGCATTGATTTTTGGACCCATAGAACCCGCGGGCAAATTAAGCGCATAACTTTCAGCCACAGTTAACTCACGCAACGGCCGCGCCTCTGGCGTAGCAAAACCCTGATAGACCGCATCAACGTCCGTCAACAAAAGCAACGCATCCGCGCCCAATTGCTTGGCCAACAAAGCACTCGACGCATCTTTATCAATCACCGCCTCAATACCCAGCAGACTGTTATCAGCGTAACGCACCACCGGAATACCGCCGCCACCGTTACACACCACCACCACATTCTTATCAACCAGCAGACGAATCACCTGCAAATCAGGAATATCCAAAGGTTTTGGCGAAGCCACCACACGGCGCCATTTATCACCGTCCGCAGCAATCTGCCAGCCCGCTTGTTCGGCGCGCTGCAGTGCTTCTGCGTGGCTATACACAGGGCCAATAAACTTAGTCGGCTTTGCAAAAGCCGGATCCTTAGCATCCACCACCACCTGCGTCAGCAAGGTCACCACCGGGCAACTGTGCTGCAAAGCGTTTTCCAACTCCTGCTCAATCATATAACCAATCATGCCCGCCGTTTGCGCACCTAGCACATCCAACGGAAAGCTCTCAGCGGCGTTATACGCCTCTTCCTGCAAAGCCAACAAACCCACTTGCGGCCCGTTACCATGCGTGATCACCAACTGATGCCCGGCACGAACAATCTCGGCCAAGGCACGTGCAGCAACTTTGACATTGTCACGCTGCACCTGCGCCGTTAATGGCTCACCACGCTGCAACAGCGCATTTCCACCTAAAGCGGCAACCACTAACATAATTAACGCCCTAAAGTTGCGACCAACACTGCTTTAATGGTGTGCATACGATTCTCTGCTTGATCAAAAACAATCGACGCAGGACCCTCGAACACATCTTCCGTGACTTCCATAGCATCAATGCCAAAAGCTTCTTGCAGCTCTTTACCAACCGTCGTATCAGTGTTGTGAAATGCCGGTAGGCAATGCATAAACTTCACCCGAGGATTGCCTGCTTTCGCCATCAGTTCGGCATTGACTTGGTAAGGCATCAACAGCTTAATGCGCTCAGCCCACTTTTCTTGCGGCTCGCCCATCGACACCCATACATCGGTATAAATAAAATCGACACCCTGCACGGCTGCATCAATGTCTTCAGTAATAGTGATCCGTGCACCGGTTTGCTCCGCAATCGCACGGGCATCGGCTTGGATTGACGCAACGGGCCAGCAGTTCTTTGGCGCGCAGAGACGGACATCCATCCCCATTTGCGCACCGCCAATCAGCAAGCTATCGCCCATATTGTTGGCAGCATCGCCGATAAACACATAGGCGATTTCATGCAAAGGCTTATCACTGTGCTCTTGCATGGTAAGAAAGTCAGCGAGGATTTGCGTCGGGTGAAACTCATCAGTTAGACCGTTATAAACCGGCACACCAGCGTACTCAGCCAACTCATTAACAATCTCTTGGCCAAAACCACGGTACTCAATCGCATCATAAACACGGCCTAAAACACGCGCGGTGTCTTTGACTGACTCTTTATGACCAATGTGATTACCGGTCGGGCCTAAATAGGTGACATGCGCGCCTTGATCAAAGGCTGCCACTTCAAAACTAATACGTGTGCGTGTTGAGTCTTTTTCAAAAATCAGGGCAATATTTTTACCCTGCAGGCACGGCTGCTCGGTGCCTGCATATTTCGCTGCTTTCAAGTCCGCAGATAGTTTCAGTAAAAAATCGATTTCTTGCGGCGTGTAATCACGCAAGGTTAACAAGTTACGATTTTTAAGATTAAAAGCCATGCCTCTGCTCCTTAATTAGCAGCTGGGTAAATAAATTACATTTAATACATTAAAGCTAAGGAAGCACTGAATAATGTTAGCGAGGCAGTCAGGGCTAGGCGCAACGACCAAAGGGAGTAACAGCGAAAAGCTGACCCGAAGGGCGAGCGCTAGCGAGTCAAATCAGCGAAAAAGCGCAGTTTACAGGTAGTAAATGAGCATTTTATTCGCGAGGCTCACCCCTAAGGGGCCGTGCTAAAGCACGTTCAATCTAAATGATTGTGAGCTGATTTTTAACAACGTCCTGACAACGTAGGTAATTATTCAGCGCTTCCTTAAACCGGATCACGCACCGTTGGACAGCTCATGCAACGTCCGCCACCACGACCACGGCCTAACTCAGCGCCAGGAATTGACAAAACTTCAATGCCTGCAGCCGCCAAAGCGGCATTGGTATCATCGTTACGATCATAGCCCACTACCACGCCTGGGCTCAGGGCTAAGACGTTATTGCCATCATTCCACTGCTCGCGTTCGCGTTCAGCCGGATGATCACCACCCGTCGGCACCACCTCTAATGAGGAGTAACCTAAGACTTCGGCCACCACATCAAACATGTGACGTGGATCGTGGCGGAACACATGCGACTTACCGGTTTCATCAGGGCGCAGATCATAACACTGCATTGCATCGGCGGCCTCAGTAAAGGCGGTAACAATATTGCCACCACAGAAAGTAAATACCGTATCAAGGTGCATGGCAGCGCGTGATTTAGGCATTTGGCAGGCCACTACACGGTCAACCGTACCTTTGGCAAACAGAGCGCGTGCTAACTGGCCAACCGCTTGCGGCGAACTACGTTCACCCATACCAACCAGCACAGTACGATTACCTACCGGCATAATATCGCCGCCTTCTAGGGTTGCCAGACCAAAGTTCTGCAGTGGATCGCCCCACAATACATCAACTTTACCGGCGAACTTGGGGTGAAACTTATAGACGCCAGCCGTCAACAAGGTTTCTGGCTTACGTGCATTCCAATACATTGGATTGAGCGTCACACCACCATAGATCCACGCACTGTTATCACGGGTGAACAGGAAGTTAGGCAAAGGCGGTAAAACAAAACCATAACGACCAAGGTGATTACCGAACAAGCTGACTGGATCAAATGGCAAGTCACCGACTTCGAGACCGCCAATTAGGTACTCAGACAACTGCTCGCTCGGCAATTCATCCATCCAAGCGCGCAGGTCCGAGATCATGCCCACGCCAATTTCATTCCAAGTAATACGCTGATCGAGAATCCACTTGCGCCCTTCAGGTATCGCCAAGGTTTGCGCTAACAAATCATGAATATCCAGCACTTCAATACCACGCGCCTGCATCACACTGACAAAGACATCGTGATCTTTTTGCGCTTGCTTGACCCAAAACACATCATCAAACAATAAAGAATCACAGTTTGACGGGGTTAAACGTCGGTGTGCCAAGCCTGGTCGACACACAATCACTTGGCGCAATGTGCCCGTTTCCGAGTGCACACCTAAAGTTAATTCAGTCATTACTTACTCCTTAGTAACCCGCAAAGCCGGTTCATTACAACAAAGCACCCATGCTCAGCACGGCAGTAATAAACAGGGTCAAAATCAATAGCAACGGCCAGACAAATACCAACCACCGGTCATAGGAGACACGGCCTATCGCTAGGCCACCCAGGACCACGGCAAAGGTTGGATTAATTAAGTTCACTAAACCGTTAGCGGACTGGAAAGCCGTCACCACCAGCGCGCGATCAACATGAGCGAAGTCGGCTAAAGGCGCCAAAATCGGCATCGACAGAACGGCGAGACCAGAAGAAGACGGCACAAAGAAGCTCATTCCCACTTCAATCCAAAACATCAGGTTGATAAACGCCAACTCTGGTAATCCACCTAAGGTGATTTCTGCACTGTTTAAAATTGTGTCAGCAATCATGCCCTGCTCCATGATCACCACAATACCGCGCGCTAAGCCGACCACTAAGGCCACGCCCAATAAATCGCGCGCGCCATCAACAAAGCTTTCAGTCAGCTTTTTCTCGCCTAAACGACCAATAAAACCGATCACAATGGCGGCGCCCATAAACAAACCACCCATTTGCGCCATCCACCAACCCTGCGAGGCAACGCCCCAAATCATCACAGCAAAGGTGAGCGCAAAAATAACCAAGGCGATGCTTTGCATGCCGGTCAAGACGGATTTCTCTTCGCTCGCATCATGTTTTTGTAAAAAGTATGCGCGGTGTGCATCCCACTGTTTAGCCACCACCGAGCGCGAAGGATCCTCCTTGACGCGCTTGGCGTAACGCATCACATACAGCGCACAAATAATCAGACCGCCAATCAGCAAAACCAGACGCAAACCCATGCCATCAGTAAACGGAATACTCGCCGCGTTCGCGGCAATCACTGTGGCAAAGGGGTTAATGGTGGAACCTAACACACCAATGCCTGCGCCAATCATCACGATCGCCACACCGGTCACTGCGTCATAGCCGGCGGAAATAATTACTGGAATCAAAATGGCATAAAATGCCAGGGTTTCTTCGGCCATACCGTAGGTGGTACCACCAAAAGCAAACAGTGTCATCAGGATCGGGATCATCCACAGTTCGCGGCCTTGCAAGCGCCGCATGGCACTGCGAATCCCTGTATCAATCGCTCCGGTGGCATTCATCACCCCTAAAAAACCACCGAGAAAGAGCACAAATAACGCCACATCAATCGCATTCGCGACATAGCTATCCGGATTATAAAAGCCTGCCGTGGGTGCCAGCATGACATCGACAAAACCTTGTGGTTTCGCTTCCACCACCTGATAGGTGCCAGGCACCGCGATCTCCCGCCCCACTTCAGCGCTCATCACTCGATCGTACTTACCCGCTGGAATAATCCAGGTTAAGGCCGCTACGAAAATGATCAGTAAAAAGAGAATGGTGTACGCCGTGGGGAATCGCGAACTTAGCGCTTTTTCTGTTTCTTGCTGTTGGGTTGGGTCGGTCATGTCATGCGCTCCTGCTAAGACGTCAGCTCCAGCCTAGACCTACTTAAGCAACCTAGGTTGTTCTAGATCAGTATTTAGTCAAGACGTTTACTTTAAGTGCTGCAACATATAGCTAACGTCGACTAAAGCGCTTGCGATATTCCCTAGGGGTCACGCCCGTTCTATGACGAAATAAACGCCGAAACGAACTGGCATCTTCATAGCCCACCTGCGACATAACCAGATCGACGCTGAGCTCGGTTTCTTCCAAGAGTTTTTGCGCCGCCTCAATACGCAGAGATTGCAAATACGCATTGGGCGGGCTGTCTAAAGCGGCATTAAAGCGTCTGATCAAGGTACGCTTGGAGACATTAAAACGTTGCGCCAACTCATCCAAAGTAAAGCTTTGCGCATAATGCGCTTGCAGCCACTCTTGCACCTGCTTGACCAATTCATCTTTGTGCGGCTTGGCTAAGCGCATCAAGGAATACGACAACTGGCTGTCACGGCGGTAATCAATCACAAAGGCTTTAGCAGTTTGCAGGGCTACGTCAAAACCGACAAAACGCTCAATCATGTGCAGGCCTAAGTCAAACCACGCCAAACCACCGCCGGCACAATAAATATGCTCATCACGGGTAATCAGCTGCTCTGCAGTGAGTTTCACCTCTGGATAACGCTCGGCAAACTGCTGTTTAAAGCCCCAATGGGTCGTCGCACAGCGGCCATTGAGAATGCCTGCTTCAGCTAAGAGAAAATTGCCGGTGCAATTGCCGGCAATGGTCCAACCTTGCTGATTGGCATACTGCAATAAGGCTAAGAGTTGTGGATTTTGCGTCAGCACCTCATCGATTGGCCCACCAATGGTCGGCACAATGATCGCATCCACCTGCACGATGTCGGCGTAACTCAGCTGCGCAGCGATTTGAATGCCATTGATGCAGCGAATCGGCTGACCATCAGGGCTGGCGATGCGCACATTAAAGTGCCGCCCCACTTCCTCGCCCTGCACTCGATTCCAAGTCACCCCAGCCAAAGCGAACAAATCCATCACCCCGGTAATGGCCGAAGCCAAAGCCGAATCAAAACCAAGCACCACGATATTCAACATGCTTTGTCACTTTTAGCTCTAAGAGTGGCCATATTGACAATTATCTTTATCCACAACAAGGTTGATACTCGTGAGCAAGCCCATTTTTTGTGTCATTGGAGTTCAAGGTGTCGAAACTTATCAATAATAAAGACTTAGAGTTTCTCCTCTATAACGTATTTAACGCTGAGCAACTGACCCAGTTACCGCGCTTTGCTGAGCATGACCGCACCACCTTTGACGGCATCTTAAACACCGCAGAGCGTATCGCGGTTGACTATTTTGCTCCGCATAATGCTAAAGCCGATGCCAACGAGCCACAGTTTGATGGCAAAAGTGTCACCACAATTCCTGAAGTAAAAGACGCTTGGCGGCACTTTTCCGAATCAGGTTTGCTCTGTGCCAAGCATGACTATGCCGATGGAGGTATGCAGTTACCGTCGTTGCTGCACATGGCCGCCAACACATTCTTTATGTCGGCCAACCCATCAACTGCGGGCTATCCATTTTTAACCAGCGCCGCGGCCAATGTGATTCATGCTTTTGGCAGTGATGAACAAAAAGCCATGTTTATTCCATCGCTGTTTAGCGGTCGTTTTTCGGGAACCATGGCTTTAACCGAACCGGATGTGGGCTCGTCCTTGGGCGATCTGAACACTAAAGCCGTACCCGCCGCTGATGGCAGCTATCGGATCAAGGGCCAGAAAATGTACATCTCCGGTGGTGATCAAGACATCACCGAGAACATCGTGCACTTGGTTTTGGCGCGCATTGAAGGCGCAGAGAAAGGCGTTAAAGGTATCTCGCTGTTTATCGTGCCCAAAGTGATGACCAACCCAGACGGCTCGTTAGCCGAACGCAACGACGTACAGTTGGCTGGTTTGCTGCATAAGATGGGCTACCGCGGCACCACGTCGACCGTGCTCAATTTTGGTGAGCAAGATAACTGCGTCGGTTACCTGCTGGGTGAAGCGGGTAAAGGCTTGATGTATATGTTCAAGATGATGAACGAAGCACGCATTGGCGTGGGCTTAGGCGCGGCAATGATCGGCTATCGCGGCTATTTAGAATCACTCGATTACGCCCGTAACCGTCCGCAAGGCCGCTCTGCTACTGAGAAAAGCCCAGACAACAAGCCAATTAACATCATCGAACACTCGGATGTAAAGCGCATGTTGTTAGCGCAAAAAGCTTACGTGGAAGGCTCGCTGGCTCTGTGCTTATTGGCTGCACGTTTGGTGGATGAGCAAGAAGCCGGTAAGGATGCCGATGCCGGTATTTTGCTCGATTTACTCACTCCGATGGTCAAGTCTTTCCCATCATTTTATGGTCCGCGCGCCAATGATCTGGCCATTCAAGTGCTCGGCGGTGCCGGTTATACCCGTGAATATCCGGTGGAACAGTGCTACCGCGACAACCGGTTAAATCCAATTCATGAAGGTACTCATGGCATTCAATCTCTGGATTTATTAGGCCGTAAACTCTGGCAGCACAACGGCAAAGGCTTAAAACTGTTAATGGCGCGCATGCACAGCACCCTCGCCTCTGCTGCACAGAAACCACAACTGGGCGAACTGGTCAGTGAGTTCGAGCACTACTTAACCCAAGTGCAAACCACTACGTTGAAGCTCGGTGGTGCCATGCAAACAGGCCAAATCGAGGAAGCGCTGGCCAACTCTGCGCTGTTCTTAGACATGCTGGGTAAAACTGTGGTCGGCTGGTTGTGGCTGGAGATGGCCGATAAAGCCTTGACCACCTTTGCCGGTTCCAGCAACGCTGAAGACATAGACTTTGTTGCCGGTAAGTTACAAGCGGCGCAGTATTTTATTCGTTGGGAAATGCCAGAAATAGAACTGCAAGCACGTTTACTGCAGCGTTTTGATCGCAGCTGCTTAGACATGCAAAGTGCTTGGTTCTAGGTTATGTTCAATGGGACGCGCTGAATATTCTGGGTAACACACCAGAGCATTGTTCAGCCCGTTCTGAGTCAACCCTGAATGATTAGGAGCAGCCATGAGCAGCGAAAACAAAGTGTTGGTTGAGGCCAGTGAGCATATTCTGACGATCACCTTCAACCGCCCAGAAAAACTCAATGCACTGGATCCTGAAAGTTTCCATCTGTTGGCGCAGGCACTGTATCGCCTGCAGCATGACAACGAATTGCGCGTCGGTGTTATCCAGGCCAACGGCAAGCACTTTACCGCAGGTTTAGAGCTGGATAAGTGGGCACCGATCTTTGCCACAGGCCAAGCTCCCGAACTGCCGCAAGGTGAAATCGATCCCTATGGCATTGCTGGCGAAACTTTGAGCAAACCTTTAATCATTGCTGCACAAGGCTTGTGCTACACCTCAGGCCTTGAGTTGCTACTCAATACCGAGATCCGTTTGGCCACCACTGAAACACGTTTCGCGCAATTGGAAGTGCAGCGCGGTATTTACCCCTGTGGTGGCGGCACCGTGCGTTTACCAGAAGAGATTGGCTGGGCGCGGGCGCAACGTTACTTGCTTACCGGTGATGAGTTTAGCGGCCAACAGGCCTATGACTGGGGCATGATTACCGAGCTGTGCGAGCCTGAACATCTCCACCAGCGCGCCCGCGAACTGGCGTGTAAAGTCGCGGCAGCGGCACCACTGGGCGTACAGGCCGCACTGACATCCGCAAAGCTTGCGCGTTTGCATGGCGATAGCGCCGCATTATCCGAGGTGTTTGATGATTTGGCCAAGGTCATGGCCAGCGAGGATGCCGCCGAAGGTGTGCGCTCATTTTTGGAACGCCGTGCAGCGGTGTTTACAGGAAAGTAGCTTTCTTTCCTGCCTGTATCAGCAGACCATGTCCGCGATTGTCTGCAGGCTTTTGCACTGGTTAAATCGCGGGCATGGCCTGCGCCTTGGACGCTGGTCAGCTTGTGCAGAGCGGCTTAGCAAAATCGCGGGCATGGCCCGCTCTTACAGGGGGTGTAATCATGATGTAGGCTCCTGTCTGTGCTCTAGTCGCTCAATACTACTTTACTGCATCAGCAATCCAGTCAGAAAAACCGTCTGGAACAATCAACTCATGCTGCGCACGTGTACACGCAGTGTACAGGCTAGAAAACAAGCGTGCGCGACTGTCTTGATTGTCATGACTGCTCGGCTTCACCAGCAAATCTCTGGAGAGATACACACTGCTGAACTCCATGTTCTTGCTGTCACTGACTCGCGCCAAAATAATTTTCCCACCCCCCTTGCGCATATGGCGATCCACCGCGGTTTGAAAATCCGCCAGCGTGTAACCTTTCTCCAGCATCCGCGCAATCGCCTCAAAAGACGGGTTACCCGACATCGCCGCAGTCAATGCATCCCAACTCGCATAACGAAAAATCAGACCATGACGTGGCCGTATGCCCTGTTGGTAGAGTTCAATGCAATCTTGCGCAAACAGCATAAAGTCTTTAAAAGTTGAGCGAGCCAATTTAAACGACACACCGGCATGAGTTAAACGCTGAAACCATGCAAACAAATCAAACTCATCGGCGACAATCACCGTGGTTGCCTGTTGTGGAATGTGCCAACCGCTGTAGTGCTGCAAATGTGTGCATTGGTCAGCGCGACCAGCAAACAGCTCTTTAGTGGCTCCTGGATGCGCTTGAATCAACGGATTAATCACATGCTCAACTTGCTTACCCAATCGCACCGATTGGGTAATGTTGCGCTGGCGAATCACATGATTACGCGCCGCAGCCATGCCATTAAGATTTTGCAACTCGTCACTCAAGGTGATCACTGCCTGCGGGCTACGGTCGAGAATTTGCAGCATGGGCGTGGGAATATCGTGCCCTTCATCAACGATGATATGACTGTATTGGGTATCTAGCACCTCATCGGTCAACGACATCAGTTTGATCCGATGGTAGCCACGAATCGGCAGGCGAATCTGCGGCTCCGAGGGTTGCACCAACTCAGACCAATAACGTCGCACTGTATCCAGCAGCACCGCGATATCAACAGGCACTAGATTGCTGGCAATACCCGCAGGCAAATGCACAACGTCAATCGAGTCGGCATTTGTATTACAAAAGCTGGCCACCGTTCTGACGCAAATACTGGCCACTTGTTCGGCTGATAAATAGGCAATCGCCGGCAAATTGAGCCACTGCACCACCTGCGCATGGGACACCTGCCAGGTTTGCTGCGCGCGGCTTTTATCCTTCAAGCGCCAGCTGTTAGCCAGCAAATTATTGTCGAGTACCTGTGCGACCGCTTGGGCAAAGGTCATCGCTGGAAAATGCTCACCTGCCCTACTTTTCAGCGCTTGCAACTGCCCAAAGGTCTGCGCTAACAGCAAGGTACGCTGCGGCTCAAGTAATTGGGTAAAACGGCTGATTAAATGGGTTTTTCCAGACCCAGCATAACCTTGCACATTAAATGACTCATCGGGCGCCGCAAGAAACTCACGCAGTGCCCGACTTTGTGGATCAGTCACCGACAGTTCGGCCTGATACTCAGCAAAATAAACCTTCTGCAGCGGCATCACTTCTTTTTGATACTCGCTGCTAAAGGTAAACAGCCACTCGCCTTCAGCATCTAAATACCGTTCTTCTGCAGCGGGATGCTCATCATCCAACAAACTGATTTTTAGACCGGCCAACTGCGACAATCCTGCTGACAATTGCTCAACAGAAAAGCGTTCGCCAACCAGTTGTTGAAAGGCCTTTGGCAGCTGCTGGTTAGCTTGATTACCGGCACTGATGATTTGCGCAAACTGGCGCTGCATTGAAGCTAACGGTGCTTGCTGCTGCGCGAGTTTTTCTGCATTTTGAATAAACAACAGCGCAGCCAACTGCGGCACAGTGGCTGAATTAAAAAACTCAGGCAACTCACCTTCAGATAAGCGCTGAGCGACTGTGCGGTACAGGGGTAAAAAAATCATTCGGCTCTCGCTGCTGCTTAGTTGTATAGATTTAGACCCTACTCTCTGAACTCACCCGTTCAAAGGTGCACGCAGGTTATCTATTGCTGTCACTCTATCGATGTCAGCATTTTAGCAGAGACAGCCAAAGTATCTGTTTTATCTAACACAACAGGCCAGCACCGATAGAACACCGCGGATACTGACCTGTTTAGCAGCAAGCATTGTGTGGTAGCAATGACTTAACAACGTCCTGACAACGCAGGTAATTATTCGGCGTTTCCTTAACTAACGCGCTCAATAATCAAAGCAATCCCCTGACCACCACCAATGCATAAAGTGATCAAACCATAGCGCCCACCCGTGCGCTCCAGTTCATACAGAGTTTTCACGGTTAAAATCGCACCGGTTGCGCCCACTGGGTGACCCATACCGACTGCACCACCGTTAGGATTCACTTTTTCAGCAGGAAAGCCTAGCTCTTGCGCCACGGCCATTGCTTGCGCAGCAAAGGCTTCGTTGGACTCAATCACGTCCATATCAGCAATGCTTAACCCCGCTTGCGCTAAAGCCTTAGGCACTGCGGCAATCGGGCCCAACCCCATAAACTTAGGATCCACACCAGCAAAAGCATTCGCCAGCAGACGCGCACGAACCTTTAAGCCCAGCTCAGCAGCAGTCTTCTCATCTGCCAACAGCAACGAAGCAGCGCCATCGTTTATACCTGAAGCATTGCCTGCGGTGACTAAACCATCCTTCTTAAACGCTGGTTTGAGCTTCGCCAGATCATCCAAAGACACCTGCTCACGCACATGTTCATCGGTGGCAAAGAGCACATCTTCACGACCTTTTTTGACCACAACCGGCACAATCTGCTCAGCAAAACGACCTTCTGCTATGGCTGCCGCAGCTTTTTGATGGCTGGCTAACGAGAACTCATCCAACTGCTCACGGGTAAGGCCGTATTTTTCCGCAATGTTTTCAGCGGTGACGCCCATGTGTCCAGTATCAAAAGGATCGCTCAAAATCCCTAAGGTTAAATCTTGCACCGTACTATGACCCATGCGTAAGCCTGAGCGCACCTTAGGCAAGATATACGCGCCTTGGCTCATGGACTCAGCACCACCGGCCAGAGCCAGCTTACTGTCACCGGCCTCAATCATTTGCGCTGCAGAAATAATCGCTTGCAGCCCTGAGCCACACAGACGATTGACGTTAAATGCCACAGAGCTTTCATCTAAACCTGAGTTAATCGCGATATGCCGAGCCAAATAGGCATCTTGCGCTGCAGTGGTAATAATATGTCCATAGACTGCATGATCAATCTGCTTGGCATCAACACCGCTGCGTTTAATCACTTCTTGCGCCGTTGCGGTACCCATTTGCGCAGGACTTAACGCCGATAAACTACCGCCAAAACCACCAATCGCCGTGCGTACACCGTCAACAATCACCACCGAGTTAAACTTCATTTTTGCTCCTGATTATTTATCTGCCAAGCATTGAGCGGGCAATCACTGCTTTGCGGGTTTACAACAGGCAATGGCGCACACCTCTGCCTTCAGCTGATGGCTACAACACACTTGAGCATTTGCCCTGCTGCGTGCCAAGCGTCATAGTATCAATCAGTTCCATACTCTAGAAAATGGTCGGCCATGAACTAAACCGCTCATATCGGGTTATCCAGTTCAAGCATGATTGAAACGCTGCTCGTAAGCGTCATCCTCTGTTTTTAATGCTTGATTGACTCGCTTTTGGCGCAATACGCAGAGGAAACACTGATGCCATACTTAAAACACACTTTATACTTTTTTCTTATCGCCGCTTTTGCAGCAGGAAATGTTATGGCCACAGAGGAAGCAAAATATACAGTTTCAGTCAAAGAAGACAACTTTGAAATACGTACCTATGCGCCACATATTCTTGCCGAAACCCTTGTCGAAGGCGAGTTTTATGATGCCGGCAGCAAAGCCTTTGGACGACTGTTTAAGTACATTACCGGTAACAACACTGCCCGCCAAAACATCGATATGACGGCACCTGTTGGCCAAGCACCCAGCAGTGAAAAGATCAAAATGACTTCTCCGGTCGGCCAGCAGAAGCTCAACGAGCAATGGGCAATCAGTTTTATGATGCCCGCCAGCTATTCGCTAGCCACCCTGCCCGAGCCCAAAGACCCATCCATCGTGCTGCGCGAAGTGCCAGCACGATGGATGGCGGCAGTCCGCTATTCAGGTACTTGGAGTGAAAAAAACTATAAAAAACACAACGACAGTTTACAAATATGGATCGCGACACAGGGTTTCATGGTGAGCGGCGATGCGATTTGGGCACGTTACGACCCACCTTTTAAGCCTTGGTTTTTACGCCGCAATGAGATTTTGATACCCATTACTGCGCCACAACAGATGCAATAAAAGCAGGTATGCCGCCGCAATGAGTAAGGCAAAGGCGATAACGTTCTTGCTCGAATAAAATACTTAAAAAGTATGGGTTAAAATACTTTGAATAACGTATAGTTATTGCACAAGAGTTGCACAACACAAACTCACTTGATTAGGAATATACACTATGATCAGTTATGTCACCTTAGGCGTCAGCAACTTAGGCGCTGCGAAAGCATTTTACAGCGAATTACTCTCTGATTTAGGCGCTAAAGTCCTGATCGATATGGACCGCATCAGCTTTATCGGTAAAAGCATGGCAGCGCCGATGCTGGCCGTTTGCACACCCTTCGATGAAGCACCTGCTTCAGCTGGTAACGGGACAATGGTGGCATTTGCACCGGGCAGTCAAGCAGGCGTCGATGCGCTATACAACAAAGCCATCGCTTTAGGAGCAAGCTGTGATGGCGCGCCCGGCGTGCGCATCCCTAACGTCTTTTATGGTGCCTACGTGAAAGACCTCGACGGCAATAAGCTGTGCTTTAACCACTTTATTTAAGACTTTATGCAATGCAATTAAATAGCGACTTCAGTCAGCGTGTGGTCATCCACCCAGAGCAATACAGTTTTGTCGACTCGCCCTTAACCGGCGTCAGTCGCATGATGTTTGAGCGCGCCGGTGCTGAAGTCGCGCGTGCTACCAGTATTGTGCGCTATGCCGCTGGCAGTGGTTATAGCACACATACCCACCATGGCGGTGAAGAAATCCTCGTCTTAGATGGCATCTTCTCCGACGAACACGGTGATTACCCAAGCGGAACTTATCTGCGTAATCCGCCTGGCACTTCGCATCAACCTTTCTCTAAAGAAGGTTGCACCTTATTGGTCAAACTCTGGCAATTTGCTGAAAACGATGCCACTCAGTTGGCGTTGAATACCCAGCAAGCCACTTGGTTACCTGGCTTAGTCGATGGTTTATCAGTACTGCCTTTGCATGAGCATAACGCTGTCAACACAGCCTTAGTGCGCTGGGCACCTCACAGCCAATTTAATCGACACACCCATCCCGGTGGTGAAGAGATTTTAGTCCTTGAAGGTTTGTTTTGTGATGAGTTTGGCGAGTATCCAGCAGGGAGTTGGCTCAGAAACCCAAGGTACAGCAGTCACGCGCCTTTCACTCTTGAGCAAGGTGCGCTGATTTACGTAAAAGTTGGGCACATTGATGCAGGCTTACTGGGTGATCGTTTCATTGATGCACTGGCCGAAAAGGAGCAAACCTTATGAATCAGTTTGATCCCGCCAATCTGTCGCGCATCATTGAAATGGCCTGGGAAGATCGCACGCCTTTTGAAGCGATCGAGCAACTGTATGGCCTCAATCAAAGCGCACTGATTGATCTGATGCGCAGCCAATTGAAAACCTCTTCATTTCGCTTATGGCGTGCACGCGTCAGTGGCCGTAAAACTAAACACCTGAAACTGCATCATCCAGACATCAGCCGTGGCTATTGTGCAACGCAATATAAAATGCGCTAAAGCAGAAAAATCACGGCCAAGCCCATTGCGGATTATTTAAATACGCCAGCAGTGCTATGGTGTGCAAAATCATCAAGCGCGCCAATCTGTGCATTGCATTAAAGTCACCGGCCGATTCGAAACCCTGCAATAGCCGCTCGCTGATCATCACCAGACCTATTATTTGCAGGTGCCTGCCTTGTACGACGAATTAGAGTTTAACCATGATGAGGAACTGATTGATGAGCTTAGAGACTTAGGCTACGACTTGGGCGATCACTGCTTATCTGAATCCGATTTTAGAGACTTAGACTTTGACGAGTACGACTCAGACGGCGCAGATATTATTTTAGATGTGCCCTATGTGCCCAGCGATGAAAAAATCGTCAATGCTCTGCTCGACTTAGCCCAAGTCAGCAGTCAAGACATACTCTATGACCTCGGCTGTGGCGATGGTCGTATCGTTGTCGCCGCTGCATTAGAGCGCAACACACGCGGTGTTGGGGTTGATGTGGACCCCATGCGCATCAGCGAAGCCATTGAATACGCAGAACATAGCGGCGTTGAGCATTTAGTTCATTTTATTGAAGATGACTTGCTCGAGGCTGAGTTTAGCAATGCCACGGTAGTCACCCTGTACCTACTTGATTTGGTTAACTTGCAACTCAGACCACGACTGCTGGATGAGCTGCGCCCTGGTACCCGGGTTGTTTCGCATGCGTTTGATATGGGCGATTGGAAACCTGATCAACGGCAAAATTGCGGCAGTATCAATCTGTATAAATGGATCGTGCCAGCCAAAGTAGCCGGCACTTGGCAGTGGCAAACAACGACCGGTGAAACCTACCGTGTTGAGCTCAAACAGAAATATCAGCAAGTCACGGGTAAAGCATGGATTGATGGCGCCACAGCCCAACTAAAAAGTGTTTTGTTGAGTGGCGATTTAATCGAATTACTGATTAAAAAAGACACCAGTAGCCGCCCAGTAAGTTTTGTCATGCGCTGCGCAAGCAAAGAATGGCAGCCCGCCGAAGGAAACCTACAAGCCACCCCTGCCGTTAAACTAGGACACAAATCCCCCCCGTAGCGGGCCACGCTTACGGCTTTGCCCACACCACCCGTAGGAGCTGGCCACGCCTGCGACTATGACTTCACAAAATACACAGGCCGTCAGAAAACCGCCAAGGCTTGGGCTGTGCTCGTCGTGGGCATGGCTGGCTCGTGCAGATCGTGGGCTTGGTGCAGATTTGCCAGACTGCAATCGTGGGCATGACCCACTCATACAGTGTGCACTGAAGATGAACTCATTCTCCTGTATGAGCTGGCCATGCCTGCGATTTTGGCCCCAAAAAAAATACACAGGCCGCCAGAAAACCGCCAAGGCTTGGGCTGTGCTCGTCGTGGGCATGGCCGGCTCGTGCAGATCGTGGGCTTGGTGCAGATTTGCCAAGCTACAATCGTGGGCATGGCCCACTCCTACGGTTGGTGGGCTGGTGGTGCTCAGTCTGCACCGCTGTCAGCGACAGTGTTCTCTTGTTTATTGTCTTGCAAGGCTTGCAGTCGAGTTTGCAAGAAGTCGTCGTAACCTTTTTGGACCAGTTCAAAGGTTTTGCCAATATCTGCAGCGATCGCACTGCCCTCGCCCATAACCCCTAAACCGGTGAGGATACTGGCCGCTTCGTTATAGCCCTTCTCAAAACCACCGCGAATGGTGTCAACAAAATTACGTACAACTTGTTCTGGGTCTGCATTCGGATTCTGGCGTGCATACGCATCAAAAAATCCAGTGGACTGCGACAGGATACGTTCAGCCGTCGCTTCAGCGCTGTTGTCTTGCTGCATCGCTGCCTGCAGCGCATTCGGACCAAACTCAGCAGACAGCTGCTCATTGATACTGTCGATAGCTGTTCGATACAGCAGCGCCATCGAGTTATCACCAGCGCTGATTGAAACATCCATCGAGGCTTGTAAAATCTGCGTATTGAGCTGAGCACGCTGACCTTGTGGGCTGCTGGCAGCGGCTTTTTGTTCATCATCAAGCACAGCATTTACTGCGGCAGAGGGTTTGCTGGGCTGAGCGTTACTAGCGGTATCTGGCAGTGCGGTGCGTGAAAGTGGCGGTAGCATGCTATGACTCCTTCTGTTAATCGATGACGTTGACTGTACTGCAAAGTCATCACATCTACTGTCTCTATCGGCAGCGCTCAGCACAACTGAAGCGCTGCGCTCGCAGGCTTACTCGTTCAACCCAGCACCACTGAGCTGAGCTGTCGCTTGATTGGGCGCATCCGTCTCGTTGGAATGACGCTCCTCGGCAGCCTTAGGCGGCACAAAGCTGATTAGCGTCATACCTGCCTCAGGCTTAAGCGCGTCCATCGACTTGACTGGATTGATCTGATCCTTACTATCAATCAGAAACAACACCAAGGCTTGTTGACGGTGCTTGCTGAGAAAATCCTGATAGCTAAACGCCTCGCTCAGCTGGGTGGTTTTAATGACATAACCCTGACTAGCGAGACTGGCCAGCTTGGCATAACTTACACCGTTAAACAGACCGCGGGTACGCTGTATTTTTTCTGCTGTTTGGTGGCGCGCTTGCTGATCCTCATCGCCCTCAGAAAGACTGTAAACACTGTCATGATCACCAAAACCATCTAGAAAATGATAGGTAGCCAGCGTGTTCATCTGCTTATAAGGCGAAATAATCAGTAAGTTACCAATGCCTGTCAGGTCCATCTGCTTGGCGGCATGTTCAGAAACAGGGTTACCAAAGTAGACCTGCAAATTCTCCATACGCGCTTGTCGAACATTCTCCCAGTTGGTATCCGCCAGCACCACCGGCACTTCGCACTTTTTCAACACTTGCGCAATCATGCGCGCCACTGGGTTAGCACCAAGAATTAAAAAACCATACTCCGGTGGCTCATCTACACCCAGTAGCTTGGCCAATGCGCGAGCGGTCAGGCTTTGGATCGTCACCGTGGCAATAATCAGCATAAAAATCAGTGGCACCAAAGTGTCACCGCCAGCAAAACCGTTATTGTTTAATTGAAAGGCAAACAATGCAGACACGGCCGCCGCGACAATGCCGCGCGGAGCAATCCAACTGAGAAACACTTTCTCGCGCCAGTTCAAGGTCGTACCCAGCGCCGCCAGAAACACACTCAAAGGTCGCGCGAGCAACATCAAGATGGCTAACACTGCCGCCAATCCCCAGCCCAACTCGGCAATCGCGGAAAACTCAATGCGTGCAGCCAGAATAATAAACAGCGCAGAAATCAACAGAACACTTAAAGACTCTTTAAACTCCAAAATACTATCCACCGACACCTGCTTCATATTGGCCATCCAGATGCCCATGATAGTCACGGTGAGCAAACCTGACTCATGGGCAATCTCGTTGGACAGCGCATACACACCCAGCATAAAGGTTAAGGTTCCAGCATTGTGCAGGTAATGCGGCATCCAATGTTTGCGCAACACTTGACCGTTCAAATAGCCTGCCGCCACCCCCAAGACACTGCCGACAACGAGGGTTTTTGCAAAAATATACAGTGAGTGGCCAAACACATTACCCAATCCCCAAGAGACAATCCCCTCATAGACCAGCACCGCCAGCAACGCCCCGAGTGGGTCAATAATGATGCCTTCCCACTGCAAAATATTCGCCAGCTTCGCTTTAGGCCGCACCGCACGGAGTAATGGCGCAATCACCGTTGGTCCTGTCACCACTGAAATAGCGCCAAACAGCAGGGAAATCTCCCAAGAAATCTGCAAAATCCAGTGCGCGGCAAGGGTTCCAATCGTACCGGTAACCAGCGCACCGACCGGAATCAGGTTACGCACCATGGTGCTGTGACCTCGAATTTCGGAAAAACGCAGGGTCAAACTGCCTTCAAATAAAATAATCGCCACCGCCAAGGACACCATCGGAAACAACAGGTCACCAAACAGCTCCTCAGGATTAAGCACATGCAGAACCGGTCCACAGGCAATGCCTGCAGCCAACAAAAACACAATTGCTGGCATACGCACACGCCACGCCAACCACTGACAAAAGAGTGACAAAACGCCGATGGCAGCCAGCAATAAAACGGTACTCATGGGCATAAATAATAGCTTCCCTAAAAATGATGCAGGACAGTCGACGCTGTAACGCAGCTGCCGATAAAAAAATCAAACCCAACCAAGCTCAGCGCGCGTTCCTGACACAGCAGTCCATAGGCCAAACGCTAACCCTCGGCACAAGGTGCTCGTTCAGCGCGTCTCGATATGGGTTTTGCTGAGTATACGGTCTCTGTACTCGGGTCAAAATAATTATCATACCTATCTGCTCATGGGCTGCCTAAGAACGACACAAGACGACCGCCCTTTAAGACGCTTAGCGAGCCCACGTTCGAGGCTAGCGGCACACCTCAACACAGCAGGTTACACCCGCGCTTGGCCTAGGCTTTTAATCTGTTCTATAGTCGAGCGGTAATCAATGCATACATCCAATAAAAGAATTGATATCACTCACGCGGACCATCCCAATGTACGATTTTATTATTATCGGCGCAGGCTCGGCAGGCTGTGTATTAGCCAACCGCCTAAGCGCCAATCCTGCGCATAAGGTGTGTTTAATTGAAGCCGGCGGCAGTGATCGCAACTACCTTGTACGGCAAACCAATCCGCTAAATATGCTGCTGCTGATGAACAGTAAGCGCTTGAACTGGGGTTACCGCTGCGAGCCTGAAGCACGCACCGGCAATCGACGTTTTTTCTGGCCGCGCGGCAAAGTATTGGGTGGCTGCAGCTCGGTCAATGCGATGATTTATACGCGCGGACACCCATGGGATTTTGATCATTGGGCTGAGTTGGGCAATCCTGGCTGGAGCTATGCCGACGTCTTGCCTTGGTTTAAAAAGTCACAGCGTTGGGCGCGCGGCTGCAATCAGTACCACGGCAATCAAGGCACGATGGATGTGGTGGATAGCAACTTTCACTTCCCCACCAGCACAGCTTTTGTGCGCGCCTGTGGCGAAGCAGGCATCGCTTACAACCATGATTTTAACGGCGCAGAGCAACACGGCTGTGGTTTTTTTCAAGTCACCCAAACACCCTTTGGCCAGCGCGCCAATTCTGCCTATGCTTTTTTAGATGAGGCCCTTAAGCGCCCCAATTTAACCGTACTGACGAATACACAAGTCACCCAAGTCCTCTTTATTGGCAAACAGGCCGTGGGTGTAGAGATCAGTCGAGACGGCAAAAAGGGGCTGCGCGAGCAACTGACCGCCAGTAAAGAAGTGATTTTAAGCGCCGGCGTTATCAACACGCCGCAGTTGTTAAAACTGTCGGGCGTGGGCCCTGCCGATGAGTTAGCCCAGCACAATATTGCATTGCGGCACGCACTGCCCGGCGTCGGTGAAAACCTGCAAGACCATCCCGATGTGATCTTGCGCTATTTAAGCAAAGCTGGCGGTGCGCTGACCACCTCACTGTCTGCCGACACGCTCAAGTTTTTCAGCAAAGTGCTGTTTGCGAAAAATTTTATTTATACGCCAACCGATGCCGGCGGCTTTATTAAATCCAGTCCCGAGCAGCCCATCCCTGATTTGCAATTGCAGTTTGCCGCGGTTCGAATGCAGCCACACAGCGCGGGCGTATTCACCTCAATGAAAAGTGGTTATGTGCTGCATGTCTGTCACTTGCGTCCGCACAGCCGCGGCAGCGTGAAACTGGCCAGTAGCGATCCTTTTGCCGCGCCGAAAATCACTGCCAATTATTTCGCTAAAGAACAGGAGCTGAATGCTCTGGTGCGAGGTATACGCATCTGTCGCAACATTTTAAACCAACCAGCGATGGCGGCCTTTAATGGCGGCGAAGAGCGCCCAGGACTGGCGCTACAAAGCGATGAGCAGCTTAAGGAGTGGATCAAACAAAACGTTGAAACCGTTTATCACACCGCGGGCAGCTGCAAAATGGGCACGGACGCCATGGCGGTGGTCAATGCTGAGCTTGCAGTGCACGGCTTAACCGGCCTGCGAGTCATTGATGCATCGGTGATGCCCACCATTACCGGCAGCAATATCCATGCGCCCACAGTGATGATTGCTGAAAAAGGTGCAGATGCAATCCTAGAAAAATGGCGTTAAAGCAAGCTTAAGAGAGCGTGGCGTCATAAACTTCAACTCGATTACGCCCTGCTTTCTTGGCGGCATACAGCGCCGTGTCGGCGCGCAAAACCAAGGTTTCGGGGTTATCACCCGGGACAAATCCAGACACGCCAAAGCTCGCCGTATTGCTGCCCACAGTAGGGCACGTAATGCTCGCCAAAACTTGTCGCAACTTTTCTGCAAGCAATGCTGCACTGTTGATATCAGTGTTAGGCGTGATTATCAAAAACTCCTCACCACCCCAGCGGCCGGCAATATCGACATCTCGGATATTGGCCATTATGGTTTGCGCCACTCGTACCAAAACTTTATCACCAGCTAAATGGCCAAAGCTGTCATTAACTTGCTTAAAATAATCCATATCCAGCAAGATAATAGACAATGAAGCTCCATACCTGCTGGCAAGCTTAACCTGCTGCTCTAGCACCTGATCTAGCTGTAATCGGTTGGCTAATTGTGTCAACTGATCCGTCACAGACAGCTTGGTTGCGTCTTTAATTGATGCCTCTAGCTCGGCGGACACCACTTTAATAAAACGCATCAGGCGAGACACAACCCGCGCATGTTGATTAGCTAAAGGATCACCTTGCTCAGCAGGTGTTAACAAAGCAGCATCTTGTTTACTCATAGACCGGTTATTTTTTGGCCCTTCACGCAAGCCTACTGCCACCATCGCCGCATTTAATAGCGACAATTGTGAGGCTCCGTAAAACTCACCATAGGTATAAAACCCGAAAGTCGGCGCTATCGTTTCTAAAGGTAAAGTTTCCAACTCCACGCTTTCTTGCATCAAAAACCGTCGACAACTGCAGGTATAAAGAAAGATCGCCTGCGGATCAAACTGCGCCATGCGCTTATGCAGCTTTTTTGAGTTTTCGAGGATCAGGTCAATGTCACCGTAACCTATGCGAAACGCCTCACCTTCACGAATATCTGCAACAAAACGCAAAGAGCCATCTTTACCACTCGCCACAGGCACTCTGGCCAATATATGGCCATTGCGCTCCAGCAGAAATGGAAATTCGAGCGCATTAAATATAAACGCATCATCTTTAGAAATGTCGAGGTAGCGCTGATAGACCGCAAAAGCAGGATTATCATCGACATATTGCACATCTAGACCATCAATTTTGGTCACACGCATACTGTGGCTAAGTGGCTGCCAACCCAGATAGGAACTGGATTCGATATGCAGGTCTGCACCGCAAAATACAACGACAACAACACCCTGCTCGAACTGTTCTGCCTCGCTAAAAACCAGTGAAGTATTCGACGAACTGTAGTCGCCCGCGCCACCACCAAAGACAGGATAATGACCCCGAGTCGACTCAATGCCTTTCAGTAATGCAGCGGCATCCACACTTAAAGTGGTGGCAAGTAACAGAATACCTGCGACATCAGAATAGTTTTGCTTGATGCTACGCGCCAACTCCGCACCCAGTCGCTGCTCATCACCAGTGTTGCTGGCCTTAGCGATCACATTAACATCAGATGACTCAAAGAAAGTAAAACCGATAACGGTTTGCTTGGTCACTAATCGGCCATGAGCGACTTCACCAATAGTGGTTGCCCCAACCACCACAGCGTTAGGAAATTTGCCAGCGATCACTGCAGTGATTGCGTTAATTTGCTGCTGATTGGCTTCGGCACAATAAATTTGCACGAGCTGTGAGCGAGAACTTACTGCAGCTTGAGATACTGATCCAGTGTCAATCTCTGCTATTAATGCCTCCACGTCAGTAAAAACATAGGTGATATGTTGGATCATAAGCAGACTCCTTTTGGCAAAACAGCTCCTAGCCAAGACCCTCACACATCTATGTGTATTTTGTTCAGCAGGATTTTATTTTCAAATTAATAGCTCAATGATATCACTGATGCAAGCCAAGTTATCTATCTATTAGTAGGTATTGAGATCGCAGACAATGCAATAACTGACTGGCGGATAGCGATCTACCTTTTAATAAAGACAAAGCTTTTTCTGCTATGAGTTTGAAGACGACCTTGATGATTTTATAAAAAACGACACAATTAACCCGCTCAACGCCAGCCCAATCCCGAGAATAAAAGCCGTTTGTACACCAGCCGTTAATGAAGTGCTTGCCAGAGATGGATCTGTTGGATCCGCAACCTTGCTTAAGAAACTATTTTGCGACGCAGACATTATGGTGATCGCCAGCGCTGTACCAATTGAACCCGATACTTGCATTAGCGTGTTGATCAAGGCTGTGCCGTCGGGGTAAAGATTTCTGGGCAGCTGATTTAAACCATTGGTTTGCGCCGGCATCATCACCAATGCCACGCCAATCATCAGGCCTGAATGCAACAAGATCACCATTAGAGCAGTTGTTGCAGTGGTTACATTGGATAGATTCCACAGCATCACCAGCATGATGATAAAGCCCGGCGTAATAAGCCACTTTGGACCATGGGTATCAAATGCACGCCCCACGAATGGCGACAGAATTCCATTTAATGCCCCGCCCGGCATCAGTACCAAGCCCGCAGCAAGCGCAGTGAGCCCGAGTCCGGTTTGTAGATATAAAGGCAACAAAATCATGGTTGATAAAATAATCATAAAGGTGGCAGCGACACTAAATATACCTAAGGTAAACATTGGGTATTTAAAAGCGCGTAAATCTAACATTGGACTATCAAGTTTAAACTGCCTGAATGAAAATATAACAAGAGATGCTAGAGCAATAATGATTGAACTTATGACCAGTGCATCTCCACAGCCTTTATCGCCGGCGAGACTAAAACCGTAGACAAGCCCACCAAAGCCAAGCGTCGAGAGAATGATTGAAAGCACATCTATTTTAGGCTTGGTCAGGGTCGAAACGTTCTGCATATACACCAGCCCGTAAGCTAATGAAAAAACAAGAAACGGAATCAGCAGCCAAAGAATCCAATTCCAGCTCAACACTTCAATGATGAGCCCCGAAGTGGCCGGCCCAACAGCCGGTGCTGACATCAATACCAAGCCAATCAGCCCCATCACTGTGCCTCTTCGATGAATCGGGAAAATGATTAATGCTGTGTTGAACATCAGCGGGATTAATAAGCCGGTGCCAACGGCCTGAATGATGCGGCCGAGCAGTAAAACCTCGAAAATGGGTGCCATACCTGAGACGATCGCCCCAAGAATTGAAAAGAGTAACGAGGCGACGAATAATTGCCGAGTACTGAACCATTGGATTAATAATGCGGAAACGGGAATCAGTATTCCCATCGTCAGTAAGTAACCTGTGGTGATCCATTGCACCGTCGAAGACACCACATCCAATTCAATCATTAAACGGCCAAGGGCCATATTTAAAGCAGTTTCACTAAATAAGCCGATAAATCCTGCAATTAAAAAAGCGATTAAAATCGGGACGGGCTTTATATCTTTTTGATCGTGCTTACTTGCAATTGTAGACATTAGAATTCTCTTCGATGAGTCACTCAATCGAACTTAATATTGATAGGCTATTTGATTTATTTTTTAATAAATCAAAATGGCAAAGCTGTTTCAGCGTTGTGAAATGGCACAGTGCACCGTGACTGAAGCGCGCAATTACTTAGCCGGCACGCGGGGAAGCTGAATCTCAAAAATCATCTGCTCAGCAGCACTATTCGCCGTAATGTGGCCGCCATGCGCTGCAATGATCGACTTCACAATCGCTAGGCCTAAACCGGCACCGTCGCCTTTGCGTTGACGCGAGGGATCAGCCCGATAAAAGCGATCGAACAGTTTTGCCAGATGCGCAGGATCGATGGTTAAGCCTGGATTTTCCACACGAATCACTACCCCGTCGCTGCTGTGCGCCAGCAGAGCAACGGTCACCGCCTGCCCCGCTGCGGTATAGCGTATGGCATTAGATAAGAGATTACTCAGCGCGCGGCGCAGCATCAGCTGATCACCTTCAACCCACAGCGCCGAGCCGGTACAGACCAAGGCAACACCGCGTTCATCAGCCCAAGCCTCGAAGTACTCAAATAACATCTGCACTTCAGTCAGCAGATTGACTTTGACCCGCTCACCTTGCAGCTGCTGGTTGTCTGCTTGGGCTAAAAACAGCATATCGCTGACCATCTTGGCCATGCGCTCATATTCTTCCAGGCTTGAATACAAGATCTCTTGATACTGTTCGAGATCACGGGCTTGCGACAGCGCCACTTCCGTTTGCGTGCGCAGGTTGGTGATAGGCGTGCGCAACTCATGGGCGATATCTGCGCAAAAGTTGGAGAGACGTGCAAAGCTCTCTTCGATGCGATCGAGCATGTCATTAAAGGATATAGCCAGCTCGGTTAATTCTACTGGAACCGTAGCAGGCGCAAGCCGAATCGACAGGTGATCAGACTTGATCCGACGAATTTCGGCACTGATACGGCGCAAAGGCGCATGGCCTTGATAGACCGCAAACCATGTCGCCAAAATAGCAATCAAACAGGCGGCCAAGCTAATCAGTTTCAGATACAGATGAAAGCTGTCCAGATAATGCACGTGGAAATCAATGTCTGTGGCGACCACTAGGGTGACCGGCGCTTGCGCAACAGGCTTTGCCTGCATCAGTTGCACAGCAGCACCCCGATACGTTCGCCCTTGATCTTTCCAGGTGTGCACCGAGTCAATATCAATCCTATCTGCAGAGGGCGTAAGCCCTGCCAAGCGCTTTAAATTGGAATGGGGCGTGGCGTAAAGCAGATTCTCATCCGAGTCGGTCAGGCGAATCTGTACATTATGGTGACCTGACACCGCACTGGCTAAATGGCGTTGCAGCGCCTCGTCACCTGCAGCGCGCTCAGGTTCGGACAGCAACTGTGAAACGGACTCAATCACTGCATTGAGTTCATCAACATCCTGCTGGACAAAATGCCGATCTATCGAGCGCTCGATGAGCCAGCCAAACGCGAGCAGTAGGACAGTGATCACCGAACCTATGGAAACAGTCAGGCGCAGTGCTAGGGATGCAGGACGGCGTGCCACGCGTCAGGCTCCACTGCTAAGGTCAAGCATATAACCCATACCGCGCACCGTATGAATCAGCTTGGGCTCAAAATCATCATCAATTTTGGCACGCAAACGCCGAATCGCCACATCGATCACATTGGTATCGCTGTCAAAATTCATATCCCAGACTTGCGATGCGATCAGCGAGCGCGGCAACACTTCACCTTGGCGGCGCACCAATAACTCCAGCAGCGCAAATTCTTTATTGGTTAGGTTGATGCGCACGTCATGGCGCTGGGCACGGCGCCGTGCAAGATCCAAGATAAGATCAGCCACCTGCAATTGATCATCAAAGACGGGCGCGGTGCCTCGACGCAACAGAGTGCGCACCCGTGCCAACAACTCGGAAAAGGCAAAAGGTTTAATCAAATAATCATCAGCACCGAGCTCCAAGCCTTTAACTCGATCGTCCACGCTATCGCGCGCGGTCAAGAACAGCACCGGTGTCGTCGACTTCGCTGCGCGCAAGGCTTGCATAATCCGCCAGCCATCCACATCGGGCAGCATCACATCCAAGATAATTAAGTCATAGCGCTCGGTCAGTGCCAGGTGATGCCCATCGAGGCCAGTGCGTGCCAGATCAACCACAAAACCTGACTCAGTTAGACCTTGGCGCAGATACTCGCCCGTTTTAATTTCATCTTCAACCACCAGCAGTTTCATCGGCTCGCCCCGCGAATTCGTTGTGTTTGCGTCCCTGAGCACGCACTGGCCAACCGAGCACGCTCAGCCCCAAAGCCACTCTACCCATCTGCTGCTGTCATGTGCATGACCTGAGCATTACAAAATTGTAATCTGCCTGTCATCTGCACGACAGCAACGCTTGGCTATAGTGACGCCATCAAGTCAACCCACAGCATGCACTGATATGGCATGCACAGCGAGCTGAATTACTGATCAGCGCTCTCAACTCGAGACGCGCTTTGTCCTGTATATCAGCCGATCTTTTTAGCCTTGTTGTCTAGGGTATCGAGTCAACCAGACAACACTTTATAACTTTGACAGAGAACATCATGATCAAGAAAACAGTCTCCATCCTCACTTTAGCCGTCCTCCCAATCTTTGCACTGGCTGCAGGTGGCGATCATCACATGCCCGCTCACGGTATACATGAGCACGACACGCCACATGCGGCATCCTTTTATGGCCAACCCGGCGATCGGGCGCAGGTCAGTCGCACCATCGAAGTCAAGATGGACGACAGCATGCGTTTTACCCCCAGTGACATCGAAGTTAAAGCAGGCGAAACCGTACGTTTTCTGATTACCAACGCAGGCCAACTGCCGCATGAAATGGTGATCGGCACAATCGAAGAACTCAAGGCGCATGCCGCACAAATGCTAGCAATGCCTGATATGCAACACAGTGACCCGAACATGGTTACTCTTGAGGCTGGACAGGTCGGCGAACTGATTTGGCAATTCGACGCAGCCACCATGGTCGATTTTGCCTGCTTGATTCCTGGGCATAGCGAAGCCGGCATGGTGGGCAAGATTCAGGTTAAATAAGCTGGATGGAACACCGCGCTGCAGCGCTTGTGAGCTTTAGAGCTTTAGAGCTTTAGAGCTTTAGAGCTTTAGAAGCAAGCGTGCAGCGCCAGCAAACAGAGCAATACTTTAGCTGTTGCAGTAAGCCTGCGACGCAGCAAGGATCAGTCAAATGGCAGCAGCCAAGCACAAAACAGCTGTACTGATCGGCGCGTTAAGCGTCTTGGCATTTAGGGCCAGCGTGTTGATTGAGAAAACCTAATAAACATAGACAGGCTTTATGATTCAGCCAAATAGTTCTGCGTCTGCTCCTGCACAATATTAGCCATCCATTCGCGCAACTTGGCAGGTTCAAGCACTTGCAAACCAGCGCCTTGGCTGAGTAACCAACGGCGCAGTTGCATACCATCCGACACTTCGGCCTCCAGCAGATAACATTCTGGGTTGTGCGGATCAATGGTCACGGATTGTTGATCTGCTAAAGGCGTCTCTTCTAAATGCCGCGCCAGCCACGCAATGATCCGCAATTTCAGTTTAAGCCGCTGCGGCTCGGCTAACAGCCATTGCATCGCACCGCCGTCTAGATAATCATCAATATTAAACTCTGGAAAAGGACGCACCGGCTCATCTAATAGTTCTACGCTTTGGTAACGGTGTAAGGCCGTAATACGCACATCATCAAACTGATAAAAACGGCAGAGCAAGTACAAGGTATGCCCTTGCTGCACCAAGCCATAAGGGTGAATAATGCGCTCTGCCTTGTCTTTATAGGTTGCCATAAACTGACGATTTTCCAGCAGTGCTTCATAAATCAAAGCGACCGCCTCTGCGTCCACGTGCGGGGCTTGTAAAAAATGCTGCGGGGCGATGCGCACTTTATCCATCCAGCCCTGAAACTTACTTGAATTAAGCTTGTGCAACTGCTCTTCAGCTTCCTGCTGCCAGGGTTGCAAATACTGCAGGACTTGGCGCGGCAGCAATGGTTTTAAATGCTCAAAAGCCATCGATACAGTGAGCGCAGTGACTGCATCCATTCCAGGAAAAGCCATGTGCTGACTGTCTTTACTAAAGGCCCAAGCCACCCCTGTTTTACCGCGTCCTGTGGCGTCACTTTGCACCAGTGGAAAGTGACTGGATAATTTAACCAAATCGCGCTGAACGGTGCGCAAACTCACGGTATAACCCGCATCGTCCAAGCGCTCATAGAGCTGCTGACTACTGATATAGCGAGGCTCGCGCGGGATTTGTTGCAGCAGCAGTAATAAACGTAATGAGGAGTCAGCCATGGTATATCCAAACGATTAGATGACATGTAGTGTCGCATCATAATGGCATCATTCAACCTCAGTCGCAAACAGCAAACTCTGAGGTGAAGGATGAGACTTCGTAACCTAGCAGATCAAAATAAAGAGACCTTAAACCCGCGCGTACGCCAGTGGATTTTAATCATGCTGGTGCCTTTGGGTGGTATGCACAGCTATTCTTACAACGAGGTGGTCAATGATGCGTTACTGCAAGCTCTATTCAATTTTGATGACCCTGAAATAGAGCTGTGTAAAGCAGAATTACACGCCATGCTTCGTAAAGAATACCGCCGTCATGGCAGTCAGCGCACCCATTTGCCCGATGTTTTACAGCGCAATGTGGCCGAGCTGGCTAAGCTGGTGGACTTAAACACTGTTGAAAGCTGCATCGTCGAGTTTGCTGTTGCTCTATCAATGGATTCACGCTTATCGGACGCGGCTGAACTGCTCAACGAATTAAACACCGCCAAGCTCTTTTATAGCCTCGCCACGCTGCTGGACTGCACTGAAACGCAAATCCGTACGGCTTTATCGCGTGATGGCACCTTAATGCGCACCGGCATTTTTAACCTGCGCAATTTTGACCATGTCGCCTTGGTCAGCAAACTCGATGTGCTTTCGGCGTCGTTTGCCGACACCCTCTACTGTGGCACTGTCAGCCCTGATGCACTGCTGCGTGACGAAATCAAACGCTCATCTCAAGCACAGCTCAAGATTAAAGACTATTCAAGCTTAAGCGCGCACCTAGATATTTTATTACCCTACTTAAAATACAGCCTTAAGCAACGCAATGCTGGAGTCAATATTCTTTTGCACGGCGAGCCCGGCACCGGAAAAACTGAACTGGCGCGCTTATTGGCGCAACTCAATCATTGCCAACTGTTTGAAGTGGCCAGTGAGGACAGTGATGGTGATGTTGTATCGAGCCAAAGACGCTTAGATGCCTACCGCGCCGCTCAGCATTTTTTTGCCAATAACGACAGCATGTTAGTGTTTGACGAAGTTGAAGATATCTTTAGTGAATCCAGTTTTGATTTCTTTGCGCCAAGAGCGGCACTGGCCGGTAAAAACAAAGCCTGGATTAACCAATTGCTTGAACACAACAGCATCCCAACGGTGTGGATCAGCAACAGCATCCACCGCATGGACCCAGCCTTTGTGCGCCGCTTTGACTTTGTCATTGAAGTGCCGCTACCCGATAAAGAACAGCGTATAAAAATACTCAAACATTACAGTAAAGACTTGCTTGATAAAAAAACCTTGCAGCATTTAGCCAACCAAGAGCAACTCAGCCCCGCCGTGATTGAACGTGCTGCGCGTGTTATCAGCAGCATTGCTCCGCAGCTCGACAGACCAGCGCAATCCATGCAGTTGTTGATTAACAGCACACTCACATCGCAAGGCCACTCAACCAGCGAGCCTGATAAAAAGCAAAACAGGACTCAAGGTTACGACCCCGCATTTATCCGTGCAGATATTGATTTAGCTGGACTGACTGCTGGGCTACTGGCCCACCCAAGTGCACGTCTGTGCCTATATGGCCCACCGGGCACCGGCAAAACAGCCTACGGTCATTGGCTGGCACAGCAATTGGATAAGCCACTGATTATCAAGCGCGCCTCAGATATGCTCGCACCTTATGTAGGTGAAAACGAGCAGAACATTGCTGCTGCATTCAAGCAGGCTGAGAAAGAACAGGCTGTGCTGATGATTGATGAAGTGGATAGTTTTCTCAGCGATCGACGCGCAGCGCACAGCAGCTGGGAAGTCAGCATGGTCAATGAAATGCTCACCCAGATGGAAAGTTTCTCAGGTATTTTTATTGCTTCCACCAACCTGATGGACGGCCTCGACCAAGCAGCTTTGCGCCGATTTGATTTAAAAGCAAAGTTTGATTTCTTAAGCACAGAACAAGTATGGAAGCTCTTTGTGCGTCACTGTAAGCAGTTGGGTCTGCCCTATGGAAAAAAAACTTTGCCGCAACAATTAGCCGCTGTGGAATATTTAACACCTGGTGACTTTGCCGCAGTCACCCGCATGGTGCGCTTTCATCCGCTGCACAGTGCAGAAGCCTTTATTCAGGCATTAAGCAACGAGGCCAGTCACAAAGAACAAGCCAAACAGAGACGAATTGGCTTTTAGTTCATATATCTTGAACACCAGCGTCAATGACGACCTGAGCCGTTGCGCTTATTAAGTCATTGACGCGGTTTATCGCTTCAAAGGCCAGCAATGCCAACAGCGGCTCTGCTAGCTTTACAGTGTTGATTAAGACTGCCAGCAACCTAAGTTGCTGTTGCAGGCATATGACATTGCTACAAAAGCGACTTCATCATGTTCTTATAAGAAAAATCAGCGCCCTGCTTGTCTTTTTCCTCATCACCAACACTGCAACTAATGCCCTCACCCACATATTTAGCAACGCATTCAGCCTGCAGCACGAGCACTTGAGATTTCATCTCGGACCTAGACAGTAACGTCATTACTTCATTGTAATAGTCTGCTGGACGACCATAGGTATCAAAGGCATTGGCTAATGCCTCTGCAGACCCACGCGGCAATGTATCGCTTTTTTTGCCAGCAAGCTTGCTTTGTCCAACATGCAAAAACAACGACGGGTATTGTCCCTGCAAACCAGCACTCAAACCTTCTTGCATGTTTTGATTTTTATTTTGTACATCGCCAAGCTCATACTGAGTTTGATTGACAAAGTTTTGATTTTTAGCCTGCCCTTTTGCCTTGGCAATGAGCTTTTCAGCTGAGCGGTAATCACCGCCAGTCATTGCTTCGCGGGCAGCCATTGTATCTTTTAAGGCTTGCCACATTAATGTAGTGGATTTGCTTTGGGCCACTGCATTCCAGCGCTGTGTTTCTAATGGCGCAGCCGTGATTTTTGCATAATGTTTATCGGCATATTCCAATAAGACGTCATAACGCGAATCCGCGGTGCCGTGGCTTTTATTTAACCGATCAACCATCGATCCAAACTGAGTGGCACCTTTCGAGAAATAGCTATTGACTGTTTGACCCAATGCCGACTTGTCATCGGTGAGTTTAAAAGACCCTAGCAGGTTCTCCAGAACAGCATCACGCTGCTGCTGAATATGGCTGTTTTTTTCATCCCACAAGGCCACTTTATCGAGCAACACAAACATACCGTCTGGGCTGTAGCCGGCTTTAATCATAATATCTAAGCCCAGCTTGTCGGCTTCTGTTTCTTGCAGTCGGGTCCAGCCTGGATTGATAAAGCCATCCGTAATCAGCACTGACGCCATGGTTTTTTTGATATTTTTCATATCGTTGTCGCGCAGAACACCCGCATCATTTTTGCGGTAACTGGCAACCATTGAAGCCGCAGCCAGTCCTTTTTTCTGCACTTTCACAAAGATATCTGAGCTTGAGTGACCGCGTATTGTGTGCGCTAACTCATGTGCTAATAAAGCTGCAAGTTCATCACTGCTATCAAGATCCATAATAACCGAGTACGGAATATAAATATTACCGTCCGCGCTTGCTCTGGCACCAAAGGCAGTATCCGCAAATAAATAAACACGCCCAGGCGCTGCTTCAAACCCTGAAGCCTGTTTTAATTTAATCAGCTGATCATTGGCATACTTTTCTAAAGCAGAATGGCTAATTAATCCTAGGCCAGAGCTTTGATTTCTTTTTCGGTCAACCTCTGCGCCCACCGCAAGGATGGATTTTTTGTGCTGCTTATCTATTTGTGCGATAACCGGCTCATTTTCATTTAACTGTGCAGGTACCACAGATTTCATCATTGTTGTTGCGTTATCAAGGCAACCACTCATCAATAGAAAGGAGCTCAGTAAGACATACTTCCTTAACATTAGCATTCTCCATCACCTAGACCACGACTCGCTCCTGCTTTATTGCCTTGTAACTGGTTAGAGCATTTACTTTTCATGTCGTACACATAATCACTGCGTACCGCACGTTTTCTTACTGCGCGTTTTTCACCCTCAATTTCAATAACAAAAAAACCACTGTTTAACACTTCAATGACCGGCACTGGCAAGCCAATAGTCGCACTATCAACACGTTTAATATGCTCGGTACCCGTGCTATCAAAAATATCAACCTGTGGTTTTCTAAACTCAAGAATCTGCGCAGTATTATCTGCATTAACCATTTGCGCTTGGATAGCCAAAACCATGGATATCATTACTGCAGCGTACTTTTTCATTGCGACTTCCCTCGTACAAGTACTAATAAATAATCAAGTATTTTTTTCACCAACGACATCACGCGCTCGACAAAATCAAGTTTGCCAATCAACACGCCAAGGCCCAATAACTGAACAAAACCAATCCAATTGGCAACCGCGAGGTCCAGTACAGCATATTGATACCAACAGATAATGAGCACATATACAATCACAAACGACCAAAACTTAAGGCTGGGCATCAGTTTAGCGAAGGCATCAAAGAGAAAATTTAAAAATTTATTTTCTAAGGTGGGCAGGCTGGAAAGGTCAACCACTGCTTGCTTGCCACGCCATAAAAAAGCAAAAGACAAAGGCAGCAAAAAAAGTATTTGCAAAAGCCATAGCGGCAAGTGTGTAAAAGACCAAGCTGTAATATTAGCAATACTTGACTTATATCTATTACCCCAAGTTATAAGATTATCAATCGCCATGGCATGATAATAAGCTCCCGGCAAAATATTACGTGTTGGTGAAAATATATAATCTTGCACACCGGATATATTTGCACCATATATAACCACATGATTTTGCAAATGATTAGATAAGTCTTCTTGCGCTTCATCAGAGCTATCGCTTGGATTAATCAAATCCCTTACAAAAACAGTAGTCGTGTAAGGAACATCTGTAACAACGGTTGAATAACCATTCTTCAGGCTACTTAAAACACTCTCATCTGATGTTGATTGCGCATCCATCCACGCTAGATTTTTAGAGTTTTTTGCGGTCCCCCAAAATATATCCATATCACCTCTTGGGCTCTCGACAAGCGGCGTATCAGATAAGTTTTGCGCGATCAAAAATGCAGCGGATGCTAAACCCTGATGGGCTTGGGGATAACTTCTCGAGACAAAATCAGCAGGATCCAAATTCACATGCGCCGACACCGGATGAACCAGCCCAGCAAGCTCAGGCCAAAAACTCTCAAACCACTCGAGGGATGGCGCAGCCATGTAAACTGGGATATTTTCATCTTGATAATCTTTGAGGGTGCGCACTAAATCTTCAGCGCCAGGCTTATCTTTAATCATCCAGTAAAAGTCAATGAATACTGCGGCGGGCTGATGCTCTAAAAGATCACCTAAAACATTGGCATGGAAATTATAGGGCGCAGGCCACTGCCCATTCAGTGATCGATCAACCACATCATCATTTAATAGCAGGACTGCCACACTATTTTGACTACTATCAGGATAAACCCATGCGCCAAGATGGGTATTGAATAAGTCTTGGAAGTACTTATCAATATTACTGCTGATATTAAAAAATGAAGAGGTTAATAAACTCCACAGCACTAGAGTAAACAGAAGAAATCTGCATAAATAATCAAAAATATTTTTTGCCTGAGTCACATTAAGATTCACAATTTCATCCCTGAACTAAAGAACCATAAAACATATGTAGCGTGCGGTGCGCTGATTCTAAACTAGAAAGCGCTGAACAGCACCCTTTATAACCAAAGCCAATGCGTAGCACGTCTTTGATACACCGTGCACGGGTGTCTTTTTTCGTGATGCACAAGGATTACCGCGCGTGCAGCAATACCGCACAGTAAAGTTTTAATCGAGATAAACAATCGATAACAGCGCTGGATCATCGGCATGCTCTAGCAATATTCGTCGTACACGCTCCTGCCAAAGCCTAGCAAACTCCGCCTGCTGCTCTGGCGTTTCGCGATTGTGCATGACTGCCTGCATGCGTTCGCGCTGAGATTCATCGGCGGGGATTTTATGGGCATCAAACTTCACCATTACTGCAGCGCCAGTATCCAGTCGCTGGAAACGCACCGCGCCGTCATGCGCTGCATCTGCTGCGAAACTGAGCAAGCCATTTCGTGCAAAACGCTGACCAATGCCCTTAAAGCCACCCTGTGCTGCCGCACCGGTTATTAGAGTTAAAACTTGCGCAACCACGCCGGTAGTTCCATCTATTTCTGCTGCCGGCATGCGCACCGAAATGGCTCCACGCTCAGGCAGCGTATCTGGATACAGCGCTTGTAAGGCTGCTCGCGCAGTCAGAAAAGCTCCCGCAACCGTTGGACAGGAATGCCCTGCCAGCCGCACAGCATCAACATAGTGATATTCCAGAATGCCGTCTGTCGCACTACCAAGCAGCTGCGCTAATGGATCGTGCAAACGAATCACTGGAGCTTGATCAAAGAAATTGGGATAAGTCATGGCGATCTCCTTTGGGAGTACAGTTTTGAAATACAATGGCAGTAGACTATAGGCTGTTTGATTGTCTATCGCAGTAGAACACTCAACCTCTCGCTTCTTTTCTGTGCTTTGCGTATTAGCAGTCCCGTAGCGAATATTTTCAAGTTTGATTTCAGTAATGCTACGCCACAGTGGCAAGCGCAAGATATTGCCGCTTAAGGTTCTGATGGCCGACACACTCAGTCCGTTAATACCCGCAGGCGCTGCAGAGGGCAGCAGAATCAGGTGCTGACAAGGCTCTTGTGATAACCCTGCTCAACAAGGGCGTCGTGCACCTCTTGCAGCGCATCCTGATTGCTCCACATACCGTGAACCAGCAATATCGCTGGCATTTCGTTAGGGCTATGGTCCATGCTTATTTTATCCTTAGGGAGATGCTGAATAAATCAAAAATGTCATTGCGAGCGTAGCGAAACAATCCAATTAGCTTTATGTATCAACACGTTAGCGATTGCCGCGTCGTGTTGCTCCTCGCAATGAGGTAATTAATCAGTGCTTCCTTAGCGTAATCGATCAATTCATCAAGGAACAATTCTATGCCTGGCGTCAGCAGTGTAGGCACAGCTTTTAAAGCGTTCATGGGCTCGATCAGCCATGAGCGCAAAGCCATTATTAACTTTAACAAGTTAGGGCTTTTTTTATGTTTGGCACACTCCGTAAAAACAGCTAAAAGCCTCCATGCTCCTACCCAGTCCGCGAACAGCTTAATTCTCGAGAAATGCAACCTAAAACCCAAGCGCCTTTGCTCGCAAACCTTACCAAGGCTTTGTATAAAGGCCAGTAAACACAACGAACAAAAGCAAATGCCTTTAACTAGCTAAATATTCCCCCAGCGGCTAATATGTGACGCGCTTAACAGATCAGTAGGCAAAAGCATATCGATTTAAGCAAAAGCAACAGAGCACTCAACAGTACTGATAAACATTCAAGGAGCTTTTGTGAGTCAAACTACGCCCGTATCAAATCAGCCTTATAACTCTAACAATGACGATGAAATTGATCTGTTTGAATTATTTCAGTCCATCTGGCAAGAAAAAACTCTCATTGTCATCATAACTGCTATAGCGACAGCATTAGCATTAATCTATGCGCTGACTGCCACTCCAGTCTATCAAGTACAAAGCATTGTAAAGCCTGCCGCAAACAAAGATTTAGATGAGCTCAACAGCACTGGTTTATTAAGCCTAAGCCCTGCTGAAGCGCTAATTCAAGTCGGAGCGAGTTTAGAGTCCTATGAAACGCGCCTAGCCTATTTTAAAGCTAATCAAAGCCTATTTGAGACACTACTTTCACCTGGTAAAAGCCTTGAGCAAAGCTTTGAGCGCTTAAATCGCGAAAATATTAAGGTGCTAAAAACCGACATTAAAAAAGCTGAAGACTTCGCTAATTATGTAGGTATTCAACTGCAGTATCCACAAGGCATGGACGGAGTAGCAATTACTAATGGCTTTGTTAGGCATGCAATTGACCTAGAGAAACAACGTATTGCTACCAGCCTAGAGATCATTATAAATAATCGCATGGAGATGCTAAGACGCAAGATTAGTAACGCACGCGCTGGCTATGAAGCCAATAAAGAAGCACAAATTGCTCAACTCACTGAAGACGATACGCTTAAAAAAGTACAGCTTAACGATGAGCTAGCAGCATTGCGTGAAGAATTAAAAATACGTCGCCAAAACCGCATTATGCAATTAGATGAAGCAATTTCAATTGCAAAATCATTAGGCATTAAAAAACCTGCAACGCCATCATCTTTAGCCAATGTAACTCGAACGTCAGGCAGCGTAATTCGCACCGAAGTTAACAGCCAAAAAAATCCATTGTATTTTATGGGTACAGAGACACTAAACGCAGAACGTGAAGCTTTAATGTCAAGAGAAAATGACGATTTCACCAGCGGCCGTATTGTTGAAATCACCACCGCTCTGAAGCGTTTAGAGCACAACCGCAAAATAGAAATTCTGCAAGCGCGTGAAAACGAAGATCTGTTTTTAACGGAACTAGCGGAACATCGTAAAGAGATTTCCCGCTTGAAAAACATCGAAGTCAATATGGACAGTCTGCGCCTAGTCCGTATCGACCAGTCGGCTATTGAGCCTATCAGCCCAATCAAACCGAAAAAGTCCTTAATTGTTGCACTTGGTGTTGTTTTAGGCGGCATGCTTGGTGTGTTTGCGGCATTGATCCGCAGCATGATTCGTAAGCGCAAAGCAGGCCTCAACACTTAGCCTGTAAGACATATCTAAAACATAACCGCTCTCAGAAACATCACCCAAACATGGCGACAACTATACCGCCAGACCTTATAAGAAAGAGCTGGCGGTTAAATCTAGTGTGTACGTAAGTCGTGTGATTGGTGAGCGTACGTAAACCTTAGACTTTTAATCCACTTCACTGCACCACATCAACCACAGCTAACTTTCTCTGCTGATAAAGCAAATCCACCAACTCACCCTGCGGCTCGTAACCAGCCACGGTCTGGCGCAGCAGCTTACGGATTAACACACAATCACCTCGCTCCACCGCATCCAGCAGCTCACGCAGCAGCACTGATAACTCAGCCCAAGGCAAAAACTCTTCATCGGCGCGCATGATCATGCTGTGCAGCGTGGGTGACACGTTATCGCCGATCAGCAGTTCCTCATAGAGCTTTTCACCCGGGCGCAGGCCGCTAAACTCCACGGCAATTTCACCCGACGGGTTAGTTTCGCTGCGTACGGTCAAGCCGGTCAGATTAATCATCTTCTCCGCCAGCTCAATAATCTTCACCGGCTCGCCCATGTCCAACACAAACACATCACCGCCCAGCCCCATGGCGCCGGCTTGGATCACCAACTGCGAGGCTTCGGGAATGGTCATAAAGTAACGGGTCATCTTCGGATGGGTGACAGTCACTGGGCCGCCTTGCTTAATCTGCTCACGAAACAAAGGAATCACCGAGCCCGACGAGCCCAGCACATTACCAAAGCGCACCATGGTAAAGCGCGTGTTATTCGGATAACTGTGCTGATCAGTCTGGCTGCTAAACAGCGTGCACGACGCCTCTTTACTCAGCGCTTGCAAAGTCATTTCTGCCAAACGCTTGGTGCAGCCCATAATATTGGTCGGGCGCACGGCTTTATCGGTAGAAATCAGCACAAAATGCTCAACCTGCTCAGCAATCGCAGCCTGCGCGGTATTTAGCGTGCCGATCACATTATTCAGCACCCCCTCAGCGGTATTGTGCTCCACCATCGGCACATGCTTGTAAGCCGCGGCGTGGTACAGGGTATTCACCTTCCAGGTGCTCATCACTTCACGCAAACGCTTGAGTTGGCGAATCGAGCCGAGGATGGGCACCACACGCACCGCCAAGGCTTCTTTGCAAATTCGCGTTTGCAGCTCTTTTTGAATGCTGTAGAGATTAAACTCACAGTGCTCAAACAAGATCAAAGTAGTCGCGCCACTGGCTAAAATCTGCCGACACAACTCCGAACCAATAGAGCCGCCGGCACCGGTCACCATCACCACTTGGCCCTTGATGCAGCGCTCAAATAAATCCACCTGTGGCGCAACCGGATCGCGGCCTAGCAGGTCAGCGATATCCACCTCTTGCAGATCCTCGACCTTCACCCGGCCACTGGCCAAATCCATAATCCCCGGAATACTGCGCACATGCAGTGGAAACGGCTCTAACGCGGCCAACACTTCACGCCGCCGCGCGCGTGTTTCTGAGGGCATGGCCAAGAGAATTTGCGTAGCACCGGTGCGCTCAATCATCTGCTGAATATGTTTCGGCTTATACACTTGCAGCCCAGCAATGGTGCGCGTGGCAATCGCATCATCATCATCAATAAATGCCACCGGACGCATGGATTTGCCCATGCGCAATGCTGCCACCAGCTGATTGCCTGACGAACCAGCACCATAGATCGCCACTCGCGGTAACTCATTGGCATGCTTAATAAAGGGCACATACGGCACGCTGGCCAACCAGTCACCCAAAAAGTACTGGCGCATCAGCAAACGCAAGCCACCGACAGTAACAATACTCAGCCACCAATAATTGACCACTAACGAGCGCGGTATCGTTGATGTTTGCGGCTGAAACCAATACACAGCTAAAGCGAACACCAGCGCCGAGATGGTCACCGCTTGAATAATAGCGACCAGCACTTCTTTGCCGATATAGCGCATCACCGCACGGTACATACCAAAGCGCACAAACAGCGGCACTGCAATCAGCGGCGCGGCAGCAAACATCCACAGATGCTGCCCCAATGGCGCAACCTCAAAGTCCAGCCCTAAGCGCACCACAAAGGCCATCCACAGGGAAAACCACACCAAAACAATATCGGCAAACACCTGCAGCAAACGCTTATAGCGCCGCGGCAAGGCGAGCAAGCTCTCTTTCAGATTCATCTGGGTCCTTTTAGATTCGGTGAAATTGTCATTGATCTATTTATTCAGCAGCAAAATCTGCACAGGCTGATTAAACCGCAGCGCAAAGCCCGCTAGCGTTCTATCTGTGCAGAGCAAAACTGAGCCCTAGGTTTATCAAGCCGTCGCCAGCGCCATCACGTCTTGCAGCACGTCACAGGTTTTTTGAATTTCTGCGGCAGTCAGGGTTGGATGGACCAAAAACATCATGCTGGTTTCACCCAATTCACGAGCTACGGCCAAAGGTGTCGCAGGTCGGTAGTCGGTACCGTCAAAGGCTTTCTCTAAATACACTTCAGAACAGGAGCCACTAAAACTCGGCACCCCACGTTCTGCGATCTCAGCCAAAATCCGATCACGATTCCAATCGCTTTTCAGCGCGTCTGGCTTAACAAACACATAGCATTTATAGGCCGCATGCACACTGGTCTCTGGTATCTCTGGCACGCGTAAAGCAGGACAGGCGCGAGCAGCCTGCCAAATCGCTTTAGCATTGGCTAAGCGCTGTGCTTGCCATTGCGGCATCCGCGCTAACTGGATACGGCCAATCGCGGCTTGCATTTCAGTCATGCGCCAATTGGTGCCAAAGCTTTCATGCAACCAACGAAAACCCGGCGCATGCTCACGCTCATAGACCGCAGCATAGCTTTTACCGTGATCTTTATAAGCCCACATAGTACGCCAGAGCTGCTCGTCATTGGTGGTGATCATGCCGCCTTCACCGCCGGTGGTGATGATTTTATCTTGGCAGAACGACCACGCACCGACATGCCCAATCGAACCCACCGGCTGACCTTTATAAGTTGCGCCATGGGCTTGCGCGCAATCTTCAATGACAAACAGCTTGTGCTGCTCGGCCAACTGCATAATCGGATCCATATCACAGGGCCAACCAGCCAAATGCACACAAATCACCGCACGTGTGCGCGGGGTTAACACCGCTGCAATGGTCTCAGCAGTAATGTTCTGCGAGTCCGCATCCACTTCCGCGAATACAGGTACAGCACCGGCGTTAATCACACTAGACACCGAGGCTAAAAAGGTACGCGGCGTAACAATCACCTCATCGCCTTCACCCACGCCTAACGCCAGCAACGCCACATCCAGCGCGACCGTACCATTCATTAACGCAATGGCGTATTCAGTGCCTGACCAGGCGGCGAATTCTTTTTCAAACTCGCGGCCTTCTTGGCCCGTCCAATAGTTAACTTTGTTGGATAAAACCAAATCACGTACAGCATTGGCTTCTTCTTCCGTGAAAGAAGGCCAAGGAGAGAAAGGAGTATTTAACATTTTCCAACCATATTTATTAAAGTATGCAAATCCAGTATCACTAGTGATAGCGATTTTTTTCACATAACTAGGGGGTTAATCTCAGTAGGTGTTTGAAAACAATGTTGTCTTAGTCATCATTTTGCAAATGGTCTAGCTGGACGACATGATCAATGCACACGATATATCGAACCGAAAATAACTTAGCATACTCAAACCGCCAACCACTGCTCTCTCTCTAGCGTCCTAACTGCGACATTAATCTGTCGTGGAGTAAACTGAGCCTTACGCGCACTCCACGTATGTGTCGCTTCAACAATCGCATCTGTACTCTCTATCCTCTCCCCCTGACTTAACCAGTGCACAGTAGCCAAGAGTTCAAGGCCAAAAGGTGACTCAAAGCCGTCTACTAGTCGCGAAACACGCTCAAAACGATCACGGGTATTGGGGTATTTCTGTAAAAAATCACGTGCCTCTTGAACTGCTCCTGGGACTAATTGAATTTCTTTAGCGGGCATATCACCACCATCTGCATAACCAGAAATGAAATGCCCTTCAATTGCATTCAACACATGCCTTAAATTTTCAGCGTAAGGTCCATAATGTGCTTTTTGATACTTTAATCGTAAGGGCTCTCCCGCCGCTTGCATAAAGTACAACAACTTATGCACTTCCAATAACGACACCGTAGGGTCTAACAAACCATCTAAGTAGCGCTGTATTAACTCAATTAAAACGGCGCGGCCCGCAGTCATCTGAGGCGTTTTCTGCTGGCGTGCCATTGTTTTTCTCTCAGTGGCACCTTGGGGTTCATAAATATATACCTGCACTTCTGCTGGTAGCTCACCCATTACCTGCTCAATTTTTTGACGCACTTGCAACCAGTCTAAGCCACCCAGCCCCGCGCCTAGAGGTGGAATAGCAATCGACTTGATATTGTATTTTTTAATATCAACAACCAGCGCGCGTAAACCTGACTCAATATCTTCCATCCGACTTGCAGCACGCCAATGACGTTTAGTTGGAAAGTTGATGATAAAACGTGGATTGGCTAATTGACCCGTCTCAAAAATAAACATTTGACCGGGCTTAACCTCCTCATTTTTACAAGCAAGTGCATAAGCTTTAAAATTCTCAGGCCATGCTTTTTTAAATTGTAAAGCAATGCCACGCCCCATAACACCAACGCAGTTTACGGTATTAACAATCGCCTCTACGTCAGCGCGCAAAATATCACCATGAGTAAATTTGATCATTTTAACGGCCTCCTTAGTAATACCATTCTGGCTTAATTATGACAGGTGGACGATGTGCAGCTACTGCTATGGCATTTATCACTTGCCTATAGGTATCTTGCGACTTAACACCTATAGTTTCAATAAGATGCCAAGGAAAAGCCTGTTCAACCAGAAACTCAGCCTGCTTGCTTTCTTTACATGCTTGCCAGTTTCTCGCATTAATTGCTGACCAATCCAAGTCACTTAGCTGCACTAGATCACACCGATCTTCAAAATAATAAGAACCTGCATTTGATAAGGTAAAAGCCCAACGCTTACGCTGTTCAGTTGCCCACCGAACACAAGCTAAAAGATCAACCTGTAAATGAACAATAGGTTCCTGCCCTGAGCGATAGTCGAGCTCAGGGTGGTTTGCCTGATGAATCAGATAGAGCATGATCGAGCGCGGGCAAAAATAAAATGGCACACACTGCCCTACGTATAAATCTGGATAGCTATTGAGCGTCAATTCTTGCAAACGACGCTGCTTAATACTGCTCATCCCAATTGTAGTACCAGCAATTGCATGGGCAACAATTTGCGAATCGGATAATAAACCATTGCAAGCAATAATTGATGCCAGCCGATCAATATGCACAATGTGAAAAAGCTTAGGCTGAACGGGGCGACTCATTCTTTCTCCTAATACATAAATAGCAGCACAAAATACGTCAACAATCTAAGCAAGCACTCAATAAGCAAATTAACAACCTATACCTAGCTATTGCGCTGGCACACCAATCACAGCCGTATGCTCAGCTACATTCTTAACAACCGCAGCACCCGCACCGACAACAGAGTACGCGCCCACCGTTAATAATTGTCGAACCACAGCACCCATACCAATCCAGCTGCACTGCCCAACCTGCACGCCACCCGCTAATCGCGCACCGGGGCTGACATGTACGGCTTGAGCTAACACACAATCATGATCAACACTGCAGCCAGTATTTAAAATGGCCGCAGCGCCAATTTGGGTATCAGCATTCACCACCACACCTGCACAAATCACACTGCCTTCACCAATATGAGCATAGCGGCTGATTACCGCTTGCGGATGAATAATGGCAGGCAAAACAGCACCGTGCTCACGTAACTGCTGCAGTTTTTCATAACGAATCACATTGTTACCAATAGCAATCGCCACACCGGCAAACTGGTCGAGGCTGGCTAATAAATCAGCTGTTGTACCCACTACGGGCCACACTGAGTTACTTGCACACTCAGGCCAAGCATCATCAAAAAACACACACTCATAACCCAACAGCTCAGCAGTATCAGCAACAACTTTACCGTGTCCGCTTGCACCTAAGATGGCTAAACGCTTCAACTTTGACTACCTGTAAACTTACTCATCGTCGCCTCACCCTCAGCACTAATACCATCACGCACCACGACTTTCTTAACTGTCAAAAATACAATCTTCAAATCCAACCAAAACGAGCGGTTATCCACATACCACACATCGAGCTTAAACTTATCTTCCCAGCTGATGGCGTTACGGCCATTAACCTGCGCCCAACCGGTTACACCAGGGCGAACCTCATGGCGGCGATACTGCTCAATTGAGTACAAAGGCAGGTATTCCATCAACAATGGACGCGGACCAACTAAACTCATCTCGCCTTTAAGCACATTCCACAAACCTGGCAACTCATCCAAACTGCTCGAACGTAAAAAGCTCCCAAAGGGCGTCATTCGCTCAGAATCAGGCAAGGGATTACCCTCGGCATCCAGCGCATCACGCATGCTACGAAACTTAACCATTTCAAACGGCTTGCCGTCTTTACCTGGACGCACCTGACGAAACAGCACTGGCGAACCCAGCTTGCGACTGATTTGCCATGCAACGATGGCAATGACGGGGCTGAGTAAAATCAGGCCAAAAAGAGAAGCAACAATATCGAAAAGACGTTTCAAACTACCTAACCTTTTTAAGATTCTTTATCCGAATCAGCTCTCTGCAGACTTCTAAAATCAAGACTGGGCAGCATCAAAGGCCCAAATTTCTGTCGAGACGATAATGTTAAAAGTTGCTCGCGCACCGTGGAGTACAATATTGAGGTTGCATTAACTACAAGCTCATGCTGGAAACTATCTATTAGCTCTTCCTTCTCGTTACAAACAAAAACGCCATCCAGGGCAACAACGAACTTATAAGGGAAGTCCTTTTCTTGGTAACTCAACTGTAGACTCATAACAAAAGCATATTGAGACGCTACTGCTTGAGTTTCTGGCTCCCCCACAGTGATCGTTGTTTGAATTTTATCAGCAGACGGAACCCAGTAAGGCGATGACGGCTCTTTTCCTACCAACTGCTCACTGTCAACAGACTCAAGTTGCAAATGACTATAGTGGTAATGCTTCAACTGTAACGCTGAGAGCTTCATGCTTGTATTCCTTGCAACTCATCAGACGAACTGTATGTTTGCCATCTAACCGCTGGCTGACTGAGCTGTTTCCAACTGGCTCTATTTAGGTCTTGGGCAGTCTGCAGCATTGCCTCAACTTCAAGGTGTTTTAGCTTAGTAACGGCAACTTCTTTTTGACGCGCTCCAACTCGATCAAAAGCAATATCAAACTCAATATTTAATGCTTCACAAACATCAAACAAAGTTTTCAGTGTCAGATTAGAGCCTCCATGCAACACCTTACTTACACGACTCGTTTTCCAGCCTAACTTATCAGCAAGCGCTTTTTGAGTTATTCCACTATCTACAACAGCACTTGCCAAACTAACAGCGACCTCTTGTGCTTTTAGTTCAAAGCGAAAATCCTGATCTTCTAGGGATTCTTGCCACAATTCGGCCAATTGATTACTTAACATGTCCAACCTCCGGCTGAATCACACAAATCTCATTTGCTAGTTCAGCATCAATATAGGTTTTTATTTCGTTTTCAAGCTTTATTTTTTCACCTACAGACAACTTATCCTGGCGCTTCGCCAATGCATCAGCAAGAAAAACAACCTTACCTTCAGCATAATAAAAAACGAGCCGTATATCGCCTTTACGCAATCGCCAAACAACATGTGTAATACCTTTATAGTCAAACTCATGCAGCTGATGACTTTGCTTCTTATCGTAAAAACTCTCTAACGGCTGGCCAGTTTGAGCAACCTGAAGCAATTTAGCTAAAGCCGACAACGCAGCTTTACCGTCAACTCGATTGCTTTTACCTAAATCGGCAATTTGCTGTAAAAAATAGCATGTATTGGGATCTTGAGAAGCACACCGTGCCATCAGTTTCCAGCGGTCGAGACGAGGTACTATGTCAGGAAACGGCTTCCCTATAGTGGTTTCGGTGATCTCCAGCAAGTGAATGGTCATATTAACTTTTAAGTGAACCTCAAGCAATCCATTGTTGCAGCTCTAGAGAAGAACTCTCAATTAAATGCTGACGCATCTTACCATTAATACACTTCCTTGCGGCCGTTACATGACCCTTCTATCCAATATTGCAACGCGACTTAAACACTCTCATGTAATGCATCGACTGAGTAGCACACTCAGCATATTCACAACAATCTAATAGACTGCCACGGCCTAAAGGCCTCGCAGAGACGAGTTTTAATAGACTGCCGCGTCGCTTCGCTCCTCGCAGAGACGGTACTGTAAGACTCACAGAGACGGGACACCGACGCTACGGCTACAACCGGATAATACTTGTCGTCAGAAGCCGCTCTAACTTCGTGTAAGCCGGCTTCTTTTGACGCGCTTCCCGACATGCCGTGGCCATCCGTTCTCCAGACACCCCGCTCCACTGGAAAGCATAACCAGAAAGCTCTGCCAACTGGTCCAAAAATATCCTCTGCACACGGCCGTTACCCTCTCGAAAAGGATGAATCATATTCACCCGCCCCAAGTAATATGCGGCTTTATATGCAAATTCTGTTTTATCCAACTCACGAAGGAAGCTATCTTTCTGCAGCTGATAAAATACCTCAGCAGCCACATCCTCGATATTTCGGTAAGGCAAAAAAAGCTGACCACCTTTAGAGATTTCAGTTTGTCGTAGCTGACCAGCCCACTCGTAGATATCCCTGAAAAGATAGTGGTGAATGCGGCACAGGTGTTCAAGATTGAAGGTCGGCTCTATCGGGTTCGCTATCAACTCCGCAAAAGCCACTTCGCTGATAGCGGCTTCAGCCTCATTCAGCGCTTGGGTATCCGTAATGCCCAAACGATTTATCAGACATGTAGAACCATTAAGCAGATAAGGATCTTCTTCCTGAAGATCATAGTTCTCATAGCCTTGCATCACATCAAGAGGCCGAAGAAGCTTGCTTGTACTTTGCTACCAGTTGCTCTCTTACGGATTTCCCTGACACACGACCAGCAGCCACTTCCAGCATTGTTGCTTCTGATTGCTTCGACACCTGTATCCCCTCAATGGCCATAGAGCCAACAGCCTGACGAACCTTGAACGCCAACAGTTGAGTTTTGGTGTATTTCATATTTTTCCTCCAGTGACAACCACAGCATAGCGCTGCGAGCCGCACACAGGCAAGACGCCTCACGACCTTTGCGTCCATTCCCTCGTATTTGCGAACCCTCACCCGTCATTGCGAGCACCACCCCGTCTTTGCGAGCACCACCCCGTCTTTGCGAGCGCAGCGAAGCAATCCACCTCGCAAACAACGCGGCGCTCAACCATGGACTGCCACGTCGCTACGCTCCTCGCAGAGACAGCACTGCATAGACTGCCACGGCCTTCGGCCTCGCAGAGACAGTAACGCGTCTTTGCGAACTCCACCCCATCATTGCGAACCCCACCCCGTCATTGCGAACCCCACCCCATCATTGCGAACCCCACCCCGTCATTGCGAGCGCAGCGAAGCAATCCACCTCACAGACAACGCGGTGCTCAAACCATGGACTGCCACGTCGCTACGCTCCTCGCAGAGACAGCACTGCATAGACTGCCACGGCCTTCGGCCTCGCAGAGACAGTAACGCGTCTTTGCGAACTCCACCCCATCATTGCGAACCCCACCCCGTCATTGCGAACCCCACCCCATCATTGCGAACCCCACCCCGTCATTGCGAGCGCAGCGAAGCAATCCACCTCACAGACAACGCGGTGCTCAAACCATGGACTGCCACGTCGCTACGCTCCTCGCAGAGACAGCACTGCATAGACTGCCACGGCCTTCGGCCTCGCAGAGACAGTAACGCGTCTTTGCGAACCCTCACCCGTCTTTGCGAACGCAGTGAAGCAATCCAAGGCTCTAACCCAGCAAACCTGGATACAAATCAAGCCAATTAATATTGATGGATTCGATTAGATCAATCTTTCTTTTTCTACTCCCAGCTTTCAGTTGCTTTTCTCTAGCAATCGCGCTGATTATTTCTTCACAATCCTCATAATAAACCAATATTTTCAGACCGTGCTTTTTGGTAAAACCGTCACATAACCCGTTTTTATGCTCGTACACGCGCCTAATCAAATCACTGGTTACACCAACATAAAGAGTTCCGTTCTTTTTATTCGTCATGATGTAAACATAGCCGGATTTCATATCGCACAACTCCTATCCTTGAGTACTGTCATGACGAGTGTAACTAAACCGCCTATAGACTGCACGGTGCTCAACCATGGACTGCCACGTCGCTGCGCTCCTCGCAGAGACAGTATTGTAAAACTCGCAGAAAAGTGCCCCGTCATTGCGAGCACCACCCCGTCTTTGCAAACGCCACCCCGTCTTTGCGAACTCTTATCTCGTCTTTGCGAGCGCAGCGAAGCAATCCACCTCGCAAACCACACGGTGCTCAACCATGGACTGCCACGTCGCTACGCTCCTCGCAGAGACGTGTTTTAATGGACTGCCGCGTCGCTACGCTCCTCGCAGAGACGGTGGCGCGTCTTTGCGAACCCTTCCCGTCTTTGCGAACCCTTCCCGTCTTTGCGAACGCCACCCCGTCATTGCGAGCGTAGCGAAGCAATCCACCTATCAAACCACGCGAGGCCAGCCTTCCAGTGACAAAAAAGGCATTATAATGCCAATATATCCTTACCCGTCTGGTTTTTAGGCATTATATTGCCATTTACAGTCTGTATGATAAGATTTTCAGCATTATATTGCCTAGTGGTACCCCCATGAATGCATTAACTCTACAGATCTATGTCGAAGGTCAATGGCATGATGCTGCACTACTGAGCGTTGCCAACCCACAGCAAGGATTACGCGCAGGTTGCACTTTAGGTTATATATCCAATTACTTGGTGGATTGCCTCGAAAAAGAACACACGGCCCTAGCGTGGTCGTTGAGCGCTAACTTACCACTCGGCTGGGCTGCTTATACTAATGCGCCGGTTTGGGCTGCCTTACAAGACATCATTCCAGCAGGTGCGGCACGCCGTTTCTTAGAGCAGCGCTACGGGCAGCAGCGCCCAGCGGATTTGGCCATGGATGTTTTTTTACTTGCACAATGCACACCAGCGCCCATTGGCCATTTACGCATTAAAGAAGCAGCCGAATTAATAGCCACTGCTCCTGCATTAGGCTTTTCACGCGACAGTGTAGTGCGCAGGGATAACCACTTTTTAGAATACGCTTATGAACAAGGTGCAGCCATTGGCGGCGCAACCGGAGCAGGCGGTGAAGCACCTAAACTACTCTTGACTGAAGCTGCGGATGGCTTGCTGTATGCGGACGCCAGCTTGGCCGACGAGCATGCAGTAACGCATTGGTTTATTAAGTTTCCACGCCATACAGCAAACGCTACAGATCAAGACATTCTTCGCAGCGAATATTGCTACTACCGCGCCGTTCATCAGCTTGGGTTTTCCACGGTTGAACAATCAGGATTAGCCCTCGAAGAAATGAACAAGCCGAGCTTATGGATGCGACGCTTTGATCGACGGGTCGAGAATCAGCAGGTGCAAAGGTTTGCCGTTGAATCAATTTACTCCTTACTAGAGGTCACAGAACCGGGTAGTTATTTACAGCATGTAGAAGTGCTTAAACGCTTGATACGCCTTTGGCGAATGCAGCAGCAAGAATCAACTATTGCTGAGTTAGTGCTGGAGTACTTACGCCGTGATTTACTTAATCAAGTGCTCGGCAATAGTGATAATCATGGCCGCAATACATCCATTATTCGCGGTGAACAGTCTATCGTTTTAGCACCCATTTACGATTTAGCACCCATGGTGATGGATGACGAGGGCATTACTCGCACCACTAAATGGCCGCAGACTCTTGAGCGCGGTGGGCAGGTTGATTGGCTGGCAGTCTGTCAGCTGGTCGGCGAACTGGCCGATCTTACGCCGGAGTGGCTGTACCAGCAGTTGCGAGATACTGCACAGCAGCTCTTGGCGCTGCCCGATTTACTGCTCGATTTAGGCCTGCCTGAACGAACTTGGCGACATCCTAGAATTCCATTGCGTCACTTACAACAGCAATTTACTCTGTGGGGGCTATGTTAATGGATGTTTTTGAGCGACAGCGTTACTTAGATGAACTAGGCGAACAACTGGCAAAGGGTAAAATCAGCATCGGTGAGGCGGTCTACAGATTACGCAAAGACGTCACCGGCTTAGGCCAAGCGCCATTTGCACGCATGTGCAAAATATCTTTGCGGGCCTTGCGCCAGATTGAACACAATGAAGGCAATCCAACCTTGCAGACTTTAAACAGTATTTTTAACTTGTTTGGCATGCAGGTGGGCGTCATTAAACGCGCACAGCCCGATTAATTAACTGCCAGCCTCAGTGCTAGAACCATGGACTGCCACGGCCTACGGCCTCGCAGAGACGCGTATCAATAAACTGCCGCTACGCTCCTCGCCGAGACGAATCCGGCCTCACAGCCCACAACTAAGCATTACGCTCCCCAGTATTTGTAAACCTAATACGCCCCGCCAACTGCATAAAATAATCATGCGACCAAATATCTAAAACCTGTGCATTTGCAATAAAGCGTCGCACATCATTCTTGGCCGACTCAACATCCAGTTGCTCAATGCGCTGCATTAACCATGCGCGAAACAAATCTGGAGTTAAAAGCTCATCACCCAAATCCCCACTTTGCCTAGCTCGCATTTCTAAATGCGTTAAATTTAACTCAGCACCCTGCCGCACATACCATTCAAAATCGAACCAGTCTCGCCCCTTAACTCGATTTTTCCACCGTCTAAACAACAGAGCATGCATCTTACCGGCATATAAGTCAGGTAAAGAAAAACACTTCACATACACAGAATAAGGATTCAACAACAGCTTTTCTTCGGTTTTAAAACCCAGCGGTGGCTCAGTATCGACCTCGAACTTAATTTTCAACGCTTTCTGGCCACGTACGCTCACGTCATAAATACTGGTATTTTTCTTTAAAAATGCAGATACCACCGCCGTTTCAATCGATTTTTCACGCGCCGAAATCTCTACCTCAAACCCTAATGCATTAAACTCAGCAATCAAGGCATCAAAGTAGGGCTCAAAAGAAAAGTCTGCTTGTGGTTGCAGTAAGGAAAAATCCAAGTCTTCTGAAAATCGAGGCAGGTCGTAAAAGATTCGCAAACAGGTACCGCCATAAAAAGCCGCCTTATCAAAAAAACCTGCTCGCACTAAACCTGCTAACGCAATCTCTTGCATTACTTCACGCAAAGCGTCGTTGATATCATCACCATCAACCAAATGATATTTTTTCAGCATCTGCTCAACAACGCTCATAGCAACCCCTCTAGTACCTGACGCAAAGCTTTAAACTGGCGTGTTTTATAACCAGAGTTCGCATAACCCTCTAGCACGGTCGCGTCAAAATCAGCTAAAAGTTCTTCATCCATGCGTAGGTCTTCAAACAAAAAAGCCTCCATAGAAGCCTTGCCTAAAGCCTTTAAGTGGCGAGTTAGCAAAACCGTATCACACACCGCCTTGGTTGGACTCGCTAGCCAAAAACATTGATTGCCAACGCTCTCAATCGTTAAACCAAGCGGAAAAAGCTGCTGCGGAATCTTAGAGTAAGAAAAACGTCCCAAGGAATTTTCCAACTCCCGCCCACGCCCTGTGCAGACAGACGTGACCTCAATGACTCGTTCAGGAATCAATCCATGCCATGACAGTGCATACTCCAAAGAGACACAAGAAGGTCCATACAATCGATTGGCAATCAAAGGCAAGCACAAGGCTTCTTGACGCCAAGGCGCACCCACAACATACAAGCCGCGCTTCAAAGAAATAAGGGTGCCTGAGGCTAACCATTCCGAAATTTTATCATTCGGACGTGCGTAATCAGACAACAAAGGCAATAGCGCACCATGCGAAAACGGCACAGCACCAAAGGAAGATAAACGAAACTCAAGCATAAAGTCATACTCTTGAGTGGATAAACGCAAATTATCCGACTATTCATGCATAATTACAACAAACCAACAAACACTGCGCTCTATCACTAAGCCTATCCCTATGAACTGCCACGTCGCTACGCTCCTCGCAATGACCCGCGCTGTCTTTGCGAACGAAGTGAAGCAATCCACCTTGCAAACAACGCCGTGCCAACCCATAGACTGCCACCGCTTACAGCCTCGCAGAGACGAAAAGCCCGTCCTCACAAAACCTCAGCCAACAACCCCTGCGCCTCATCAATCAACAACTGCAAATGCGCTTCGCTGATAAAGCTCTCAGCATAAATCTTATACAACGCCTCAGTACCACTGGGCCGCGCGGCAAACCAGCCGTTCTCGGTACAGACCTTAATCCCACCAATTGCCGCGCCATTGCCTGGGGCATTGAGTAGCACCGCGGTAATCGCCTCTCCCGCCAATTCAGTGGCGCGAATATGCGCAACAGTCAAACTCTTAAACGCAGCTTTCTGCTCAGGCGTGGCAGCGGCATCAATGCGACGGTAATAAGGCGTACCGTGTTGCGCCGTGAGCTTGGCATAATACTGTGATGGGCTTAAACCGGTCACTGCAGTGATTTCCGCCGCCAACAAACATAAAACAATACCGTCTTTATCCGTGGTCCAAGTGTCACCGGCAAAGGTTAATACAGTTGCTCCTGCACTTTCTTCGCCGGCAAAAGCTAATTCACGCTGATGCAAACCCTCAACAAACCACTTAAACCCCACCGGCACTTCATACAGCTCACGGCCATGGGCCGCGACAATGCGATCCATCAAGGATGAAGTGACCAAGGTTTTGCCAATCTTTAGCGTAGAAGACCACAGCGGCCGATGGGTTAACAGGTAATCCACACACACGCACAAAAAGTGATTGGGATTCATCAAACCCGCGGCATCAACAATGCCATGCCGATCCGCATCGGGGTCATTGGCAAACGACAAAGCAAACTGCTCACGAATCTTCAGTAAATTCGCCATGGCCGCTGGGCTTGAGCAATCCATACGAATGCGGCCATCGTGATCCGGCGGCATAAAGGCAAACTCAGGGTCTTGGCTGCTATTGACCACAGTGATATTCAAGCCAGCATCCGCCGCCAATGCCTGCCAAACCGCCAAGGCCGTGCCGCCCATGGGGTCAATACCCAGCTTTAAACCAGACTGGCGAATCGCGGCTAAATCCACCACCTGATCCAGCTCGGCAATATAACGCGCCACATAATCGTACTGCGCAACCTGCGCCAAAGCATCCGATAACGCCACACGCTGCACCGCAGCACAAGCATCACGCAAATACTGATTCGCCCGCGCTTCAATCCAGCTCGTCACATCACTGTCTGCTGGACCACCATCGGGCGTGTTGTATTTAATACCGCCATCTTCCGGTGGATTATGCGATGGGGTAATAATCAAACCATCGGCCAAATCCGCCGAGCGCTGCGCGTTATAGCTTAAAATCGCCCGACTGACCAAAGGCGTCGCCGTCACGCCCTCATCCTGCGCCACACGCACCGCCACCTGATTGGCCAGCAACACCTGCAATGCCACCTCCCAAGCGGGGCGTGATAAAGCATGAGTGTCTAAACCGATAAACAACGGCCCAGTAATCCCCGCCTGCAGACGGTAATCCACCACAGCTTGAGCAATGGCGAGAATGTGCAGCTCATTAAAGCTAGCGGTTAAAGAAGAGCCGCGATGGCCAGAGGTGCCGAAGCTGACTAACTGAGCGGAAAAAGTAGAATCGGGTTTAACAGAATAAAAGGCATCAAGCCATGTCGTTACCAATTTCTCAATCCTATCAACAATACTTTTAGCTAAACAGGTTACTCATACCCGTGGGCAATACCGCTGTTAAACAACCCAGCTACAGTTTTAATATTTGCTCAAGACTGGTCGCATGCGCCTGAGGTGTTAACTTCTCAAATAACTCTGCATCTACGTTTAAGGCTGGAATAACTTCTCTTTCAAGCTTGTGAAACAAGCTCACTACCGCATCAACATCAGGTGCTGCAACAAACCCAAGCGTATTATCCACGACCCACCTAGCAACACTTGTATTACCACCACAAATAGCAATCACCTGGCATCCAGAAAACACATAGGAAGATGATTTGCTCGGGAAGGCATAATTAGTCACTTCATCATCAATCGGCATCAAGCCAAAACTATACTTGCGCAATAATTCAGCAGCCTGATCGCCAGGAAGAACACCTAAATAACTGACTTGCTCAAATTGACTGGCCAGTTTCTCAATAGCGCCACGATAAATACCACCACCTGCAAACACAAAAGGGAGCTGACCATCTTCATTTAAGTAGCGCTCAATCGCAGCAAGCAATAATGGGATACGCTGCAGGCGCCCAGCATTACCGCAGTAGACAAAACCTTTTTTACGCTCGACTGCAACATCAGTCTCTTGCTCAGCACCCTGAACAGAAGGGTTATCCAGTAATACGATAGGTAATTCCTGGCATGTGCGCTGCATAATATAAGACTTCATCTGCTCAGTTAGCGTGATAACTGTTGCTGCTTTACGCGTTGTTTTGACATCAATCTTGCGTAGTAAACGCTCCACCCAATTGGTTTTACCAGTCACAACTTGTGTTGCTTCAGGATGAATATCCTGCAAGTGATACACAAACTTTTTACCAAACAACCCACAATACAAGCGCACAGCCAAAGGCGTAAAAATAGGTGGATTGGTAGCCACATACACCTTATCGGGACGATGCCAGCACAGACTGCAAAAAACAAACACCGTAAAGAGCAACAGCTCAACAATACGCAGCAGCATATGGCTAGAAGAGTTAGTTAGGCTAGGTAAAGTAGAAAACTTAACGCCTTGGCCCCGCTGCGCTTGCTGTAGTTTTTCTGGAAAGTCTTTAGCCACTTGTGTGATCACAACCGCTTGCGCATTCTCACTCAATGACTCCGCTAGCAAGAGCAAAGCCTCACCAATTGCAGGATTTTGCGGCCAAAAGCTGCGGCTCACTATGGCAAATTTTTCCATTAACGCATCAACCTTAAATTAATACTGCTTCCAAACCGTGCGCATCACATAATCACGATAGCTATGCACAATCCGCACAACTTTATCGGACACATTCGGCATGCTGTAATCGGCCACTAAACGCAACGTGCGCTCGCTGCCGCTGAGCTGGCTTTCAAGCACTTGCAAGGCCTGCATCACGCGATCGGCTTCAAGACCCACCATCATGACCGATGCTTCTTCCATACCCTCAGGACGCTCATGTGCCTCACGCAGGTTCAGCGCTGGGAAGTTAAGAATCGATGATTCTTCATTAATGGTGCCACTATCCGATAAAGCCGCTTTAGAGGCTAACTGCAGCTTGTTGTAGTCTTTAAAGCCCATTGGCTTGAGCAAACGTACATTGGCATGAAACTTAACACCCATTGCATCAACACGTTTTTGTGTACGCGGGTGAGTGGAGACAATCACAGGATAGTCATAATGTGCAGCCACGCTATTAAGTACATCCACCAGCTTTAAGAAGTTTTTATCTGAGTCGATATTTTCTTCACGGTGTGCGCTAACGATAAAGAACTTACCCTCTTCCAGCCCTAAACGCTGCAGCACATCAGACTGCTCAATGCCTTCACGGTAATAATTGAGCACTTCAAACATTGGGCTACCGGTTTTAATCACCATGTCGGGTGACAGACCTTCACGTAATAAATAATCACGGGCAATGGTGCTGTACGTCAGGTTGATATCAGCGGTGTGGTCAACAATACGGCGGTTGATTTCTTCCGGCACACGCATATCAAAGCAGCGATTACCGGCTTCCATGTGGAAGGTTGGGATCTTGCGACGCTTAGCTGGAATCACCGCCATACAGCTGTTGGTGTCACCTAAGACTAATAAGGCTTCTGGCTGCACTTCAGCTAAAACCTTATCCACAGCAATAATCACATTACCAATGGTTTCAGCACCGCTCTGCCCTGCTGCATTTAAGAAATGGTCAGGTTTGCGAATACCTAAATCTTGGAAGAAAATCTCATTTAATTCGTAATCGTAATTCTGCCCGGTGTGCACCAAAATATGCTCACAATGCTCATCCAGCTTAGCCATCACGCGAGACAATCGAATAATCTCAGGACGCGTACCAACAACAGTTACAACTTTAAGTTTTTGAATAGTCATAAATATTTCAGCCAATAATAGGCACAACACTCAATAATGAGAGCTATACCTTATTAATAATCAATGAGGGGAACGGCGAACAGACCAGATGATGCCAGCCAGAGCTGCAATAACAGCACCCGCTACAGCATAGGCACCGATATAAATGGAAAATACAGCGACAGATAAAAACAGAATGACCACCAATACCGCGACTAAGACACCGAGACGGTAATCTGTATGCTCCTGCTTCTCTTGGCGTTCACGAGAACGTATTTCACTCTCACGCACAGAAAGAGCTTTTTCTTGCAACACAATCTCAGCATCCATGGATTTCTCAGCCATCTTTACCAGCCTATCGGCCAAGCCTGGCATCAGCTCATCATATTTTTTAAGTAAGTCGGGGTGCGGTACGGGGCCTGAGAATTGCTCCACACGATGCTGGCGTACTGCATCGCCCGTTTTAGGCTTGCTTGATTGCTTAGGAGGCTTGTTTGACATCAGATAGCGCCTTTACAAAAGCATTATGCATCAGCGCTTCAGCCTCAGGCACGACCCGAAACTCACCCTCAATATCGAATTGCCTCGATGCTTTACTCGCAGATTCACGCTTAGGTGCTGGCTTGAAGGGATCAAACGCGCTAAGGAACCCTGCCCAAAAGTGTTTACTCTTCATTTTTTGTCCTCCGCCATAAACCGTTATGCATAGATTCTACAACACACTATGCGATACACAAGGTTTTACAGAACCCACCCGGCATTGCGAGCACCTACCCCGTCGTTGCAAGCACTCACCCCGTCATTGTGACGGTGTTCTGTCTTTGCGAGCGCAGCGAAGCAATCCACAGACTGCCACGGCCTACGGCCTCGCAGCGACATGATCAACCCCGCCCCACCGGCTTTGCATAGGTATCTGGCTTCTCACGATCGAATATCTCATTCGCCCACAACATCACCACCATTTCATCGTCACCCACGTTAGTAATGTCGTGAGTCCAACCGGTAACGGTTTCGACAATTTCAGGCTGCTCACCGCTGGTGTGCAACTCGTAAAACTCACCTGTCATCATATGACGAAAGCGAAAACAGGCTTTGCCCTTAATCACTAAGAACTTTTCTGTTTTAGAGTGATGGTAATGACCACCGCGGGTAATACCTGGATGCGCAGTGAAGAATGAAAACTGCCCTGCATCCTTGGTTTTTAGCATTTCCACAAATACGCCGCGCTCATCACCGTACTTAGGCACTTGGTAGCTAAACTGCTCAGGCTTTAAGTAACTGACATAGGTCGAGTACAAAGCACGGACCAGGCCATTGCCGACATTCTCAGTGATTAAGTTGTCACGACTGTCTTTAAAGGCCTGCAGCTGCTCAGCCAAACCACCGACGCTAATCTGATACTGCGGAGCAATATCAACAAAGCCAGTTTGTGTGAGCTGGCCGTCCAGCACTTGTAAAAAAGATGCCACCACGTCGTCGATATACACCAAGTTAATCTGCGCATTGGGATCATTGATCTGAATCGGCAAACCTTGCGAGATATTGTGACAGAAGGTGGCAACAGCTGAGTTGTAATTCGGGCGCGCCCACTTACCAAACACATTAGCTAAACGGTAAATAAAGACGGGCGCACCGCTGCGCTGAGCAAAGGCTAATAACGCCTCTTCAGCAGCCCGTTTACTGGCGCCGTAAGGGTTATCTGCGGTTGCTTGAATGGAGGAGCTATAAACAACAGGGATGGCTTTATCCGCCTGCGCTAAGGCATCGCATAGCGCTTGGGTTAAGTCTGCATTACCTTGTTGAAATTCGGCTGGGTCTTGCGGGCGATTAACACCAGCCAAATGAAACACCAGATCAGCATCTGCAACCAACTGTAACAAATCAGCCTGTGTATGCTCACGCGTAAAACACAGCACTTCAACATCGCTACGCTCAGCCAAATGCAGTTGCAGGTTTTTACCGACAAAACCATTAGCACCCGTAATTAAAACCCGCATGCCCTACTCCTCAGCTGCAATATTGTCGCCACGCACAATCGCCGGCATAAAGGTCAGCTTCATTAACAGCTTTTGCATGCCCGCCACATCTAAGCGTTCAGTATTATGCGAGTTGTAGTCTTCAACCTTGGACAAATCTTTTTGTCCTTCATCGACATATTTCGCATAATTCAGGTCACGCAAATCAGGCGGCACACGGTAATAATCACCCATATCTTGCGCACAGAGCATTTCTTCACGGCTTAATAAAGCTTCATAGAGTTTTTCACCATGACGCGTACCGATAATGTTAATCGGATGCTCGGGCTTACCAACAATCTCAGTTAACGCGCAGGCTAAGGTTTCAACCGTTGCGGCGGGTGCTTTTTGTACGAACATATCGCCGTTGTTGCCATGCTCAAAGGCATACAACACCAAATCAACCGCATCAGCCAAGGTCATCATAAAGCGCGTCATATTAGGATCAGTAATAGTCAGCGCCCGACCCGCACGGATTTGCTCAACAAACAACGGAATTACCGAGCCGCGTGAGGCCATCACGTTGCCGTAGCGCGTGCCGCAAATAACCGTTTTGGTTTCATCAACATTACGCGACTTGGCCACCATCACCTTTTCCATCATGGCTTTAGAAATACCCATCGCATTAATGGGGTAAACGGCCTTATCAGTACTCAAGCACACCACACGCTTGACTTCGTTCTGGATCGCCGCCTCAAGCACGTTTTCAGTGCCGAGCACGTTGGTTTTCACCGCTTCCATCGGGTGAAACTCACAGGATGGCACCTGTTTTAATGCCGCCGCGTGAAAAATGTAATCGACGCCACGAGTCGCATTTAATACCGCCTGATAATCACGCACATCCCCGATGTAAAACTTCAGCTTAGGACTGGAAAAGCGCTTGCGCATATCATCTTGCTTTTTCTCATCACGGCTGAAAATACGGATTTCAGCGATGTCGGACTCGAGAAAGCGTTTGAGCACGGCGTTGCCGAAGGAGCCGGTGCCGCCGGTGATGAGGAGGGTTTTGTTATCAAATACCATTTCTTCAACCTTTCAAATGTTGTTGAATAATTTCTAAATACTGTTCAGCTCGACCTTTGGCACTAGAAAACCCTAATGCATGATCTCTAGCTTGCTGTAATTGCTCAGCACGCTCTGTATCTGCCTTAAAATAGTTTGCAATATTAAGAGCAATATCATCAGCATCTAACGGATCAAAATACACAGCATGATCGCCACAGACATCGCGCACAAAACCGCGATCAGATGCAAATAAAGGCTTACTCATGACCATGGCCTCTAGAGGCGTAGCAGAAAAACATTCAAGCAAGCTCGGAAAAACCACAGCATCTATCTGTTCATAAAAAGACGGGCATTGATCTGGAGATAGAGAGCCAACCGTTGAAACATACTTCTTAAAGAAAGCATCTTTAGTAGCCCACTCAGCGTCATTAAGCGTTGTATAAAAATGGGCTTTTATATTGTAGTTTTTAGCCAGAGACTCAGCAACTAAAGGAAATATATTTAGGTTTTTATGCGGGTAATCTCTAGTTACAACCCCAAGAGATACTTGTTCTTTATTCTTTGATATGGATATAGGTTCCCACTTAGACTCGTCAATATATAAAGAAGAAACCGTATTATAGACAACACTTACTTTATTAGGACTAACCTTTTTAGATGAAATTAAACCTTTTTTAACATGCTCAAGCTCTACAATAAAGTGATCTGCTCGTAGGAAAAAAAACCATTGTAGATAAAACTTGAGGCATAAGATATTACGCTTTAAAAAAGACATACCTTTAGATATTGGGTTGTTAAAACTTAAAATCCAAAGCTGAGCGAACCCCACAATTTCATTTTTAGATTTAACTCTTAAATAGTTAGGCCCATAGAGTGTAAAAACCACTTTAAATCTTTTTACTTTTTTATTTGTTTTTGAAAAAAACGCATTAATACCGTAATTATTTACCACCTTAAAATTCAAGCCATTCTTTTTTAAAGAATCGACACCTATATTACTAACAATCTCTGAAGATAATAAAAAACAATGATTTTTATATCCATCTAAATAAAGTGCCTCTGTTGTTAAAGAAATAGCGACTTGAAGCGCCCCACCTGAATGGATATTGCTCATATTTATTAATGCTAACTCTTTGTTATTTTTATTCATTTCGCAGACTCATATTTTTAGTTATTATCTTACTCTTTATTGTAACAAGAGCGAATAACACAAACCAAAGCATTCTACTAGTTTCCAAATTTATAAACAACATACTAAATATAGAAAAAACCCCTAATATAAAAAAGGTATTTGCAGTTTTATTTTTTAAAAAATCTATGGGTTTTATTTTATAAAAAACAGAGTAATATAAAAGAAAAACAAAAGACAACAGTATAAAAACACCACCAGAAATGAATACTTCTAAATAACTATTATGAGTAGCCAAGTTAACTAAGTGACCATTAGAAGACACATGTGGAAATACGGTTTTATATTGCCCAGCACCTATTCCAGTCCAAAAAACAGTTTTAAAATTTTCAAGTATTGTTATATATATATCAAGTCGTCCGGACCCGTCTTTTAGAGTATCTAGCCTAAAAGTTGAATTTATATAGCTACTATCTATTTGTAAAATAATCAAAGCTAGTAAAGGGGAAATAAAAATAAGTATTAGAAAGAAATAAGATATTTGTTTTTTTCCAATTAAAAAAACTTTATTCTTTTTAAATATGATAAAAGTTAAAGCAAGTGATAGCAAAACCCCCCTACTAAATGTTGCCAGGGTAAGTATTAAAAAAAACAAAGAAAATAAATACATTTTCTTTTCTTTGCTTGCTAAATGAATAGAAAAAACAAATAAAACAATTAAATTATAAGCAGTAAAGTTAGGATCACCCTTTTCACTTAGCCCAGGAGTATAAAAACGCCCATAGTAAATGTGTGTTCCAGCATACAACTGGTAAATAGCGAGAAAACAAATAAGAGTATAAGAGTAAATTAAAACCCTCATAATAAACTCTAAGTCTTTTTCCTTTTTAACACCCGACACAGCCATATAAAGCAATAAAAAAGGTATGAATCTTATACTGTAAAGCAAGGATTCCTTTACGTCGTCAGAAACAATAACAGATAGGTTAATAAGTAATATAAAAACAGACAGAGATAAAAAGAAACCAGTTTGGGGTCTTGGGATGGATAAGGAAAATATAAATATAAATATAAATGAAGATATTAAAAAATAATCTAGCGGGAAAGATAAAATTTTAATTCCAGATAACATTGATATTAACGTTATTGAGATTATTGTTTTATATAACATTTAAATATTATTTCCATATTATTTAAAAAAAACTCTAAACCAATTAGCAATCTGAAAAGGTAGGTATTTCTTTTGTTTTTGAAAAAAAATTAAAGTTAAAAGCTGTTTAAATCTATCGTTATTATTTACTTGATGGTTTTCTTTAATTAAATATTTACTTATAACTTCTTGACTAGAAACTTGTTGCTGTATCGCATTTTTCCTACTAATACTATTCTTTACAATCCTGTATTTAAGAAGATGTTGAGATAAATTAGCGAATTTCATTTCGTTTAGCAAGGATATTCTTGACCACAACTCATAATCTTCAGCATGTAAATACTCAGAGGAGTAATATAAATGATTACTTAGTATATGTCGGTTTAGCATTACGCTTGGATGAATAAATGGACTACTAAAAAAACAGAAACCTTTAATCAAATAGTTATACTTCAATGTGCGGACACTACCTATTTTAAGGCCATTTTCATCTATCATTGTTGCTTGTGTACCTAGCACCGCAACGGTCGGGTGTTTTTCTAGGAAACTTACTTGTTCAGATAGGCGAGTGGGTAAGCAAATATCATCTGCATCCATACGGGCAATATATTGGCCTTTAGCAATAGCTATCCCTTCATTTAAACTAGTAACTAGTCCTTTGTTCTCTCTATCGATGAGTTTTATTCTTGTATCTTCGCTCATGAAATTTTGAATTATACTTAAACTACTATCAGTTGAACCATCATTTATTATAACAAGTTCAAAATCTCCAAAAGTTTGATTGAGCACACTCTCAATAGCTTCTGATAAAAACTTCTCACCATTGTATACAGGTAAGACTACTGAGACTATCGGTGACTCCTTCATTTTATGCTCCTGAAAAGTCGATAGATTACTCTTGTTGGTTTAAATAAACCAGTTATCTTTAAAATTTCTATCGTCTTTGTTTTAACCATTATATTTGTATAAAAAATGCTTTGTTTTATCTGATTGATTTTTTTTTGAATCTTGTTGCTATCAATAAATGCTTGCATGTGCCGGCAGTCATTTAAGTCCTTTTCTTCAGCTCTATTGATCTTCATCGAGTAAAGTTGTTGAAGCGAAATGAATTTTATATTTTGGAAGTGAAAATAATTAGCTGGGTTGTAAATTAATTCATTTTTAACTTTTTTATGAAACTTTAATTCACTATCATGAGGGTCAAACCCTTCTAATGGTTTAACTATTCTGGTGTTCTCTAAAACGAAGTAATCTACATCTTTAGCTGGCCGCAATCCATAAGCAGCAAGTACCATGGAACCATCTAAGATGAAGTTATCATCTGTGATTTTGTTAGATAGTAGAAATGATTTCACTTCAGAAACTTTCTGATGAAAATCTAAAAAACTGTTTGGCTTTGCATAATTTAAAAAGTGGATTGAGTTATCGTTAAATACTAATCTTGCAGTATTCACGGCTTCTTCTTTAGTGTCAGTGATGTGTATAGAGTGCTTGCCTACATTAAAGAGCTGACGAATATCTTCCTTTACTTTTAAAACCGTATCTAAACTGTCAGCTTGGAATGCCACTATACGAACTGGCCCCTGCTGCTTAAAGCATTCAACTAATTTACCTTTAGCGCCCTGAAAGTTGTTTTTTACACTGCCTAGCCATGGTTCTCCCATATAAACTTGGGAAATAAAATTATGAGCGCCGTTATAATTTAAGGCTATATCTTTTCTGTAAACAATATTAGGAATCACTTCTTCAATTTCATTATCGTAGCCTTGGGCTGTTGGCCACAAGCATGCAATGTAAATATTATCTGCATACTCAACGAATTTCACAGCTGCTGCATCTAACATTTCTGTAGGTACGCTACGATTGTAAAAGAACTTATAGTTATAGTTAGGACACGCTATATCTAAGTTAATACAAGAGACATTTTTAACGGTTTTTATTGCACTTGCGACTCTATGAGCACCGTTCAGGATGGTGCCATTTTTAGAAAGTGGTATTAATGTCTTACTGCTATCAAAACCGTTACTTGCTATATCCTCATAGATATTCTTAAATTCTTCATAAAACCTTTCAATGCTATTTTTACTTTGATTGCCAGGCTCATTATATTTACCTAAGCTAAAGGCTCGTATGTGTTCTTTATAAGCTTTAGTTGAAAAACTTACATGCTTCTCTAACATATCTAAATAAAGTAGTTTGAATGCTAAATCAAAGCGAAGGTGTGTTAGAAGATTAATTGCCGGTATGTTTTTAATTTCATAAGACTCTTTTAATAAATCTTGTTCAAAGTGCGGCTCGATTAATGTTAGTGCCTCAACACGAGAAACCATCATTTTTAAGATGTCCTTAGAATATTTTTTTAATTGGAAGGTAAACCCAAGCGAAGCATAATGCTTTTGTTTTATTTATGAAAACTGTTCTTGTTCTAATATCAAAAAGATCAAAAACGTAGTTAGCAATTACTAGTGCTATTAAGCTGGCCATAGCAGCACCTTCGATTCCATATTTAGGGATAAATATATAGTTTAAAGGAATGTTAAACATTACACCTAATAGATGCCGGAACATCGTTAGTTTTTGTAACCCTTCGTTTACTAAATAACGCCCACTTACTATAGCTAATGAGCTAAATACAACTATCCAAAAGTGAATGGATAGTACTTTGGCAGAAGCTAGGTAGTCATTTCCGTACAATATATGAATTATAAAGCTGGATGAGAAGGTTACTATTAAGGCAATGGCTATCATTAGGCTTACAGTTATGTAATAGAGTTGCTGAAATCGTTTGTTGTATAGCACTAAGTTTGATTTTTTATATTTTAAAATTATTGGGATAATAGAAAATGCAATTATGGTTGGTAAGAAGTTAGCAACCTCACTTAATCTTGAAGCTGCTGAATATAAGCCTACTTGGGTATCGTTAAGCATTTGACCAATCATTATTTGATCAATTTTCGTGTAAATAATCCATGCCGCACTAGATATAATTAATGGCCAGCTTTCTGATAGCAAGTATTTTGCTTCTTTAGAACTAAAGTTCCACTCTTTAAAAACTTTATTGTTTTTAAAGTAAATGTAAAAAAGTCCGATAAATACAGTTAAAGCCTCAAGAGACACAATGTAAGTAAATGTAATCAACGGGGCTTTTTGATAAATTAGAACTATCTTTACTGCTGCAAAAATTAAGAAAGCACTGTTTTCTATAATTACTGTGTACTTAGAAGTAACTTGTGACTCAAACCAAAACTTTATTATTTCGCTTGTGCTGAAAAATAAGGTTAGCCCCATAACTAGCGTTAAGTTTTTAGCTAAGACTTCATCTGAACGTAAAAAATATACAGCTATTACTAGTGCTATATAGGCAGCAATAGAGCTAATTAACCTAAGGCCAAATGCAGTTGCTAGTATTTTCTCCTTATCCGTCCTTACTACAAGATCTCTCGTTACTATGGCATTTAAACCTAAGGCTGAAAAAGCACCAAACAATGCAATTAATGCAGTGGTGTAATTAAACAAGCCAAACTGTTCAGGCCCTAAGTATCTAGCAAGTAAAATAACAACAAATACCCCTAGCCCCATTCTTAGTATTTTATCAAAAAATAACCAAGCAATATTTTTTATAACTTTGTTTAGATCTGGGTTTTTTAAATTTAAGTGCTGAAACATATTTCTAATTGAAGTTTCCATTTAAATTGTTGATTAAGTGTTAGGGGGCAATTTGAATTCTTTTTTTGAGTGAAAAGCTGATACTAGATTAGTAAGACGGTTAACTTTCTAAGTTGCTTTTTATACCCTTCAACGCTTCTTTGCCTTTATCCGTTGAATACTGCTCTAACGCCACAGCCGGTAACAAGGTACCAAACACTTCTAAGCACTGGGTAATCTTAAACAGGTAGGCTATCGACTTTTGCGCTGGGCGGTTATTGCGTATTTTAAAGCGGTGCCAAGCACCAAGCTTACGCTTAGGGCCTGTGCCTGCGATATAACGCTGCACCATCTCTTCGACGATCTGTTCAGTCTGTGTGCAGTTAATCAGGCAGCGTTCAATACCATTATGCACTGTTGCTTCCATAACCTTGGCTGAGCGGTTGGCATAGATACGCGCCACTAGCATATAGCCCGCAAAAATGACGCCGAGCGCGGCCACACCTACGCCAGTGAGCACGGGGAAGGTGAACTTGTATGGAATAACACCCATGCCTTTATCAGCAAGAAACACCACCAAGCCCCAAAACACCATCACCACTGAGAATAAAAACATCAGCATTTGTACGACGACGTTGGTGTTGGAGTCGAAGTCTTCACGCAGCTGGGTAATGCCGGTATTTAACCGCTCTATCGAGCGATTGACCACTTCCATACGCTCGGCATAAGCATTAAAGCTTTTCAGCACTAAGGAGTGGATATGCTGAAAATACTCTTGCTCTGCTTCTAAACCGTTACTGGCATTGAAATGCAGGCGCTCGTAGCGCTCTTGCATGGGGCCGTATTCTTTATCTAGGCGTGTTGCTATTTTGCTTTGCAAAGCTGTAACTTGTGCATTCACTTCCAGCAAGTTGAAGAACAGGTGTGAAGTGTGGCTGCGATTGACCAAAGAAAACTTAGGCGAGATGGCAAACAAGGAACGCATTTTCACCCATTGCCCTTGCATGATATCCACCAGCTCGCTTAAAAAATCAATCTGCTTATAGGTGCTCGCCAGGCTATCTTCTAATGCTCGCGTACGTGAGAAGAATGCCGTTTCTGTTTGGATAATATTGTAAAGCTGGCTGCGTTGGGTGTCTGGATTTTGGCCATCACTCAGCTCTTTCAGCGCCGTGTTTAAGCATAAAATTGAGCGCTGTTCACGCACATAGTTAGACTTGCCATCACCGGTGTACTTGCGAGAAACCGCTGTGGAATAGGCGTTCTTATAATATCTTTGGTAATTTTCGCCTTTGTGCTTTTTAACGTAGCTACTGAGTAGGCCTTCGCTGGCAGTCTCGCCGTGTTCATAGACAGGCGTAATGGGCTGATAACGCAGCAGTTCTTTAAACTGTTCAACTTTGGAGGTGACATGAAAATCAAAGTTGATGTGTTCTGCGTAGGTGTCATTGAGCAGCTTTAATAGCTCGTCTTGCTGTTGATTGAGTTGCTGCTCTGTTTCCGGAGCATCAGGTGTTTCGATTAAAAAGAATAAGAAAACCGTATTTTCATAGCGAGTAAAACGAACTGAAATATCTTTTATCTGATGTTTTGGGCTGAGCTCAATACTCAGAACATTGGCAGTGCGCAGGTGATATAACGCCTCAAAAGCTGTTCTAAAAAAGCAACTGGCTTGGATATGGCCTTTTTCCTGGAAAATAGTGGTTTGCGCGATGCAAGCTTGTTGTTCAGCGTTGAGCTTTAGAACACGAGTCATAAAAGCTAACCAGTCTTGCGACTGTTCGGGTAGTTTTTTGATCGTAGCAGAGCAAATATATTTCATTATATTTATGATCGATGTATATAAATTGGGTTGGAATAATATGTGTTGCGTACGTTTCAGGGCGTTTTCAACAGCCTTTTCGGCCTGATGATCGGCCAACAATAACTGTACAATTATGTGACGGGGGTGTTATGCGGGCATAAATGCCCGCCCTACGTTTGTGCTGCAGGCACGCTACCGCCCTAGGGTTGTTCGCGTATCGCCCCTAAGTCGCATCGTGTTTTAAATTGTGCTGGCGCTGCTTATGTTGCTTGCAGATTGGCCAGGTCGATCAGTAATTCGTTTTGCTGGCCTAAAAGGCCGAGCAGGATGATACCCCGTTCACATCCATCATGCTCTTTGAATATGGCTTGATAGTGCTGAAAAGGGCCACTGTTTAGGGTGACGGCTTGCCCAGCGCTAAATTGCTGGGTGGGTGCTTCGCTGTTGCTGCGTTGGCGTAGGTCTTCGATGATGCGGTTGTCCACGGTCATCACTTGGCCGGCAAAGCTGAGTAATTGGCGCACGCCAAAGGTTGAGCGTACTTTACTGAGCAGCTCGCTTTGTGCATGGGTCTGTAAAAATAGGTAACCGGGGAACAGCGGCTCTTGGGCCACCGCGCGTTTGCCGCGGCTGATGCGTTCTCTGGCATACATCGGCACAAATACTACGCCGCCTTGGCGCTCAAGGTTGTCTTGCGCGCGCAGTTCTTGCTTGGGTTTGGTCAGTACTACGTACCAATTTGTCTCGGGGTGTTGAGTCGTACTATTAAGCATATCCGTGCTCTAAATATCACATTGGCACTCTGTGCTTGGGCGCTAAGGCGGCTATGCTAGGCCAATTAAAGCGCTTTTGGAAGACTTGCTTAATGTGCTAGGTGCTATCTACTTTTTACTTGATCGCCAAACGGCTGTTTTAAATCACAGACTAAGACGGTATGAAAATCGCCATATAGCGAACCAGCCTTTAAACCGGCTCTTCGCATTTAAGGGTGTAGAAAAAATCTGACCGGCTGGAAAAGGAGTCGGGGATCTTAGAAAATGTAAGCTC
>JBLWZG010000015.1:0-66658 GCA_048266525.1 Pseudomonas sp.
AATATGTTGCTGCCAGAATTGCTGGCGATCTTGTGAAGTCATAACCAATACCCCCTTTCAAAAAGATAGGTATTAGTGTGAAACTGGATAGCTCGAGTTAAAAGATGCTGATTTAAGGGCGCTTACACTCTTGCCTGACCATAAAGATCAGTTTGATAAGTTTTTAGTGGTGCTGGAGTCCTTTCTATTTCGTCGAATGGTCTGTGGCTTGACCACGAAGAACTACAATCGCTTATTCATTGATACTATTCGTTACCTCGATAAAGTGGGTGAAGTCAGCGCCATACAGCTTGAGACGTTCCTTAAAGATGGTAAAGGCGAGAGCACGCGTTTTCCTGATGATGCCGAGTTTAAGCAAGCTCTGATCAGTCGCCCGTTATATCGCCACCTTGCGCAATACAAATTAAGAGCGGTGTTAGAGGCACTCGATATGCAATGCGCAGACCGAAAGAGTGAAGCGGTGATACTGCCAGATGGCTTAACAATTGAGCATGTACTGCCGCAGGAGTGGGCTGATTACTGGCCTGTACCAGCGGATGTTGCTGCTGACCCTGTACAGAAAATAGAGTTTAGCCAAGCGCGCCATAGCATCTTACATACCTTAGGTAATTTGACGCTGATAACCGGCAGTTTGAATCCGTCATTATCTAATGCTGGTTGGGATCGAAAAAGGCCGGAGCTGTGCAAGTACAGCAAGTTGAATTTGAATCGTTATTTTCATCAGCCTTTAGTTGAGCAAGAGGATGTGATTGCTGATTGGAATGAAAGTACCATTCTAAAGCGCAGTGAAAAGCTTGCTGACCTTGCGCTGCAAGTGTGGGCTTAATCTATAGGTGCAGTACCTTACTGAATAGGGCTGCATTTTATGATTTACTTAACTGAATGTTAGTTCGAAGGAGCCCATCGGGCAAAAGGATTTTGTATGACTGAAGATCAGCTTGAACAGCAATGTTTGGAATGGTTCGCCGAGGGTGGTTGGGAGATTGTGCATGGTGCTGACATTGCGCCCGATGGCCCAACGCCCGAACGTAACAACTACCGCCAAGTTGTGTTGCTAGCTGATCTGGAAGCGGCTGTGCGCCGAATCAATCCGCATCTACCTGATGCTGCTATCGAGCAAGCCGTCGCTATCGTTAGCAAGCCAGAGAGCTTAGATACGGTGATTAGTAACCGTGGCTTTCATCGACTGCTGTTGGATGGCGTTCCAGTTGAGTACAAACGTGATGATGAAGTCATCCATGATCACGCGTTCCTGATTGATTTTACTGATCTTAAAGCCAACCGTTTTCGTGCCATCAATCAGTTCACCATCGAGGGCAGCAAGCAACTGCGCCGCCCTGACATCATCTGCTTTATTAATGGTTTGCCATTAGCGGTGCTGGAGCTGAAAAGCCCTACTGCTGAAAACGTTGATATTTGGGATGCCTTTAATCAGATCCAAACTTACAAAGATGAAGTCCCAGACCTGTTTGCCTATAACCAAGCGGTTGTAGTGAGTGATGGCTACAATGCCCGTGTTGGCTCGTTAACCGCTAACCAAGAGCGCTTTATGCCTTGGCGTACGATTAAGCACGAGGACGATAAGCCGTTATTGGACTGGCAGTTGGAAACCATGGTGCGTGGCTTTTTTGATCGAGAGTTATTTCTTGATTACCTGCGTTACTTTGTCATCTTTGAGAACGACTCTGACAAGCTGATTAAGAAAATTGCCGGTTATCACCAGTTTCATGCGGTGCGTGAAGCGGTTAAAGCGACGGTGATTGCGTCGCAAGATCCAGGGCAGTTCTTCCAAGCTGAGAAGCGCGCACGTTACGCCGACGAAGTCGTGCCGGGCAGTAAAAAAGCCGGAGTGGTTTGGCATACGCAGGGTTCGGGTAAAAGTATTTCGATGGTGTGTTACGCAGGCAAGTTACTCCAGCAACCAGAAATGAATAATCCAACCCTGGTGGTGGTAACTGACCGCAACGACCTGGATGGGCAGCTATTTGGAACCTTTAGCGCAGCAAAGGAGTTGCTTAAGCAAGACCCAGCACAGGCTGACGACCGTGATGCTTTGCGTGTCATGCTCGCCGAGCGTGAATCTGGCGGCATCATTTTTACTACTGTGCAGAAGTTTGCTTTGTTGGTGGGCGAGAACGCTCACCCAATCTTGAATGATCGACATAATATCGTGGTGATCTCTGATGAAGCGCACCGCAGTCAATACGGCCTGAAAGCCACGTTAAAAGCCGATGGCAACTATAAGTTTGGCTATGCCAAGCACATGCGTGATGCGCTGCCTAATGCTGCGTTTATTGGCTTCACTGGGACACCGATTGCCAACGAAGATAAAGACACACGTGCAGTATTTGGTGATTACGTCTCCATCTACGATATTCAGGACGCGGTCGACGATGGTGCGACCGTGCCCATCTATTACGAGTCGCGCCTGGCCAAACTGGATATCAACCGTGATCTGATTGATGAGCTGTCAGATCAGGTTGAAGACGTTGTCGAGGACGAAGAGGATGTTGGCCAGCGTGAAAAAACCAAGGGTGAGTGGAGTCGCTTAGAGAAGCTGGTGGGCTCAGGGCCGCGCTTGCAGCAAGTTGCCGCTGACTTGATTCAACACTTTGAAACACGCTCGGCTTTAATGGAAGGCAAAGCCATGATCGTGGCGATGAGCCGTGATATTTGTGCGCAACTGTATAACGAGATCGTTGCTCTACGTCCTGAATGGCATGACGATGATCCAGAGAAAGGTGCGATCAAGGTCGTGATGACCGGCTCTGCTGCTGATAAGAAGCTGCTGCAGCCGCATATTCATAATAAGCAAACGAAGAAGCGTCTTGAAAAACGTTTTAAGGATATTAATGATCCGCTCAAGTTGGTGATTGTGCGCGATATGTGGCTGACGGGTTTTGATGCGCCTGCGTGCCACACCATGTATGTCGATAAGCCCATGAAAGGCCACAACCTGATGCAAGCCATTGCACGGGTGAACCGCGTGTTTAAGAACAAGCCAGGTGGCTTGGTGGTGGACTATATCGGTATCGCTAACGAGCTTAAGCAAGCGCTGAAAACTTATGCTGACGCTAAAGGTCGTGGTGAGCCAACCCATAGCACCGAAGAGGCGTACGCGATTCTGCTGGAGAAGCTGGATATTATTCATGGCATGTTTGCCAAGACACCCAAAAGCCCTGGCTTTGATTACAGCAACTTTGCTACTGATGCGATCAAGTTACTGGTGCCAGCCGCCAACTACATTCTTGGCTTAGATGACGGCAAAAAACGCTTCTTGGATACCGTATTAGCGATGAGCAAGGCCTATTCACTCTGCAGCACCATGGATGAGGCGGGTGCTTATCACAAAGAAATTGCTTTCTTATCCGCAGTTAAAGCAGCCATTACCAAGCACACCAGTGTCGATCGAAAACTCACTCAAGAAGAAAAGAACTCCACGCTCAAGCAGATTCTAGACAATGCCGTGATTGCTGAAGGCGTCACTGATGTTTTTGCGCTATGCGGTCTAGATAAACCCAATATTGGTTTGCTGTCGGATGAGTTTCTTGAAGATGTGCGACAGATGCCTTACAAAAACTTTGCTGTTGAGCTGTTAGAAAAACTGCTCAAGGACAATATCAAAGCCAAGACCCGTAATAACGTCGTGCAAGAGAAGAAGTACAGCGATCGCTTACAGGAAACCTTACGCCGTTATAACAACCGTGGCATCGAAACCGCACAAGTGATTGAAGAGCTGATTGCGATGGCGAAGCAGTTTCAGGCTGACTTGGCGCGAGAGGCAGCGCTTGGGCTCAATCCCGATGAAGTGGCTTTCTATGATGCGCTTGCTAACAACGAAAGTGCTGTGCGTGAACTGGGTGATGAAATCCTAAAGAAAATTGCCATTGAAATCACCGAGAAGCTTAGAGCATCGACCACAGTGGATTGGCAAGTACGCGAAAGCGTAAGGGCTAAATTACGCATATTGGTTCGCAGGACTTTGCAGCGTTACAAGTACCCGCCAGATCAAGCCGTTGCTGCGGTTGAGCTGATATTGCAGCAGGCTGAGGTGTTGTCGAACTCGTGGAGTATGTGAGCTGTTCTATGAACAGTCACGGTTCAGAGTAGGCTAGTGAGAGCTGGCCTGTCTCAAGGCGTAAGTATGTCGAAGCATGTTGGTGTAATGATATTGAGTCTGTTAGTTCGCTTGGGTGTGACTGGCATGCTCTATATCAACCAGTGGTGTGACACTGCAGATTTATAAGCACGGCTCTAGAGTGCAGAATCAGAAGTGCGCCAGCTTAGAAAGCTTCAGTTCATATTTGTTAGAGATTAAGAGGGCAGTCAGCCCTGAAGCCTGCGTAGTCGATGCAGCAGCAAAATGGTTTTTTAGGCTATTAGCTTAAACTCTGGTTTACCCCAAACCTCAGAAACGAAAAAGGCCACTCTTTCGAAGTGGCCTAAGTCATTGATTTTATTGGTCGGGACGGAAAGATTCGAACTTTCGACCCCTAGCACCCCATGCTAGTGCGCTACCAGGCTGCGCTACGCCCCGACGATGTTTTCACGCTATGCCTGAAAACGATGCCGACTATACCCTAAGCATTTGAATTGCGAAAGGTTATTGCCGACAAATACTCTTGGCCTAAAGGCTATTGGCTATTTTGTTAGCCATTTGCCATTGAGTTGGATGTATTGACCGACTGGGGTTTTCTCCAATGCTTTTTTACCCGCCATGGTTTCTACATCAGCCAACTGAATGTTGTTATTTTTGGCTAAGCGCTGATATTCCGCGCGACGGGCCTCATTGATCAGGCGAGCGATTTCAGCCGCGTTGCCTTGCGCTTTCACCACACCTAAATAACCGTTAGGTTGTTCGCCCAATAAACCCGCTGCTTTAGCAGGGCCAAGATGACTCATGGCATCGTTTAAATCCATAGCGAATACCGTGCTGCTGAAGAGGCTGCTGGCCAGTAATAAAGGCATTAAAAGTTTACGAAAAGTCATGCTGCGCTCCTTAGAATAAACCGCTGGATTCGTCGAAAAGGTTATCAAGCTCTTTATCAACCTTGATATAGATTTCGTGTTCAATTTTGACGTTCAGATTAATGTTGATCGGCTCATTGGGCATTGCCAGTTGCACAGTTGGCGTGCAGGCGCTGCTGAGTAAAGCCAGTACAAAAATACTTGAAACTAGACTGGTACGCATAGAAACCTCCTGTATTAACGTTTCTCAAGGCGCTCTCGAACACGCTTTTGAATAATTTCGCTGACTTGACCGCTCAACTGAATACTGGCCAAGAGTGCGGGAATGTCTTCTTCTAAATTCACGTTTAAGTGGATAGGGCGGCCCTTTTCGACATCCGGATTGCGCCCCTCTAAACGAACATTAAGCAACAGCTTACCCGATTGATCATAACTTAACGTGCTACTGAGCAGGTTAAAGTGAAAATCCTCCAAGGCCTCAGCGACCAAACGCATGGCGGGATTGCTTTGGCCTAGCGCGTGAATCTTCTCCGACTGAAACTGTAAAACGCCCGGTTGTCTGGCCTGCAATTGGCCAGCTTCAATATAAAACTCGCCGTTTTCGACATGAATGGGTAGCAGTCCATCAATGGTCCCAGTGCCGGCTAAACCTTCTGCGGGATAGACCTTGAGGAACTCTTGCAGTTCCAGACCGCGCACCTGTAATGGCAAGGTCTGTGGACGTTTGAGATCAAACTGCTGGGCATCCAGCCAAACTTTACCCTTGAGTAAATGGGCTTGCAGACTTTGCCAGTCCGCTACACCTTGTAAAGGGTTATCGAGATTGGCTTGATAGTGGGCGTCTTGCAGCTCAATCGGCCCGATTGGAATCCCGGGATCCAGTTGTTCGATGGTCAAGTTGGCGATGCCCAGTTTGAGGGATTGTCCCGATAGTTGGCCGTTAAACTCTAGGCCTAAATTTTTCAATGTACTGCGATTGACAATACCATTGAGCCCGCTGGCGCTGCCGTTAATCCTGAGTTTGAGTGGTTTTTGCGCGGGCAGAGTAAAGTCGATTTGACTGCGCAAACGGCCACTGCTGAATAAAACCAGTTCGGGCCAATCTTTGAAGGTTTTCTGTAATGGGTTGCCAGCTTTAAAGAAAATCTCTTTTAACGTGGCGCTACCTTGGATGGCGTTGTCGAGAAAATCAATGCTGCTGTCGAGGCTCAGTCCTTGCTGTCCGCTTAGATTGCCGCTGAGGTTAAGTCGTGGCAGTTGTCCGCTAAAGCTGCCATTGAAATCCCAATCTTGTGGATGCAATTGCTCTATGTTGAGTTGTTTGATCTGTGCCGTGATGGGGCTGTGCACTTCAATGCTGTAAGGCGCTAGGCTTTGGCCTTGCAGACTTAAACCGGCCAGTTGCAGGCTTATTTGCTCGGCAGTGCCAATCTCAGGTAAGTGTATTTTTTGCGCGGTCAAGTTGGAGTGTTGCTCCGTTTTAACACTGAAACGCTCACTGTCAGCATGCCCAGAAAAGTACAGTTGTGCTCGCAGTTGCTGAGTACTAAAGGAAGGTTGCTGTAAGGCATCTAGCTCCAGATAAAGCTGCGCGTTGCTGAGCCTGCCTTGCCAGACGGGTGTTTGTTGTAAGTGTAAAAGGCCATTGAGTTGCAAGCGTGCTGGGCCTTGGCTGTGCAGATCAAGGGTGAGCAACTGTTGGCCGTCTGGAGTATCTTGATGATCTGGATGGGTGGTGATTTGCGCGCTGAGCTGGGTCGGTTGAAACTCAGCGGGAATACTGTCTAACCAAGAGCTGTCTAGGTCTTTTAAAGTCAGTTGACTATGAATAAAACTGGGTTGCCACAGCTTACCTTGCTGATTGGCTTGCAATTTGAGGGTGCCTTGTAAATGACCGAGACCAACCAGCTTGGCGTCAATGTCTTGCAGTTCAATATGTTGTGGCAGCCATTTAAGCAGGTCAGCAGATAAGGCGAAGCTTGGTTGCTCTGCGCTGTTTTCGTTGCTTGCTATCGGCCAAACAGCTTTTAAGCGTGCGGCGTGTAAACGTTGGATTGGTAACGCTTGCCACGCCCAGTCAATCTGCAGCTTGTCGATGTGTAGATAGTGCGGCTGCGTATGATCGCTGGATAGATTGAGTTGAACCTGCGAGGCGCTGAAACCATCGTATTGCCACTGCGGGTTTTGCCAATGGAAATCAATCCCTTGTTTTTGCAGTAGCCAAGGCAGTGCATGCGGGAGCGCCATGGCTGCTGCAATCAGTAGTAACAACAGTAATAAGAAAACACGCAGTAAGCGTCCAAACCATGATGGCTTGGACGTCGATACTGACGACTTACTCGCCGCTGTATTCACAGCCACAGGTGCAGGTTTCATGAACACGTACCCGCGAAAGTTCTGGGATGAGTGGTTTCATTGCTTCCCAGATCCAGCGCGCTAAGTTTTCACTGGTGGGGTTTTCTAGGCCTGGAATATCATTGAGATAGTTGTGATCCAAGCGTTCGTAAGTCGGTTTAAATAGCGCTTTGATTTCACTAAAGTCACGAATCCAGCCGGTATGCGGATCGACTGGGCCTTTTAGATAAAGCGCGACGCGAAATGAATGGCCGTGCAAACGCCCGCATTTATGCCCTTGGGGCACATGAGGTAAACGGTGCGCTGACTCAAAGGTGAATTCTTTAAATATTTCCACAAGGGTGTCCGTGTTAATTAATCACAATGGCCGCAGTTTAGCAGGAATGCTGGCGCGCAGTGCGCAGCTGCAACCTTGACGACTGTTTAAGAACGCTGTTTTTTAAGTTTCAGTTAAGCCAGAGCCTGTAGCTTATGCAGTGTCAGCACAAAACATCTTGTGTTGAATCACTTTAAAACGGAGCAATACTTATGAAAACTTTAACTGCAATCTGTGTATCTGCTGCATTCGTGATGGCTGCAAGCGTTGCCCAAGCCAAAGATGTCAGTCCTGCGCAAACCGTTGAGTTGAGCACCTCTGGTGCGATTTTATCCTTTGATAGATTGAACGAAGCGGCATTGGCACAGCATCCGAACGCAAGCATACTGGACACTGAGCTTGAAGAATCCTACGGTCGATATATTTATCAAGTCGATGTACGTGATGATAAAGGCCAGAAGTGGGAAATTGAATTGGATGCGAAAACTGCCGAAGTGCTGAAAAACCAACAGGATGACTGATGTTTAAACGCTTTCGATATGCTTGCCTAATGGCATTGTGGCTGAGCGCCTTCAGTCAGGTGTCGGCGCACGACTTAAGCCAAGATCAGGCCTTAAAGCTGCGCCAAGAGGGTAAAGTGCTGTCTTCGCAAACATTCATTGAGCGTGCTTTGGAGCGACATCCTAAAGCACGCTTATTGGAGCTGGAGCTTGAAGAAAAACACAGCCGCTATATCTATGAAGTGGAGTTGCTGACTGTTCAAGGCCAAGTACGTGAGCTGAAGTTTGATGCCAGTAGCGGCAAACTGTTAGAAGACGAAGAGGATGACTGATGCGCTTATTACTGGTTGAAGACAATGTCGCTTTGGCCGATGAGTTATGCGCAGGTCTGCAGCAACTGGGCTACGCCGTTGATTGGTTGGCCGATGGACGCGATGCCGCTTATCAAGGTGCCGTTGAACCTTATGATTTAATTATTCTGGATTTAGGTTTGCCTGGGCTTTCTGGGCTCGAAGTATTGGCGCAGTGGCGTGCAGCGGCAATCAGTACGCCGGTGTTGATCTTGACCGCGCGCAGCGCATGGAGTGAACGCATTGATGGTTTAAAAGCGGGCGCGGATGATTATCTAACCAAGCCTTTTCATCACGAAGAACTGTATTTAAGAGTGCAAGCTTTGCTGCGCCGTAGCCATGGTTTTGCTAACCAAAATCATTTGCAGGCTGCCGGATTAGGTTTAGATGAAGCACGGCAAATCGTACACAGCCAAGGCCAAGAGATCGAGCTGACCGGCGCAGAGTTTCGTTTGTTGCGTTATTTTATGCTGCATCAAGGACAGATTTTGTCAAAAAGCCATTTGGCTGAACATTTATATGATGGCGAAACAGAACGTGATTCCAATGTACTGGAGGTGCACGTCAATCATCTGCGGCGTAAATTAGGACGCACGGTAATAGAAACGCACCGTGGTCAAGGTTACCGCTTTACCGGTGCTGGAGTGCAGCGGTGAAACACTCAATCCAACGCCAGCTAACCTTGCGTTTAGCGATGTTGCTGGTTGTCGTCGGATTAGTGCTGGCCCAGGCTGGGCTGTGGATTGTTGACCGAGGTTTGCGTCAGCACATGCAGGACAATTTACAAACTCAGGCAGAAAGCTTGTTGGCCGCTTTAATTAAAGGGCCGCAAGGGATTGAGTTAAATAGTCGCCATCATGATGCGGTGTTCTTAAAGCCTTTCTCGGGGCACTATTTTATTATTGAGTTCAATCAGCAGCGCTGGCGCTCACGCTCGTTGTGGGATTTTGAGCTGCCAAAAATTGAAGAGATGGGTTTTTCTGAGCAATTAAGGCCTGGGCCTGAGCAACAACAGTTACTGATTTATCAGGGCCAATATCGGCGTTACAAAACCGACATTAAAGTCACTGTTGCGCACGATTACAGTCCGGTTTTAATCAGCTTTCAGCAGGCGCAGGTAATAGGTGGAGGCTTAGGTTTCTTGGCCTTGCTGTTGACCTTGTTGCTGCAGTGGCGTTTGGTCCGCCGAGCGTTACAACCTCTGGAGCACGCGCGGGTGCAAATCGAGCAACTGCAGTTGGGCCAGCGCAGCCAGCTGGAACAAGATGCGCCGGTTGAATTGCAACCCTTAGTACAACAGGTCAATCGTTTGTTGCTGCACACAGAAGATACCTTGCAGCGTTCACGCAAAGGCTTGGGCAATTTAGGTCATGCGTTAAAGACGCCGCTGGCGGTATTGATGAGCTTGCTGCGCCGCGAAGAACTGCAAAAACAACCTGAGTTGTCAGCACTGATTCAAGAGCAATTGCAGCAGATTGAACAGCGTATCCAGCGTGAGTTGACCCGCGCTCGCTTATCTGGAGATGCCTTGCCGGGCGCGTTTTTTGAGTGTGGGCAAGAGCTTCCAGGATTGTTTCAATTGATGAATCGTGTGCATGGCGATGTGTTGACTTTGAGTTGGCAGGCTGCGGCCAACTTGCGCTTGCCCTATGAGCGCGACGATATTTTAGAGATGCTGGGTAATCTGCTGGATAACGCCTGTAAGTGGGCTGACAGTCGTGTTGAACTTGGTATTGAGCAGGTCGGAACCGACTATTGCGTACGGGTGGATGATGATGGCCCAGGTATCGAAGAAAGCCAGCGCCAACAGGTGCAAAAACGCGGCTCACGTTTAGATGAACAAAGCGCTGGGCATGGTTTAGGTTTAGGTATTGTGCGCGATATTGTCGAGACGCTCGGCGGTACTTTGCAATTACTCGACAGCCCATTGGGTGGTTTGCGAGTGGAGATTCAGTTACCGACACGTGTGTAATGCAGCTATAGAAGATCAGACTGTGCGCTTGAGCGCCTGAGTTATGTTGGCAGGTTGAATAATTTTTGTGCTGCCAGCGATAGACTGACAGAGAGCAGCATAATGGCAAAAATGCGTTGCAGTATTGGACCGCCCAATCGAGTAGCTAATTTATTGCCTAGCAGTACACCGCAGGCACCGCCTAAGGTTAAGCCAGCCAGCAATTGCAGTGGTGGTTGTGCTGCGCCAAGGTACATTAGGAAACCTGTACCAGAGACTAGAGCAATCACTGCCATTGAAGTGGCGGTTGCGGCAAGCATCGACAATGGGCTGAACCACAATAAGGCTGGCACAATTAAAAAGCCGCCGCCCACGCCCATCAAGCCAGACAGCACGCCAACCCATAAGCCAATAAAGACCAACATGCCGTGATTGAGCGGTTTTTTCTCGGATTGCTCCGGTAGGCTGGCATTGCTCCACATGCGCCATGCGGACCATAACACCAAGACACAAAAGCCCAACACCAAGTAAAACTCGCTGATCAGCTGCCCCAGCTGTTGCCCGATCCAGCTGCCGGGCAGGCCGCTAACGGTCAATAGCGCTACAGGCAATAGATGCACATCGCCGGCGCGCCAACGGCCGACGGCTCCGATCAGGGCGGACAAGCCCACCGCCCCAAGACTGACACCGACTGCATCACGCAGAGGTAAGTGCAAACTGAGCAATAAAGGTAGCGCCACCAAAGAGCCGCCTGCGCCGGTAAGGCCGAGCAGGGTGCCGAGTAATAAACCAATGCCTAATGCTTCGTAAATTAAACTGTCCACGGATTAATATCGCAACTCAAGGTGTGTCTGTGTGCAGTGTACGGTGTTCGAGCGGGTGGGTAAAAAGTAGTTACGGTTTTTGCAGTTTTAATCAGGTCATCCTTAACAGCAAAGGCCTTGTGTTAAGGATGAATGATGCGTTCTAAGCTTCAGGTAAAAAACAGCCTTTCGTTTAAGAAAGGACAGCGTTTACTCTTTTGCGCCGAGATGACGCAGAGTGAATGCGCCGCGGATATCACCAAGGGCGTAACCTGTGGCTTGATCATTTGGGTATTTTGCATTTAAAGCCTCGGCAATCGGAGGTTTAATGTCATTGCCGTGACAGCCTAAGCAGCCTTCTTGCAGGGGTATAGCTTTCATTAGACGGAACTGGCCGTTCACCGTTTCTGCGTAACTGATGGTTGTTGCATCTTCGCCGTTGGCGGCACGCTCCGCGAATTGCTCAAGCACGCTGCGCTCCCATGCATCGGGGGCGTTATCACTGTTGCGGGTTTTTAATGAGGTGCGGCCAATTTTCCAGTTTGCATTACTGTGTTCATTGGCGATTTCAGGTGCGAGCGTTTGGCAAGCAGCAATTGCGGCGACTGGGCCGCCGTCTTCTTTGGCCTGTTGTACGGTATCCATCATGTGTTTAGCAAAAGGTGGAATCAGTGCTGCAGCTTCTTTCTTGAGTTGTTCTTGTTGCGTGGCAGCATGAACGCTATGCGATAGAATAGCTGTGCAGCACAATGCAAGTAATGTGGGTAGTGTGCGCATGGCAAACTCCTAGATAGATTCAATTAATATATAGTGTGTGTACTTTACACTGAATTATTGAGGTTGTACTTATCATTTATCATATTAAAAATTGTCGTTGCGATGACTGAGCGCATCGCTAGACAACACTGCATGCAGTGTAAAAGGCCCTTGACGCATTGCCTATGCCTTTTGATACCGAGCTTGCCTAGTCGCACTCGGGTGCTTGTGGTGCAGCATCCTGATGAAACTACGCATGCATTAAACACTGCACGCTTGGTCGCTTTAGGTTTGCAAAATGTGCAATTGCTGATTGCTGAAACAATAGAAAATATTGAGCAATATATAGAACATGAGGGCTATCAAGCCTGTGTCTTGTTTCCTGCTGAGGAAGCGCAAGTGCTGCGTGCCTACCAGGATGATCAACAGCCTTTATTACTCATCGTACCTGATGGTACATGGCGTAAAGCTCGGAAGATCTTGCACTGTAATCCGCGCTTGGCGGCTTTGCCGAGAGTCACTTTACCTGCAGGTTCAAGCAGCCGCTACCGTCTACGCAAAGCCCCCAATACGCAGGCGTTAGCGACAGTTGAAGCGGTCAGTTATGCGCTCGATGTGCTTGAGCCAGACGCTGATTTCAGTCCCTTACTCAAACCTTTTGATGCACTGATTGAAGGACAGATTCAAGCAATGGGCGAGGCGGTGTATAGGCGCAATCATATGGATCTCAAGCACTAAAGATGGTTTTGTCCGTATAGGGTGCGCAGCAGTACTGCTACGCATCTGTGTTTTGCGAGGAGTGGTTGGCATTAATTATCACCGGCGTAAATGGGTTAAACCAGAACATCTAAATCCCAATGGCAAGCTATGTGGCGGTAGCGTATTACAGTCATGAGTGGATTAATCAAGCGTTGCAGGCGTCTGACTGCGCACCGTGAGTCGCTCTAAAGCTTATCCAAACGTTGAGAGATTCGTTTCGTGCATGAATGAAATAGGCTAGGTATGAGTTCGGTTTAAACGCCAAGGCATTGCTGCAGTGAAGCATTCCTTGGCGTATTGCTTACTTTAAATTTTAAAGCGCGCCACCAGACTTTGTAATGACTGACCCAGCCTTGCCAGTTCAGCTGATGAAGCTGAGGCTTCTTCAACTGCGGCAGCCGATTGGTCGGCAATATTATTGACATTGACCACGCTGATATTGATTTCTTCTGCGACAGCGCTTTGTTCTTCTGCAGCGGTAGCTATCTGCATATTCATCGCTTGGATTTCTGATACGGTTCGGGTGATTGCCTCGAGTTCCTCGCCGGCCAATAAAGCATGCTCCAAGGTTAGGCTGGCTAACGAACGACTGCTGTCCATCATATCTACTGCATTCTTTGAGCCTTGTTGCAAATTAGCAATCAGTTGCTCAATTTGTGCAATAGATTGCTGGGTGCGATGTGCAAGGTTGCGCACCTCATCAGCAACGACAGCAAAACCTCGACCTGCTTCACCCGCACGTGCGGCTTCAATCGCTGCGTTGAGGGCCAGCAAGTTGGTTTGTTCGGCAATGCTGTTAATCACGGTTAGCACTGTGCCAATGCTGCCGCTGTCTTGATTGAGACGCTGTATTGCTTCTGCACTTTTGTGCACACCTTGTGAGAGCTGGTTAATATCAGATAAAGCCACTTGCAGTGCTTGATTGCCTGATTGCGCCTGACGGTCGGCTTTTTGTGCCGCTGCCGCTGCTTCCTCAGCGTTTTGCGCGACTTCTTGCACCGTTGCTGACATTTCATTCATCGCCGTGGCAACTTGTTCGGTTTCAATACGCTGGTTATTAACTCCTGTGCTGGTTTGATGGCTGACTACCGACAGCTCTTCAGCGGCTGCGGCCAGCTGTGTGGTGATACCGTTTACTTCGCCTAACGCTTCGCTGAGGTTTTTCCGGGTTTGATCGAGTGCTTTGAGTAACGTGCCAAATTCGTCACGGCGATGCTCGAACAGGGTTGAAGTCATGTCACGGTTGCCAATCGCCTGGGCAATTTGAACGGCTTGATTAAGCGGTCTAGTAATTTGTCGAACGATAGCGAGGCCAATCAAAGATCCTAAAACAATAGCGATCAGGGTCAGCGCAATTGCGGTGGTTTTTGCGTTACTAGCTACTTTGGCGCGGAAGAAGGTTTGAATATCTAAGATTTCGTTAATATTGGTACGCAAATCGGCGTACACAGCATGCATGGCCTGTTCGGTTTCGAGTTGTGCTTGGTTCAAAACATAGGATTGACGCAGCACATCCATATAGCTGTCGAGCGATGTCATTGCTTCGGTCAAAATAGATGTTTCTTGGGGTGCCAGTCTTGGCCGTATTTTCTCGCTGATATCCCGTAAGTCGGTAAAAGCATCTTCCAGGTTTTGCAGGCTTTGCTCTGTGCCCTCCATCAGGAAAATACGCGCTGTATAGGCCAGTTTGTAGCGCGCCTCAACCATGCCTGCGGCTAGGCGGCCGGTGACTGTATCGTAAAAATCTTCATGAACGATCGGGTTATCGGCAGTGCCGTTAATCAAGATTCTTAATTCGTTTAGCAATGTATTGGTTTGTACGCCGCTGCTAACTGCAATTTGCAGATTGGTTACTTTATTTTGTTGGGCAGCACTGTTAGCTGCGAAGGCTTTGCTGTAGCTGTCTACGTTTTCAGTAATGCGAGCAATGCTGGCTCTGCCGCGTTCTTCGATCAAGTTTGGGCTGACGTCACTAATCACTCGCTGAATATCACGGATGAGTGCTTGTGTTTCTTCAATGTATTGCTCTTTATTGGTCTGCTTATACTGGGCGCTGGCGATCAATAAGCTTTTACTGTCACTATCAATTTCAGTTAAGTGTAGGGTGTTGTTGCCGCGCATAAGGACTTGATTGATGTTGTAAAGACTGTTTGCTGCAAGAATCACAATCAGCAGCAAAATAGCGCCGATGCTAATTCCAAGCTTGATAGATACCTTTATATTCTTCATAGGGTTTTGCCTTGGAGGGTTTCTGACTGAACGCTTTTTACTTAGCGTATTGCCCCCTATAAGCATAGAGGAAGGTTCGAGGATGGGCTGGTACGGGGCAAATATACAGCGAGGTTAGCCGAGCACCAATGTTCTTGATCAAGAGTATTGATGGATACAGTTGAAGAGTGTATCGGCATGCTAGCGTTAAACTGTAGCATGCCGAATTAACTATGCTGTTGCGGGTTATACGTTGAATCTAAAGTGCATTACATCGCCGTCTTTAACAATGTATTCCTTGCCTTCTAAGCGCCACTTGCCTGCTTCTTTAGCGCCGGCTTCACCTTTGTAGTGGATGAAATCGTCGTAAGCAATGACTTCGGCGCGGATAAAACCTTTCTCAAAGTCAGTGTGGATCGCAGCGGCCGCGCGCGGTGCGGTTGCACCAACCTTGGTGGTCCAAGCACGAACTTCTTTAACCCCGGCGGTGAAGTAGGTTTGCAGATCTAGTAGTTGGTAACCGGCACGAATCACGCGGTTGAGGCCCGGCTCAGTAAGGCCAAGCGCTTCAAGGAACATGTCCTTTTCTTCACCGTCATCCAGTTCAGCAATTTCTGCTTCGATTTTATTGCACACAGGTACCACTGGTGCGCCTTCTTCTTCGGCAATAGCGCGCACGATATCGAGCAGCGGGTTGTCTTCAAAGCCATCTTCAGCCACGTTGGCGATGTACATTACCGGCTTGCTGGTGAGCAGATGAAAACCACGGACGATTTGCTTTTCTTCTGCGCTCCAGCCTTTGAGTAGTGCGCGTGCGGGTTTTCCTTCGGTGAAATGGGCAATTAACTGCTCAAGCAAGGCTTTTTGCGCAACCGCTTCTTTGTCGCCGCCTTTAGCATTACGAGTGACGCGCTGCAGTTGTTTTTCGCAGCTGTCGAGGTCAGCAAAAATCAATTCGAGATCGATGATTTCAATGTCGCGCTTCGGGTCAACTGAGTTGGAAACGTGGACGATGTTTTCATCTTCAAAGCAGCGTACCACGTGAGCAATAGCATCGGTTTCACGGATGTTGGCCAGAAACTTATTGCCTAAACCTTCACCTTTAGACGCGCCTGCCACTAAACCGGCGATATCAACAAATTCCATGGTGGTGGGCAGCACACGCTCAGGTTTAACTATCTCTGCTAAGGCGTTTAAGCGAGGATCAGGCATCGGCACAATACCGCTGTTAGGTTCAATGGTGCAGAAAGGAAAGTTTTCCGCTGCAATACCTGATTGGGTTAAGGCATTAAATAGGGTTGATTTGCCAACGTTGGGCAAACCTACGATACCGCAGTTAAATCCCATGATGAGTCCCTCGGGAAAAAAAGAGTCAAGCCTTTTGGCTGTGTAACTGCTGCATTGCGCGGGAAAAATTACCGTCAAGAAGATCAGGCAGTACGCCAAGGGCGAATTCGATACTGGTGTTGGTTAAGTCTTGCTCGCTGCGTGGAGCTCGGCTTAACACATAATTAGAGACTTGGCTGCTGTGGCCCGGATGACCGATACCAATACGCAAGCGGTGAAAGTTATTTTGATTGGCAAGGCAGGCGATAATATCGCGCAAGCCATTGTGTCCACCGTGTCCGCCACCTTGTTTGAGCTTGCATACGCCAGGCGGCATATCCAGCTCATCATGCGCAACCAAGATTTCTTCAGGTTTTATCCGAAAAAAATTGGCCAGTGCGGCGACGGCTTGACCGCTACGATTCATGTAGGTGGTCGGAATTAATAGGCGAATATCACGGCCTTGATAGCTGAACTTTCCAGTTAAGCCAAAATACTTCTTGTCAAAGCTGAGATTGACACTTTGCGCTGAAGCTAAACGCTCTACGAAAAAAGCCCCCGCGTTATGCCGAGTCTGGTCGTATTCTGGGCCTGGGTTACCTAAGCCGACGATCAGTTGCACAGCATTCACTACGGGAGCTCCTTGTCTTGCAGGGCAAGCCAGTCGAGATTACTTCTCTTCTGTTTCGCCTTCAGCGGCTGCAGGCTGGTCTTGATCTTCGTCAGCGACAACGTTTACGCGAGAGGCTTGCACGCTGGCAACAGCGATGTTGTTGTCGTGCGCTAAAGCTGTGAACTCAACGCCTTTAGGGGCAGTTAGGTCAGCTAAGTGAACGATTTCACCAACATTGATGTTGGCCATATCAACTTCGATTGCATCAGGCAGATCTTTTGGTAAGCAAGTGATTTCTAACTCTGTCGCCAGACGGAAGATGTCACCACCACCAGTTTTAGCGCCAACACAAGTGTCTTCGTTGAGCAGTAGAACTGGGACCAAAGTAGTCAGTTTCTGACCTGCTACAACGCGGATGAAGTCTGCGTGTAAAACAAAGCTTTTTGCAGGGTGACGCTGCATAGCCTTGATCAATACGTTTTCTTTTTTGCCGTCGATGTTGAGCTCTAGAATGCTGCTGTAAGCGGCATCGTTGAGTAACAGTTTCGCCACTTCACGAGTTTCTAAGCTAATTGAAACAGGTGCTTTATCACCACCGTAAACAACAGCAGGAATTAAGTTCGCGTTACGACGTAGGCGGCGGCTCGCACCTTTCCCTAGATCGTTACGCGCTTGTGCGTTAAGAGTAAATTCGCTCATGTGTATCTCTCCAAAAAAACAACAACGCCCGTCAACTTGCGACCAGTGACGAGCGGGGTTGTGAAAGCCTAAGTATCAGTTAGGCGGTTGTTGATTGCACGTTGTTCAACGGAACATCGCGCTAATCGATTCTTCATTACTGATTCGGCGTACGGCTTCAGCAACTACTGGGGCAATGTCAAGTTGACGAATGCGCGGGCAGGCTTGAGCAGCAGCAGACAGCGGAATAGTGTTAGTAACCACAATTTCATCAAGCAGCGAGTTTTCGATATTTTCGATCGCACGGCCAGATAAAATAGGATGAGTGCAATAGGCGAGTACTTTAGACGCGCCGCGCTCTTTTAATGCTTTAGCAGCGGTGCACAAGGTGCCTGCTGTATCGACCATATCATCAACAAGGATGCAAGTACGGCCTTCAACATCACCGATGATGTGCATCACTTCAGATTGATTGGCTTTCGGGCGACGTTTGTCGATAATGGCAAGGTCAACACCCAGTGATTTGGCGACTGCACGGGCGCGCACTACACCACCAATATCTGGAGAAACAATCATTAGGTTCTCAAAACGTTGGCCTTGAATGTCATCCACCAGTACCGGAGAGCCATAAATGTTATCCACAGGGATATCAAAAAAGCCTTGGATTTGGTCGGCGTGTAAATCAACAGTCAATACGCGGTCAACACCAACACCAGAGAGCATATCAGCAACCACTTTGGCGCTAATGGCTACACGAGCTGAGCGGGGGCGACGGTCTTGGCGGGCATAACCGAAATAAGGAATCACAGCGGTGATGCGCGACGCTGAAGAGCGACGAAATGCATCAATCATAACAATGAGTTCCATGAGGTTATCATTGGTCGGTGCGCAAGTAGGTTGGATTAAAAACACATCCTTACCACGAACGTTCTCGTTGATTTCCGCACTGACTTCACCGTCAGAGAATTTACCAATGGAGGCGTCGCCTAGCGGTATGTGCAGTTGGCCTGCTACACGGCGGGCGAGGTCGGGGTTTGCGTTCCCCGTAAAGATCATCATCTTCGACACGCGCAGTACCTGTTTTACTGAGGGTGGACCTGACGAAAAAAACCTTCGTGTCTCGCGATCAACGCGAAACCACGAAGGTTTCGTAATATGGCAGGGGCGGCTGGATTCGAACCAACGCATGGCAGGATCAAAACCTGCTGCCTTACCGCTTGGCGACGCCCCTGTAGAGTTTTACATTCTCACAATGTAGATCATTAGTGTTCAGCTAAGTTTTGCAGTGCTCGGTGCAACATTGATATGTTTGCGCCTTGTGCTACGAAACTTGGTAGTGACTCTGAAATCTGGGTTGCTACCTTAGCAGCTAGTTGTTCGTTTGGGAAGCCCCCAAATATACAACTTCCAGTTCCAGTTAATCGAGCTTCAACAAATTTGTTTAGCAAGATCAAAGCATTACGCACTTCGGGGTAACGCTTCTCAACTACAGCTTGGCAATCGTTGTGACCGCTTTGCTTGAGAACGGTGCGCATGTTAGTGACAGGTGTATCCCTTGTCAAGCATGGGTCGGAAAATATTTTAGCAGTACTGATCGAAACAGGCGGCATAGCCACTAAATACCATGGTTCAGGCAGATCGATGGGTTCCAGTTTTTCGCCTATGCCTTGCGCAAATGCTGCGCGGCCGAGGACAAATACCGGCACGTCAGCACCAAGAGTTAAACCCAGCTCGGCAAGTTTTTCCAATGAGAGCTGGGTATCCCAAAGATAATTCAGGCCGACTAAGGTGGTCGCTGCGTTAGAACTGCCGCCACCGATGCCGCCGCCTATAGGGAGTTTTTTCTCCAGCCAAATATCTGCGCCGCGCCTAGATTGACTTTCGGTTTGTAATAAACGTGCGGCACGGACAATTAAATTGTCATCGTGCGCCACGCCGTCAATTGTGCTGTGCAAGATGATTTGGCCATCGTTACGTGCGCCAAAATGTAATGTATCGGCGTAGTCAAGAAACTGAAAGACGGTCTCGAGTAAATGGTAGCCATCGGCCCGGCGGCCAACGATGTGTAGCATCAGGTTCAGTTTGGCTGGCGCAGGCAGGCTGAGCTCAGCTGTGGGGGCGCTAGGCGATTGCAGGGCGATGTTTGAAGTTGTTTTGTGCATGGTAATTACTGACCCAGTTGGCGCGCTTGCCATTCTTTGATGACTAGCGTGATGTTTAAGCCAGCGCCGCTGAGTTTGATGCGCTCGGGCAGTTGTAAGTTGTTTTCAGTGCGGTAGCTCAAGTACTCGACTTGCCATTGATCCTGTTCCAGTCTAGTCAGTAGGCTGTTGCTGTCCAGTTGTAATTTGCTTTTGCTGTGCGGCGCTGGCAAGCCGCGCACCCACCAGAGTAGGTTTTCAACCGGTAAGCTCCAACCCAGTTGTTGCTGCATTAGCTCTTCTGCGGATGTTGCTTGAAAGCTGCCGCGGTTGGCGATCTCTAAGCTGACTGCACCTTGGCGGCCGATTAATCGCGTTGAGCCTTGACCGAGAGGGCCAGAGAGGCGGATGTCAAAATAATCTTGGCGCTGTAGCCAGAATAATACTGCGCTACCTGATTCTTTTTCACTGCGAATGCCGATTTTGCCGTTGATTTGCCAAGCATCCAAGGGCGTAAGCTGTTGCTTATGAGTTTGCCATGAGTCGGCTTGGCCGCTGCCACTCAGTTGTTCTTGTTCCGTAAAATGGCTGCAGCCGCTCAGCACAAGTAGCAGGCTGGCGGTTAAAAAAGTAGCAAAACGCATTGGTTTGTAATTCCTACTGGGTCAGTCGCTGTATGGTTTCAAGCAGAATGCTATGGTTAGGTTGGCTTTTTAAAGCTTTGTTCCACAGCTGTTGTGCTTGCTTGTGTTTGCCCAGCTGCCAAAGCACTTCGCCTAAATGCGCTGCTACTTCTGCATCAGGGAAGGCGTTGTAGGCTTCGCGCAGTAAGCGTTCTGCAGTGGCTAAGTCGCCTAAGCGGTAATATACCCAACCTAAACTATCGGTAATTGCTGCATCATCCGGCTCTATTTGATGCGCCTTCTCGATCAGTTGACGTGCTTCGTCTAAGCGCTCGGTGCGATCAGCAAGGGTGTAACCCAGTGCATTGAGTGCCATTGCATTGTTGGGGTTGCGTTCTATGATCAGGCGTAAGTCTGCCTCAAGCTGCGCTAAATCATTACGTTTGTCTGCAATCATCGCGCGGGTGTACAGCAGGCTTGGGTCTTCAGGGGTCCGCTTTAAGGCTTGATTGATGCGCAACCAGGCGCTGTCAACCTGCTGGTGATTGGCCAACGCTTCAGCTTCGATCAGATACAGCTGAATGATGGCGTCAGCGTGCGTTGCGCGTTCCAGCTCAAAGTGCGTTACAGTTTCGTTGATCCGTTGTTCGCTTAACAATACATTTGCCACGCGTTGCTGTGCGGCTAGGTAGTTATTGCCTGCTTGAACTTCAGCGTAAGACGATAAGGCTTGTTCAGGCTCTTTAAGCGCTTCCAAAACGCGGCCAAGATTGTAATACACCGCATCATTATGACCGCCGCGCTCTAGCAGTTCATCAAAGTACACTTGTGCTTCTTGCCACGCCTCGAGGTCCATGTTGATCAGGGCTAGAGAGAAGCGTAAGTCATCATCTTCAGGTGATTGCTGCAGCAGTTCGATAAACTCTGCGCGTGCTTCTTGCAGTTGATTAAGCTCAATCAACTGGCGCGCATAGGTCATACGCAAGCGCGTATCGTTGGGTTGTTTTTTTACAGCATTGCTCAACAGTGGCAAGGCCTCTTCGCCTCTGTTGAGCTGATTTAGTAAGCGTGCCCGTAATAAAATAGTGGCGGTAACCGCGTGCTTTTTGGGTTGATCTTCAAGTAGTTGCAGAGCTTCTTCGCTGCGATCATCTTGATTGAGTAAAATCGCTTTACTGAAAATAAGCTGCTGATTATTAGGGAACTTAGCGATTAGGCGGTCAAAACTTTGCAGTAAAGCATGGCGTGTTTTGCGATCCGACTGCGCTGCAGACAATGCTAGAAAATCGAACTGTGTATCGGCATTTGCCCTTAGTACTTTTTCCATACGCAACATGGCTTCGTCGTGGCGTTTGGCCTGTGCCAGTTGAATCGCTGCGGCACGCTGTGCTTCTAAGTTTTCAGGAGCAGCATTGGCCCAGATCAGTGCGTTATTTAGGGCGTTTTTTTCATCGCCTAAATATTCGGCAATACGAAATGCCCGCTCGGCAACCCCAGGGTCGCCTGTGGCTTGTGCTTGTAAACTGTAATTATCTAAGGCGATATCGAAGCGATCGCGTTGCCCTGCAATTTCAGCAGTCAATAAACTCACCAAGCTGTCTTCGGTGAACTCGGCAGGGCTGAGCGGTGGCTCGTTGCTTTGGGTAATCAAGGCCGTCGGTGCTACTGGCGTTGCGTGCGAAGTATCGCCGCTCAAGCTCTGGCAACCTGATAACAGTAAGCTGATTGAAACAAGACTCAAATATTTATTCATAAGTACAGGACAAGACAAGTTAGAATAGTCGCATCATGACACAAGCAGAGAAAGTGCGCGCCACCCACAATCATTATGTGTGTTGGAGTGCTTGTGCGGTGATTGGCTTTGCATGTGATAGTCTAAAATATATGCTTTTTCTGGCACTTGGTGTTGTGTTTTGTTTGGGGAGGTTGTTCTAAAGGCTTTGAAGTAGGACAATTGCCTGCTTTAAATATCTTTAGCGACGATGCATGGCTTTTATAGCACTTGGAATCAATCATAAAACGGCGTCCGTGGCGGTTCGTGAGCGCGTGGCGTTTAGTCCCGAGCAGTTAGTTGAGGCGTTGCGTCAGCTGTGCCAAGTCGTGGGCAGTCGAGAAGCAGCGATTTTATCGACCTGCAACCGCAGTGAACTGTACTTGGAAATGGAGTGTGCACAGCCCCGTGCTGTGCTCGATTGGCTGGCACAATTTCATGGTGTTCCAGCTGAGGATTTGCACGCCTGTGCCTATGTCCATCAGGATGATCAGGCGGTTAGACACATGATGCGCGTTTCATGCGGTCTTGATTCTTTAGTGCTTGGTGAGCCACAAATTCTTGGGCAAATTAAAACGGCTTATGCTGTGGCGCGTGAAGCCGGCACCTTGGGACCTTTATTAGGGCGCTTGTTTCAAGCCACTTTTAGTACGGCTAAAACCGTGCGCACCGATACAGCCATCGGTGAAAACCCTGTGTCTGTGGCGTTTGCTGCAGTCAGTTTAGCCAAACAAATCTTCACTGATCTCAGTCAAAGCCAAGCATTGCTGGTGGGGGCTGGTGAAACCATTACTCTGGTTGCACGGCATTTGCATGAGCAGGGTGTTAAAAAAATTGTGGTAGCCAATCGCACCTTGGATCGCGCCAAGCTCTTGGCCGATGAGTTTTCTGGAGAAGCGATTGTCTTAGCAGATATTCCAGATGCCTTAGTGCGCAGTGATATTGTTATCAGTTCGACAGCAAGTCAGCTGCCTATTCTAGGTAAAGGTGCTGTTGAGCGGGCATTGAAATTACGTAAGCACAAACCGATTTTCATGGTTGATATTGCTGTGCCGCGCGACATTGAGCCGCAAGTGGGCGAGCTTGATGATGTGTATTTGTACAGCGTCGATGACTTGCACGAAGTGGTCACTGAGAATTTAAAAAGCCGTCAAGGTGCAGCAAAAGCTGCTGAAGAATTGGTGGTGCAAGGCACGGCTGACTTTATGCAGCGTTTGCGTGAGTTGGCAGCGGTTGATGTGTTGCGTGCCTACCGTCAGCAGGGTGAGCGTTTGCGCGATGAAGAGCTGGCGCGGGCGCAGCGTGCGTTAGCTAATGGTGCCTCTGCAGAAGATGCGTTGGCGGCACTGGCGCGCGGTCTAACCAATAAGTTATTGCATGCGCCGAGTGTGCAATTAAAGCGTTTGTCTGCAGATGGTCGGTGTGAAGCGCTGGCGGTTGCGCAGGAATTATTTGGCTTAACAACAGGTAACTCGAATTAATGAAAGCGTCGTTAGTCAATCGTTTGGACCGTCTGCAAGAACGCTACGAAGAGCTCACTGCGCTGCTTGGTGATGCACAGGTGATCAGTGATCAAACCAAGTATCGCGCTTACTCTAAAGAGTATGCTGAGGTTGAGCCTGTGGTTAAGGTCTTCCAAACCTGGCGTAAAACCCGCAGTGATCTTGAAGAGGCGCAAGCCTTGCTGAAAGACGCAGATCCAGATGTGCGCGAGATGGCTGTTGAAGAAGTGGCCGATTGCCGCGCCTCTTTAGAAACCATTGAAGCAGACTTGCAGCGTTTAATGTTGCCAAAAGACCCAAATGATGGCCGTAACGTCTTTCTTGAAGTGCGTGCTGGCACTGGTGGCGATGAAGCGGCGATTTTCTCCGGCGACCTATTGCGCATGTATTTGCGTTACGCCGAACGTCAAGGTTGGCGCGTCGAGATTCTCTCTGAGCATGCTGGCGAACATGGCGGTTATAAAGAAGTGATTGCCCGTGTCGAAGGGGCTAATGTCTATGGCCGTTTGAAGTTTGAATCCGGTGCCCATCGCGTGCAGCGTGTGCCAGAAACCGAATCGCAAGGACGTGTGCACACTTCAGCATGCACCGTGGTGGTTTTGCCTGAGCCTGATGAACAAGCGGCGATTGAAATCAATCCGGCTGATTTGCGTGTGGATACTTACCGGGCTTCTGGCGCCGGTGGTCAGCACATTAACAAAACTGACTCGGCGGTACGTATCACCCACATCCCAAGCGGCATGGTGGTTGAGTGTCAGGAAGAGCGTTCCCAACACAAAAATCGCGCGCGTGCCATGGGTTGGTTGGCGGCACGTTTAGAAGATCAGCAAACCAGCGCTGCTGCGCAAGAAATGTCGGCAACGCGCAAATCCCTGGTGGGAAGCGGTGACCGCTCTGAGCGCATTCGCACCTATAACTTTTCCCAAGGTCGGGTGACTGATCATCGGATCAATCTCACTCTGTATTCGTTGGCTGATGTACTCGGTGGCAGTCTGGAGCAAGTGATTGATCCACTGTTACTTGAGTATCAGGCTGATCAGCTGGCGGCCTTAGGCGATTAACTGTTATGACGCGAATTGATCAGTTGTTAGCCCATGCTGCGCAGATTGATTCGCCGACTGCGCAGCTGGATGCCGAACTGCTTTTGGCCTTTGTGCTCGAGAAACCGCGCAGCTACCTCTATACTTGGCCGGATAAAACTGCCACTGAAGCACAAGTTGCAGCCTTTATGGCTTTGCTTGAGCGCCGTCAGTGCGGCGAGCCAGTCGCTTACTTGTTAGGGCGGCAAGGTTTTTGGACGCTGGATCTACAAGTCGCCAAACACACCTTAATACCCCGTGCCGACACTGAGTTATTGGTCGAGGCGGCTTTACAGTTGGCTGATTTCAGTAGCGCGTTGAAGGTGCTTGATCTAGGTACCGGCACTGGTGCACTGGCCTTGGCGTTAGCCAGCGAGCGGCCGTTATGGGCAGTGACTGGTGTTGATCGTATTGAGTCAGCGGTGGCTTTAGCGCAAAACAATCAGCGCCAACTGCAACTGGCGAATGTCGAGTTTGTATCGGGCCATTGGTTCAGTGCTTTAACCGCTCAGCGCTATGATCTGATTGTGAGTAATCCGCCTTATATTGCTGATAACGACCCGCACTTGCAGCAAGGTGACCTACGCTTTGAACCGCTCAGTGCGCTGGTCTCTGGTCCTGATGGTCTGGATGATATACGTTTGATTATTGCCCAAGCGCCGTCTTATTTAACCGCGAATGGTTGGTTACTGCTGGAGCATGGTTTTAATCAAGCCAGTGCTGTGCATGAATTATTACAGCAGGCAGGCTTTATTGATGTCAGCAGTCAGCGTGATTTGTCCGGACATCAAAGAATCAGTTTAGGGCGTCTGCCATCCTTCTCTTAGGTCGTCATACTCCATGTTAAATGATGAAGAATTACTGCGTTACAGCCGACAAATCCTCTTGAAGCACGTGGATGTTGCGGGGCAGTTGCGCTTAAAAAATAGCAAAGTGCTGATCGTAGGCCTTGGTGGTTTGGGCTCGCCGGTCGCTTTGTATTTGGCCGCCGCGGGTGTCGGTGAGTTATATTTGGTTGATTTTGATACCCTCGATGTCTCTAACCTGCAGCGACAAATCGTCCATGACACGGCGGCGTTAGGTGTTTTGAAAGTCGAGTCGGCGCAGGCGCGTTTGCAGGGATTAAATCCACACATTGCGGTGCAGGCTATCAGTGATAAATTGACGGCTGAAAATCTGCCAAATTTATTGCAGTCGATTGATCTGGTGGTCGATTGCACTGATAACTTCACCATTCGTAGCCAACTCAATGCGGCTTGTTTTGCTGCGCAGAAAGTATTGGTCAGCGGTGCCGCGATTCGCGCTGATGGGCAGGTCAGTGTGTATGACCCAAACAATGCGCAGAGCCCTTGCTATCACTGTGTGTTTGGTGATGGTGACGAAGAAGGTTTAACCTGCAGTGAAGCAGGAGTGCTGGGCCCGCTAGTGGGTTTGATTGGCAGCTTGCAAGCTCTGGAAGTGCTAAAAATTATTGCCGGCTTTGGTGAGCCATTGATTGGACGCTTATTGCTGGTGGATGCGTTAAGCAGTCGTTTTCGTGAACTTAAGGTTCGTCGTGACCCGCAGTGTAAGGTGTGTGGAGTGCGACATGGATAAACATGCAGCCATTGGTGTGTTTGATTCCGGCTTGGGCGGTATCTCAGTGCTGCATGAGATTCGTGGTTTGCTGCCGAGTGAATCATTGATTTATATCGCCGATAGCGCGCATGTCCCTTATGGCGAAAAATCACCTGAGTTTATTGTTCAGCGTAGCATTACCATCACTGAGTTTTTATTGAAGCAACCGGTGAAGGCGATTGTGGTTGCCTGTAATACCGCAACGGCTGCTGCTGTGACTGAATTACGTCAGCGCTGGCCTGAACTGCTGATTGTCGGTATGGAGCCCGCAGTAAAACCTGCGGTACTGGCCTCAGTCTCGGGCAAGATTGGCGTATTAGCCACTACAGGTACTTTGCGCAGTGCGCGCTTTGCCGCTTTATTGGAGCGCTTTGCCAGTGATGTAGAGGTGATCACTCAGCCTTGTCCAGGTCTGGTTGAGCTGATTGAAGCAGGGCAGTTAGACAGCCCGGTCACGCGAACTTTACTGAACAGTTATGTTGAGCCTCTATTGCAAGCCAGTTGCGACACGTTGATTCTAGGCTGCACTCATTACCCGCTGCTGAAGCCTTTATTGCAAACTTTAGTCCCAAATGGTGTGCAGCTGATTGATACCGGTAAGGCGGTGGCGCGGCGTTTGCAAAGTGAGCTGGGCAAGCAGGGTTTGCTGGTTGATTCGCAACTGCCTGTGGATTATTTTTATGGCAGCGGTGATGTGGGTAAAATCGAAACAACCTTGGCTCTGCTTTGGCCAATACCGCAGAAAGTTGCTGAATTAGGGTTTTAAGCCAAGCAGGCTAATAGAGTAAATAAGGAAAAAGCTATGCGATTATTAAAGGTCTCTGTGCTTTGCGGACTGATGCTAGGCCTGAGTGCACAGCAGGCTACAGCCCTTGAGTTAAGCGGCGCTGTGGGTCGTACAGAAAAATCGACTATGACTTATCGTCTTGGTTTGCAAAAGAACTTTCAGTCACGCTGGTGGCAGACTGATGTGGGCGCTTTGACGGGCTATTGGGATGCCGGTTACACCTTTTGGAAAGGTGATAAAGAGTCTGACAATCACAGTATTTCGGTCAGTCCGGTTTTGGTTTATGAGTTTAATGGCGATGTTTTTAGACCTTATTTGGAAGCAGGTATTGGTGTTTCTTTGTTTGAAAATACGCGTATTGAAAGCCAGCGTCTTGGCAGCTCCTTCCAGTTTGAAGACCGCTTTGGTGTGGGTGTGCGTTTCTATAATCAAGCCATTGGTTTGCGCGCTATCCATTACTCTAACGGCGGCTTAAAAAAACCTAATAATGGTATTGAAGCCTACAGCTTAGATTACCGTGTGGCGCTGTAATGGATCAGCATCAGTGGCAGGCTATTACACAGCTGGCAGAGCAGTTAGGGCAAAAACTCTTAGCTGAGCAGGCTTCAGTCAGCACTGCTGAATCTTGCACAGGCGGTGGTATTGCTGAAGCCATTACGCGTGTTGCTGGTAGCTCAGCATGGTTTGAAGTGGGGTTTGTTACCTATTCCAATCAACAGAAAACACGTGTGCTAAAAGTCGCTGAAAGTGATTTGCAGCGCGATGGCGCGGTGAGCCAGTCTGTTGTTGAAGCCATGGCGCGAAGTGCCCAGCAATTAGCGGGCGCGCAGTATGCAGTGGCTGTTAGTGGTGTAGCAGGACCAGGCGGTGGTAGCCCAGACAAGCCGGTTGGCACGGTGTGGATCGCTTGGGCGTACGGAGCAGAGGTGCAATCAGGTTGTTGGCACTTTGCTGGTGATCGTCAAGCCGTTCGTCAGCAAACCGTTCAAGCCGCTTTAGTTGGTCTATTGTGTCTAGTGGAAGGACTTGCGGCGAATACTTGGCAGCAATGGTTAAAGAAACATTTGCCTAATCAATAAAGACTGTGGATAATGCTGGTTAGTTATCCAGTATTTAGGGCGCCGCCCAATTGTGACGAGAGGATTTATAATGGACGAGAACAAGAAAAAAGCTTTAGCGGCTGCGCTTGGTCAAATTGAACGCCAGTTCGGTAAAGGTGCGGTGATGCGCATGGGTGACCATGAGCGTGTAGCAATTCCAGCTATATCTACAGGTTCGCTAGGGCTGGATATTGCTCTTGGCATTGGCGGTTTGCCGAAGGGCCGTATCGTTGAGATTTATGGTCCAGAATCCTCAGGTAAAACAACGCTGACATTATCAGTGATTGCTGAAGCGCAAAAGGTTGGCGCAACCTGTGCTTTTATCGATGCTGAACATGCGCTTGATCCTGAGTATGCAAGCAAGTTAGGCGTAAATGTGGATGATTTGTATGTTTCTCAGCCCGATACAGGTGAGCAAGCACTAGAAATTGCCGATATGTTGGTGCGTTCGAACTCCATTGATGTAATCGTCATTGACTCCGTTGCTGCACTGGTACCGAAAGCCGAAATCGAAGGCGATATGGGGGATACCCACGTTGGCTTGCAGGCGCGCTTAATGAGTCAAGCGCTGCGTAAAATCACCGGTAACATCAAAAATGCCAATTGCTTGGTGATTTTCATTAACCAAATTCGTATGAAAATTGGTGTAATGTTCGGCAGCCCAGAGACGACTACAGGTGGTAATGCACTTAAGTTTTACTCTTCTGTACGCTTAGATATTCGTCGTACCGGTGCGGTGAAAGAAGGCGATGAAATCACGGGTAATGAAACTCGGGTGAAAGTGGTTAAAAACAAGGTGGCGTCACCTTTCCGCCAGGCTGAGTTCCAGATTCTGTACGGAAAAGGCATTTACCGTAATGGTGAAATCATTGATCTGGCGGTGCAGCAAGGCCTGCTGGAAAAATCAGGGGCTTGGTACAGCTACCAAGGCACCAAAATTGGTCAAGGTAAAGCCAATTCCGCGCGTTACTTGGAAGAAAATCCAGAGATTTGCAAAGCCCTTGAGCAGCAAATCCGCGATCAATTACTTGCTCCAGCGCCATCCTCAGGACAGAAAAAAGAAACTGTTAGCGTAGAAGAAATCGACGAATAATCGAATAATTCACTGATGTATAAAAACGGCATAATGCAACGCATTCATGCCGTTTTTTTGTGAGGAAAAATGTTAGACACTCCTGTTTCGATCCGCCGCGCCGCAATGAACTTATTGGCCCGGCGTGAGCATGGTCATGTTGAGCTGGCGCGTAAGCTGCGTTTGCGTGGTGCTGAGGCAGAGATGATTGAGGTTGAGCTGCAGCGCTTAACGGATGACGGCTTGCTGTCTGAACAGCGCTATCTGGAAAGCTATATCCGCAGTCGCGCCAATGAAGGGCGTGGGCCGATGCGTATTCGTGAGGAGCTGACTCAGCGCGGTTTAGCGCGAGAGTTGGTGGAATATGCTTTGGCTGAAGCGGTGAATGATTGGCAGGCGCAGATGGAAGATTTATGGCGGCGCCGCTTTTCTGGACGAGTTGTTGATTTAAAAGACAAAGCTAAACAAAGTCGATTTTTGGCACAGCGCGGCTATGCTGTTGATGATATTCGACGCTTGCTTGATGGGCAAAAGTTCCAAGGCGTTGATGATTAAACGCAGTGATCTGCACAGCCTGCAGGGCTGCGATGCGATTATTGGACATTAGCTTTGTGCTGTTAAATTCAAACCCATAGACATTGTTTGCAAGATTGCAATCGCAGGCATGGCCAGCTCCTACACTAGGCATGTGGAACTTGGAAGCGCGGGCCGCTGGCTCGCTTGAGCACAATCACAGGCATGGCCAGCTCCCACGGAATTGTGGGTTGTTGCTTTGATTTGTACGAGCAGGTCGCACCCGCGACAAGATTTGCAAACAGTGCGTACTTAAAAATACAACGCAAATTTGTGGGGATTGGTAGTGTTAATGACCCGTTTATATTGCGGAGTTAGTCGCGGATATGGTCAGGTCATACAGAGCTGCAGGTTATTGCTTTGATTTGTATAAGCGTACCGCTTAGCCCCCCCCGATGTTGCGAGGACTAAGCGAGATACAGATTTAAGCGCGCAATTGACTGCTGATGACCCCAAGAGCTTGATCAATGGCAATATGCTGGCTCTCAGTATCGCGACGGCCTTTGTATTCTAGAGTGCCTTCTTTGATACTGCGTTCGCTGATCACAATTCGCTGCGGAATACCAATGAGCTCCATGTCAGCAAATTTCACTCCGGGGCTGGTTTTCTTGTCACGATCATCCAGTAGCACACTAAAGCCGGCGGCGGTGAGTTGCTCGTAGAGTCGGTCAGTGACGGTTTGTACTTCTGGGTTCTCGTACTTCATTGGCACAATCGCAACGTCAAATGGCGCTAAAGCTGCGGGCCAGATAATGCCACGCTCGTCATGGTTTTGCTCAATGGCAGCCGCCACCACACGGGATACACCAATACCATAGCAGCCCATGGTTAAGGTGACAGGCTTACCGTTCTCGCCCATCACGGTGCAATTGAGCGCTTCGCTGTATTTAGTGCCGAGCTGGAAAATATGGCCCACTTCAATGCCGCGTTTGATTTCTAGTACGCCTTGTCCGTCAGGGCTAGGATCGCCTGCTACTACGTTACGTAAATCGGCAATTTCAGGCAGGGGTAAATCGCGCTCCCAGTTTAGGCCAAACCAGTGTTTACCTTCTTGATTGGCACCGGCGGCAAAATCGCTGATCAAGGCAACAGAGCGGTCAATAATACAAGGTATGTTGAGGTCTTTAGGGCCTAGTGAACCTGGGGTGGCACCACAGGCGGCTAAGATTTCGGTATCAGTGGCAAACTCAAACGGACTTGCTACGGCAGGGTGATTGGCTGCTTTAATTTCATTGAGGCTGTGATCGCCGCGCACGATCAGTGCCACCAAAGTGTTTTCGTGAGCGCCACGCACAATCAAGGTCTTAATGGTCTTTTCAATAGCAACAGAAAACTGCTCAACCAATTGCTCGATGGTTTTTGCGTTAGGGGTATCGACTAAGCGTAATTCTTGGGTGGCTGCAGCACGACTACTTTCACGTGGCAACGCTTCGGCTTTTTCGATATTGGCGGCGTAGTTAGAGACGGTACTAAAGGCAATGTCGTCCTCACCTGATTCAGCCAATACATGGAACTCGTGTGAGCCTGTGCCACCAATTGAGCCGGTATCGGCTTCAACAGGGCGGAAGTTTAAGCCTAAACGGGTAAATATATTGCAGTAGGCTTGGTGCATGCGATCGTAAGTCTCTTGTAAGGATGCTTGATCGGCATGGAAAGAATAGGCGTCTTTCATAATGAACTCACGGCCACGCATTAAACCAAAGCGCGGACGAATTTCATCACGGAACTTGGTTTGAATTTGGTAGAAGTTCACCGGCAATTGGCGGTAGCTGTTGAGCTCATTACGGGCTAAATCAGTAATCACTTCTTCATGGGTTGGACCAACACAGAACTCGCGCTGATGACGGTCTTTTAAGCGCAGTAACTCAGGGCCATATTGTTCCCAGCGTCCTGATTCTTGCCACAATTCGGCAGGCTGGATGGCTGGCATCAGCACTTCCAATGCACCGGCCGCATTCATTTCTTCGCGGACAATGGCTTCGGCTTTGCGCAGCACGCGTAAACCCAGCGGCAGCCAAGTGTATAAGCCAGAAGCAAGGCGGCGGATCATGCCGGCACGCAGCATGAGCTGATGACTGATCACCACCGCGTCGGCTGGAGTTTCTTTTAACGTGGAAAGCAAATACTGGCTGGTGCGCATGAGAAATATCTACACTGAATAAAGTTAAAGATGGCGGCTATTGTAGCGCATTTGTGCGGGGAAAGAATGGTGCTGCGTTTGCTAAATATAGGTGAGTAATCGCTTTGACTAAAGATGTCTGTAAAAGTAAGAAACCCAGCCGAGGCTGGGTTTCTTAAATGACACAAGTTACCTAATAAGCATTATAGGATGCTTAATGGGTACTCAACGATCAGACGTACTTCATCAATATCAGGAGTGTCTAGGACGCCTTCTGAACGATAAGTGGCTTGACGTACGCGGAAAGACAAGTCTTTAGCTGCACCGCTCTGTAGAACGTATTTGGCTTCAATGTTGCGCTCCCAGCGTTTGCCGTTTTGCGTGTCGTAATTGCCTGTGGTTGTATTGATTACATCAATATCAGAGCCGCGAACATAACGAGTCATAAAGCTCAGGCCTGGAACACCAAGAGTGTCCATGTTTAAGTCATAACGCAGTTGATAAGACTTTTCATCTTTAGCGTTAAAGTCTTTCAGCTGAATGCTGTTGGCTAAGTAAATGGCTCCGCCACCAGCATACTCATACTCGTATCCGCGATCACCGCTCATACGCTGGTAAGCAGCAGTAAGGGTGTGTGCGTCTAGGGTATATGCAGCAGCAAGACTGAATGCAGTGTTACGGTCTGAGCTTTTAGCTTTTTCGTCGAATTTGGTTTGATACATATTGAAGTCAAAGTTTAAGCTTTGCGTATCAGCTAGCGGTAAAGTGTAGTTACCGTTGATATAATGTTTTTTATTGGTTTTATTGTCTTTCAGATCTGCATCTGAGTAGTAATAAGCAGCACTTAGGTTGTCAGTGAAATTATAACGCGCACCGACTAAATCTAAAGCTTTTAATAAGCCTTCATTAGAGCTGTCGTGGTAGGTCTGATCCATTGCTGTTAAAGCAGTGAAGTGACCCGCATGCAGTTCAAGGTTTTCGATTTCGTTACTGGTTACTAAGAAACCGGTTGCGGTTTCTGGCAGCAGACGTGAATCGTCAATTGATAAAACTGGTAGATCAACAAACTGCTCACCGTATTTCAGTGTAGTGCTTGAAATACGTGCTTTAACTGCACCGCCGGCTTGGCTGTAGTTGTCTTGTGATTTTTTTGAACGTTTATCAGTTGGGAACAAGCCGGTACCCTGGGTGCCGCCGCCTGAATCCAATTTAATACCTTGTAAACCAAACGCATCAACACCAAAACCTACTGTGCCTTGAGTAAAGCCTGACTCGTAAATGGCTTTTAAGCCTAAGCCTGACTCTTCACGGTAGCTCTGAGCTGACGATGGACGCTGTGAGTCACGGAAGTCACGGTTAAAATAAAGAGCACGCGCATGCGCATTTAGGCTGCTGTCTTCAATAAAGCCTTTTGACTCTGATTGCTGGCTAGCAACTGCCATTTGTGTGCTTGCTGCGGCTACTGCTAGGGCAATAACGCTCAACTTAATCATTTGCATAGTAATGCTCCTGGATCGGTTACGAAGATTGTTTTGCCCGCAAAACATTTGCCGGCAGGACATTCCTTATTTATCGGGACATAGCATAAATGTATTTTTGCTTGGTGGCGAGTCTGCAATGTGATCTATTCAGCAAGCATTCAGCCAGATTTTCCTATTTATCAGGCGTTTATTCAATAAAGTACTTATAGTTACAGTATTAATAAAAGTCAGTGATTTTGACATAAAGCAAAAATATGATGAGGTTATGTATGTTTGAAATGGATCAACAATTGTTAAAAGACACGATTGAAATCGGTGATTTTACCCTGTGTCGTGTCTTATTAATGAATGATAGTCGCTATCCATGGCTGATTTTAGTGCCGCGCTGCGAGGGTGTCAGCGAGATGTTTGAGTTGACTCCAACCGAGCAGCAGCAACTGTGGCAGGAAACCAGCCATGCTGGGCGCGTGCTTAAAAATATTTTCCAAGCGGATAAAATTAATATTGCGACTTTAGGCAATGTTGTAAAACAGTTGCATATGCATGTTGTAGTACGCATGCAAGGTGACGATGCTTGGCCTGCGCCAGTCTGGGGCAAAGGTAGCGCTCTGGCATACACAGAGGAAGCGATTAAGGATATTCGTCAGCGTTTAGAGGTTGGGTTAATTGATTTTTGGGTGGCAAGTTCCGAGGTGGGCGTATGAGTATCGAAGACCGCATCGCAGAACTGGAAATGCGTCAAGCCTTTCAAGATGACACCATTCAAGCGCTCAACGATGTCATTGTAGAGCAACAACGTATTTTTACCCGCCTTGAAGCGCAACTTGAAGCATTAGCGCAGCGGCAAAATGATTTGCACAATCAATTTGAAGAAACCCCCAATGATCCGCCGCCTCATTATTAAATAATTCTGTTAATCCTTGCTGCACCCTAGACATTTCAGGTCTAGGGTGCAGCACAAATACATTGCGTAATACTTGGATATATCGATCGGTGTTCGCCTAGGAGCGCGTCTTAAACCCCGCGCCAAGTGGTCAGTACATCGAGCATGCGGTTAGCAAATGCCCATTCGTTGTCATACCAGGCCAGCACTTTGACCAAGCGACCTTGCACTCGGGTTTGCCTCAGATCAGCTACGCATGACACAGGGTAACCATTAAAATCGCAAGACACCAAAGGCTGTTCGTTGCACTCCATTACGCCGCGGGGTAGGCGTGCTGCTGCTGCACTCAGGATGGCGTTTACTTCTTCGCAGTTGGTTTCTCGCTCAGCGATAAAGCTTAAGTCAACCAAGGATACATTCTGCGTGGGTACGCGCACGGACATGCCATCTAGGCGGCCTGCAAGTTCTGGGATCACTAAACCTATGGCTTTTGCTGCGCCGGTGCTGGTTGGGATGATTGAGCTGGCAGCTGCGCGAGCGCGATAAGGGTCGGCGTGACTTTTATCGAGTAGGCTTTGATCATTGGTGTAAGCATGCACTGTGGTCATCATGCCTTGTTGGATACCAAGAGCTTCGTGCAGCACTTTAGCCAGTGGCGCTAAGCAGTTGGTGGTGCAGGATGCGTTAGAAATGATTTGTTGATTGCCCAATAGATGGTGATTGACGCCATACACAACCGTTAAATCAGCGCTATCCAGCGGATGTGCTAACAGCACTCGGCGCGCACCGGCAGTGAGGTGTTGCTCAGCTTGGTTGCGTTTTTTCATTCGGCCTGTGCATTCAAGCACGACATCTATCCCTAGTTGCTGCCATGGCAGTAAGACTGGGTCCGCTTGGCTAAGCATACGAATCGACTGATTGCCTATCTGCAAGGTGTCGCCATTGAGTGTCACAGTTTGCGCAAAGCGGCCGAAAGTGGAATCAAAGCGAGTCAGGTGGGCCAGGATTTCAGCGTTACCTAAATCATTGATTGCCACAATCTGGAGCTTGTTGTGCAGTCCGCGCTCAAACAAAGCACGCAATATATCGCGACCGATGCGTCCATAGCCATTGATTGCAATTCGCAGCATAATAAATCTCCTTGGGTTTATTTGATGCGCTTTGCGTGTTTAATCACGCAAAGCGCCATAGGCGGCACAGCCTTGTAGTGTCTGCTGATTCCATTGCAGTCGAGCGCTAAGGTGATAGAGCGTACCACTCATGCTGTCTGTGCATTGTTGTGGGGTGATCCAGAGTTGTAACGCTTGGTTATTGGCTTCGCTGCTGATGTAAAAGCGCCCATCGGGCAGTTGCTCCTCAATGTAAGGCAGAACCAGTGCCGGTTGGCCGGCTTGGTTAAAAATCAAACCTTGCGCTGTCTGTAAAATCGACCAATGCGGCTCATTACCACTGGCTCGAACCAGTAGGCGTGCAAAGTCCGAATCATTACAGGCATGGCCTTCAGTTTGTAAGCGGTAAAGTTGTTGCGCGGTGAAGGTGCTCAGTGAGCGATCAAGCGTGCCGCTCAGATCGGCAAAGAGGCTGCTTGTTGTTTCGCTGAGGTGATATTGGAGAGCTTCGTTGATTGCTGCCGAAGGCACTAAGCGATAATGCTCGTTGGTTGTACAAGGCTTAAAGCGCCACTGGTCATCTTTATGACTGAGTGTGCCTTGGATGCGTAAAGAGGGCGCAGCGGTATCCTTTGCTGTTTGGAAAACCTGACAGGCGCTGAGGGTGATCGCTATTAAAGTTAAGCTGCATAGGCGCAAAAAAACCATCAGTTAAGTTCTCCATCTCGATCGATAGGTAGTGATGCAGTATCAGCGGTTGCTGTTCAGTAATGTGCCAGTTTTAGCTAAACAATGTGAGTGATTTTTTTGTTATCGGATCACACATCTGTCAGATGTGTTGACTAGGCTGCAGGTATAGCTGGGGATGTTTGATTGTGCAATGGTTTGATTAATTGAGTAGGCAAAAAAAACCCTTAAGCATCGCTACTTAAGGGTTTTTAAATTGGAGGCCGAGGCCGGAATCGAACCGGCGTTCACGGATTTGCAATCCGCTGCATAACCACTCTACCACCCGGCCTAAACAAAAACACCGCACTAAGCGGCATTCTTGATGACAATTTGGAGCGGGAAACGAGACTCGAACTCGCGACCCCGACCTTGGCAAGGTCGTGCTCTACCAACTGAGCTATTCCCGCAATGTCTTGGTGACGGGCGCTATTCTAGCCCTTCAGAAGATTTAGTCAAGTCCTTGATTAAAAAAAGTTAATCTTGTTGTTGGTTGGTGTGTAAGTGCGGTTTTGCTGCCAGTAAATATTGGGTCATTGACCACAAAGTCAGCACTGCCGATAAAATCAGTAGCGCATAACCACCGATCACCCAAGCATTAAAGGCGGGCGGATTGGCCAGTAAGATAATTAACGCAACCATTTGTGCGGCCGTCTTCCATTTGCCGATGCTGGAGACAGCAACTTGTGCGCGCTCGCCAATCTCCGCCATCCACTCACGCAGAGCAGAAACCATGATTTCGCGGCAGATAATAATAATCGCCGGCAGTGTCAACCATAAGTTGGTATGTTCAGCGACTAACAACACTAAGGCTACGGCGACTAACAGTTTGTCGGCGACGGGGTCAAGAAACGCACCAAAAGGTGTGCTCTGATTTAAACGGCGCGCTAAATAACCGTCCAGCCAGTCAGTGAAACTAGCGAAAGCAAAGATTGCGCTGGCCGCCCAGTAACTCCAAGAAAAAGGTAGGCAAAACAATAAAATAAACACGGGGATCAAAGCCACGCGCATTAGAGTTAAAACATTTGGAATATTCATTAAATAATTCTTTTCTTGGTCAAGAATGAAAAGGAGCGTTTACGCTTTGTGCAGGGCAGCATATATGGACTCGGCCAGAGTTTTGCTGATTCCTGGTGTTTTTGCGATTTCTTCTGCGCTAGCGCGTGACAATTCTTGCAAACCGCCAAAGTATTTTAACAGTTCGCGACGACGTTTGGGGCCAACACCTGTTATACCTTCGAGAGCTGAGGTGCGTCGAGTTTTACCACGGCGCGCTCGGTGCCCTGTAATGGCAAAGCGGTGGGCTTCATCACGAATCTGTTGGATGAGATGTAAGGCCGGCGAGTGATCAGGCAGGCTCAGTTCAGTGGCACTGTCATTGACGTATAAGGTTTCAAAGCCTGCTTTGCGGGTGACGCCTTTGGCTACACCCAGTAGCAGAATCTCGCTGATTTTTAGTTCTGCAAATACTTTGCGAGCCATGTTGAGTTGTCCTTTACCACCATCGACGAGGAGCACGTCGGGCAGTTTACCTTTATTGTCTAAAGCGCTACTGAGACGACGCCAGAGTACTTGGCGCATGGCAGCATAATCATCGCCAGCGGTAACCCCTTCAATGTTGTACAGACGATAATCCGATTTGCGCGGCCCTTCAGGGCCAAAGACTACACATGAGGCGACGGTGGCTTCACCGCTGGAATGACTGATATCAAAGCATTCTAAGTGAGTGGGTGGCTCTGGTAAGTCCAGTGCCTTGGCTAAGGCACTAAAGCGTGCGCTCATTTGCATGCGATTGGCCAGGCGCGCTTGCAGTGCTTGTTCGGCATTGGTCATCGCCATGTGCTGCCAGCGCGCGCGGGTGCCTCGCACACGGTGACGAATAGTTAGGCTATGCCCAGATTGCTGCGTGATTACTTCAGCAATCGCAGGCCAGTCGGGATGGTCGCTGCTGACAATTAACTCACTTGGAAAGTCGCGATCTTTCTGGCCTAAATAATACTGTGCAGTAAAAGCTGCTAAGACATCGGCGCTTTCTTCTTCAATTGCTACTTGTGGAAAGAAGTTATTGCTGCCTAAAACACGGCCATCGCGCACGCTAATCACATGTACGCTGGCGCCGCCTGGCGTCACGGTTGCAGCAATAATATCGACATTGCCATGGCCACTTTCCATGCTTTGCTGATCTTGTACGCGGCGTAATAAAGCAATTTGATCGCGTGCTGCTGCAGCTTTTTCGAACTCTAATTGCTCGGCGGCTTGCTCCATGTTGCGCGTTAACTCATCGGTCAGCGCGCTGCTGCGACCTTCTAGAAACATCACTGAATGGCGCACGTCTTCAGCGTACTCAGCCGCCTCGACCAAACCTACGCAAGGAGCTTTGCAGCGCTTGATCTGGTACTGCAAGCAGGGGCGGCTACGGTTTTTATAAAAACTGTCTTCACATTGGCGCACTTTAAACACTTTCTGCAGTACGCTGAGGCTTTCACGTATAGCGCCTGAGCTTGGGTAGGGGCCAAAGTATTTTCCAGCATTTTTTTTACTGCCGCGATGAATGCCTAAACGAGGGAAGGTGTCAGTGGATAAAATGACATAGGGATAACTTTTGTCATCGCGCAGCAAAATATTGTAAGGCGGCCGCCATTGTTTAATCAGGGTTTGTTCAAGCAGTAAGGCTTCGGTTTCATTGGCGGTGACAGTCAGTTCAATGTTGGCGATTTTTGCCACCAACGCTGCGGTTTTCGGCGCATTGACTGTGGTCTTGAAGTAACTGCTAAGACGGTTTTTGAGGTTTTTCGCTTTACCGATATAAAGCAGTTGTTGATCCGCAGAAAACATCCGGTACACCCCAGGATGCTGAGTGCAGGTGCGTAAAAAGGCAGAGGCATCAAAACTTACGGTGGTCATTGGCGGGGCTTAAGTGTCTGAGTTTTCTACAAGATTGTGGCGAACAGCCAATAAGGCCAGTTCAACGTCATTTTCAATCTCGAGTTTGCTAAAAATACGGTAACGGTGCGTGTTAACAGTTTTTGGAGATACACAGAGTAGGTCAGAAATGTTTTGAATTTTCTGGCCACTGGCAATCATTAAAGAAATTTGCATTTCGCGCTCAGACAGCTGCTCGAACGGGTTGTTGAGCTGTTTTTTATCATAGGCTTTAAGTGCCATTTGTTGCGCGATAGCAGCGCTTAAGTAGTGGTTGCCCGCGGCTACTTGGTGAATAGCACGGATCGTTTCATTGATACAGGCGCCTTTGGTGAGGTAGCCGCTGGCGCCGGCTTGTAATAAACGGGTCGGGAAGGGTTCTTCTTCGCACGCGGAGAGGGCGATCACTTTAACTTCAGGGAAGCGTTGCTTTATTTTACGGGTCGCTTCTAAGCCACCAATGCCAGGCATGCGAATATCCATTAGCACGATATCAGGGTTGAGTTCACGCACCATGCTGTAAGCTTGTTCACCACTGTTGGCTTCGCCAATGATTTTTAGATCGCTGCAGTCGCTGAGCATGCGTGCAATAGCGGTTCGAACTAAATCATGGTCATCAACTAATAATAGTTTGATCAAGAGCCACCTCAGTAGCGAGTAAATTATTTGATTGTAGCGCGCTCAGTCCTGCACCAACGTTATTCACTGAGCGGCAGCTTAGGAAGCTGCTGCTGACACTAGAGTATTGTGTTTAAGCTGTCTCGACAATTGTATACTGCGCATGAATTTTAAGGAGTCACCATTGTGACGATACAGATTGACTGGATTAGCAGTAACGCGCAGCTGGTTGAGCACTGCGCACGCTGGAATACATTGCCATTTATTGCGTTGGACACTGAGTTCATTCGCGTTGATACCTTTTATCCTATTGCTGGGCTGCTACAAGTCAGTGATGGCGTATCAACATTTTTACTTGATCCATTATTGATTGATGACTGGCAACCATTGGCGCAGGTGTTTAGTAATCAGCAAGTGGTAAAAGTGCTACATGCTTGTGGTGAGGACCTTGAGGTTTTTTCCTTGCTGACGGGTGCCTTACCGGTGCCGTTATTCGATACGCAAGTGGCCGCAGGTTATTTGAATATTGGTTTTTCCATGGGCTACTCACGTTTAGTGCAGCATGTGTTGGATATTGAGCTACCTAAAGGTGAGACGCGATCTGATTGGTTGCAGCGTCCATTAAGTGATTTGCAAGTGCTGTATGCCGCGCAAGATACGGCCTACTTAGTGGATGTCTATCAAGCATTGTTGGCGCAGCTGTCTGAGCAAAAGTATGCCTGGGTGCTTGAAGATGGCGCATTCTTGGTTGGCGCTTATGCTCAAGAGACGGATCCTTATGAGTTGTGGCGTGGGGTAAAACTTGCTTGGAAGCTGACGCCGCAGCAATTGGCTGTGTTGCGTGAGTTGTCGGCGTGGCGTGAGCAGCAGGCACAATTACGTGATGTGCCGCGTAATCGCATTGTTCGAGAGTCAACGCTTTGGGCATTGGCCCATGAACAACCGAAGGATTTGCAGCACTTGGCGAGATTAGAGGACATGCATCCTCGCATTGTGCGTAATGAAGGATCAACGCTGTTAAAGCTGATTGCCCGTGCTCGCACTATTCCTGAACAGGAGTGGCCCGAGGCTTTGCCTGAGCCATTACCAATTGAGGCTGCTAAGGTATTAAAAAACTTACGTAAGGTTGGTTTGGCGCTGGGTGTCGAGCTGGATATTGCGCCTGAGTTGATGCTACGTAAGAAGGTGCTTGAAGAATTATTGCGCAGCGGTTATCCGTATGGCCCTTATGTCTTACCAGATAGCTTGCAAGGCTGGCGCCGTGAATTAATGGGCGATGCTTTATTAGCCTGTTTGACAGAGGAATCAATATGAAACGGATTTGTTCGGTTTACCACAGTTCGAAAAAAATGGGGATGTATCTGTATGTGTTGCGCGCAGATGCGCTACGTCGTGTACCTGCGCCTCTGCTAGAGTTGTTTGGCGCGCCTAAGCATGCGTTTGATTTGGTCTTAACGCCACAGCGTACTTTGGTGCGTGAGGATATTACGCAAGTGTTGCGCAATCTTGATGAGCGGGGCTATCACTTACAGATGCCACCACCGGAAGATGAGTACTTGCAGCATTGGCCAGATGAGTTGTTGCATCGCAATGATCCGATGTAAGCAGTTGTTGCTGTGTGTTTGATATTGGTTTTTGCTGGATGTAAATCGGAGCGTTTAATCTTAAGCGCTCTGCGTTTTGCTTGATGTGTTGCTGTTGGCGGCGTTGTTTTTTTCGGTTATCAGTGAGTTTATTTTATCCATAAAAAAACCCGCCGAAGCGGGTTTTTTAAGAGGCGCAAGTTATTAGATAACTTGAACTTCTTCAGCTTGCATACCTTTCTGGCCGCGAGCAGCTACGAAAGATACAGTCTGGCCTTCTTTCAGGCTTTTGAAGCCGTCGCTTTGGATAGCGCGGAAGTGAACGAAAAGATCGTCACCTGATTGTGGAGTGATGAAGCCGAAGCCTTTTTCATCGTTAAACCATTTAACTACACCAGTTTGGCGATTAGACATTGTATGTCTCCTTGTACGAAGTAAATTTATACTTAGGCTGAGCCCAAGATGATACTGAGCGCAAGGAGTTACAGGAGTCGTAGCAATGATTGGATCGAGATCTAAACATATATTGATTCACGGTTACACATGCAGCAGCAGTGAGATGTACTTTACCCGATTTTTACTGAAGTGCCAGCATTATTTTAATATTTATCTAAAAGGCTAGGTGTAGAGTGCCGGATGATCAGATGAGCTTTAGGAGTTATCCTTTACTCGTTGCAAGAGAGCTAATCCAGAAGGTTTTCCGGGAGCATACCCATGAACATCAAGCTACATAAACAAGCTACAACAACGCCAAAAATTAGAGCTGAGATACAACAAGCACCAGCTAGCATCAGCGATTTAGCGCTGGCACGTAAATATGGCGTATCAGACTCTACAATTCGTCGCTGGCGTTATCGTACCGATGTTTATGACCGCTCGCATACTCGTCATAACTTGCTGGCAACTTTAAGCCCTCATCAAGAAGAGGTTTTGATTGTTGCCCGTGAGTTTCTACGCTTGAGTCTTGATGACTTGTTGGTTGTAGCGCGTGAATTTCTTCATCCAACTCTTTCACGTTCTGCACTCGCACGCATGCTGAGAAGAAGGCAGGTGCCCACCTTGGCGCAGCTGCGAAAACAAGATCAAGAGAATGAGCAAGGCTCAGAACCCAAGCATAAGCCCTTCAAGGATTATGAGCCTGGTTTTATCCATATAGACATCAAATTCTTACCGCAAATGCCTGATGAGAAGCAGCGCCGCTATTTGTACGTCGCCATCGATCGTGCAACGCGCTGGGTGTATCTCGAAGTATTACCTAGCCAGTCCGCCAAAGACGCTGAGCGCTTTATGAAGCGTGTAATCGACAAAGCACCGTTCAAGATCCAGAAGGTTCTTACCGATAACGGCAAGTCCTTTACTGACCGTTTTACAGCAGGTGGTGAACGTAAACCCACGGGCAACCATCTATTTGACTTGGTATGCGAGAAGCACAGTATAGAGCACCGCTTAATCAAGCCGGGTCGACCGCAAACCAACGGTATGGTCGAGCGCTTTAATGGCCGCATCAGTGATGTTTTAGCAACTCGCAGGTATGATTCATCCGAAGATTTAGAGCAAACTTTAAAGCGCTATTGCTGGGTGTACAATCACCATATTCCACAGCGAGCTCTTCACCATCAAACGCCCATTGCAACAATGAAAGAATGGCAAGAAAAGAGACCGGATTTATTTTACAAGAACGTTATTAATCATGCGGGACCTGACAGCTAGGTTTTGAGTTTTGGAGCACATTCTTTGTTGTGTAATGTAATGGCGTAAGTAGGTAGACTATGGGCAAATTTTTTACTGCCTTAATACCCTTGAATGTTAGGAAGGTCTGCATGAGCATAAAGTCCGATAAGTGGATTCGACGTATGGCGCAAGAGCACGGCATGATTGAGCCTTTTGTGGAACGCCAAGTGCGTACTGAGGGCGCTGAGCGTCTGATTTCGTACGGCGTTTCTAGCTATGGTTATGATGTGCGCTGTGCGGATGAGTTTAAGGTGTTTACCAATTTGCATTCGGTGACGGTTGATCCGAAAAACTTTGATGAGAAGAGTTTTGTTGATGTTAAAGGGCCGGTGTGTATTATTCCGCCCAACTCCTTTGCTTTGGCGCGTACAGTCGAGTTTTTCCGGATTCCGCGTAATGTACTGACGGTTTGTTTGGGTAAAAGTACCTATGCGCGCTGCGGTATTATTGTCAACGTGACGCCGCTTGAACCTGAGTGGGAAGGCCATGTGACGCTTGAATTCTCGAATACCACAACTTTGCCTGCAAAGATTTACGCCAATGAGGGTGTTGCGCAGATGTTGTTTTTTGAGTCTGATGAAGAGTGTGAAGTCTCTTATAAGGACCGTAATGGTAAGTATCAAGGCCAGCTTGGCGTGACTCTACCGCGCGCCTGATTGAGTTTTGCGGCGCTTTCTAAACGGTAGCCTGTGTATGCAGACTGCCGTTTTTTTATGGGAGCGCGGGCGGCTCGCCCGCAAATGGCCTGAAGTTTACTGCTTGTGATTGTGGGTTGCTGGTATGTGCTTGGGTGTAAGGCGTGTACTGTACTTCGCTATTGCTGTTTATCCGTCGATGAACCCGTCCAGGGTTCAACTCCGGCGCTACGCCATCCCTAGCTGCGCTCATCACAGCAATACCGAAGCACGCCTTGATCATTTGTATGGCCTGAACTCATGCCGTTCTAGTCATTTATTAGTTGCGAGAAGCTACAGGTTTGACTCGCTACACCAGTAACGTGCTGTAGCCCTAGAAAAAACCTGCAAACAACATCACTGATTAATGAGTGCCGCATCAGTGACGCGGCAAGCGTAGCCATGGATGGCGTAGCGCCCGAATTGCGCCTGGACGGCGCATTGAGGGAAGAGCGGTACTGGTGCGGTACGACATGCGCATAGAGTGCTTAGAGCTTTGAGTGTGCTTAGACATCACCATAAGCTCCGCATGGCGTGTTTAATGATCTAATGACGCTATAGCGGAAACAACACAGGCACCAAAATGACGCTGGTGAGCATGACGATAATAGTAAAAGGCACACCAATACGCACGAAATCGCCAAAACGGTATTGACCAGGACCGAGTACCAGCGTGTTCACCGGTGAGGAAATAGGCGTCATAAAAGCCGCAGAGGCTGCTAGTGCGACGATCATGGCAAAGGGTGCAGGAGAAGCTTGCATGGCTTGTGCGCTAGCGATGGCGACCGGAGCCATCAATACAGCAGTGGCAGTATTGGAGATGAACAAACCAATCACCGCTGTGGCCACAAAAAGAATCGCCAAAATCATCCGTGGCCCAGCATTGCCAAACAGGCTGAGTAAACCTTCTACGGCTAAATCAATCCCACCGGTTTTTTGTAAAGCCAAGGCAAAAGGCAACATCCCTACAATCAGTAAAATACTTTGCCAATGAATCGAACGATAAGCACTGTCCATATCGATACAGCGAAACGCGCCCATCAGTAAACAACCAATCAGTACCGCTAAAACGTTAGGCAGCAAACCTGTGACCATTAATATAATCATTACGGCAAGGCTGAATAAAGCATGCGGTGCTTGGCTCAATGCTGGCGCAACATCATCCACTTCGGCAGGCAGGCTCAACACCAGAAAATCGCGACTATGACCTTGCAACTTACGAATATGCTGCCAGTTGCCAGCCACCAGCAAGGTATCACCAGCTTTGAGTTTCTCATCGACCAGAACGCCATCTAAGGCTTCTTGGTTGCGACGTAAGCCCATGACATTGAGTTTGCGGTGGCTACGAAAGCCCAACTCTTGAATGGTTTTTCCAGCCAAGCGTGAGTCCGGTGGCAGCATCACTTCGGCAACACCCAGCGAGCGATGGTGATCACTAAAATAGCTGCTTTGCATCGCTACCGGCTCAACACCTAGCTCATAGTAAGAGTTCAGTAGATCAATGGTTGGGCTGACCAGGTCGACCAATAAAATATCGCCAGCGCGCAGTTCTGTGCTGCCAGTCGCACCGAGTAAAGTGCGACTAAAACGGCGTTGGCGTTCTACTGCGATGACATTAATGCCGTATTGCTTGCGCAGTTGTAACTCGTCAAGGGTTTGCCCGGTGAGAACTGAGTTGGCGCGCACGCGCAAGCGGCGTTCACGTCCTGCCAAGCGGTATTCACGCACCAGATCAGCAATGCTGTGCCGTGCTTCAGCAGTGCTGTTATCGCTGTCTGCGCGTGCTAACCAGTGTCGAGTCAGAAGCATATAGGCGATGCCTAACACTAAAATAGTTAAGCCGATGGGCGCGAAAGCGAAAAAACTAAAACCAGCATAGCCTGCGCGCACCAGCTCACTGTGCACCACCATGTTCGGCGGCGTCGCCACCAAGGTCAGCATGCCGCTGATTAAGCCAGCAAAGCTAAGAGGCATCATTAAGCGACTGGGTGGAATCTTTAAGCGGGCGGCGATGCTGAGTACTACGGGAATGAAAATAGCCACAACACCAGTGGAGCTCATCACCGAGCCGAGACCGGCAACGGTCAGCATCAGCAAGACGATTAAACGGGTTTCGCTGCTGCCGGCGCGATGCATTAAGCGCTCGCCGAGTTGATAGGCAATTCCGGTGCGCACTAAGCCTTCGCCGATGACGAAGAGAGCGGCAATCACCACCACGCTGGGGTCGCTAAAGCCAGCCAGTGTTTCTTGCACTGTGAGCACGCCGGTCAGCGGCAGGGCGACAATCATCAGCAGAGCGACGACATCCATGCGCGGTTTATTGCGCACAAATAACACCACTGCCAGGAGCAGAAGCAGCAACACCCAGCCTAGCTGCGGGTTCATCTTAGCTCAGCAGTAAAGCGTCGTCGGCAAGCTTTTCGCCGCGTACTTTTTCGAACATGGCCAGCAGGTCCGGTACATCGAGTCCTTTGCGTTGTTCACCGCTAACGTCCAGTACCACTTGGCCTTGGTGCAGCATAATGGTGCGATCGCCGACATCCAGCGCTTGGCGCATGCTGTGAGTCACCATCATGGTGGTCAGTTGTTTCTCGGTGACGATGCGCTGGGTCAGTTGTAAGACAAAGTCAGCCGTGCGCGGATCGAGCGCAGCGGTGTGCTCATCCAATAATAGAATTTGTGAAGGCCGTAGCGCTGCCATTAACAAACTCACGGCTTGGCGTTGACCGCCGGACAAGAGGCCAATGCGGTCATGCAAACGGTTTTCTAAGCCCAAGCCTAAGGTGGCTAGATGCTCACGAAAGCCTGCGCGCTGCGAAGCTTTGACTGCACGACTTAAGCCGCGACGTTGTCCGCGCTGCTCAGCCAACGACATATTTTCTTCAATGGTCAGGTCTTCGCAGGTGCCGGCCATAGGGTCTTGGAAGACCCGCGCTACTTGTTTTGCGCGAGCCCAGACAGGCTGCTCAGTGACATCAATGTCGTCGATTAAAATACTGCCGCTATCAATGGCTAAATCACCAGAAATGGCGTTGAGAAAGGTCGATTTGCCAGCACCGTTAGTACCGATCACCGTGACAAACTGGCCAGTTGGGATTTGCAGCGATAAACCGCACAGCGCACGGGTTTCAATCGGTGTGCCGGGATTAAAAGTGATATGTAAATCATTGGCCTTGAGCATCCGTTAAACCCTCTTGCGGCGTGACATACGCTGTTTGATCAGTGGAATGACAAGTGCAAAGGTGACCAGTAGTGCAGTGACTAAATTGAGGTCTTGCGCTTGCAGGCCAATAAAGTCGCTATTGAGTGCCAGAGCGATAAAGAAGCGATAAACAATTGCACCCAAGACCACTGCGAGGGTGATAAAAAATAGTTTGCGCGATGGCAGAATGCTTTCACCGACAATCACGGCGGCTAAACCAATCACGATAGTACCAATACCCATTGAGATATCTGCGCCACCTTGGCTTTGCGCAAACAGCGCACCGGCCAGACCCACCAAGCCATTGGAAATGGCCATGCCTAAAATAATCATTGCGCCCGTATTCACACCCTGCGCGCGCGCCATGCGTGGGTTGGAGCCGGTGGCGCGAATCGCCAAGCCTTGGCGAGTAGAAAAGTAAGCATCGAGCGCCAATTTAGCCAGCAGTACCACAATAATCAAAATCACTGGACGCGCGATATAGTCAATCAGCCAGCTGGGTTCGAGAATGGTAAATACCGTCGGCTCCATGATCAGCGGAATGTTCGGCTTGCCCATAATGCGCAGGTTGATCGAGTACAGGGCAATCATCATCAGGATACTGGCTAACAGATCCATGATTTTTAAATGCACGTTCAAAATTGCCGTGATGATACCGGCACCAGCACCAGCTAAAGCCGCCAATGCGGTGGCCAGAAAAGGGTCCATGCCGCTAGAAATACATAAAGCGCCAACCGCGCCGCCTAAAGGGAAACTGCCATCAACAGTTAGATCAGGAAAACGTAACAATCGAAAGGAGATAAACACCCCGAGTGCCACTAAACTAAAGATCAGACCGATCTCAAGGGCACCAAACATTGAAAACAGGGACATGGGCAGGTTGACCGAAGGCTAAATAAAAATACCCCGAGCACAGTGCTGTACTCGGGGTGCGACAGGGGCTTAACGAATCACTTCAGCAGCGCTATCAAGCAGCTCTGGCGACAAGGTTACACCTTGTTTTTCAGCCGCGGCTAAATTAACAAATAGCTGAATATTTTCACTGGTTTCAGGCTTGATGTCGCCTGGTTTTTCGCCCTTTAAAATACGTACCACAATGCGGCCGGTTTGTTGGCCGAGTTCGTGATAGTTCACGCCGAGTGCAGCAATGGCACCACGCTTAACGCTGTCGGTGTCAGAAGCAATTAAAGGGATTTTCATGTCGTTGCCGACTTTTACCAGCGCTTCATAAGCAGAGACCACGTTGTTGTCGGTATTGGTGTAAATCACATCCACTTTACCGACCAGGCTGCGGGCGGCAGTGCCCACATCAACAGAGCGTGGCGCTGCGGCTTCAACCAAGGTCAGGCCATATTGCGGCAGAATGTCTTTCAGTGCAGTCACGACCGCCACTGAGTTCGCTTCACCGGGGTTAAATACCATGCCAATGCGTGTGGCATTAGGTACGATCTGCTTGAGCAGCTCCATTTGCTTGCCGAGCTCGAGTACGTCAGATACACCGGTAACGTTAGTGCCGCTGGCTTGCCAGCTTGGCGTCAGCTGGCCTTGTACTGGGTCAGTTACCGCTGAGAAAACCACTGGAATAGTTTTAGTGCCGGCTACTGCAGCCTGGGCTGAGGGCGTGGCAATGGCAACGATGGCGTCGGGTTTATCACCAATAAATTTACGCGCGATTTGTGCAGCAGTGCCGGTATTACCTTGGGCGCTTTGGTATTGCCATTTAAGGTTTTTGCCTTCTTTATAACCTGCTTCGTTTAAAGCTGTCAAAACGCCATCGCGCACTGAGTCAAGCGCCGGGTGCTCGACAATCGCAGTGACTGCAACGGATTTAACAGATTCTGCTAAAGCGCCAAATGATGCGCTCATCGCTAAGGTTAGTGCACTGAGCGTGAGCAACGCCTTTTTTGATAACGTAGTCATGTATTCATGCCTCTTATTGGGGGTGCTGGCAGTATGCCAGTTCAACCCCAGTTCTTGTCTAGGAATAAGCCAGCTGATTACAAGCTGGCAATACGCGTATGTTGTTCAGTAAGCCTTGCTAGAGCTTGCTCGAAATCGGCTTGCTTAGCACGTTCTTTTTCAATGACATCGGCTGGCGCTTTGGCGACAAATCCTTGGTTAGCGAGTTTGCCAGAGACGCGTTTAATTTCACCACTTAAACGTTGCATCTCTTTATCCAGGCGCGCCAGTTCTGCTTTTGTATCAATCAAACCGGCCATCGGCACCAGCACCTGCATTTCACCCACTAGGGCGGTGGCGGACATCGGCGCTTCTTGCTCAGCGGCTAATAAGGTCACGGATTCCAGCTTGGCCAACTTGTTTAGCGTGACACTGTTCACTTCTAAGCGGCGTTGATCTTCAGCAGTGCTGTTACCCAAATACAGTGGAATCGGTGTGCCTGGGCCAATGTTCATTTCTGCGCGAATATTACGCAGCGCTAGCATCAGCTCTTTCAGCCATTCAATATCGCCTTCGGCCTGGGCATCAATGGCATCATCAGCGGCAGCAGGGAAGGGCTGCAGCATAATGGTATCGCCGCTTTTGCCAGCCATTGGCGCGATCCGCTGCCAGATTTCTTCGGTGATAAAAGGCATAAAGGGATGCGCTAAACGTAGCGCTGCTTCCAGTACCCGCACTAAGGTACGGCGTGTACCGCGAGTACGCTCGATCGGTGCTTCTTTATCCCAAAGCACAGGCTTAGACAGCTCTAAGTACCAGTCGCAATATTGGTTCCAGATAAACTCATACAGCGCTTGGGCGGCCAAATCAAAACGGAAGTTGTCCAGTTGGCGGGCCACTTCAGTCTCGGTGCGTTGCAGTTGCGAGATAATCCAACGGTCAGCCACGGTTAGTTCCACCGCTTGTCCGTCAAGACCGCAATCCTGATCTTCGCACTGCATCATCACATAACGCGCAGCGTTCCAAATTTTGTTGCAGAAGTTGCGATAGCCATCGACACGGCCCATATCAAACTTCACATCACGGCCCGTGGAGGCCAGCGATAAGAAAGTAAAGCGCAGCGCGTCGGTGCCGTAACTGGCAATACCTTCAGCAAATTCTTCGCGAGTTTGCTTTTCAATGGCCTTGGCCATTTGTGGCTGCATCATGCCGCTGGTGCGTTTCTCGACCAAAGTTTCCAGGTCGATACCGTCAATAATGTCCAAAGGATCCAGCACGTTGCCTTTGGATTTAGACATCTTGTGGCCTTGGCTGTCACGCACTAAGCCATGCACATACACGGTTTTAAACGGAATCTGTGGTGTACCATCTTCATTTTTAATCAGGTGCATGGTCAGCATGATCATGCGCGCGACCCAGAAGAAGATGATGTCAAAACCTGTCACCAACACATCGGTTGGGTGGAAGGTTTTTAGGTAATCGGTTTGCTCTGGCCAACCCAAGGTTGAAAAAGTCCACAAGCCTGAGCTGAACCAAGTGTCCAGAACGTCATTGTCTTGGCGCAAATTGATATCGCCCAGATTATTTTTGCTGCGCACCTCGGCTTCGTTGCGACCGACATAAACATTGCCCGCCTCGTCATACCAGGCTGGAATACGATGGCCCCACCAGAGTTGGCGGCTGATGCACCAGTCTTGAATGTCGCGCATCCAACTGAAATACATGTTCTCGTATTGCTTGGGCACAAACTGAATACGGCCATCTTCTACCGCCGCAATTGCAGGTTCGGCGAGAGGTTTGGTGGATACGTACCATTGGTCGGTGAGCCAAGGCTCGATCACTGCACCAGAACGGTCACCACGTGGCGTTTTCAGGGCGTGATCATCAATGCTCACCAGTAAATCGGCGGCTTGTAACGCTGCGACAATTTGCTTGCGTGCTTCGAAACGATCAAGGCCAGCAAATTCAGCGGGCAGGCTGTTATCCAGCGTGTCATTGACTGAACCGTCGGCATTGAAAATCTGCGCGACGACCAACACTGCAGCATCTTGGTCAAGAATATTGATTAAAGGCAGGTTATGGCGCTTGCCCACTTCATAGTCATTAAAGTCATGGGCTGGGGTGATTTTTACACAACCAGTACCAAACTCTGGATCACAGTAGTCATCGCCAACAATGGGGATACGACGGCCAACTAAAGGAAGATCAATAAAGGAGCCGATCAGGGCTTTATAGCGCTCATCTTCTGGATGCACGGCAACCGCACTGTCACCGAGCATGGTTTCAGGACGGGTAGTGGCAACCACTAAGTAGTTTTTACCTTCAGCCGTTTTAGCGCCGTCAGCCAGAGGGTAGCGCAGGTTCCACAAATGACCTTTCTCATCGTGGTTTTCCACTTCAAGGTCAGAAATGGCGGTGTGGAATTTAGGATCCCAGTTGACCAAACGTTTACCACGGTAAATTAGGCCGTCTTCATGCAGGCGCACAAAGGCTTCTTGCACCGCAGCAGACATGCCTTCATCCATGGTGAAACGCTCACGGGACCAATCCACCGAGCTGCCTAAACGGCGAATCTGGCGAGTGATGGTGTTGCCAGACTCAGCTTTCCATTGCCAAACTTTTTCGAGGAAGGCTTCGCGGCCGAGATCATGACGGTCTTGGCCTTGTGCAGCCAGTTGGCGCTCAACCACCATTTGCGTGGCGATACCTGCGTGGTCAGTACCCGGCTGCCAAAGGGTGTTGCGGCCTTGCATACGGCGGTAACGAATCAGCGCATCCATAATGGCGTTATTAAAACCATGCCCCATATGCAGGCTGCCGGTGACGTTCGGTGGCGGAATCATAATGGTGTACGGTTGACCAGAACCTTGTGGCGCAAAGTATTGATTGGTTTCCCAAGTGTGGTACCAAGTAGTTTCAATGGCGTGCGGCTGATAGGTCTTATCCATAGTGCGGCGGGACCCCTAAATAGAAGACGGCTAATCGGAAAACCGCAAAGTATACCGTCAAACTTGGCTTGGCCATAGATCAAGCTGCAGCTTTTGCTGATAAGTCATGGCAGAAGAAGGGTTAACGCAGCATTTATGGCGCTTTTTCTTTGCGATTAGCAATGGGTTACGCATATTGGTCTAGCTCAGGCTATAACGCTCTGAAGGTCAGCGAGCGCTACAGCGACTCACCAAATTCAGCTTGTAGAGCAGCGCGTACGCAATACAGCACGCCCTCCTCAATCTGCGGAATGAATTGTTCGGCGATGCTGGCCACGCTGGGTAAATCACCATCGCCTTGTAAAAACGCATCTTGAATATCACCCAGCAGTTCTTCTGGTAGATCCAATGCTTGCTCAAGGCTTAATAAGTTGGCGGCAATGGCTTGTGCCATCAGCGTGTAAACGTTCTTTAGACTGCATTGCATTTGCTGGGAGATTTGCTCTGGGGTCATACCGCTGCGCGCTAAAGTCACCAGCTCATGGCGTAAGTCTTGGCTGTTCGGTGCGGCTGGCGCACTGGCAGGCGCCTCCGTCTGGTTGAGGACTTTAAGAAACGCTGCGCCGTAGCGTTCCAGTTTGCGTGCGCCAACACCGCTGATTTGCGCCATGTCGTCAAGGTCTTCAGGTTGCTCGCGCAACATCTCTAATAATGTCGAGTCGGGGAAGATGACATAAGGCGGCACACTGTGTTCTTCGGCCAGTTGACGACGTAGGGTGCGCAGCGCTTCCCACATTTCGCGTTCTTCGCCGCGCACCAATTGACTGGCTTGGCTGGAGCTGCGCGGTGCTTTGTTTTGTGGCGTGAGGTCACGGCGTAATAACAATGTGCTTTCGCCGCGCAATAAGGGTCGGCAGCTTTCAGAGAGACGCAGTCCACCAAAGCCTTCGACATCAACATCAATTAAACTGCGCGCCACCAACTGACGAAACAACGAACGCCACTGGTGATCATTGAGCTTTTTACCAATACCAAACACGCTGAGGTGTTGGTGGCCAAGTGCACGGACTCGATCATTTTCACGGCCTTGCAAAACATCGGATAAATAACCAACGCCATAACGCTGGCCGGTACGATAAATCGCAGAAAGAGCTTGGCGTGCAGCATCAGTGCCGTCCCAGGTTTCAATGCTATCAATGCAGTTATCGCAATGCCCACAGGGCTGCGGTAAGTCTTCATCGAAGTAGGCCAGTAGCGCTTGACGACGACAGCGGGTTTCTTCGCACAAGGCCAGCATCGCTTCGAGTTTGTGCTGCTCCACGCGCTTATGGCGTTCATCGCCTTCGGAGTTGCCGAGCATTTGCTTGAGCATCAGCACATCTTGTAAGCCATACACCATCCACGCATCAGCGGGCAGACCATCACGTCCGGCACGACCGGTTTCTTGGTAGTAAGCTTCCAGCGATTTAGGTAAATCCAAATGAGCAACAAAGCGCACGTTGGATTTATCAATACCCATGCCAAAGGCAATGGTTGCCACCATTATGAGGCCTTCTTCGTTGAGAAAACGCTTTTGATGGAAAGCGCGTAAATTGCTATCAAGGCCGGCATGATAGGGTAGCGCAGGAAAGCCTTTACTGCTGAGAAACTCCGCAGTGGCCTCAACACTTTTACGCGATAAGCAATAAATAATCCCGGCGTCGCCTTTGCGCTGAGCTAAGAAATCCAGTAATTGTTTGCGTGGATTGTCTTTGGGCGTGATGCGATAAAAAATATTGGGACGGTCAAAGCTTGAAAGAAAACATTCGGCTTTTTGTAAGTGCAAACGATTGATGATTTCTTCGCGGGTGCGTTTATCGGCGGTGGCTGTCAGCGCGATCCGAGGCACATTCGGGAAGAGTTCAGCCAGTTGCCCCAGTTGCAAATATTCAGGGCGAAAATCATGACCCCACTGCGAAACACAGTGCGCCTCATCAATGGCAAATAGACTGATTGGCAAGTGCTGTAGAAACGCCAGCATGCGCGGCTGCACTAAACGCTCAGGGGCTAAATACAGCAGTTTGATTTCATGGCGACGCAGGCGATCGGCAATCTCGCGCTGCTCATCGTTGCTCAGTGAGGAATTAAGTGCGGCAGCAGGGATGCCTAGCTCTTCTAAGCTGGCCACCTGATCTTGCATCAAGGCAATCAGTGGCGAGACTACGACGGTTAAACCGTCCAGCAGCAGCGCTGGCAGTTGATAGCATAAGGATTTACCGCCACCGGTAGGCATCAGCACCAGTGCATCATCGCCTGCACAAATACGTTGAATAATTGCCGACTGATGACCGCGAAATGCGTCGTAGCCAAAAACACTTTTTAGCGTTTGTAACGCCTGATTTTGCATGCCGTTCTCCAAATCAAGCTGCGCATTATACCTGTAATTTATGAGCAGGCACGGTAAGGGCAAAATCTTTAGCGCTTCTATAGAGCAAGATCACGCCAATCTCTAGCTGTTATTGCAGAGCTGGACTACAATCAAGGCTCAATTCTTTATCTATGGTAATCGCGCATGTCCCTCGCTGAGCAACAGACCCGCCTGCAAGCTTTCCTCGATGCTGACGAACTGCACGACGAGGCGCTTGATTATATTGCTGCGCACGGTTATTTGACCGCGCTGTCTATTTGTCCTGAACCCATTCCGGCTGAAGAATGGATTGAAGCGTTATTTGCAGAGCCACCCAGCTATCGCGATGCAGACGAGGAGGCGGATATCACCGCTGGTCTATTGCAGCTCAAGGCGCAAATTGAACGCCAGTTAGCCAGTGATGACGATATGGTTCTGCCATGTGAATTGGATCTAGGTGAAGAGCCCGATGATTCTGATTTGCGCGGCTGGTGCGTTGGCTTTATGGAAGGCATCTTCCTGCGCGAAGAAGTGTGGTTTGAAGATGCTGAAGATGAAGTCAGCGAGCTGCTGCTGCCTATCATGGTGGCGTCTGGCTTGTTTGATGAGCAACCAGACTTTGCCGAAATCGCTAAAGACCGTGATTTAGTTGACAGCATGGTTGATCAGATCCCAGAAGTGCTGACGGCACTGTTTTTGTTGTGCCAGGCACCTGAAGAAAAACCAGTGCTACTCAAGCCGCGTCATTAATTCGTTGCCATGCATGAGCCACGACAGCGGCAAGCACGTAGTCCTGCGCTGCGTTATGTGCTGTTTGCCTGTGGTTGTTTAAGTGTAGTTTTGGGTGTGATTGGTATTTTCTTGCCAGTCTTGCCCACAACACCTTTTCTGTTACTGGCTGCCGCCTGTTTTGCGCGCAGTTCCAAACGCTTCTATTTATGGCTGGTCTTGCATCCAAAGCTTGGGCCTTGGGTGCGCGACTATTTAGACGGTCAAGGTTTGCCGCTCAAAGGTAAAATCTGGGCGCTCGTGTTGATGTGGACGAGCATCAGCTTTTCCATGTGGATTGTGCCTCTGCCCTGGGTGCGTATCTTTATGCTAGTCAGCGCTGTCTGCGTGACGATCTATATTCTAAAGCAGAAAACCCGCGCTCTATAAATCTTATGTTCTATAAATGCCGGCAGGCTTTCTTGCTGGGCTAAGAGCTTATGGCACGGCAATCCCGCAAGCATTGAGCATATCGCAGAGACGAATCAGGGGTAAGCCAATCAAACTGGTGGCATCGCTGCCTTCGGTGGCTTGAAATAAGCTCACGCCTAACCCTTCCGACTTAAAACTGCCTGCACAATCAAAGGGCTGCTCGGCTGCGATATAACGCTGAATTTGCGCTGCGTTAAGCGTGCGAAAGTGCACAGTAAAAGGCACTAAATCAACTTGCTCAAGCTGTGTGCGCGTATCAATTACCGCCAGCCCCGTTAAAAACACCAGACTGCGGCCACTGGCAGCGCTTAATTGTTGCGTGGCGCCTTCTGCGTGCAAGGGTTTGCCAATAATCTTACCGTCGAGCACAGCCACTTGATCAGAGCCAATAATAATGTGCTGTGGGTAGTGCTGCGCTAGTGCGCGGGCTTTGCTCAGGGCTAAACGCTGTACTAAAGCCTGTGCTGACTCATTCTTTTGCGGCGTTTCATCAATGTCAGGGCTGTGACAGGTAAAGGGCAGCTGTAAGCGCGTCAGCAGTTCGCGGCGGTAGCTTGAGCTGGACGCCAATACAATCGGTGGTAAAGATGATGACATAAAGACTCCTAAGCAAGATCGACAGTTTAACGCAACTCCTTCGCGGACGCTGTCGTGATGCGCAGGATCGGTTATACTCTAGTAATTCTAGAAACAACCGCTGTGTAACAGTTTATTCATCGCTGAGCTTAATGCTAAACGCTCGCTGTTGCCGCACCATGTTGAGGGTTTTGTATGTTCGACAATTTATCTGATCGCCTTGCGCAGACGCTACGCCATGTCACTGGTAAAGCGCGTCTGAGCGAAGACAATATCAAAGACACCTTACGTGAAGTGCGCATGGCATTGCTTGAGGCGGATGTCGCTTTGCCAGTGGTGAAAGACTTTGTTAATTCGGTGCGTGAGCGTGCCATAGGGGCTGAAGTTTCGCGCAGTCTGTCGCCAGGCCAAGCTTTTATTAAAATTGTTCAGGCTGAACTTGAAAGCCTAATGGGCGCGGCCAACGAGGATTTAGCCCTTAATGCGGCACCGCCTGCGGTCATTTTAATGGCCGGTTTGCAAGGTGCGGGTAAAACTACCACCGTGGGTAAGCTGGCACGCTTCTTAAAAGAGCGCAAAAAGAAAAGCGTAATGGTGGTGTCTGCTGACGTGTATCGTCCGGCAGCGATTAAACAGTTGGAAACCTTGGCCAATGAAGTCGGCGTCACCTTCTTCCCGTCTGACATCAGTCAAAAGCCACAAGACATTGCGCTGGCAGCAATTAAAGAAGCCAAGCTTAAGTTTATTGATGTGGTGCTGGTGGATACCGCCGGTCGTTTAGCCATTGATAGCGAAATGATGGCGGAAATCAGTCAGTTACATGCAGCGATCAATCCGATTGAGACGCTGTTTGTGGTCGATGCCATGACTGGTCAGGATGCGGCCAATACCGCCAAAGCCTTTAATGATGCCTTGCCGCTCACTGGTGTGGTGCTAACTAAAGTCGACGGTGATGCCCGTGGTGGTGCGGCACTGTCGGTGCGAGCAATCACGGGTAAGCCCATTAAGTTCTTGGGTATGGGTGAGAAAACCGATGCCTTAGACCCATTCCACCCCGATCGTATTGCTTCACGTATTTTGGGTATGGGTGATGTGCTCAGCTTAATTGAGCAAGCTGAGCAAAACATTGATAAAGAAAAAGCAGAAAAACTTACCAAGAAACTGAAGAAAGGTAAGGGTTTTGATCTGGAGGATTTCCGTGATCAGCTGCAGCAGATGAATAAAATGGGCGGGATGGGCGGTCTGCTAGAGAAAATGCCGAACATGGGCGGTATGAATTTAGCGCAGATGGGTGGCGCGCAAGGAGCAGCGGAAAAGCAGTTTAAGCAGATGGAATCGATCATCAACTCGATGACCCCGGCTGAGCGCCGTGACCCTGATATTATCAGTGGTTCGCGTCGTCGTCGGATTGCTATGGGTTCTGGCACACAAGTGCAAGACGTTGGCCGTTTGATTAAGCAGCATAAACAGATGCAAAAGATGATGAAAAAATTCACTACCAAGGGCGGTATGAGCAAGATGATGCGTGGTCTTGGTGGAATGATGCCCGGGGCAGGCGGGATGCCCAAAATGTAAACAGGCACTGGAGTGCAAAATAGCCCTATGCAACGGGGCAGATAAACCTTAGAATATGCGGCCTTTCGGGCCATGCATGTCTTTGGTTCGTATTGTTTGTAATAATCTTAAAGGAAAAAACTTTAATGGTAACTATTCGTTTAGCTCGTGGTGGCTCTAAAAAGCGCCCTTTCTACCATCTGACAGTGGCTAACAGCCGCAATGCTCGTGATGGCCGTTTCGTAGAGCGCATCGGTTTCTTCAACCCAGTTGCAACTGGTGGTGAAGTACGTTTGTCAGTAAACCAAGAGCGCGCTAACTACTGGTTAAGCCAAGGTGCACAGCCTTCAGAGCGCGTTGCGCAACTGTTGAAAACTGCTGCTACCACTCAAGCTACTGCTTAATTGGCTATGAGTAAAACGCCTCCTGCAGCAAATGATCTGGTCGTTATCGGCAAAATCGGTGCGGTGCACGGTGTGCGTGGTGAAGTAAAGGTACATTCTTTTACTGAACCGATGGAAAATCTGCTTGATTATCCGGTCTGGCAATTACGCCGTGACAATGAGATTAAGCAAGTTAAGTTGGCCAGCGGACGTATACAGGGTAAAGCGCTTGCAGCAAAAATCGAAGGCCTGGATGATCGTGAAATTGCACGAACATTTACCGGCTATGAGATTTGCATATTGCGTAGTGAATTGCCTGAGTTAACGGATGATGAGTTTTACTGGCATCAACTTGAAGGTTTAAAGGTGATCAATCAAGACCAGCTGTTGTTTGGGATTGTTGACCATTTACTTGAGACTGGCGCGAATGATGTCTTAGTTGTTAAGCCTTGTGCTGGCAGCATTGATGATCAAGAGCGGTTGCTGCCGTATACGCAGCATTGTGTACAGTCGGTGGATTTGACAGCGGGCGAGATGCATGTCGAATGGGATGCGGATTTTTAATGAGTAAATGCCTTGCGCGTTGAAGTTATCAGTCTCTTTCCTGAGATGTTTGCTGCGATTACCGAGTATGGCATTACCAGTCGTGCAGTAGCGCAAGGGTTGCTCGAGCTTAATTGCTGGAACCCCCGTAGCTTTACTGAAGATCGACACCAAACAGTGGATGACCGACCTTTCGGTGGTGGTCCAGGCATGGTGATGAAGATCAAGCCTCTTGAGGATGCATTAGCTGCGGCGAAGCAATCCATCGGAGGACCGGCCAAGGTAATTTACCTGTCGCCGCAAGGCCGTCAGCTCAATCAAGCCGCGGTCAGCGAGTTAGCAACCCAGGATAATTTAATCCTGATTGCGGGTCGCTATGAAGGCATTGACGAGCGTTTTATTGAAACCTACGTCGATGAAGAGTGGTCAATTGGTGATTATGTGTTGTCGGGTGGCGAGCTGCCGGCAATGGTACTGATTGATGCTGTAACGCGGTTGCTGCCTGGGGCATTAAACCATGCAGATTCCGCACAAGAAGATTCATTTAGCGATGGTCTTCTCGACTGCCCGCATTACACGCGACCGGTTAGGTATGCAGGCAAAGATGTTCCGCAGGTGCTACTGAGTGGCAACCACGAACATATCCGGCGCTGGCGATTGCAACAAGCCTTAGGGCGAACTGCAGAGCGTCGCGCTGATCTTCTGGATAGCCGCTCGCTTTCTGGAGAAGAGAAAATGCTGTTGGACGAGTACTTTCGTCGGCAGAACGATAGTTAATTAACGTATCGATGGTAAATCATAAGGATTTGCCTTCAGGAGCATAGAATGACGAACAAAATTATTCTTCAGCTTGAAGCTGAACAAATGAACAAAGAAATCCCAGTGTTTGCCGCTGGTGATACTGTAGTTGTTCAAGTAAAAGTAAAAGAAGGCGATCGCCAACGTTTACAGGCCTACGAAGGTGTTGTAATTGGTAAGCGTAACCGTGGTATTAACAGTGCATTCACTGTTCGTAAAATTTCTAGCGGCGTAGGCGTTGAGCGTACGTTCCAAACTTACAGCCCACTGATTGACAGCATTACTGTTAAGCGTCGTGGTGATGTGCGTAAGGCGAAACTGTACTACTTACGTGCTCTGTCTGGTAAAGCAGCGCGTATTAAAGAAAAATTGGCACGTTAATTCGTCCAATGTTTCAAAACAAGGCAGCCTAAGGGCTGCTTTGTTGTTTTTGCAATTAGCAATAATCCCCAGCTGAAAAACTGCCTCGCCCGCAATCCTCGAGCCCACGCCGTATTTCGATTGCCCTGATGCTCACTCCTGGATTCCCGTATTTCGATTGTTCACGCGCGTAATCGCAGATTCCTGTATTTCGATTTTCACGCGGGTAGTCGCAAATTTCTGTATTTTGATTGCCCTGGCGCTCACTTCCAGATTCCCGTAGGAGCGGGCCATGCCCGCGATTGCTATCTATCAGCACGATATTCCCCGGCAGACATATTCCCCTGTAGGCACAGAGAATATCGCGGGCATGGCCCACTCCTACGGATCTTTATTTGCTCTGGAATCGCAACTCAGAGTCCAAAAGTGCTTTGCTTACCCTTGTTTCTTAGCGTGCTTTTACTGACTATCATCCCGGCGCGAAGGTTAAGCCTTTATACTGCCAAGCATGCTTATCTATAAAAATAAGGCTCTACCAACATGACTACCAATCTGCCGCCTGATTTATCGGCTTTAACGCGTTTTTTAGATGCTGCATGGCTGCAGCGTGGCTTGGCTGATAACACCCGTATGGCCTATCGTAGTGATCTTGAACAGTTTGCCCAATGGTTATTACTGCGAGGGCAGAGCTTGCAACAGGTGCGTCGCGATACTTTGCTTGACTATTTAAGTTGGCGCTTAGATGCGGGCTATAAAGCGCGTTCCAGCGCGCGGTTTTTGTCAGGTGCTAGAGGCTTCTATCAATACCTGCTTGAGGAAGGCTTGATTATTGAAAACCCGACCTTGCAAGTTGAACTGCCGCAAATTGGCCGCTCCTTACCCGATACATTATCCGAGGCCGATGTTGAGGCATTGCTTGCTGCGCCAAATGTGGATGAGGTGCTGGGCTTGCGTGACCGCTGCATGCTGGAAGTCTTGTATGCCTGCGGCCTGCGAGTAACAGAGCTGGTGAGCTTAACCTTAGATCAGCTCAATACTCGTCAAGGTATAGTGCGGGTAACGGGTAAGGGCTCTAAAGAGCGCCTAGTGCCGGTGGGTGAGACAGCCTTAGATTGGATCATGCGTTACCTCAAAGAAGGGCGTAGTGAGCTTTTAAATGGCTCTGTAACAGATGCTTTGTTCCCCAGTCAGCGCGGTCAACAAATGACGCGGCAAACCTTTTGGCATCGGATTAAGCTGCACGCTCAAGTGGCAGGCATCAGCAAACCATTGTCACCACATACCTTACGCCATGCCTTTGCTACGCACCTGTTAAACCACGGTGCAGATTTACGCGTGGTGCAGATGTTGCTTGGACACAGTGATTTATCGACCACGCAGATTTATACCCATGTCGCCCGTGCCCGCTTGCAAGCCTTGCATGCAGAGCATCATCCGCGCGGTTAACACTGTGATCTTACCCTCCCGGAATGCAGGCGGCTGAGCCAGCAGGCAACTCAAGAAAGGCCACAAAACTCTTATTCTCCGGGAGTGCGGGCGGCTCGTCCGCATTGTGTCGAGCCATGCTGATAGATAGTTAGCAGTAAACCTTGATTTTTATAGCCTAAAGTTATATGTGATTGACTTTTATAGAATTTTCGCTTATTATCTAGAACCTAAACGTTTGAGGAGGTCAAGGTCGTCATGCGTATTAAAGGTTCAAGCACTCGTGCCAAACCAGAAGAAGCAATTACTTCACGCGATTTACTTGCAGAGCAAACAGCTGCTTTCTTAAAGAAAGGCGGTGAGATTGAAGAAATTCCTCGCGGTTTAAGTGGTCAGCAACAAGTTAGTTATTTCCGTCGTTCTACCGCTGAAACGCGTAAGCCAGCAGAATTGCCAGCAACCGCTGTTAAAAGCTAAGTCTTTAAAAAGATTCCCAACGCGTCATTGACTCGCCTCACTAGGGCAGCAGTTAATGGCGCGTTTTTTATTGGGTCAAGATGGTCTTGTCTGGCAAGTGCTTAAGTGTATGCAAGCATTTGCATAGGAGGCATCATAAAAAACGCGAGACAAAGCTCGCGTTAGTGTTGCAGGTGCTGACACAGTTAAATCAATGCCAAGTTTTAATGACCTGAAGCTTGCGCAATTTTTTTCAACTCTTCATTGCGCAATTCACGACGTAAGATTTTACCTACGTTAGTGGTTGGCAACTCATCACGAAACTCAATATGGTGAGCCACTTTGTAACCGGTCAAGTTGCTACGCATGTGCGCAATCACTTGCTCTTTAGTTAAGCTTTCGCCGGGGCGTACCACAATAAACACTTTGATAGCTTCACCTGATTTCTCATCAGGTATGCCCACAGCTGCTGACTGTAAGACGCCAGGTAGCGTGGCCAGCACATCTTCGATTTCATTAGGGTAAACGTTGAAACCTGACACTAAAATCATGTCTTTTTTGCGGTCAACAATACGCATGTAGCCATCTTCTTGGATGATTGCAATGTCGCCTGTACGCAGCCAGCCTTCATCATCAATTACTTCTTTGGTGGCGTCTTCACGCAACCAGTAGCCTTTCATGACTTGCGGGCCTTTTACGCAGAGTTCGCCAGTTGAGCCCAATGGCAATTCGTTACCGTCATCGTCAATGATTTTGCACAAAGTTGACGGCACAGGAATACCAATGGTACCTAACTGGATTTTTTCGATTGGGTTAACAGTTGCAACTGGACTAGTTTCGGTCATGCCGAAGCCTTCGCAGATTTTCGCGCCAGTCACTTGCGTCCAGCGCTCGGCAGCAGCGATTTGCAATGCCATACCGCCAGAGACTGTCATTTTTAGTTTGGAAAAATCTAAGTTGCGGAAGTCTTCGTTATTGCATAGCGCAACAAAAAGCGTGTTCAGGCCAACAAAACCGGTGAACTTATTTTTTTGCAAGTCTTTAATCATGCTGGGTAAATCACGTGGATTGGTAATCAGCAGATTGTTGTTACCGGTCATCATCATTGCCATGCAATGGAAGGTGAACGCATAAATATGATAAAGCGGTAAGGGAGCAACGATCGTTTCGCTGCCATTTTCTAGGTTTGATGCCATCATGGCTTCGGCTTGCAGCATATTGGCAATCAAGTTGCGGTGGGTCAGCATGGCGCCTTTTGCTACACCTGTGGTACCGCCGGTGTATTGCAGAACCGCAACCTCACTTGAAGTTGGGTTTTCATTGCGGGCGGCTTTTTTACTACCCAGCGCTAAAACATCATTGAGCTTAAGTGAGTTCGGAATGTGGAACGCCGGAACCATTTTCTTGACGTATTTAATAACGCTATTGACCAGCAAGCGCTTGAGGGGCGGTAGGAAGTCACCGACCTCAGTAACGATAACGGTCTTAACCCCTGTTTTAGGTACTACAGCTTCGGCTAAATGACCCATATTGGCTAAGCAAACCAAAGCCTTGGCCCCAGAGTCATTAAACTGATGTTCCATCTCGCGGGTGGTGTACAGCGGGTTAGTGTTGACGATAACCAAACCTGCACGAATCGCACCAAAGACCACAACAGGGTACTGCAGTAAGTTAGGCAGTTGTACCGCAATGCGGTCGCCAGGCTTGAGTTCTGTATAGTTTTGTAGCCATGCAGCAAAATCACCCGACATTCTATACAACTCACCATAGGTGAGGGTTTTACCCATATTGACGAATGCAGCTTTATCCGCAAAACGCTGGCAAGACTCTTTCAATACCGCTTGAATATTCGGGTACTGATCAGGGTTGATTTCGGCCGGGATACCTTCTGGGTACTTATCCTTCCAGAAATTTTCATTCATGCAAGTCAACTCCTAAGCAACAATTCTTATCTGCTGGGTGAAAGTGTTTAATAAAAACACACTATAAATAGATGCTGCTACGGCGCAAATATATTTTTATATTTCTAGCGCTAAGCTGTGCTTACTTCGCAACACGATTCCATGCTTCAAAGTCACTGAATTGCGTGCTCTTGTCAACCATCTCACCAAGGCGTGTTTTTTTAATCATTATTCTGTGTTGTGCTTTTATTATTTATTAGCAAACCCTTGGAGATTATCAGCTTTATAAATATGCGGCCAGCACAAAAAGCGGATTTCCAGTCATTATTGTGACTGAAAATTATTTTTCGTTCGCGCTTTTTGCCTCGCCACTAAAGATGATTTCCCCAAGGGTCAAGATAGGCTCTACAATGAGTCAATCCCAGCCCGCAGGAGGAAGCCACCATGCGCCATGTAGCATTCTGGTTAACCGCCAATGACTCCACTGAGTTGTATGTTAATCAGTGGTCTACTGAACAAGCGCCGATTGCCATTGTGATGGTTGCCCATGGCATGGCGGAACACAGCCAGCGCTATGCACGTTTTGCCGCAGCTCTGGTGGAGCAGGGTATTGCTGTGTTTGCGCTTGATCAGCGCGGCCATGGGCAGACTGCAGCCTTGGGTACGCTGGGTTATTTTGCCGATGAGGATGGCTGGGGTTTATTGGTAAATGATTTGTGCTGCTTGAATCATCATATCCGCGCACAGTTTCCTAATACACCGATCTTTCTTTTTGGCCACAGCATGGGCAGCTATGTCGCATTGAGCTATTTAATGCAGCACAGTTGCAGCTTGCAGGGTGCGATTTTATCTGGCTCCAATTATTTTAAAACCTCAGCGCGTTATCGCATGGCCATGGCGGTCGCGCGTTTTGAGCGCTGGCGTCTTGGCCCTAAAGGCCGCAGTAAACTCTTGGAAACACTGATTTTCTATCCGTATCGACGCGCAATCAAGCCGCGTTTGACCAATTGGGATTGGCTCAGTCGTGATCAGCAACAGGTGCAGGCCTATATCGATGATCCGTTGTGTGGTTTTATCTGTACCACTCAGTTGTGGTTGGACTTGCTACTGGGTTTGCAACGCATCACGCCAATCCGTCATATGGTACAAATTGAAAATGATTTACCGCTATTAATTGTCGGTGGCGAAGCGGATCCCATTAACCACGGACGTCGTTTGATTGATTTGGCCGATGCATTGCGCCAAGCCGGTAATCGCGCTGTTGATATTCGACTGTATCCTGATGCGCGCCATGAGGTGCTGCAAGAACTCAATCATGCCGAAGTAACGGCTGATATTATTCAATGGCTTAATACCGCGTTAGCCTACACACGTGACTTTACTATTCCACCATCAGTATCTGGAGAGCTTCATGACACAAAGCACTAGCATCCCTTATGACAGTTTAGACGTCGGCCAAAAGGCTACCTTCAGTAAGCTCGTCACTGAACATGACATTATGATGTTTGCCAGCATGTCGGGCGACCGCAACCCTGTGCATTTGGATGCTGAATACGCCGCTGGCACTATGTTTAAAGAACGCATTGCTCATGGCATGTTTAGTGGTGCTTTAATCAGTGCAGCAGTGGCCTGCGAGATGCCAGGTCCAGGTACGATTTACTTAGGCCAGCAGATGAGCTTTAGCCTGCCAGTGAAACTCGGTGATGAGTTAACCGTGCAGCTGGAGATCTTAGAAAAACTACCAAAATTTCGCGTACGCATCGCCACGCGTGTAGTCAATCAGCGTGATGAGATAGTCGTAGATGGCGAAGCCTTAATCATTGCCCCGCGTAAAGCCGTGACTGTAGAGCTTGCCGAACTGCCAGTCTTCACCGCCCAGTAAGTCATCCAACTATGTGCGACTTTCCCATGTAGGTCGTCCATTTATGGGCGACAAACCCAACAACCCATGCATCGCATCCAAACTGTAGGTCGGGCATTCATGCCCGACTCCATACCCGATACCCGGCTTGCACTTAATATTTATTACAACTCCTTGTCACCGCCCAAGCTGCCGTTCACACGGAATACCATCGCCATCACCATCCATTTTTGTATTCGGGCAATTACGCAAAAAGAACAGCGCTTCATCATACGAACTCATTTGCGAGCAATGCTGCCTACCGTCACAGCGGAACGTTGGTGCAGGTGCAGACGAACTCGTTCCCGGCTGAAATGATGCCGGAGCAGTTGCTGGCGTAGAAAGTATCGAAGCATTAGTAATCACAGGGCTGCTGGACGTTTGCACAAAATCAGGCCAGCCGTTTTTATTCACATACCAGCCGCCAGCGATTATTAAAATAAAGATGATTTTTTTCATGGGGACGTTCCTTCGTATCTACCTACGTCAGTCTAGTTTTCAATAAGCTGCGGATACTAAGCCCGCTGTACATTTTAAAACAGCAAGTAAGACAAAATACACTCGGCAGTAGGCTCATTAATTGATACGTTTTGTGCCTTGTGGCAAAACTCGTAGGCTGTTATCTGGCATTATGCTTTGGTTATTTAAAATGTCATTGGGTTGAGCAGCTTATGAGCGGTTTGCGTGTATTAAAAGAACGAATTGCCTCAGGCTCTGTGGTCGTTGGTATTTATGGCTTGGGTTATGTCGGTTTGCCGCTTGCTTTGCGCTTTAGTGAGGTCGGTATCAAGGTTATTGGCTTTGATATAGATGTATCAAAAGTTGACAGCTTGAATAATGGTAAAAGCTACATTGAGCGTCTGCAGGCAGAAGAAATTGTTGCCGCGCAAAACAACGGCTTCGAAGCAACAAGCGATTTTTCACGCACGCAGGATGTGGATGCTCTCATTATTTGTGTTCCAACACCCCTTAATGTCTATCGTGAACCTGATTTAAGCTATGTCGAAAAAACCTTAGCGTCTATCTTGCCTTACTTTAAAGAAGGGCAGTTATTAAGCTTAGAAAGCACAACCTGGCCTGGCACTACTGAAGAAGTTCTAGCCCCTGCTTTAAATAATCAAGGATTTATACCGGGTGAGAATTGCGCACTGGTCTTTTCACCCGAGCGTGAAGATCCAGGCAATACAAAATACAGCACCAAAGATATTCCAAAAGTAATTGGCGGCATGACACCCAGCTGCCTTGAACTGGGCACTCAGCTCTACCAGCATGCAATCAAGCAAATGGTTCCCGTCAGTACTCCACGTGCTGCAGAAATGACTAAGCTGCTGGAAAATATTCACCGCGCCGTCAACATCGGTTTAGTCAATGAAATGAAAATTGTCGCCGATAAAATGGGCATTAATATCCATGAAGTCATCGAAGCCGCAGCTACCAAGCCGTTTGGTTTTGTG
>JBLWZG010000016.1:0-66548 GCA_048266525.1 Pseudomonas sp.
AAATTGTCGCCGATAAAATGGGCATTAATATCCATGAAGTCATCGAAGCCGCAGCTACCAAGCCGTTTGGTTTTGTGCCCTACAAACCGGGGCCTGGCTTGGGCGGGCATTGCATTCCTATTGATCCTTTTTATCTCACTTGGAAAGCCCGTGAGTACGGCATCAATACGCGCTTTATTGAATTGGCCGGTGAAATCAACCACTACATGCCACTCTGGGTTGTGCAAAAAGTTGCTGATGCATTGAATGAGAAAGAAAAAGCCATCAAAGGCAGCAAGATTCTTATTCTGGGCTTGAGTTATAAGAAAAACATCGACGACACCCGCGAATCGCCTGCGGTAGAGATCATGGCGCTGCTCGAAGAAAAAGGCGCGCATATCGCCTACTCAGACCCGCACGTCCCTGTTTTTCCACGGAAAAGAGATTACTTTTTTGAGCTTAAATCAGTAGAACTGAGCCAAGACAACATCCAGCAATACGACTGCATTATCATCGCCACTGATCACGATGCCTTTGACTATGAGTTGCTGTTAGAGCACAGCCAGTTAATTGTTGATACCCGTGGGCGACTGCTTGGGCACAATAACGTGGTATCCGCTTAGGAGAGCACATGGACGCTCAAGAGCTACAACACATTCTCGCCAATGGTGAAGACAGCAAGCACCAGTTCAAGCGTGAAATTACACGCATTGAAAGCCTTGCGGCAGAACTGGCTGCTTTTGCTAACAGCGGTGGTGGACGTGTATTTATTGGTGTTGAAGATGATGGGCAAGTTTGCGCTCTTGCTCCTGAACAGGTACGGCAATTTAATCAGCAACTGAGCAATGCTGCGACCAACAATGTGCGCCCGCCAGTTCATCCACTGACTGAAAATGTCGCCACTGACAAAGGTGTCGTTATTGTTGTTACTGTGCCAGATGGTTTAAACAAACCCTATATGGACTTACAAGGTCGTGTCTGGGTGAAAAATGGATCAGACAAGCGTCATGTCACTTCACGCGAAGAAATGCAGCGCATGTTTTTAAATGCTGGCTTAATTCAAGCCGACACCTTAGCGATACCGAGCAGCACCTTAAGTGATTTAGATGAAAAAGCCTTTGCTGAGTACTTTCATAGGCGCTATGGCTATGACTGCACACCTGAACAGCTACCTGTGGCGCTGGCGAACATGGGCTTGGCAAAAGACACGCAAATAACCGTCGCTGGTGCGCTGTTCTTTGCTAAGCAACCCCAGCGTTGGTTGCCTGTGTGCATGATTAAAGCCGTTGCCTTTTATGGAAACTCCATAGCCGACGTTCATTACCAAGACAGTGAAGATATTTACGGCACCTTAATTGAGCAGTATCAGCGTGCATTCTCTTTTATTAAGCGCAATTTGCACCATGTGCAAAATGATCGAGGCTTTAACACCTTAGGCGAGCTTGAAATACCGCCGATTGCAATTGAAGAGTTGTTGGTCAACGCGTTAATGCATCGTGATTATTTTGATAGCGCCTCGATTCGGATTCTGGTGTTTCGTGATCGCATTGAAATTATCAGTCCTGGTCACCTGCCAGACAACATTAGCACCGAAGAAATAAAACAAGGAAAAACCAAGCGCCGCAACCCAGTGCTGAGTGAGCATGCAGCTCACCTGCTACCTTTTCGTGGTTTGGGCAGCGGTATTCATCGTGCACTAGAAGCATGGCCATATATAGAGCTGCAAGATCACAAAAATGGTAATGAATTCAGAGCGGTTATTACACGCCTAAAAAGTGAAGTGCAGGTCACTGCAGCCGTGGCCACAGGTACGAGTAATTCAGTGGTAGGTCAAGTTATCGACCCAGTTACCGACCCAGTTACCGACCCAGTTCTGCGACTGTTGCAAACGCTTATTGGCGAGCCTAAGGCGCCAAGTGCGATGCAAGCTGATTTAGGCTTAAAACATAGACCAACGTTTAGAGCTAATTATTTATACCCTGCCCTGGAAGCCGATCTAATAGAAATGACTATCCCCGACAAGCCCAACAGTAGCCAGCAGAAATATCGCTTAACTGCACAAGGTAAAGCGGTGGTGCAAGCTCAGCAAAATGAAGGCAACAGTTAATGAGTCAGCAACGTGTTCTAATCATCACTCGCAACCTCCCGCCATTAGTGGGTGGTATGGAGCGTTTAAATTGGCACATGGCTGATGAGCTAAGCAAATATGCCGAAGTCAAAGTTATTGGCCCTCAAGGTTCAGCTGAGCTGAAACCACAGTCGGTTAGCTTAAGTGAAGCGCCTCTCAAGCCGTTGCCGCTGTTTCTATTCATTGCCGCCTGCAAAGCGGTGTGGTTTGCTTTGCGCTGGAAGCCTGATGTGATTCTTGCAGGCAGTGGTTTGACTGCGCCTATCGCTTGGTTAGCAAGTAAGCTTTGTGGGGCTAAATCTGCAGCTTACTTACATGGCTTTGATATCACGGTTAAAGACCGTGTTTATCAACGCTTATGGACACCGACGTTTAAAAAGCTCGACAGTATTATCGTTAATAGCACACCGACTAAAAGACTGGCTTTTGCAGCGGGTGTACCAGAAAAGAAAATCAGCATTGTTTATCCCGGTGTTAGCCTGCCTGAGCAGCCACAACCACAGTCAGCGATTGCTGCATTCAAGCAGCAGCACGGATTAGAAGATAAAAAAATATTACTTTCCGTCGGACGTCTCACGACGCGTAAAGGCTTGAAAGAGTTTGTTGAGCAAGCACTACCCTCCATTGTCCAGCAAATGCCAGACGTTATGCTGCTAGTCGTTGGTGAAGCTCCAAAAAACTCTCTAGGAGCAGGCATCCAAACGCAAAAAGAGATTATACAGGCAGCGCAAAAGCATGGGCTCGTCAAACATATAAAGTTTCTTGGAGTGATAACGGATAAAACAGAGTTAGCGACTGTTTACGAAGCAGCTGACGTACACGTATTTCCTGTACGGCACATCCCAGATGATCCTGAAGGCTTTGGTATGGTTGCGATTGAAGCAGCTGCGCATGGATTACCCACAGTGGCATTTGCAACAGGTGGGATTGTGGATGCTGTGCAGCATGGTGAATCGGGTTATTTGGTAGAGAACAATAATTACGCTCTGCTTTGCAAAAAAGTGATTGAAACTCTAAATAGCTTGCAGAGCGCTGCACAAACCCAGCATTTCGCACAAAGTTTTGCTTGGACAGCTTTTGGAAGTGGAGTGTATGAATGCTTGAAATAAGCAATTAAAATATTATATTTGGTCTGTTAGTGTTCGCTCTAACTCAGACAGCATTTGGCAAGTAAGGTTAGTCTTTTCGACTAACCTTAGGGGTTTTAATAAACTAATTTTTATCTGATATTAAGCTGATTTTAACTGTCTAGAAAAAATCATTTCATAAACGCCGTAATCACCTAGTCTTATATTCTGTATTAAATCTAAGTCCTCTTCTTTCCAGAGCCCTGGCCTGTCATAACGAATAATATGTGATAATTCCAATCCAGCATCTTCAATAATGTCAAGAATATGATTTGTTTCTTCTATTGTTATCAGTGATGAGTGTAGCTCAAAGAATAAGTAGCTTACAGTATTCAATATTTTCTTGGCACCTGGAATAACAATTTTTTCAAATCCTTCTATGTCCATTTTAATTATATCAGGGGCTATTCCTTTTTCTGAGCAAAAATTATCTATTGAAATTGCTTTTATTTTTTCAGAGTCCTGCTGTGAGTACTGCTTGCTTGTTGTATGCCAGTTGGATTTATCTGATTTATTTAAGTATAAGTCTTCAGAATTGTCTGAAAAAGCAAGATTGAAAACGTTTATGTTTTTTGAGCGGTTAAGCTCAATATTTCTAATTAAAGCCTTATAATTATCCTTATCTGGCTCAACAGCATATACGTATTTGCACTTGTCAGATAAAAGCAATGAGAAGTAACCTATGTTCGCACCAGCATCTAACAGTGTATGTTGAGGCTGTGCATATTGCATCATGAGAGCTGTAGCAACAGGCTCTCTAATTCTATCTGAGATTAAGTCGCGGTGCAGGCCGAAATCACTCGTTTTCAATTCAAATAGTTTTCCAACACAGCTAACAATGATTTTCTCTTTCTTGTTTAAAGATCGTAACCTTTTTTTATGCTGCCTATTACGAAAATGCTCGTTTAGCTTTGCTTTCAAGGCATCTTTGATTCTAGTAAGGGAATATTTTAGACCAAAAGTTTTTGCAATATGAATTAACTGCTCTAATGTGCTCATTTTATTTCCTATGTCATAATTTTTTATTTACAGATATTGAAATTACAAGTAAGCCTGCAATAGCCATAAACCATTCTGTAGCTGTTAATGCAATAAACATTCCGATTATTTCTAGTTTTGGAATTAGAACCAATGAAGATGTAGTTAGAACTATTACGGCTAATATTTCGATTAAAATACGCAGCCATGGCTTATTTAGTGATATTAGTAGATTGCTAGAAACGACTCGCAGGGCTATCCCCGGAATGGCAAAACACAACCAGCGAATAGCAATATCTATACCTAGATATTTGTCACCAAATATAGTGCTGAAAATTGGTGATGCAAACCAGAGAGCAGCTGCAAGAATTACACTATAAGTAAACGCTGACAGATAAGTAAGGCTATGAATTTTAAAACTGTTATTTGCTGTGTTCCGAAATAACCGTGGAAGAACAGATAGCATCATAGCTGTAACGGGGAGTGTAAGGGCAGCAATAGTTCTTGCTGCAGCTGTGTAAACACCTACAAGCTCTAAAGGTAAAAGTCTTGCTGCTATAACCTTATCTAATTCGCCCGGTGCTGCTCTAGTAATACCTGTAATTGCAAATCCAGAAGTATTTTTAAGCTCACAAAGTGTAGGTGCGCGCCATTTGTTTATTGTAGGCCATGGTTTATTTAAAAGGTTAGTTACTGCTACAAGCGCAACCAGCGAGGCTAAAAAATATCCTATCGCGTAAATATCTAGAGGGTTGTTAGGTGATATGAAAATTATTGTTAACGCTGAAAGTGTGCGCAAAGCCAGCGGAATAACCTGCAGTAATTGACTACGAGCAATTCTTCCTTGTGCGTGATGCTCGGTTGCAACTAAGGTAAACAAAGGTTGTAACCAGATTTCAGCACTGCCTATCGCGAGTAACACCATTAAGCTTAAATTCGCTGCGCTGAGTATGGTTTTGCTAATTACGATAAAAACAACCAGCAATACCGCGCCGCAAACTAAAGTTGCGGGAATGGCCCAAGGTAATATTTGATCTCGCTGCGCAGTGTCTTTAGACATGGCACCTAAAAGCACTAAATTACTGCCAAGGCTGGCCAGGGTGCCTAACAATACCGCTAACGCCGCAACCCCTGCAAATGCTCCAAACTGCTCTGGCCCCAGCATTCTGGCCACCAACAATAAAGTACCTGCCTGCACAACAAGGCGCAGTCCCAGTACAAAACTGGTGCGAATAGTCGCGCGTGCTATGGGGCCTTTAAGCATTTTGCTTTTAAGCCCCCGCCAATGCATCAGAAATAAAGCCTTCAGCCCGTAACGCTGCGATAACGCCGCGAAGTAAGTAGCTGTTAGCAAAACCCACTGTGTACTGCCTAGCGTTTGGCTCTGTAGGTATGAGCATTTTAGCGTCTACCAGCTTGCTGATTTGGTACGTTCGTGCGCGAGTGGCTGGGATTACATTAGCAAAGTCGGCAGACTTAACCACTTGTTGATGAACTGTAATTTCTAACAAATCATGCTCAAGAGGTGTAATTAGCGCTCGCTCACGAGCATGCTTCAATGCAGGTAAGAAAATCTGCTTAGCAAGGTATTCATGCTGGGTTAGCTTTTCTAGCTTTTTTAGTTCCTCTAAAATCCCGCTAAGTACATACAAGCACCAGCTTTCTAGCCCTTCAGTCGTTCCAGAATCTGCCACAGAGAGCATTGCATAGTACTTGTCACGATCATTACAGAATACGGCCGTAGGGTTTATCACTCTGCCCACAGAGGTCATGCTAAAGCCATACTGGATAAGTTGTGCATAGGTGAGTAAGCGCACCACACGGCCATTTCCATTGCCAAATGGATGAATCCAACCAAAGCGATGATGAGCAATGGCCACTTTCATCAAATCGTATTTATCTGGATGAGGCTGGTTAATAAAAGCAACGAGCTCCTGCATATAAGCCGCTACTTGCAACGCATCAGGTGGCAGGTGGTTTGCTTGGGCAATCTTCACCGGATATGTGCGATAGGCACCTGGGGTTTTATCACCTTCGCGCTGTAAGTCGCTCACTGTCAAAGCGTGCAGCTCACGAATAAAATACTCTGTTAGCGCCTCACCTGGCTTTAGTGTTTGCTCGATAAAAGTCATGGCTTTTTCAATATTCATGATTTCGTGCAAATGGTCTTGCCCTGTGGCTTCATCTGCAACCACCTGCTCAATATAGTCAGCCAGCGTGGTGTGGTTTCCTTCAATACGGGCTGAGCCTAGGCTTTCTAAGAGATGGAAAATTTGCTTAATCTGCATAAATACCGCAGGCGCGGCAGTGCCAGACAGTTGAAGTCTTCGTAAATGCTCAAGCTCGGTGATGACATCCACCAGAGGTGAGTCAAAACTAGGATTGAGTAACGCTAGGTCGTAATGTGTAAATGTAGGCATATTATCTACATCCTTTATTTTTATTATCTACAATAAAATCGACTAGGCGTTAGATTTTACATGGCTTTTATAGGCGGTGAAATAAGCGTTATTTACAACTCTGCAAGCAAACAATTACAAAATTAGCCTTCATCCTTGTACATCAACGCCGTAATCTGCTCCGAGATCAACCCCATCAAAAATATCATCACGCTGCCGGTGTAGAGTAAGGCGCTCATGTTGGTGAAGCGGCCGGCATCGACAAAGGTGTAGCCGTACCAGAGTGTGGCCATGCCAAATAATAACGCTGCAATGGGGGAGAATAATTTGAGTGGTGAGTATAGGGTGCCAATTTTGAAGATGATTAGCAGAAAACGCATACCGTCTTTAACGAGTTTAATGTGGCTTTTTCCAATACGTTGCGCAGCATGAATAGGTTCATACGCCACTGAGTAACCCGCTCGAAAAAACGCCATGGTGCTGGTGGTTGGGTAGGAAAAGCCATTGGGTAGTAAATATAAAAACTCACGAAATTTACTAGCGCGCACTGCACGAAAACCTGAGGTTAAGTCTTCGATTCTGTGGCCGGTCATATAGGTGGCTAAGCGGTTGTAAAACTTATTAGCAATGCCACGGCCAACGCTGGCTTGCGAGCCTTTTTGCCGCGCGCCAACGACCATGTCGTGGCCTTCTTCTAGGCGTGAGAGTAGGCGTGGAATGTCTGCTGGATCATGCTGGCCATCGGCATCCATAAAAACAATGATTTCGCCGGTAGCCGCACGTGCGCCAGTTTTAATCGCCGCACCATTGCCTTTGGAATAGGGATGCGACACCACTCGCGCCCCAGCCGCTGTGGCGACTTCTAAAGTGTTATCAGTGGAGCCGTCGTTGACGACAATCACTTCTGCATCAGGCAGCAGCGCAATAATGCCAGCGACGGTCGCGCCAATCGCAGCAGATTCGTTTTTGGCGGGAAGTACGATGGATAATAAAGACAAGCTAACTACTCCTGTGGTTCGCGGGCATCTCGTACCCAGCCAGTAGCGCGCTCACAGCGTGCCAGCTCTTGCTGTTTGAGTGCAGTTATTTTGGGCAATGTTGCTGGTGCGCACATTTCTTGGTCAATAAATACCTGAGCGTCATCCAGCCTGTGCGCTTCTATCAAGCGTCCGACTAAGATTTCAGCAATCGTCCGATCATTGTTTACCTGCCAGGCCTCACGTAAATAACCAATATTGGCATCGAGATCCTGTTTGGCATTGGCGATTTGATGCAAATTAACTAACAAGGCTAAGCGGCTGCCCTGACCAAGACCGTAGTGCTGATGCTTCAGCAAGGCAGTGTTGAGCGCTGTCAATTGGTCATAGCTTAATAGCGTGCAGTTCTCATCTTTTACGTCCGTGATAATTGCTGCCAATGAGGAAGGCGCACTCCCTAAGCTGCGTGCAACTTTGCTGAGCTGCATACCTTGCTGATAATACTGGGTAACGCGTTCGGCATCGTTAAAGCGGCAAGCCAGCTGCATGGCTTGCATTTGGCTACCGATGCAGTCTGGGCAGTTAATCACTTGCTGTTGCAATACCCAGTAGGCTTGCTCAGTTTGGTTGGCTTCCAGTAATTGAATAGCAAAATGCTCGCTGGCACGAGCAGAACCAGGTTTGTGTTCAAACCAGAGTTGACCTGCTAATGCTTGATTACCCCAAATACTTGTAACTTGATAGCTGGAAAAAGCGAGTAAGCATAAATACATAACAAAGAGTGCGCGACTAATCAATTGAAATTTAGCCGGTACCTTACTCATGGCCACACCGAGAGCTAGGCAAGGGCCGATTAATGCCAAATAATTGCGATGCTCAAAGTACAGTTCTAAGCCAATCACACTGGATTCCAGCAAGTGAGCGGCTAAAAACCACAGCACAGCAAACGAAAACCAAGGCTGGTTTTTACGCAGTAATACAGCGCTTACCAATAAACTCGCTAGAGTCAGCATGGCGAACAGTGCAGGCAGCTCGGCTAAGGACTGATAAATAGGATAATGATCGTGAAACGGGCTGTAAGAGAAAATACTGGGTAAGAAAGCGAGGCGCAGGTAATCAAATAAAATCACTGGCTGCGTGATTACGCGCTCAAATAAAGTAAAGGGGCGGCTTTCATACGCTTGTGCCGCATGAGGTAAGGTGCTGACGAGATAACCAACAACCAGTACTAAACAGGCAGAGAATGCAAAGAGGCGCAGCCTACGAAATGCTTGAGTTTGCCCAGCTGTTCTAAGCAGCGTGCTTTCCAGCACCAGAGCAAATATGGGCAAGAGGATGCCGTTCTCTTTGCTAAACATAGCCAGTAGAGTAAAAAGCCCAATGCACAATGCTTGAACAAACAATCGGCGTTGCGGATGGTCCTGAAAGCGAAAGAAACAGGCTAAGTAAGTGACTAAGCCGAGCAATTGAAAGAATGCCGATAAGCTGGCCATACGTTGTACGGCGATGAGCGAGGTGGAAATTAACAGGGGTGACAGCAACCACAAGGCTGAGGCGGCAAGGGCGAGCCAGGCTGGTTGTGTTTGCTGTGGTGAGGCGAGTCGAACCAGTTGCCAGCACAGCGCAAATACAAATAAGCCATTGATGCCGTGCAGCAAAATATTAAAGTGTAAAAAAGCACTAATGTTACTGGGCCAATCTTGCTGATTGAACAAGAAGGTCAGCATGCTAATTGGGCGGCCTAAAGGACCAGATGTTTCGCCCAGCAAATAGGCTAGCTTAGAGTGAGTATTTGCAAGATTGGCTAAGCCGGAAAGAGGGCGGAAATCATCATAATAGAGTGCGCCTGTTATACCTTGTTTATAGATGAAATATGTGATTAACACCAGTACAATAAAGGAGGCATAAGGAAAAAGCGACTTGATATTATTCACGTTACAATTGTCCGTACAAACATAAAAGAAAAGCCGTTACCTAGAGGTAACGGCTTTTAAGATTTTATCTGCTAGATAAAATTAGTTGCGGCAGCTAGCTGGAGCGTATTTTGCTTCTTCAGCAGCGGTTAAGTCGCTTCCACATGACCATTCGCCAGAAGCCGCGCGAGTCAGCGTAATAACTTTCCCGTTTACTTGTGTTGGGGCCTTTTTAATTGTGCACTCAATTTTTCCAGTTGCAGAATCTGCTGTTATCGTACAGTTTGCTGTTGAATCTGCTAATCCGATATCTGCAGGATCGGTAAAAGTTTCGTCTTCATTTACTTTTAATTCAAATGCTGTTTTACCCGCAGAGATTTCTGACATACCAGCTGTGAATTTTGATTTTGCTTGGTAATCAGAGTAAGCAGGCAGTGCGATTGCAGCCAAGATACCGATGATCGCAACAACGATCATTAATTCAATTAGGGTAAAACCCTTTTGCATTTGTGCTTTCATGTTGAAGCTCCATTGTGTTTTATAGAAAGGTCATGTGACCTATAGAGATTAAAGCAGAACTCATGCCAACTTTGCTAAAAGCCTACTGAAATGATTAAAGTCTGAATTCCGTAGGCTACTCTAGCAAGCTATAACCCTTATTTTTAAAAGGTTATAGTCCGTGTATCAAGGATCCGTGAATGTACTGCAGGGCTTGCGATTATTATTTGCAGCCAGCCGCCTAGCTTTATTTCGGTGTGACATCACGAAAATGTCACAGCACTTAGTGTGACATTACGTAAAATGTCACAGCGCTCAGTGTGACACTGTAAAATGTCACAGCTGTATATATGACAAACGCTGTTTTTGTCGTACCCTCAGTTTCTCTATTCCCTAGCTCGGAGCGAAATTCAGTGAGTCATTTAATCAGCGTAGATACGGCTGTAGTCGTTACCGGTGTGACTAAGCGCACCTTGTGGCGTTGGCTCGGTAGCGGCGCCATTGAGCATCGCGGTATGGATCAGCGCGGCAGAACGATGCTGGCATACGCAGACATTAAGCCAAAGCTCTGCATGAGCTTTGCCGACGATGAAGACATTGAGCTTTTAGTTGAAGCCGACCAAGGTTGCCGTGATGCACAAAACGATCTTGGTATCCTTTGCTTAGAGCAAGAGCGCGCCGATATCGCCCTGCACTGGTTTAACCTCGCCGCCGACCAAGGCCACGCCGATGCCATGCATTTTTTAAGCACAATGTACCAAAGCGGCAATGGCGTCGAGCGCTCTGAAACCACCGCCCTACTCTGGCGCGTGAAAGCTGCCGAAGCCGGGCATGCCATTGCTAAAGCGCAGATGGCGCGGGGTTGACCTTGTCGCGGATATAGAGCCCGTCAGCTAAACGAGCTTGTCACTCAGCGAGCTAAGTCGCCTGGGCTAGGAGTTCAGTTGCTCCAACAACGCTTCATCATCCAAGCCAGCGCCCCAGCCATTTTGATGCACCAATTCTGCTAGTGGCAAACGCGAACGCCAGCCCTTAGCTTGCAGCTCGGGCTGATCGAGAAATTCGCTGACGTAGCCCAGGCATAAATAGGCCAAGGGATAGACGTGATCAGGCAGCTTGAGCATCTCGGCTAGCCTCTCTTGATCGAGAATACTCACCCAGCCGATGCCAATGCCTTCGGCACGCGCGGCCAGCCATAAGTTTTGTACCGCGAGGCAAGTGCTGAACAAGTCCATTTCGACAATTGAGTTGCGCCCCAACACATGGGTGCCACCGCGGCTGCGGTCGCAGGTGATGCACAGGTTGAGCGGGCTTTCGAGAATGCCTTGCAGCTTTAAACTGGTATAGGTCTGCTGGCGCTCGCCGCTGTAGTTGTTTGCGGCTTTGGCGTTTTCTTCATTAAAACTGGCCAGCACCTGCTGACGCAGCTCAAGGCTGTCGATCAGAATAAAGTCCCAGGGCTGCATAAAACCAACCGACGGCGCATGGTGCGCGGCTTTGAGTAAGCGCGCTAAGACTGGACGTGGAATCGGGTCAGGCAGAAACTGCGAACGCACATCACGGCGTTCGTAAATGGCCCGGTAAAGACCGGCACGCTCTGCATCACTAAAGGGGCGATTATGATCGGTCATGGTGCTGTGCTGGCTCCGTCATCAGTGGATGGCTTCAATCCCAGAAGATCACGCAGCCAATCGGTGTCCAAGCACTGCTCCACTTGATCAGCCAGTCGATCCAGCTGTTCAAGGCGATGTTGCTGATAATCCACGGCTTGGTCTGAGTTATTTAAGCCAGCCCATTGTAGCAAGGCCTCGCAGGCGGCCGGTTGGTCAAAGATGCCATGGACATAAGTGCCAGCGATCTGGTTGTCGGCACTGATAGCGCCTTCATGCTTGCCATGGATAGAGGCTAGCGGTCGCAATAATGCAGGGCCTTGGCTGATGCCATTGTGCATTTCATAGCCGCTGAAGGCCGTCTTAGCAGCCGCCGTGCTGGCTGGCAGGTTGAGGCTGCCGTGCACCTCGCGCAATTGCTTGCCAGCCACCAGTGTAGTGGTCATATCCAGCAAACCCAGAGCAGTGCTACTGCCGCACTGGCCTTCCAAGCCATCAAGGTCATCGACGCGCTCGCCTAGCATTTGAAAACCGCCGCAGATGCCCAACACCTTGCCGCCGTAACGCAGGTGTTTAGCGATGGCTTGCGGCCAGCCTTGTGCGTGCAGCCAAGCTAGATCGGCGCGGGTGCTTTTGCTGCCGGGCAGAATAATCAGATCAGCGGGCGTAATCGGCTGCTCAGGGCCGATAAATTGTAGATTAACCTTGGGGTGCAGGCGTAACGGATCAAAATCATTGTGATTACTGATGCGCGGTAACACCGGCACGATCACCTTGAGTGCATCCGTGGTACTGGAGCCGCTGGTGCCAATGCTGTCTTCAGAGTCGATGACTAAACCTTGCAGATAGGGCAAAACACCCAACACCGGTTTGCCGGTGCGTTGGCTCAGCCAATCCAGCCCCGGTTCGAGCAGCGCAATATCACCACGAAAACGGTTGATGATAAAGCCCTTGGTACGCGCTTGTTCGCTTGCGGACAGTAAGTCCAGTGTGCCAACCAGCTGGGCGAACACACCACCGCGATCAATATCGCCAACCAGCAATACAGGGCAATCGACAGCTTCAGCAAAGCCCATATTGGCGATGTCGTTGGCGCGCAGATTGATTTCCGCCGGACTACCCGCGCCTTCGGCGATGATCACCTCATAACGCTCACTGAGCGCACGCCAGGCCGCCATCACTGACTGCATAGCTTCAGCTTTATAAGCGTGATAATCCAGCGCATCCATGTTGCCATACACTTGCCCACGCAAAATCACTTGCGCACCGCAATCACTGTGCGGTTTTAGCAGCACGGGATTCATATCGCTGTGCGGCTCAAGGCCACAAGCCAACGCATGCAGCGCAGTGGAGCGGCCAATCTCGCCACCATCCACAGTCACTGCACTGTTGAGCGCCATATTTTGCGGCTTGAAGGGTGCGACGGACACCCCTTGCCGCGCTAGCCAGCGACATAAAGCCGCCACCACTGTCGTTTTACCAGCATCGGATGTGGTGCCCTGAATCATCAAGGTGATCATTTACAGTTCAATACCTTTTTGTGCCTTGATGCCCTGATCTTTGAACGCGTGTTTAATAGCGCGCATGTCGGTGACAGTGTCGGCGATGTCGATCAATTCTTGCGGGGCGTTACGACCGGTGACCACCACATGCTGCATTTCAGGACGGGCTTGTAAGTCGTCGAGCACGCGGTCTAAATCAATGTATTCGTACTTTAAAGCAATGTTGAGTTCATCCAGCAAAATCAGATCATAGCTGTCGTCTTGCAGCATGCCAGCGACGATGTCCCAAGCTGCATTAGCAGAGGCAACATCCTGCTCACGGTCTTGCGTATCCCAAGTGTAGCCTTGGCCCATGACGTGATAATCGACATTGGGCAAATCTCGGAAGAACGCATGTTCGCCGGTGCTAAAAGCGCCTTTAATAAATTGCACAATACCGACTTTCATACCGTGCCCCAAAGCACGCGCCACCATGCCAAAGCCGGAACTGCTTTTGCCTTTGCCAGGACCGGTCAGAACCAGCAAGATGCCTTGCTCTTTGTCAGCGTTGGCAATGCGTTCTTGCATGATTTTTTGTTTGGCAGCCATACGTTTAGCGTGGCGTTCTGGGTCTTTGGCTCGTTCGTGCATAAGATTTTCCTTGTGCGGATAAAAGGGTAACGCTTAGTCGTTGTTCACGGGGACAAACACCGGTGCGCCATCGACTTCGACAGTGATGAGTTTTTGCTGATACAGCTGCTCAAGTGCAGCAGGTTGCAACATGCTGTGGGCTGGACCCCAGCAGGCATCGCCATTGGGGTACAGCAGTAAAATATGCGAGCACCAACGCGCGGCGAGATTGAGGTCGTGCAGGCACATAAATATGGTTTTCCCTAACGCCGCCTGATCTTTCAGCAGACGCATGACTTTGACCTGATGGTGCAAGTCGAGATGGTTGGTGGGCTCATCCAATAGCCAAATATCGGGGGCTTGGGTCATCAAGGTGGCAATCGCCACGCGCTGGCGCTCACCGCCGGATAAGGTGCTGAGTAAACGCTCCGCGAGATGTTCAACATCCAAGGCAGCCAAGGCCTGTTGCGCGAGCTGCTGATCTATAGCCTGTTCACTTTGCCAGGCGGATAGCCACGGGTGACGACCCATTAGCGCCGTTTCCAATACTGTGGCGGGAAAGCTGTCTTGGCGCTCCTGAAACACTAAACCTAATTGCTGAGCAATCACACGGCGCTTCAGTGCAGCTAAAGGCACATTATTGAGCCGCACTTGGCCTCGTCGTGCTGGCAAAAGTCCTGCCAGAGTGTGCAGTAAAGTGGTTTTCCCCGCGCCATTGGGACCGAGAACGCCCCAGACTTGACCGGACTCAATGTGCATATCCAGCGCAAAGCCATCGGGACGCTTTGGTACATTAATGATCAAGTCGCAGCTGTGCAATGTGCTCATCAGCGGCTCCGGTGTAGCAAATACAGAAAGGTCGGAACGCCGAGTAACGCGGTAATTACGCCAACCGGCAGCTGTTCGGGGGCAATCACGGTGCGCGCTAAGGTGTCGGCTAGTACCAATAAGGTGCCGCCGGCCAAAGCGCTGGCGGGCAAAATAATGCGTTGGTCATTACCCAGTAACAGGCGCAGCATGTGCGGCACAATCAAGCCGACAAAGCCAATGCTACCGGCCGTGGTAACGGCGGTTGCCGTGAGCAGACTGGCCAATACATAGATGGTCCATTCCAAGGGGCGGACCGACACGCCCAACGCCGCCGCTTGCATCGGGCCGCGAGCCAAGACATTGAGATTACGCGCCAATGGCAGCACCACCATAATCGCCACGATAAGCACGATCACAGCGGGCCAAGGCGTGCGCGCATAGGAAACATCACCCATCAACCAGTACAGCATGCCGGGCAGTTTGTAAGAGGGTGTCAGTGCCAGCATCAAGGTAATCACCGCGCCCCAACCGGCAGCAACCACTACGCCAGTCAGTAGCAAGCGTGAGGCGGTCCAGCTGCCCGTGCCGTGCGCCAGAGCAAAGACTAAAACCATCGCCAGCATCGCGCCGGCAAAAGCGGCGCCGGAGATCAACAGCGCGCCCAGACCGGTCAACATGGCGAGTAATGCCCCGACCGCGGCGCCGCCGGATAAACCCAGCACATAAGGATCCGCCAGCGGATTGCGTAGCAAGACTTGCATCAACGCACCGGCCACGGCAAGTAAACCGCCGGTGGCAAAGGCCGCTAGCGTGCGCGGCAGACGCAGCTCGAACACTAAGGTGCGGTGCAAGGTGCTGCCTTCGCCTTGTACCACTTGCCAGAGTTCGGCTGGCGCAATAGTGACGCTGCCAATGGCCAAAGCGAATAAGCCAGCCAACAGAGCAATCAGGCTGAGGATTGTTATTGAGCGCATCATGGGCCGTCAGCCTGTAGCCGCCAAGGCAGGCTGGGATGATTAACGGGCACGGGCGATATCCAGTTTTTGGCAAATGTCGCGACTGGCTTCCAGCAAACGCGGTGTCGGCCTAGAGATGGGTGAGGCTGGTACAAAAAAAAGATTATTGTTAATCACGGCACTGAGATTAGCGTATTTTTTCCAGTGATCAAGTTGCTTGTCAGCCATACCATCCACGCTGGCTGTAATAATCACCTGTGGATCTGCTTCGAGCACCACTTCAGTACTGATGCGCGGCACCAAACGCGGCATATCGGCAAACACGTTAGTGCCGCCACACAGCTGTAAAACTTTGCCGATTAAATGCTCGTTGTTAATGGTCATCAACGGTGTTTCCCAGACCTGATAAAACACTGAAATAGGCTTGGCATCGCGGTACTGCTCAGTGATTTCGGCCATGCCCACGCGAAAACGCTCCGCTTCTGCAAAGCCTTGCTCTTGTGTTCCAGCTAAAATCGAGAGTTGTTCAATCGTCGATGACACTTCAGCAAAGCTGCGCGGCTCAATGGCAAACATCGGTAAACCCAAGGCGTGCAGCAGTTCCATCTGTGCCGGCGGATTGCCCGTGACCCAAGTAATAACTAAGTCAGGCTGCAAAGCCAGCAGCGCTTCTACATCTATTTTAGTGTGATTACCCACCAATGGCAGTTTGAGTGCCGCCGCTGGGTAGTCACTGTAGCTCACTCCGGCAACGACTTTGTCGCCTGCTCCTGCGGCAAACATCAGCTCGGTAGCACCGGGTGATAGCGTCGCGATGCGCTTGGCTGTTTCAGCTAGGCACAGTTGTTGACCGTCTTTAGTGTCCACACAGACTTGCGCCCAGAGCAGTAACGGTGCGAAACAGAGCGCGCCGAGCAGTGCTTTAACTGGCAATAAGTTCATGGCTTGACTCGCATTATCAGAGCGTTTAGCAGGCTATGCGTGACGCTCACTCGCCGACGCAACACGAGTTGCCCGTCTGGCGGGTGGTTAAGATGTTGCCCAGAGGGCGTTGTGATTAGCACTGGATCACAACGTAAAAAAGGTGGGGACAGCCCAGAACAGGGTAGGTGTTTGCCCACCGCAACTGCCCTCCGCAGCGTTCGGTGTGTTAACAGGCCGGTCTCCGGACTTGTGAGCTTATAAACTGATCAGCAACACCTTCCCATGCTTGCGCACAGTGGCATGTAACGTCGCCAATCACTCACTTACCGTTGCGGGGGCAGTGCCGGATTTTAACCGGCTTCCCGTTTCATTGTGCTAACCCTTAACACGCTAGCACAACACCTGAAAACGCTGGCGCAGGCTAGCAAGGTGCTGTTGTTGGGTCAATCATTAATCGCCGAACTGTGCTGGTAATACGCTCTGCAAGCGCTGCCATTGTTGCTCATCGGCCGCCAGTCCAAAGCGCAACATGCCAGGATCGGCAAAGGATCTGACCAGCACGCCTTGTGCGGCTAACTGTTCAGCCAACTGTGCGGCAGAGTCGAGCTGAACAGTTTGAAACAAGGCTGTGCCGCCCAGCGGCGAGAGTCCAGCGCTTTGTAATATATGGGCTAAGCGCTGTGAGTCAGCCAGGAGTCGAGCGCGCGTCTGAGCTTGCCAGTCTAGATCCTGCAGCGCTTGCGCCATCAGATAGCGTGCTGGACCACTGAGCGTCCAAGGCCCCAATAATTTGCGTAAGGCTTGCACAATAGTGGCATCGCCAAGCACAGCGCCGGCACGCACGCCGGCCAGGCCATAGAACTTACCCAGCGAGCGCAGAATCAGTAAACCCGGTAATCCACTGTGGGCGCACAGGCTGAACTGCGGCGTGCTGTCGATAAAGGCTTCATCGACAATCAACCAACCGCCGCGTTGCTGCAGGCGGGCATGCCAGCGCAATAGCGTGGCTGTAGGGATCAGCTCGCCAGTGGGATTATTAGGGTTAATCCACACCAATACGTCCAACGCATCCAGCCAGCATTCGTCACCTTCGGCATGGATGTGTGCTGCGCTGATCGAGACAATGTTGTGTCCAGCCTGTCGCCAATGGTAGGCATGTTCTTGATAGCCGATAACGGGAATGCCGACGCGGCAGGGCTGGCGCAAACGAGGCAGCGCCATAATCGCCGCTTGGCTACCGGCCACCGGCTCGCAATCTGCATGGGCGGGAGCTGCGTAACTGTGACGAATGATCTCGTTCAACCCATCATCGGCTTCTGGTAAGCGCTGCCATAGATGTGCAGGAATTTCGGGCACAGGCCAGCTGAGCGGATTGATGCCGGTGGATAAATCCAGCCAGTGCTGGCGAGCAATTCCCCAACGTTTGACTGCCGCATTTAGGCGTCCGCCGTGTTCAAGCATCATGTTGCAAACCCCATAGCAAAAATCAAGAGGGTCACCAGCAGCACGACGGCCAACCACAACCAGACACCATGCCTTACCAGTCCAATGGCTGCCTCGATGCTGCCTGCGTCAGCCGCTTGTGTTCCACCTAAAATTGGGCGCTGTTTGATCCCGCTCGGATAAGGCGAGGGCCCGCCGAGTCGTACATTTAACGCACCGGCACCGGCTGCCATCACCGGGCCAGCATTAGGACTGTCCCATTGCGGTGCTTGCCTGCGCCAACACTCTAGCGCCAGTTTGCGCTGACCGAGCAGTGTGTACGTCAGGGCGGTGAGGCGCGCCGGCAACCAACCCAAGATATCGTCCAGTCGCGCCGCGGGTCGACCAAAATACAGAAAGCGCGGATTGCGGTAGCCCCACATCGCATCCAGCGTATTGACCAGCCGATGCAAGACTACGCCGGGAATGCCGCCGATTAAAAACCAGAACAGGCTAGCAAACACGGCATCAGCGCCGTTTTCCAACATCGATTCAGTGGCCGCTGCCGCCACGCCTCGTTCATCCAGTGCGCTGGCTTGGCGACTGACAATACGACTGACCTGCTCTCGGGCAGCGGCCAGATCACCGCTGTGTAGCGGCTCGGCAACCGCCAGCCCGTGTTCGCTTAGCCCCCGCAGCGATAGCGCCAGCCACAGCACAATGGCTTGCGTGATTAGCAGCCAAAAGCCGTCGAGCAGCATAGAAAGCCAGACGGCTACGCCGAGTATTGGCAAGGTCACCAGCAGCAGTGCCGCCGAGCCTTTTACTATGCTCTGCCAAGGGCGCGTAGAATGGGTGTTGAAGTGCTTTTCTATGGCCGTCACCACGCGTCCAAAACCCACCAGCGGATGCCAGCGTGATGGCTCACCCAGTATACGATCAACAATCAGCGCTAGGGCGCAGACAATAAAAGGAGCAAAGAGTGACACCGAAAGTCCTTAACAAAAATACACAAGCAAGCGCGCAAGCCTACCTGATTCTGTCCAATTACAGGTCAACATAAATACGAACAAGGTATGTCATGTGCCGCATTGTCCTGGCTGTGTAGTTGTTTGCTGGTACTGATAAACACGTTTTGTGCCTAAAGCGTTGCGGGCCAGCGGCCCGCGCTCCCAACTTGTGGGCGGTCCGCGCTCCCAGTGTGCAGACAACAGCGCTGATCAATGAGTACCTTGTGGGTGTCGCGACGAGCGAGTCATGGATGACGAAGCACCCGAATCGGCTCAGGATGAGTCGTTGAGGGAATAGCGATATCCACAAGGTACGGCGTGCGCATAGCGTTCTGGCTGTTGTGCAAAGCTCATCCTGCTGACGCCACTGCCAGCCTGAAGTGGCGACCGACAGGACGAAGATTACTAAACAATCGAGTCTTTCAAGGTCAGCGGTAAACCCGCCAGTACCATAACAACCTTTTGACAGCGCTGCGCCAGTGCTTGATTCAGCCAGCCCAGCTCATCGCAAAACTGACGGGTCAACGAATCCATACCGATAATACCCAGCCCCGTTTCATTGCTAACAATAATCAAAGAACCCGGATAGCCTGCAATCTGCTCAAGAAAAGCCTCTTTTTGTCCTTGCAGCTGTTCAGCCCCCGCGTGGAGTAAGTTGCTAACCCATAAACTCATACAATCAATTAACAGACAGGGCGCTGGACTCTGCTGTCCATATTCACTCAAGACCTGAGCTAAATTCAGCGGCTCTTCCACCAACCCCCAAATCGCGGGTCGAATGGCTTGGTGGCGACTGATTCTATTCGCCATTTCAGCATCGCCTGCCGTGGCTGTAGCGACATACACCACAGGCTTATTTTGCGCTAACGCTTGTGCTTCGGCAAAGCCCGTTTTACCTGAGCGAATACCGCCCAGCACTAAGGTGTGACACGTTGTTGAGATCATCCGCGACTCCAGAGCCTTGGCATACTATGCATTTAAAACGCAGTCAGCTTGGACTGGCAGCGTAATCTAAAAATATCATAACCGTCAGCGCGCCATGATATTCCACGGCAAAGCTCTAGCGGTTTTTTGATTGTTGCTTTTTACTGCTGCGCTAGAGCGCTGAACTGATTGTCAGTATGTCGCGTATCGAGTTGATGGTTGACTTGGTTTTATTCGAAAAACAGCTTTTACTCTTTCAGCACTAGCTCAGCTTGTTCGGGATCAAAGCGCATCTGCTTCAGTCGCTCAACAAACCACTTTAAGCCTTTGCCGCTATTACTGCGTTGCCACGCGACGGAGATATCGACTGGAGGTCGTGCTGCGTCCAAGGCTAACACCACTAGCCGGCCTTCAGCGACCTGCTGGGTAATGCGGTGGCGCGGCAAATAGCCCACGCCAAGTCCTTTGCATTGCGCGGCTATTTTATGTTCGATGCTTGGCACGTAAATACGGCTGCGGCCATCCAGAAGCCCCGCTGAGCGCGTGGGTAAACGCTGCGAGCTGTCTGCAACAATGACGGTGGGGTAATCCAAAATGGCGCTGGTGGCGATCGGCCTAGGCAGTTGTGTTAAGGGATGTTCTGCGGCAACCGCAAAATCAAAGGCAACTTGGCCAAGCTTATGCAGAACAAAGCCTGGCGCAGGCGCAGCGCCCTCGGCGCCAATCACTAGATCGCAACGATCATCGCTGAGTGCATCCCAGCTACCACTGAGCACCTCTTCACTGAGACGGATTTCAGTTTTGGGTTGAATGCGCTGAAAGTCTTCAATCAGCGTATAGATCGCATCGCAACTCAGCACGCTCTCAATGCAAATGCGTAGCACCACTTCCCAGCCGTCCGCAGCTTGACGGGCTTGCGCTGCCAACTCTTGCGAGGCCTTGAGAATATGTCGACCTTGTTCGAGAACCAAGCGTCCAATGGAGGTCAGCTCGGCTTTACGCCGGCTGCGATCAAAGAGTTCCACGCCAAGATCTTCTTCGAGTTTATTGATCGTGTAAGAAACGGCGGATGGCACACGGTGCAACTCTTCTGCCGCAGCGGCAAAACTGTGACGGCGCTCGATTGCATCAAGGGTTTGCAAGGCATCTAAAGTGATAAGCAACGTCATAGTTCAATTTTCCTGATCATAAAGGTCAAAACGTTCCGTTATTATCGGTTTTGCCTTTGCAGTAGAGTAGTTACATCAAACAACATAACTGATACTACTTGGAGACAACATCATGAGCAAAGCCTTAATTCAGCGCGTATTGACCACTGACAACAGCTTGAGTGGCTTGCTCATGCGCATTAGTGCTGGAGTTATTTTTGCGGCGCATGGCGCGCAGAAGTTATTCGGTAGTTTCGGCGGCGGCGGTCTGGAAGGAACGGCGCAGTGGATGGCTTCAATTGGTTTGCAGCCGGGTTACTTAATGGCGTTGGCCGCCGGCAGTGCAGAGTTCTTTGGTGGTATCGCCCTGCTGTTTGGACTGCTGACGCGACCTGCAGCATTTGTGCTGGCAATGACCATGCTGGTTGCAGTCATCACAGTGCACCTGCCGAACGGATTGTTTTTGAGTAACAACGGCTATGAATTTGGCCTGGCGTTACTGGCCATCACCGGCGCTTTAGCCTTAAACGGCGGCGGTAAGCTTTCGCTGGACCGTCTGCTCAGTGCACGCTTAGGCAACGGCCGTGCTGATTCATTTTAAACAGTGGCGTTTAACGCCAACAGACAGAACATCAGCACGCAGGCAGATGATCTTGCCGCGTGTACCACTCTCAGGAAACACATGGAGGCTCCATTATGGGCTTATTAGTAGACGGTCAATGGCATGACCAATGGTATGACACTGATTCCACTGGCGGTAAATTCGAGCGCAGTGAATCACAATTTCGTAACTGGGTCACCGCCGATGGCAGCGCTGGCCCCAGCGGTGAGGCAGGCTTTAAGGCCGAGGCTGGACGCTATCACTTATATGTGTCTTTGGCCTGTCCTTGGGCGCACCGCACACTGATTTTTCGCCAGTTGAAAGGACTGGAGTCGATGATTTCAGTCTCAGTGGTCAACCCCTTTATGCGTGAGCATGGCTGGACCTTTATCGAAGACACGGGTGTGGTAGCTGATCCGCTGTTCCAAGCCAAGTATATGCACCAAATCTATACCGCGGCTGACCCTAAATACAGTGGTAGTGTGACTATTCCAGTGCTCTGGGACAAGCAGCAAAATGTGATGGTGAGCAACGAGTCGTCTGAGATTATTCGTATGTTCAACTCAGCATTTGATGAGATTGGTGCTAAGCCTGGCGATTATTACCCAGAGGCCTTGCGTGCCGAGATCGATAGCGTGAATGCTTTGGTTTACGACAACGTCAACAACGGTGTGTATAAGTCGGGGTTTGCCACCACTCAGCATGCGTATGAAGAAGCGGTATTGCCTTTGTTCGAGACGTTAGATGAGCTTGAACTGCGATTATCGACAAACCGTTACTTGCTAGGTGAGCAGGTGACCGAAGCGGATTGGCGTTTGTTTACCACCTTGATTCGTTTTGATGCGGTGTACCACGGCCACTTTAAGTGCAACTTAAAACGCATTGAAGACTACCCGCATCTGGCTGGTTATATGCGCGAGCTGTACCAATGGCCGGGCGTGGCACAGACAGTGAATATGGCGCACATCAAAGAGCATTATTACCGCAGTCACGACACCATTAACCCAACCGGTGTGGTGCCAGTTGGTCCAGTGTTAGATTTTGAGCGCCCGCACGGACGCCAATAATGTTTTACCCATCGGACCAACTCAACGTGCTGCTGAGTTAGTGCGCCGCAACCCAGTAATGGAGGTCTCTTATGCAAGCGTTACAGTTTTCTGCCACCGGCTCTTTAGATACATTGCAATTGCATGACTTGCCCAAGCCTGTGCCAGCTGCGGGCGAGGTATTGGTTGAGGTGCGTGCCACCGGCGTCAATCCCAGCGATGTTAAGAATGTGCTGGGCTTGTTTCCTTACACCAGCACGCCGCGTATACCCGGCCGGGACTTTGCTGGCGTGATTGTTGAAGGGCCTGAACAGTTGCGGGGTCAAGCCGTGTGGGGCGGTAGCGGTCAGGGTTTTGGTTTTTATCGTGATGGTTGCCATGCGCAGTATGTCGCGGTGCCAGTCAACGCAGTCACGCCGCTACCCAAGTCGTTGACCTTTGCCCAAGCGGCCACCTGCGGCGTGCCTTTTATCACCGCTTGGGATGCGCTTGAACGCAGCCAGGTTAAAGCGGGAACGCGTTTGCTGATTATCGGTGCTGGAGCCGTGGCGAAAGCGACGCAGGTTTTAGCCGAGGCGCGCGGTGCCGAGGTGGTCATGGCGGCACGCCGTGCCGATGTTGTGCAAAGCCTGCAAACCCAAGGTATTAACGCTTTTCAGTTAAGCCAAGAAGGGCAACTGCCAGAGCAAGCACGTCAGCACTTCAAGCAGCAAGCGCCTGAAGTGATTTTTGAAACCACAGGTTTCTGGTTGGCAGCAGCCGTCAATACTGTCGATACCTTTGGTCGTGTGGCGATTATTGCCGCACCCAAGGATGGCGTGATCAGTATGTCGTCCTTAAATTTGTATCGCCGTGGCGGCTCAATTGTGGGGATTAATTCGTTGCTCTACAGCCTAGAGGAATGTGCGCAGATGCTTAAGCGTATCGGCGCAGCATTTGATGCTGGACTGCCAGCACCCAGCGGTTTTATCGAATTACCCCTTGCGCAAGCCGTTGCTGCCTATCAACAGGTGAGCGCTGGTGCGGCAGAAAAGATTGTATTGATTCCATAACCCGCATGTTTGGCTGATAAAAATTAAATATCAGCAGGAGGTTTTACCATGATTGAACTACGACCTTACAACGAGCTTGGCGGCGCTCAACATGGCTGGCTGGATACGCGCCACCATTTTTCTTTCGCCGATTATTACAATCCAAAACGTATGAGTTGGGGTCAACTGCGCGTCTGGAACGATGACAGCATCGCCGCACGTTCGGGCTTTCCACCGCACCCCCATCGCGATATGGAAATCATCACCTATGTGCGCAGCGGTGCGATTACCCACGAAGATAATCTGGGTAACCGTGGCCGCACTGAAGCTGGTGATGTACAGGTGATGAGTGCTGGCAGCGGGATTGCTCACAGTGAAATGAATGAAGAGGATGTGGCCACCCAGATCTTTCAAATCTGGATCATGCCTGATGAAAAGGGCCTGCCACCCAGTTGGGGCACAAAGCCTTTTCCCAAGGGCGAGCGCAGTGGCGCTTTTGTCACTCTGGCCAGTGGTTTACCCGCAGATACTGACGCGCTAGCAATTCGTGCCAATGCCCGTTTAGTTGCGTCAACCCTGAAGGCAGGGCAAAGCACCGAGTATCAAATTGCCCCTGGACGCAAGGTATATTTAGTGCCAGCCAGTGGCCAAATCGAGATCAACGGCGTGGTAGCTGCAGCCGGTGATGGCGTGGCAATCAGCGAAGAAACCTTGCTTAAAGTGAGCGCGCAGCAAGACAGCGAAATTGTGCTAGTGGATGTCGCATGAAGCATGCTATCTCTGTGCAGAATAAATATGCAGTGCAGAGCGCTGACCATCAACAATAGAACATTTAACAGAAATTTCCCCGTCGGGGATACTGGGCGAGTGGCTTAAGTGACTCGCCTCGATGAGCTAACAGATCAACCTAGAAAACCTAAAAAGAGGAAACAAAAAATGACTAAAGTATTGGTTCTTTATCACTCAATGTACGGCCATATCGAAACCATGGCTAATGCGGTCGCTGAAGGCGCACGCGGCGTGGCTGGGGTTGAGGTGACGGTAAAACGTGTACCCGAAACCATGAGCGCTGAGGTTTTTAAAAATGCCGGCGGTAAAGTGGATCAAGCTGCAGAAGTGGCGACACCAGCAGAGTTGGCGGATTACGACGCCATTATCGTTGGTACACCCACGCGCTTCGGCAACATGAGCGGGCAGATGCGCAACTTCTTCGACCAAACCGGTGGCTTGTGGGCGAAAGGCGCGCTGGCCGGTAAAGTGGCAAGCGTGTTCACTTCAACCGGCACCTTTGGTGGACAGGAAATGACCATCACTTCCACCTGGACCACGCTGGCACACCACGGCATGATCATTGTGCCAATCGGTTACACCACGCCAGAGTTGTTTGATGTCTCACAAGTGGGCGGCGGTACACCTTACGGCGCCTCAACACTGGCCGGTGGTGATGGTTCGCGTCAACCAGATCCACGTGAGTTAGCCATCGCCCGTCACCAAGGTGCGCATGTGGCTAAAATTGCCGCTAAGCTCAGCGCGTAACAAGACCGCGTCGCGATTAAGTCGCCGCACATAGGGTCTTTTTACCGCACAAACCAAGTTGTTCACGCCACCTGAGAGTATCTACCTCAGGTGGCGTGCTGCTTTACAACAAGGCAATGCATAAGCTGCTTTAGTCAAGTACGCGCAGGCCATATCCGCTATACTCGAGGCGAAGTTATTGATTTAGGGAAGGCACAGACGCAAGGTCGTTGAGTCTGTGCATGTGCCATTGTGGTTTACATAAAGAATCTCTCACTGCGAGCAAGTCTATGATCAGTCAGTTGCAAAAAAAGTACCGACTTTCGATATTGTCGTTACTGGGTGTCGTGTCTGTCTTGGGTATTTTTCCGTTTGTGGTGGTGCGTTATTTTGAACAAAAATACAGCGCTGCACTGGTTGATATGGCCTTGATTATTGGCATTATTTCTCTAGTTGGCTACGCTCTACACAGCAAAAAAACGCGGGTTGCAAGTTTAGCCGCAGCAGTATTTATTGCGATTGGCACCGTACTGATGGTCATCGTTAACGGGCTTGATAGCATCTTGTGGGTTTATCCTGTATTTGCTGGTACTTTTTTCCTGGCTAAACCGATTGAGGCCTGCAGCATTAATTTAGCGACCGGCATTGCGCTGGTGGTGCTGTCTGATATTTTTACTGTGATACCCCTCATCCCCTTTGTTGCGACAACCTTAGTCTTGTCCATGTGCGCTTTTGTCTATGCCAATCAGGGTGTGAAGCTGTTTCGTTTGCTGGGCAACCTCAATACCATTGATGCACTGACCGGTGCGCTGAATCGTCGTGCGTTAAGTACCGATTTGGCAGCGGCGATTGCTAATGCTGAGCGCAATGGTCTGCAGCAGTTATTGGTGCTTCTCGATATGGATCACTTTAAATTGGTCAATGATCAGTACGGGCATGCCGTTGGCGACCAAGTCCTGCAAAAATTTGTCAGCATTACCAGCGCTCATATTCGTAAATACGACCGTATTTATCGCTACGGTGGTGAAGAGTTTGTTTTATTGATTCCGCAGATCGACCCAGCACAACAACATGCCTTTATCGAGAGCCTCAGGGCTGTGATTAAGCGTGACTTAGCAACGCCTGACGGTAAACAGGTCACACTATCGGTCGGCATTGCCGCTTGGGTTGCGGGAACGACAGTGGATACATGGTTAAAACGTGCCGATGACGCACTGTATTTAGCCAAGAGTAGCGGCCGCGATTGCGTGGTATTTAGCCAAGATTAATTGATAGTCTCTTATGTACAAGATCATTCCTATTCAAGCCCAGTATGACGCCGAGATTTGTCGCATTATTCAACAGGTTGGCGCTGAGTTCGGCGCTGTTGGTGAAGGGTTTGGCCCTGCCGACCCAGAAGTTCAATGCATGAGCCAACACTACTTAACTGAAAATCGTAGCCAATATGTGCTGGCGCTGCTCAATGGCACAGTCGTTGGCGGTGCAGGCATTGCTCCTTTTTTGCAGCATGATTCAATCTGTGAATTGAAAAAATTATTTCTCTTACCGGCTGGCCGTGGGCTTGGCATCGGTAAAGCCCTGACTCAGGCATGTTTAGCCTTTGCCCAAGAGCAGGGTTTTCAACAATGTTACCTCGATACGTTAAGCACGATGCAGCAAGCCATTGGTTTGTATCAAAGCGTTGGGTTTAGCAGGCTGAGCGAACCTCTTGCAGGAAGCCTGCATGGGCGCTGTGATGTGTGGATGTTGAAAGATTTTCACAGCTAATTCAGGGGTTTTGGGCAAGCAAGTAGGGTCGTTGTATGGTAAAAATACTCAGTGTTTGAGCAGAATAATAATCATAAGAGGAATGGCTGATGAGCATATCGAGTGTCCGTGAACAGGTGTCTGCAGAAGAATGGCAGGTGCGGGTTAATTTGGCCGCGTGTTACAACATTGTTGCGCAATACGGTTGGGATGATTTGATTTTCACCCATATTTCCGCGCGAGTACCTGGGCCTGAGCATCATTTTTTAATCAATCCTTACGGCATGCTGTTTGAGGAAGTCAGTGCCTCGAGCTTAGTCAAAGTTGATTTGCAAGGTAATAAAGTGATGGCCTCGGAGTACGAGATCAATCCTGCTGGCTTTACCATTCACAGTGCCGTGCATGAGGCGCGTGAGGATGCACACTGTGTGATGCATTTGCACAGCAAAGAAGGCGTTGCGGTATCGATTCAGCAAGAAGGTTTGCTGGCGCTGTCACAACAGTCGCTGTTTCCATTGTCAGGTTTGAGTTACCACGATTATGAAGGGGTTGCTTTAAATCCAGAAGAAAAGCAGCGTTTAGTGGCTGACATGGGTGCCACTCAGTTTCTCATGCTACGCAATCACGGCTTATTGACCTGCGCAGCGAGCATCCCTGATGCGTTTCTCAATATGTATATTTTGCAAAAGGCGTGTGAAATTCAATTGCTTGCACAAAGCAGTGGGCAACAACTAATTAAAATCCCTGATGCAATCTTGGCGGGTATTCAACAGGCGGGACAAGCGGTGACGCGTAACGCCGGCGGTCAATTGGCTTGGCCAGGTTTATTGCGCAAGCTGGATCGCAGCGGTGCGCCTTATCAGCTTTAAGCAATGATGCGCTGTCCAGCAGTAAGGTCGATGCTGATCCGGCTCTTGCTGTTGGATAAAAATAAGAATAACCCTGCAGCACATAGCGGAGAGTCAAATGTCTGAAATGAACGCCTTGCCAACGCCGCCGAGCTTGGCTGAATGGCGCAGTGCTGGAAAGTATTTTGATTTTAATGGCCAGCATATCTTCTATCGCTGTAGCGGTGAATCCAGCAAACCTGCCTTGCTACTGATTCATGGTTTTCCTACGGCGCGCTATGGTCAGTTGGTCGGCAAACAACCCGTCACTGAATTGCAAGGTGTTGGCCATTATCCGCAGGTTGAAGCACCTGATTTGGTTTTAGAGGCATTTCGATCTTTTATGCGCAGCTGTTGAAGGTTAAAATTCACAGCCCAGCAGAACCTGCTCTGTGACTCGCACAAACCCTGAGCGCAGTCGCTCAAGGCCATCCAAGTGATGGCTTTTTTATTATCTCAATTGGCCTTATGTATGCAAAAAATTGTCCGCAGTCCACGCTTAACTTCGACACTGAGCAGCGCCGATTATGCCTGCAGTCAAGCGCTGCAGGCGGCAGGCCCTGCGCATCTGTTCAATCTGTTTGCTTGTATTGGCCCAGCGGATGATGAGCATTGGCAGTGGCAGTCACCTTTACCTGGTCAGGTACGGCCCTTTATGGCGCTCAGTGTGGTGGAGCAGCAACAGCTGCTGAAAGCATTGGCACTGCGTAAAAAACAGCTGGCTGACTATGCTGAAGCACTGGCAAGCAGGGATCATCAGGAGACTGCTGCGCTACTGCAAAAGCTGCTGCGTCACACCGATGTAAGCTGTTTGTACAGTATTGATCAGCAGCCGGTAGTGATTGATTGGCACGACGCTGCGCTGCTGCAGCCAGCTTTGATTCCTAGCGCTGCCGACAGTGCGGCTTTGGTGATGGCGGCCAATGCAGCAAAGCCTGTCTACAAGACCGCCGCCGCCGGTAGAGCTGCCGGTTGGTTGCGCTTATTGTTGTTTGCTGGGCTGTTTGCACTGGGTCTTGTGATTGTTGAACGTTACCTGTGACTGCGCGCAATGATTGATCTTTGTGTGGGCCTGCAATGCTGCGGTCAGTTTGGTTGTGACTGGGTTTAAACCGGATATGTAGTTTTGGTTTTTTTGCGGCCATTTGGTCATAAAAATAACGATTGTCAAAAAATGTTACAATGCCTGCAGATTAACTGTAGGGAGTATGTTTTGACTAAGAAAAAGATAGCTATATTAGGTGCAGGTCCAAGTGGTTTAGCGCAGTTACGTGCGTTTGAAGCAGCACGTTTAGCAGGGGTTAAAAACCTGCCAGAGATCGTCTGTTACGAGAAACAAAATGATATTGGTGGCATGTGGAATTACACATGGCGTACAGGCTTAGACCGCAACGGTGAGCCGGTTCACGGCAGTATGTATCGCTACCTGTGGTCAAACGGTCCAAAAGAATGTTTAGAGTTTGCCGACTATTCTTTTGAAGAGCATTTTGGTCAATCGATCCCGTCTTATCCGCCGCGTGAAGTCCTCAAGGACTACATTATGGGACGGATCAATAAGCAAGATATTCGCCAGTACATTCGCTTTGAGTGCCCAGTGCGTTGGGTAACCTTTGACGAAGACACCAAGCTGTTTACGGTCACGGTGATGAACCATAAAACCGGTGAGCAGGAAACCAATGAGTTTGATTATGTTGTCGTTGCGACTGGACACTTCTCAACACCTAACATGCCTTATTTTGAAGGTTTGGAAGAGTTTCCGGGTCGTGTCATGCATGCCCATGATTTCCGTGATGCGCTAGAGTTTAAAGATAAAGATATTCTTTTGGTGGGCAGTAGTTATTCTGCCGAAGACATTGGTACTCAGTGTTACAAGTACGGCACCCATTCGGTCACCATCAGCTACCGCAGCCATGCGCTCGGCTATGACTGGCCTGAAGGGATTAAAGAAGTACCGGTGATTACCCGTTTTGAAGGGGATGTGGCGCATTTTTCAGATGGTACAAGTCAACGTTTTGATGCGGTGATTATGTGTACGGGCTATTTATTCCACTTCCCGTTTATGCCCGATGAGTTACGTCTACAAACCCATAACTGTTTGTATCCGGAAAATTTATACAAAGGTGTGTTCTGGCAGCCTAACCCGCAACTGATCTATTTAGGCATGCAGGATCAATACTTCACCTTCAATATGTTTGATGCGCAAGCTTGGTATGCCCGTGATGTGATTCTGGAGCAGATCAAACTGCCAGATTTAGAAACTCGCCAAGCCGATGAGCAGAAATGGTTGGCTGAATATGCACAAGTAGACAATGTTGACGGTGATATCGAGTTTCAGGCGAAGTATATTCGTGATTTAACCAATGCCACTGATTACCCTGAATTTGCTGTGGAAAAGCAGGGCGATATTCTTAAGCAATGGCAAAAAGATAAGCTGGCAAACATTATGGGCTTTCGTGAAAAAGCCTATCGTTCGACCCTAACCAACACCTTGGCACCTGAGTTGCCAGAACCTTGGTTAGATATTTTAGATGACTCGTTAGAGCACTTTTTGAATCTGACTTTTGTAAAAAGTAAAAGCAAAAAGTTAGCCAGCTAGACAGATATTGCTGAATGAAACGGCGCTGAAGTGATTTCGCGCCGTTTTTTATTGTCAGCACCGATCAAACTTGCCGAGTCGGGTTGGCTACCTGGGTAGACACTTTGCTAGCAGACTGGCTGACCTGCTCGCGGGCAAACATAGCCAGTGTCACGATCGCTTGACGTGCTGAACCTAACGAAAAGGCTTGTAAGTGAAAGACATGCCAACGCGCTGCATGTATTTCCAGTCGACAGGCGACACCACAGTTGCTGGCGTGCTCTGCCAGTCGTGTGGAGTCAGACAAAAGTAATTCTTGCTCACCCACTTGCACCAGCATCGGTGGTAGTCCGCTTAAGTCCACTGCAAGAGGGTTTTGTGCCGAGGCATCGAGAGGCAGTTTGTACCAACTCAGCGCCTGCTCAAGCCAGCTACGACGGAGCATGGGGTCTTCTGCGTATTTAGAAACCAAGCTATGCCCGCTCAGTGAGCTGTCGGTGACCGGTGAAATAAGTAACAGCGCTGCTGGAGGACTATCACCACGTTCTCGTAGGGTCAGTGCCAGTGCTAACGCCAGTGCTCCTCCTGCCGAGTCGCCAGCGATGACAATCTGCTCAGCCGCATAATCTTTGCGCAAGGCGTCATAACAGGCGAGTACATCGTTCTGCGCTGCTGGGTAGGGATGCTCAGGCGCTAAACGGTATTCCGGCAACCACACCGGCATACCTGACTCAACCGCTAGGCGAGTGCTGATACTGCGATGTGAATAAGCGTTACCGAGGCAAAAAGCACCGCCGTGCAGGTATAGAATAACCCCGTCTGCTTGGGTTTTCTTCGGCGTAATGACTTGGGTAGCCATCGCCTTGATGGTGATCTGTCTAGCAGTGACAGCGCCAACACCAGGGGTGAGCGCTGAGAAAATGCCGATCATTCGACGCTGGGTAGTTGCCGCAAAAGGTGGTCCCATAAAGGATCGAAAGCCCATGCGTAAAAAGCCACGCAAGACCGCTGCGCTGAGTTTTTCTAAGCTGTCCTGCGGTTCAGCAACCCTAACACCGCCGGCTGCACCGACAATACCGGGTAAAGCGCGAGTGAGACGGTAGGCTTGTAAGCTGGAGAAGCGTGTCAGCCAACGGTAGGACAAGGTAAAGCCCGGCCAGTTGGTGCTGTTGTGTCCTGACTCATCCACATACCAACTTTTGCAGCCGTGCCATACGGTATTAGCGAGGCGCTGTTGTATTTTTTTATTGAAGATTTGGTAACGCTTGGCGTCCACTTCAATCGTACTTGAATCAGTTGCTTGCATGGCTTGGTAACAACGTAGTACGTGAGCGATCTGGCTTTCGAGCATGTAAACAATGGAGTTGTGACCCAAATTGGTGTTGGGACCATACAGCATAAAAAAGTTAGGGAAGTTCGCTACGCTCATCCCAAGATAGGCTTGTGCACCTTTCTGCCAAGCGTCATTGAGCTCGATGCCATTGCGTCCAGTAATGCGCATCGGTGCCAGAAACTCAGTGGCCGCAAAGCCGCTGCCATAGATGATGGCATCCACTGGATGCTCGACGCCGTCGTTGCTTTCGATGCCGTTTGTAGTGATGCGCTTGATCCCTGCAGTGATCAACTCAACATTGGCTTTAGTCATGGTTTTTAAGTATTCGCTGGACAGCAGGATACGTTTGCAACCAATTGGGTAATCAGGGGTTAACTTGGCACGCAGTTCGACATCGGCAACGTCCTTGGCCAGCAATTTTTGGAAAGGCCGTCCGACTGCCCATTTCATTAAGCCTTTGAACCGAGTAAAGGCCAGCGCTTGTGCTTCATAGCGTAGATAAATACCCGCACGGTGCAGCTTCATTGCGCCAGGCACGTGACGAAATAGAGTTTTTTCCCACGCTGTATAGGCACGATCAGGGCGTTTCTTTAGATAGGCAGGCGAACGCTGAAATACGCTGAGATGGGCAACTTGATCAGCGATAGCGGGTACGAACTGAATCGCAGAAGCACCTGTGCCAACCACTGCCACGCGCTTGCCGGATAGGTTGTAATTGTGATCCCAAGTAGCGGAGTGAAACGCATGACATTGAAAGGTTTCTATCCCGGCCAGTTTAGGCAGCGCTGGGCGGCTCAGTTGGCCGGTGGCAGTAATCAGCAAAGAGGTTTGCAACTGGCTGCCGTCGCTGAGACTGACGTGCCAGAGCGCGGAGGCCTCGTTGTATGCGGCGTGCTGCACTTCAGCGCCGAACTGGATATGCGGGGTTAATCCATATTGGCGCGCACACTGGCGTAAGTACGTATAAATCTCTGCCTGCGAAGCAAATACGCGAGTCCATTCTGGATTGGCTGCAAAGGAAAACGAGTAGAGGTGTGAGGGCACATCACAGGCGGCGCCGGGATAACTGTTGTCGCGCCACACTCCGCCAACACCATGGGCTTTTTCTAAAATCTTAAAATCAGTGATACCGGCCTTGCGCAGCGCAATGGCCATGCCGATGCCAGCGAAGCCGCTACCGATAATAATCGCCGTCAGTGGTGCGGTCGTATCTTGCGAAGAGAGGTTGTGCATAGCGCATTTCCTTGAGCGGGTCGTTGCTAACTGTTTTTTGTTATTATGGATTAGCAGTACAGTCAGCGCTCAATAATACCTAGGGCACAGCACATAACAATAGAGGGCTAACCGAGCGGCTTAGGCTGAATGCGCGCAAAGGAAGTCAGGCAGGATTGACTGATCAATAGACAGGCTGAACAATCGCTAGAGACGATCGTTCAGCCTGAGACTGCTGCTTAGGTGTTGGCGCGAAAGCGGGCAATTAATTGGCTTAATTGCTCCATGTGGCGGTGAATATCGCTGGTTGCTTGCACTGTTTCTGAGGCATCAAGCGTGGTTTGTTCCGCGATCCCCGTGATACTGGTAATGGACCGATCCATTTCCATGGCTACCTGACTTTGCTCTTCGGCAGCGGTGGCAATCTGAGTGCTCATATCGGTAATGTGCGTGACAGACTCAACGATACGGTTGAGTACGCTATCGGCTGCGGCGGTGGCTGAAACTGTTGATTGCGCACGCTCTTGGCTTTCTAACATCATCTCAGCAGCTTTGCTTGATTGTGACTGTAAGCGCTCGATAATAGTGCGAATTTCTTCGGTAGAGGTCTGTGTGCGCTGAGCCAAGCTGCGCACTTCATCAGCCACCACGGCAAAACCACGGCCTTGCTCGCCGGCACGAGCGGCCTCAATCGCAGCGTTAAGGGCGAGCAAGTTGGTTTGCTCGGCAATACTGCTGATCACTGACATGACTTGCCCAACCTCATGGCTGTCTTTTTGCAGCAGCGACATAACCTGTACAGCTTCTTCCACCTGCGCAGCTAATGCGCTGATGCTATCGATGGTTTGTGTCACCACCGCACGACCGGTCATGGCTTCTTCGCGAGCTTGTTTGGCTGAATCTGCGGTAAGGACAGTGTTGTGTGCAACTTCTTGTACGGTGGCTGCCATCTCATTCATGGCGGTGGCGACTTGATCTATCTCAGAGTGCTGACGCTCCACACCTTGCACGGTTTCTTTTAAACGATGACTGATATTATCAATGTTAGTGCTGACTTCAGCAGTTGAATGGACCACGCCGCCAATGATTTCGCCAATATGGGTGATCATGTTGTTATAGGCGGTGAACATACGGCCCACTTCATTGTTTGGATTGTCGATCGTCAGTCGATGCGAGAAGTCACCGCTGCCCACTTCTTCCAGGTGCTCACGTAAATAATTGACATGCTGCATCAGTACGGTCATACCAAACATGCGGCCCAGGGTCACGAGGATTAAAACGATGACTGATGCACAGGCCGCCAGTAAAACTTGTGATTGGCTTTCGCGATTGACCTCATCCTCCATCATCACCACAGCGGTATTCATTTCTTTGAGTACGTTGGGCGAACGTTCGTAGACTTCTTGCAGATAGGTGATGTTGCTTGGCTGGTCGATATAATTGAGGATGGCTTGCTTGTAGTCTTGCCACAGGCGCTCTACCTGTTGTAACTGGTTGACCGCCTGAGGCTCTGTTACTGCAGAAATATTGAGCTGAGGATTGCCATTGAGCAGAGCCCGATGAGCATTTTCAAACTGAGTGATGGTGGTGAGTACCATCTCTTTACTGCCAAGACCTTGCCCTGCTAGTAGTGCTTCTTTCGCCACTTTTTGACTGAGCATGCGCTGCGCCCCTGCGACGTTAATCGCAGCAGCATCATTGTTTAGAGATAAAAATAAATGGATCGCAACCACAGAGGTAAAGGCTGCAATGAGGCTATAAGAAAATAAAAACTGTTTATCAATACTGCGAATGCCGATGCTCTGCAAAATCGACTGGATTAGGTAGCTGATGGAATCTCTCATTGCATAAAGCCTCAGGTTGCACCTTCCCACGGCTATTTGCGCACGGGACAGGTCACATAGAATTAGATAACGTATGTCAGCATATCGGCTTCGATTGCTTTTGCTATAGGGTTAAAATGTTATCCCTACACTTTTGTTGGGGAACAGCTGATATTCCAGCTCAAGAGCGATTGAGTTTAGGCTTAGACCTTAATCTAAAACTGGCTTTTTAGCTGTTTGAAAGCTCAATGACAGCTCAGCGATGTTAAGCTAGTACCTTTAATTGTATACACTGAATTTCTCGGTATTGATGGTGACTGGCCTTCCTAGCTCGCAGGCGCAGTGGCGCCCAAAACACTTTTTCTTCTTACAATTGGCCAGTGTGTTGCTGCTGGGCAGTTGGTTGCTGCCGTCGACGCGAGCATTTTGGACGGCGTTGGATATCCCTGTTTATCGTGTCCTCAATGGCAGCTTAGGGCATTGGTACGGCTGGGACTTACTCTGGGCTTTTCTGAGCACGCGCATCGCTGATCTGTGCGCCGCTGCGGTGATGCTCTGTACGTTGATCTATCGTGACCTGATCTTTGCGCAAGCACAGTTGCGCCGGGCTTTAGTGACTTTCTTTGTGTTACTACTGGTGATGCTAGTGGTGCGTGTTCTTTTTACTAAGTTCATCAGTGCGCAAGGGCTGCAGCATGCGAGTCCTTCGGTGCATTTAGGTGGTGGCTTTCAGTTGAGCGCAGCCTTCCCTTGGATGGAGCAGTTTTTTGAGATTAAAGACCGCTCCAGTCGCAGCTTTCCCGGTGATCACGCATCGGTGCTGTTGCTCTGGGTGGTTTTTTTAAGTGTCTTTAGTAAAGGTAAACAACGCGTGTTGGTGTGTCTGACAGGGTTGTTTTTTATCTTGCCACGTTTGATTGCTGGCGCGCATTGGCTCAGTGATAACCTTGTGGGCGGCGGTTTTGTCGTACTGCAAACCTTAGCTTGGGGTTATTGCAGTATTTTCGGTGACAAGCTGTATCAGTTGCTAGAAAGGCTGGCCAAACCAGTATTCAGGGCGCTGCAGTATCTGCCGCTGATCAATAAGTTTTCTATTGTGCGGCAAATAAGGCGCTGACCATGACCGGCCGCTGACGCTTGTTTTGCTCAGCGACGTTATATGAGTTGTTTTTCTTGTCTCAGTACGCCTGGGCAATTAAGCCAATCATTGCCTCTGTCGCGCCAATATGTGGCAGCAGGGTGATGGTTTTACCGGGCCATTTACTTTGCGCCGCGGCAATTTCTTCAGGGACATCACTGATCACATGCACACCCGGTGATAAGAAATACGGCAGCACTGTGATCTCGTCGCAACCGCGCTGAAAGCAGGCATCAATGGCTTCACCAATCGAAGGTGAGGCCAATTCTAAAAAAGCGGCTTGGACAGCATCGTCCGGTAGATTTAGGCGCATGGCGACTTTGCTGGCCAAAATTTGCACGTCTTCGTTAGAGCCTTTACGCCGGCTGCCATGGGCAATGATTAACAGTTGTTTCATAGTCATCCTTTGTCTGTCACTGATGGGTTGTGCTGTGCAGGACATCGTTAAGTGCAGCCGCTAAGTGTGGGTACTCAAACTTAAAGCCACTGTTGAGCAGTTTCTTTGGCAGCACTTTTTGACTGTCGAGGAGCAGGCAGGCCGACTCTCCAAGGAGTAACTGCATCACCTGTTTGGGAACTGGAAAAATGGCGATACGACCTAAGGCTTTTGCCAAGGCTTGAGTGAACTGGCTGTTGGTTTGCGGGTTGGGTGCAACTAAATTAACTGGACCCGACAGACTGCTTTCGCTTAATAAATAGCGCATGGCATGAATATGGTCTTGGTAATGAATCCACGACATATATTGCTCGCCAGAACCAATCCGGCCACCGAGGCATAATTTAAACGGCAGCAGCATTTTCGCCAGCGCACCACCTTTGGGTGCCAGCACAATACCGGTACGCAATAGCACCACACGGGTATAAGGCTCAGCGCGACGGGCAATCTCTTCCCAGTGCAGGCACAGCTTGGTCGGGAAGTCGGTTTCTTGCACGCTACTGTCTTCAGTCAACTCGTCATTGCCATGATGGCCATACACGCCAATCGCCGAACCACTTAAAAATACGGCGGGAGGCTTTGTGCTACGGGCAAATAACGTCACCAGCTGCTCAGTCAGTTGCCAGCGGCTATTGCAGATTTCTTGTTTGCGTTCGTCGCTCCAGCGTTTATCAATAATCGCCGCACCGGCGAGATTGATCACCGCATCAAAGTCATCGAGATTGTCTAAACGCTCTAACGAATCAATCAGTTGTACATAAGCAGGGAGACGGTTTTTTGCTTGCGCGGGTGAGCGGGTGAGGACGGTGTATTGGTGATCGTCAAATTGACGAATAAACGCCGAACCTATTAAGCCTGTGCCGCCGGTGATGAGTATGTTCATGATTCACCTCTGTTGAGCAGATCAGCGCTCTTGCTGTTTGAGTAAACCTGCAATGCAATCTTTGACCTCGGTAAACACCCGCCCAGGACTGTTCAAGGGCGTGAGCATGGCCGCTGTGCCGCACATAAATAAGCGCGGATTGTCGAGCAGTGCTGCGCTGACTCGCTCCTGTTCTTTATCTTTCCAAATACCATCTTGATAAAACACGGTAAAGCTCTCTGCACGCTGCGCCGCCAGATGAATGGCGGCCGCTACGCTAAATGGTCGGCTGAGTAAATTCACTGATACCTGCAAATCGGTTAGTTCTAAGGCCATCAAGGCCAAACGCCAGATCGGTGCCGGTTGCCCGGCAACTAAGGTCACCGACAACGCTTGTTTTTTTTGCGCCACTTTGGCGTTTAAGCGCAGCAAGGTGTAACGCAGTAGTTCACTTTCAGTAAAGCTAAACGCCGCCTGCTGATCATCGCGCTGCGTCAGTACAGCAAACAACGGCTCGAATAAATGCTCACGGCAAATTGGCGTGGGGTAACTGGCCAAGGTTTCTTGGATCAGCCGTTCGACTTTGCTAAAAGAAAACTGATCAATGGCGGCTAGTAACTCACTTTGCAGTGCTTGCCAGCTTTGCTGGGCGTCCTCTTGTTGCAGGGCTGGCGCTTCTTCTTGCAGCAGCGGTTTAACTTTGCCGAGCGGTACACCGCGTGCGACCAAGGCTAAAATCCGTTCGATGGTAGCGACATCATCTTCAGAGTACAGGCGGTGTCCTTTAGCGGTGCGCTGTGGTTTTAATAGCCCATAGCGGCGCTCCCATGCCCTAAGGGTCACGGTGTTGACTTGAGTGCGGGCACTTAATTCACGAATCGGAAACTGTGTTTGGGTGCTGGGGCTGCTATCGCTCATCGGTGTTTCTACTCTATTAACGCTGTGTTGATGCAATTAACAAATAGTTATACATAAAACAGAGGTGTACAACAATACGCATATCCACTATTGTTTTGCCGCATAGTTATTTGTCAGAGGGTGTTATGACGTCAGTGAGTGTCGAAGTTGCCATTATTGGCGCAGGTACAGCCGGTTGTTTTATCGCCAGTTTATTGGATGAAGCTGGCGTCAGTTGCCGTTTGCTCGAGAAAAGCCGCGGTCTTGGTGGTCGCTGCAGCCGTCGACGGATTGATGATAATTATTCGGTTGATTTGGGCGCGCCTGAGTTTGCGATGAATGCAGACCTCGATCCTGTTTTACTGGCTAAGCAGCAGGCGTGGATTCGTGCCGGATTTGTCTCCGCTTGGCAGCGCCCGAGTGCGCGTTTTGATGCGACCACTGATACGCAGATGCAAACCACCTTATGCGCCACGCCCTCAATGAACGCTTGGCATAAGCAGATTGCTGGGCACATTGATACGCTGACCGGCAGCCGTGTCCAGCGTTTGCAAAAGAGTGCTGGACGCTGGCAGTTACTCGACGCAGATGGGCAAGTGCTGACCGAAGCCGACAAGGTGATCGTCACCAGTCCCGCTGAGCAAGCCTATGATTTGCTGAAAGAGTTTGACGGCTTTAAAGAGTGTAAAACAGTCGCGGATGCGAGCCTTGCGCAATATGTCTGCGCTGTAGGTTTTAGTCAGCCGCTGCATCTCAGCGCTGATGTCTACCGTGGTGGTCATCCACTGCTGCATACTGCCATTCGCGAAAGCAGTAAGCCTGCACGAGGCACCGCGCGCGGTTTAGCCGAAGTGTGGATGCTACACAGCACTGATGCCGCCGCGCAGCACGATTCACCTGATGCTTTAATTGAGGCGTTCTGCCAACATTTTGCGATTGAGCAGACCGCGCAGGTGCTCACCGCGCATTACTGGCGCTTGTCACGCCATGACACTAGTGTTCGCCAAGGTCAGCCGTTTATTTGGAATGAAGAGTTACAAATTGGTTGCTGCGCTGATTGGCTCGACAGTGGCGATATGCAAGGTGCACTCAATAGCAGCTTGCAGTTATTCCATGCGATCCATCCAGCACAATAAGCTTCGCTTCTCCACTGGCGCGTCAGCGATCTGCGCCGCGCCAGTGATAGTGATCAGATGATCAATGGCCCATCAATTGATCAATGGCGTCGGGTTTGTCATGCACACCAAAACGGTCAACGATGGTGGCGCTGGCTTTATTTAAGCTCAGCACTTCGACAATCACGCCATTGCGGCGAAACTTCAGCACCACTTTATCCAGCGCTGCGACCGCAGTGATGTCCCAGAAGTGCGCGCGACTTAAATCAATGATGACTTTCTTGATCGGCTCTTTCAAATCGAAAGCAGCAATAAACTTATCCGCAGAGCTGAAAAACACTTGGCCGGTGACGTCATAAGTGCGCTCTGTTTTGTCGGCACTGAGGCGTGAGGAAATCGCCATATAATGGCCAACTTTGTTGGCAAAAAACATTGCTGCCAGTAGCACGCCAGTCAACACGCCATAAGCTAAGTTATGAGTGAAAACCACCACGACCACGGTAGCGATCATGACAATATTGGTCGAGAGTGGATAGGTTTTCAGCGTGCGCAGTGAACCCCAGCGGAAGGTGCCGATCGATACCATAATCATCACTGCAACCAATGCAGCCATTGGAATACGCTGCAGCCATTCGCTTAAGAACAGCATCAGCAGTAATAAAAACACCCCAGCGCAGAGGGTTGAGAGTCGTGAGCGGCCGCCAGATTTAACGTTAATCACCGACTGACCAATCATTGCGCAACCGGCCATACCACCAAGCATGCCAGCGGCAATATTCGCTACGCCTTGACCTTTACACTCACGATTTTTGTCGCTGTCTGTGTCGGTCATTTCGTCGATGATGGTCGCCGTCATTAATGACTCAAGCAGACCGACGATGGCTAAAGCGGCTGAGTAGGGGAAAATAATGCGCAAGGTTTCCCAATTCAGAGGCACGTCGGGCCACAAGAACATCGGCAAAGTATCGGGCAATTGGCCGAGATCACCGACGGTACGGATATCTAAACCCATGCTCATGGCGATGATGGTCAAGGTGATGATGCACACCAGCGGCGAGGGAATTAACTTGCCGAGTTTTGGTACATAGGGGAACAAGTAAATAATCGCTAAACCGCCAGCCGTCATGGCATACACATGCCAAGTGACATTGGTCAGCTCTGGCAGTTGCGCAAGAAAAATCAGGATAGCCAGCGCGTTTACAAAACCAGTAACGACCGAATGCGAGACAAAGCGCATCAGCGAGCCTAGTTTTAAGTAGCCAGCGACGATCTGTAAAAGCCCGCAGAGTAAGGTCGCAGCCAGTAAATACTGCAAACCATGCTCTTTTACTAAACTGACCATCAATAACGCCATCGCGCCGGTGGCGGCAGAAATCATCGCAGGACGACCGCCGACAAAGGCAATCACGATGGCAATACAGAACGAGGCGTAGAGACCGACTTTTGGATCAACGCCAGCAATCACAGAAAACGCAATGGCTTCGGGAATCAGCGCCAAGGCAACGACCAAACCAGCCAGCACATCGCCACGGATATTGTAAAACCAAGTGTTTTTTAATGATTGCAGCATCAGTATTCCTAAGCTAAAAAAGTGCACCGTCACTGATAAGCAGTGACGGTTAAGTAACATTAAGCGGGTGTGCGAGTGCTAGAGCGACTTATCAGTCTGCAGGCTAGAAGCTCTTCGGCCTCTGTATCAATTAAGAGTCGAAGAGCGAGCAGCACTCAATAGAGAGGTTTATTCTACAGCCTTTAGCCACTGGGCATAACCTTGCGCGGCCATTTGCTCTGCGGGGATAAAGTTTAAGCTCGCGCCGTTGATGCAATAGCGCAGCCCGCCGCGATCAGGCGGACCATCAGGGAATACATGGCCGAGGTGTGAGTCAGCCAGTTTACTGCGCACTTCCACACGGCGCATATTGTAGCTGGTGTCGACATGCTCGGTGACGGCAGCGGCGCTAATGGGTTTGACAAAGCTCGGCCAGCCACAGCCGGATTGGTATTTGTCTTGCGAACTGAACAATGGCTCACCGCTGACAATATCCACATACAAGCCAGGCTCGAACAAATCATCATAGGCGTGACTGAAAGCGCGCTCAGTGCCGCTGTTTTGCGTGACGTGGTACTGCTCGCCAGTCAGTTGTTGCTTGAGTGTGCTGGCATCAGGTTTTTGATACTGACTGGGGTCAAAAGCTTTGACTTGTTTATCTTTGGCCGGCGCTTTATTCGGTAAGGGCTGCTCGGCCTTATTTAGATCAACATGGCAATAACCATTGGGGTTTTTCAGCAAATAGTCTTGATGGTATTCCTCAGCTTCAAAGAACTGCCGTAGCGGTTGATTTTCCACCACAATCGGCTTGTTAAAGCGCTCTTGCAGCGTGCTTAACGCGGCAGCAACGATGGCTTGTTCGTCAGCCTGCGTGCTGTAAATACCGGTGCGGTATTGACTGCCACGGTCGTTACCTTGTTGATTGAGCAAGGTTGGGTCAATGATGCGGAAGTAATACTGCAAAATATCATCAAGGCTCAGTATGTCGGGGTTGTAGGTGACTTTGACCGTTTCTGCATGGCCGCTATTACGGTAAATCACATCTTCGTAACTGGGGTTGTCAGTACGGCCATTGGCATAGCCTGAAACCGCATCGATCACACCATCAATGCGTTCGAAATAGGCTTCCACACCCCAGAAACAACCACCGGCCAAGTAAATGGTTTTGGCATTGATGGGCACAGCGCTTTGATCTTTTTGCGGTTGATAAAAGCTGCCTTGATGCGCCGCTAAATCGGCGGCGGGATTATCCAAGAGCGCTAGTGCTTGTGATTTATTGATGCTGCCTTTAATCACTCGCGCTAGTTGGCCTTGCGCGTCGAGCACGGCCCAGCTTGGATAGACTTTTACTCCGAGCGCTTTAATCAGTTGACCACTGGGGTCTAAACGCAGTGGCAACTGTGGATAATTAAGCCCTGCATACCACGCTTTAAAAGCTGCAGTGTTTTGCTCACCTAAAATACCGGGTGAGGCAATGGTGATGAGCTGAGCACCGGCAAAGTCAGGATCGCTGCTCCAGTCTTGGGTTTCTTGTAACTCGGATAAACACAGTGGACACCAACTGGCCCAGAGTTTAATTAGAGTCGGTTTGCTGTCAGTAAACAGCGGGCTGGGTGTTGTCTGTTTAACATCGGCGAGTTGTTCGATTTGCTTTTGCAGAATCGACTGACCGGCGTTGGCATTGGCCAGAGGGTTCGAGCCAAACAACAGCCATGCAGCGAGTACGCTGATAAAGATTAGAGCACAGATAGTTTTCCATTTTCTGGACTGCAACATGGTTGTTTTCTCTTTGAAAAGGCGACTTGTAGTATGACATACATCATTTTGCTGAAAGCCCGACAGAAATACTCTGATAAACAAATTAAGCAATATCAGCGCTTTCATTAAACTGTCATTTAAGCGCTTTAGGATGCAGTCATCGGATGGCGCAGGCTTCCGTGCTGATGCAAAGGTATCAGTTCAGCTTGATGAATTAATCGGAGATTTCTATGACCGCGAAACTCAAAGCACTTGCTACAGCGTTAACGCTTTGCACGGCATTTTCCACGTTTTCAGCTACGGCTGCCGTGGATGCAAAGCTGCCCGACTATCAACGCGCCAGTGGTATTTCAGGCAATCTGACCAGTATTGGTTCAGATACCTTAGCTAACCTGATGACCTTATGGGCGCAAGAGTTTAAAAAGAATTATCCCAACGTCAATGTGCAGATCCAAGCCGCTGGTTCTTCAACAGCGCCGCCAGCCTTGGCAGAAGGTACAGCCAATATGGGGCCGATGTCACGGATGATGAAAGACAGCGAGATTCAAGCGTTTGAAGAGCGTCATGGCTACCGCCCGACGGCTGTTCCGGTGGCGATTGATGCTTTGGCTGTGTATGTGCACAAAGATAACCCTATTAAAGGGTTGACCATCGAGCAAGTGGATGCGGTTTTCTCTTCAACACGACGCTGCGGTACTGGCAAAGATATTACGCGCTGGGGAGAGTTGGGCTTAACGGATGCTTGGACTGAGCGTCCGGTGCAGTTGTACGGTCGTAACTCGGTATCAGGTACCTATGGTTACTTTAAAGAAAACGCCTTATGTAATGGCGACTTTAAAAATAACGTTAATGAGCAGCCTGGCTCTGCTTCGGTTGTACAGTCTGTATCTTCATCATTGAATGCGATTGGTTACTCTGGCATTGGTTACCGTACATCGTCGGTACGCGCTGTGCCTTTGGCGGCCAAAGCGGGTGATGCGTATATTGAGGCAACGCCTGAAAACGCGGCATCTGGCGACTTCCCGTTAGCACGCTACTTATATGTGTATGTCAACAAGCGCCCTAACCAAGCCTTAGCGCCGTTAGATCGTGAGTTCGTCAAGCTGATGCTATCCAAGCAGGGGCAAGAAGTGGTTAACCGTGATGGCTATGTTCCATTGCCGTCCGCTGTGGTTGAGAAGTTGTATAAAGACCTTGAGTTGTAATAATTCAAGTCATACATAAAAAAAGGAGCTTCGGCTCCTTTTTTTGTTTGTCATTTAACTGTCACACAAAAGTCTTAAAGTGCAGGCAAAGTTTCTTCAAGGGTCAGGCTATGCAGGATATATCGTCGCTATTAGAGCAGGAACTCAACAGTCCTGGCATGCGCACTCGGCGTAAATTTCGTGCTTGGAAAGATCGCTTTGCGCGACGGGCAATTGCACTGGGTGGTTTGAGCGTGATTGTTGCGATTACGCTGATTTTCTTTTACTTGTTGTATGAAGTGATGCCGCTGTTTAAAAGCGCCAGCATTGAACAAGAAAGCAGTTTTGCACTGCCCGAGTCGCTGCATGGCGATAAGATTCTGACCCTGTTTACCGAAGAGCAAAATGAAATTGCTGCGCTGCTGAGCGAAAGTGGCAAGCTGCTGTTTATTAATGCGCACAACGGCCAGCCTGTCTCTGAACAGCAACTGCCGCTGCTGGATGCTGCAATTAGCAGTATTAAAGGTAAAACACCGGGCGATGACACGCTATTGCTGGGCCTCAATAATGGCCAAGCCCTGGCGCTGACAACCACTTTTAAAGTGGATTTTGATGCGCAAGGCCAGCGTTTGGGTGTTAAACCGCAGGTCACACAGCTGTTTAACGGAAAAACTGTGCCGCTTGACGCACAGCAACGCCCTTTGCACTACATTACCCAGCAGACAGTGCCAGGTGGGGTGTTGCTGGCCGGTTTAGTGGATAAGGGTGAGGTGGTACTGACCTTACTGCGTCAGCGCAGTAATTTTATCACCGGTGAAGTACAGGAAACGCTAGAGCCTATCGTGTTTCCAAGTACTACGTTATATCAGCGTGTGTTGATCGCACCGGACCATCACTACATGTTTGCCTTGCGTAGTAGCGGGCATTTGGATGTGTATGATTCAAGGGATCTGCACAATATTGAGTTGGCGCAGACCTTAGCATTGGTTAAACCTGGGCAGCAGGTGACCCAGATGATCTTTCAGCTGGCGCAGCAATCGTTATTAATCGGTGACTCACAAGGGCAGATTACGCAGTATTTTATGGTGCGCGATGAGCACAATCAGCAACAGCTGACGAAAATTCGCACCTTAAAACTAGCCGATGCACCGATTAAAGTTCTGGAAGCTGAGCAGCGCCGCAAGGGCTTTGTGGCCGTGGATGATCGCGGTCGAGTCGGGCTGTTTAATACCACTGCAGAGAAAAAGGCGATTGATCAGCCGCTGCTCGATGCAGCGCCGCTGCTGGCGGCCTTAGCGCCACGCGCCTCAATGTTGTTAATACAAGATGCACAGGGGGTTTTTCACCGTTATGCGATCGACAATCCGCATCCAGAAACCTCGCTGAAATCACTCTGGGGCAAAGTGTGGTACGAAGGTTATAACGAGCCGCAATATACCTGGCAGTCGTCATCAGCCTCTAACGAGTTTGAACCTAAGTTCAGCCTCACACCGCTTGCGTTTGGCACCTTGAAAGCAGCGTTTTATGCGATGTTGCTGTCGGTGCCACTGGCGGTGTGTGGCGCAATGTACACTGCCTATTTTATGGCACCCGCGGTGCGGCGCAAAATCAAGCCAGTGATTGAATTAATGGAAGCCTTGCCGACCGTTATTTTAGGTTTCTTTGCGGGCTTATTCCTTGCACCCTTTATGGAAACCCACTTGCCCGGAGTGTTTGCCGTGCTGCTGCTGATGCCTTTGGGTATCGTCACCTTTGCTTTTGCTTGGGCGCAATTGCCTGAGCGTATCCGTGATCTGATTCCTGAAGGCTGGCATGTGGTGGTTTTAGTGCCGCTGGTGATGTTGCTGGGGTGGTTGTCGTTTAGCCTAAGTCAGCCGCTGGAACTGTGGTTTTTTAATGGCGATATGCGCAGCTGGCTGAGTAATGATCTAGGTATTGATTTTGATCAGCGCAATGCCATGGTGGTCGGTTTTGCCATGGGGTTTGCGGTGATTCCAACCATTTATTCGATTGCTGAAGATGCCTTGTTTGGTGTGCCGAAATCACTCAGCCATGGCTCTTTAGCCCTTGGCGCAACGCCTTGGCAAACCTTAGTTAGGGTGGTGTTGCCAACCGCCAGTCCGGGTATTTTTTCTGCAGTGATGATCGGTATGGGGCGTGCGGTGGGTGAAACCATGATCGTCTTAATGGCCACCGGTAATACGCCAGTGATGAGCGCCAATATTTTCGAAGGGATGCGTACTCTGGCAGCCAACATTGCTGTGGAGATGGGCGAGTCAGCACTGGGCAGCAGCCATTATCGAATTTTGTTCTTAGCTGCCTTAGTGCTGTTCTTATTTACCTTTGTGGTCAACACCTTGGCCGACTTGGTCAGACAACGTCTGCGTAATAAATACAGCACGCTTTAATAGGCCATTTTTACGAGCAGATTGACACAGGTTTAGGAGCAGAGAAGATGCAGGTTTCGCTGAAAAAATGGGTGGCCAGTGGTAGCCCTTGGGTATGGTTGAATGCGGGGGCAGTTGCCATCAGTGTGGTGCTGGTCTTGGGCTTACTGGGTGTGATTGCTTCGCGAGGGTTAGTGCATTTTTGGCCTGCCAGCCTGCAACAATACCAATATACCGATGACCAAGGTATGCACATCCCAGTGTTGGGTGAGCGAGTACAGCGTGAACAAGTGACTGCAGAGCAGATTCGCAATGCCGGCGTGTCGGTACCGCAAGGGATGCAGATTCTTGATCGTCAGTTGATTAAAGTCGGTAACCGCGAGTTATATGGCTCGGACTTTCGCTGGGTTTTAGAGCATCAGCTGAGCGATCTGCAATACCCTAAACATGCGGTGGCTTTGGAGCGCCGTGAGTGGGGTAATTTTTATGGCTACATTGTCGGTATCAAAGAAAATGGCCAGCTGATTGCTGAACAAGAGCCCGGTCAGAATCAACTTTGGGATGAAGTGCAGCGCCGCGCTGAGCGCGCTGGTGACATTTATCAGCGTATTCAAAGTTTAGAAGGTGGGGCGATTGCTGCGCTCAACTATGAGTTGGAAAAGCTGCGTATCGCAGAGCGTAGTTTGCAACTGCAAGGTCAAGACAGCGCACAAAACTTAGCCGAGTTACAGGCGCAAAAAGCCCTATTGCAGGCCGACTATGCTACGCAAGAAGCGGAGTTAATGGCGCTGTATACGCCCTTCAAGCGTGACACCTTGCTGTTAGTCAGCGCTGATGGCCAGCGTAAAGAAGTTAACTTCAGCGAAGTGGTACGTCTCTATCAGCCTAACGCGCTGAGCCTATGGCAGAAAATGCAGCACTACGTGCTGAAACTGGTGGAGTTTGTCTCTGACGATCCACGCGAAGCCAATACCGAAGGTGGTATTTTCCCAGCGATTTTTGGCACCGTGCTGATGGTGATGATTATGTCGCTGATCGTCACACCTTTTGGCGTAATTGCCGCCGTGTATCTGCGTGAATACGCCAGCCAAGGGTTAATGACCCGCATTATTCGCATTGCCGTGAATAACCTTGCCGGCGTGCCATCCATTGTCTATGGCGTGTTTGGCTTAGGCTTTTTTGTCTACTTTCTTGGTGGCAATTTAGATCAGCTGTTTTATGCCGCTGCTTTACCGGCGCCAACCTTTGGTACCCCAGGTTTACTTTGGGCCTCGTTAACCTTGGCATTGCTGACCTTACCAGTGGTGATTGTCGCTACCGAAGAAGGCTTGTCACGGATTCCACGTTCGGTGCGTGAGGGCTCATTAGCATTAGGTGCGACCAAATTTGAAACATTGATGCGCGTGGTGATCCCAATGGCCAGCCCTGCAATGATGACGGGCGTGATTCTTGCGGTCGCGCGCGCCGCCGGTGAAGTTGCACCGCTGATGCTGGTGGGTGTGGTCAAGTTAGCACCAAACTTGCCCTTAGATTTCAATGCGCCGTTTCTGCATTTAGAGCGCAAGTTTATGCACTTGGGCTTTCATATTTATGATGTCGGCTTTCAAAGCCCCAACGTCGAAGCGGCGCGCCCCTTGGTGTATGCCACAGCTTTAATGTTGGTTGTGGTGATTGCCGTGCTTAATCTTACCGCCATCGGTATTCGTAATCGTCTGCGCGAGAAATTCCGTGCGCTGGATATGTAATTGATTTTTTATTTTCTCAAAAGGCATTCATGATGAACTCAACCACAGCCGCATCCCATGCCATGAAATTCACCGCACTGGGCCGTTCGGCACAGCAACTGAGCTTGGCCGATGAAACGCCCTGTATTGATGTCAACAATATGCATCTGTACTACGGTGACAGCAAAGCCTTGAACGGCATCACCATGCAAATCCCGAAAAAACGCATCACCGCTTTTATTGGCCCGTCGGGCTGCGGTAAATCGACCTTATTGCGCTCGTTTAATCGTATGAATGATTTGGTCGATGGTGTGCGCATTGAAGGCCAAGTGACCATTGATGGCCATGATATTTACGCTAAAGGCGTCGACGTGGCTGAGTTACGTCGCCGCGTTGGCATGGTGTTTCAAAAGCCTAATCCGTTCCCGAAAACCATTTATGAAAACGTCGCTTATGGTTTGCGTATTCAAGGCATTAAAAATAAGCGTTTACTGGATGAAACCGTGGAATGGGCGCTGCGTTCGGCAGCCATTTGGGATGAAACCAAAGACCGTCTGCATGAGTCCGCTTTAGGTATGTCGGGTGGTCAGCAGCAGCGTCTGGTGATTGCTCGCACCATTGCCGTCAAGCCAGAAGTGTTGCTGCTGGACGAGCCTGCCTCAGCATTGGACCCGATTTCTACCTTGAAAATTGAAGAATTGCTCAACGATTTAAAAGACCGTTTCACCATTGTGATCGTGACCCACAATATGCAGCAAGCGGCGCGCGTCTCTGACTACACCGCGTTTATGTATTTGGGCCAACTGCTGGAGTTTGATAACACCGATACCTTGTTTACTAACCCCGCCAACAAACAGACCGAAGATTACATTACCGGGCGTTATGGCTAGGCATTATCTAAACATGCATTCCCAAAGCCTTGTTGTGGGCATGAATCTTGAGCTGTAGACATGGACCTTGTACGAGCGGGCCATGCCCGCGAATGAGGCTTGCAAGCAATCGCGGGTATGACCCGCTCATACAGGACTTTGCGATGGGGCGGGCTGTTCGAGCAGGGGTTTGTTGTACGAGCGGGCCATGCCCGCGACTGTTCGACCGAGAACGGCGGCGTGACTGAGTGAGACGACAAAAACATTGCGTATAATTATTTATCCACAGGTGGGCAGGTGATATGAAAATGAATCAAGACAGCCATAGCACGCATATTTCCCAGAAATTTAATCAAGAACTGGAAGAGATCCGCAGTCAGTTGCTGGAAATGGGCGGCATGGTTGAGCAGCAAGTTAAAGATGCGGTGCAATCATTACTCGATGGTGACAGTCAATTAGCCAGCGAAGTGCGCGCCAAAGACCATCAAGTCAATCAGTTGCAGTTGAATATCGATGAGTACTGCACACAGATTCTTGCCCGTCGTCAGCCCGCCGCTTCAGATCTGCGCTTGGTGCTGGCGGTGATTCGTGCCACCGCTGATCTGGAGCGCATTGGTGATGAAGCCAGTAAAGTGGCACGTGCGACCTTGAAATTGGCCGAAGAAGGCGCTTCACCCTGTGGCTATATTGAAGTGCGTCATTTGGGCAATCATGTAAGACAAATGGTGCAAGATGCTTTAAATGCGTTTGCGCGCTTTGACAGCAAACAGGCGCTGGCCGTATTGCGCGAAGATGAAAATGTCGATTTAGAATACCGTTCAGCCACACGCGCTTTAATCACTTTTATGATGGAAGACCCACGCTCCATTTCACAAGTGATGAGCATTATGTGGGTGCTGCGTTCATTAGAACGCGTCGGCGATCACGCCAGCAACATTGCCGAATATGTGATTTATCTCGTGGAAGGGCAAGACGTGCGTTACAGCGAAATCGAGCAGATTGAAGCTGCCATTGCTCAGCGTGGACGCTCGCTACAGCGTAATGATTAAAGGTTAGATTAGAGTATTCTTAATGCGCTATAAGCCGTTACTGCATACAACAACTTATAGCGCATGAGCCAATAGCGTTTGGCTGAGCGGGAAGTGACAAGTGAAACAACTGCCTTGCTCGGCGCTACTGCTGATCTGTAACCGCCCTTGGTGGCGCAATAACACATGCTTAACAATCGCCAGCCCTAAACCTGTGCCGCCGGTTTGGCTGGAACGACTGCTGTCGACACGATAAAAACGCTGCGTGAGAAAGGCTAAGTGTTTGCTATCGATTCCAGGGCCGTTATCTTTTACCTCAAGATAGGCGCCGTCTTGGTTGTGATACCAGCGCAGTGCAATGATGCTGCCTTGCGGCGTGTATTTCACCGCGTTAAACACCAAATTAGAGAAAGCGCTGCGCAATTCAGTGGCAGAACCGCGCACATATAATTGGCTATCCACATCGAGCAGCAACTGGTGTTGATGCCCTGATAATGCCAGCGCATCAAGGCGGATAGCGTTCAAGAGCTCGGCGACATTAATCGGCTCGGCTTCAGCCTTGAAATCACTGGTTTCTAAGCGCGATAGGGTCAGCAGATCGGAGACCAAGTGTTCCATACGCGCAGACTGTTGCGTCATTAGCGCCAAGCCACGTTGCCATTGTGCGGGCAGCTCATCGGCATAGTCACTGAAGGTTTCTAAGTAACCGGATAGCACAGTTAAAGGTGTGCGCAGTTCGTGCGAGACATTGGCAATAAAATCTTGACGCATGCGCTCAAGGCGGCGCATTTTAGTGCAATCACGGATGAGCAGTAGACGCTCGTTTTGGCCAAATAAAGTAATTTGATACTCAAGTAACCGCTCCTCATGGATATGCGAGGGCAGCATCAAAGGCTCAAGGTAGTTTTGACTTTCATAGTAGTCAATAAACTGCGGCTGGCGCAGCAGATAGGTGATCGGCTGACCGCGATCGCTGGCTGCAGATAACCCCAGTAGCTTTTCTGCAGCCTCATTCCACCATTCCAAATCACCTTTGTGATCAATCATCACCACGCCATCGCGCAATGCTTGGCTGGAGTCTTGGATGCGCTTGAGGAGTTGAGAGAGTTGCTGTTGGTCGGCTTTTTGACGGCGCTGGTAATGATAGATCCCGTCAAAAATCTCACCCCAGAGTCGCTGTGCTTCAGGTGGCGTCTCATGCGGAGCTTGTAGCCAGCGGGTTAAACGTTGTAATTGCCAAATATGTTGGCCCAGCAGTATCAGCAGCGCAGTCGCAGCCCCCAATGCTGGATGATCCCACAGATAGCCGAGCCCAGCGGCAAACAGCACCCAGCCCAGCAGACGCAGGAGTTCTTTTTGCAATAAGCGTTTCATAAATGACTGCAGATCATTATTTGATTACACCTTAGTGGAAAATCGATAGCCAGTACCACGCACAGTTTGCACCAAATGCTCGTGTTGTGTGCCTAGCGCCAGACGTAGGCGGCGAATGTGCACATCAACGGTACGTTCTTCAACATAAACATTACCGCCCCACACATGATCCAGCAGTTGACTGCGAGTGTAGGCGCGTTCAGGGTGAGTCATGAAAAACTGTAACAAGCGAAACTCCGTAGGGCCAAACTCTAACTCGGTGTCGCCAGAACTGACCCGATGACTGCTCGGATCTAAGCGCAAACCTTCGACTTCAATCGGCTCATCAATACCGGCCGTGGCGGTGCGGCGTAAGACTGCCTTTAAGCGAGCGATCAGCTCACGCGGCGAAAATGGCTTGGTGATGTAATCGTCTGCGCCGGCTTCCAATCCTTGGATTTTATTGTCTTCTTCGCTGCGCGCGGTGAGCATAATAATGGGAATATCTGCATAAGCCGTTTCCCTTTTTAACCGGCGCGCCAATTCGATGCCGCTGACGTCAGGCATCATCCAGTCGAGTAAAATAATGTCCGGCTGATGATCAACAACAATAGCGTGCGCACTCTGTGCATTTTCAGCCTCCAAACAGCGGTAGCCGGCCATTTGCAAAGCCACTGCAATCATCTCGCGAATAGCGGCTTCATCATCCACGATGAGTACAGTTTTACTGGTCATGAATTAGTCCTGTCCTTCACTATGAAATATGTCATGCGTATTACAACCTGTGAAAGTGACAGAATGATGACAAAGTCAAACCGCCTCGAAAACAGCATGACAGCTCGACTGTGCTGGTGAGTTTAATCATGTCTATCAGTAAAATCGGCTTTGTTCCGGAGCAGCAAGACAGTCATCCTTGCACGCCGTATAGTACAGCTGCTCAAAATACCCAAGGTCTAATTATGCCTCAATACCTCGCTGGATTAGCCCCATCGCGCAATCAGCGCCTGTTTTATATTCATCCTTTGCCGGGCTGCGCAGCACAACAGCCTTGGCGGCTTCTGCCTGTGAGCGGCTATTTTGCGCCGCTTGGGTCGGTGTAAATGGCGATTGCCGTTGTCTGGTTAAAGCGTGATTTGCGCTTAACCGACCATCAGCCCCTGCAAGCGGCTGTTGCAACAGGCTTGCCGGTTTTACTGCTGTATTGTTTTGAGCCTATGTTGCTTAGCGATCCGCATTATTCGGCACGGCATTGGCGTTTTGTCCGTGAGTCTTTGCAAGACCTGCAGCAGCGTTTACCTGTGGGTAGTTTGTATGTGATTAAGCAAGATGTGCTGACCACGCTTGCGCAGCTGCAGCAGCGTTTTACTATTAAACAGTTGTTCTCTCATCAGGAAGTGGGCCTAGATAACACCTTTAGCCGCGACAAAGCGGTGCAAGTATGGTGTGACGAACAGAAAATTGAATGGCAAGAAGCACCCTATGCGGCGGTGGTGCGTGGGCTGACGCAGCGTGATAACTGGGATAAGCATTGGCAAAAAGTCATGCGAGCGCCGCAGGCTGATGTGGATTTAGCACAGGTGCAATGGTTTACCGATGCAGCACAGTTACCCAACTTTAAATGTGTCACCGATTATCCCGCCACGCGCGATGCCACTTTTCAACTGGGCGGTGAGCAGGCCGCTTGGCAGACCTTGAACTCGTTTTTCCAACAACGAGGTAAACGCTATTTTGGCTCGATTTCCAGTCCGGAGCTGAGTCAGATTCACTGCTCACGGCTATCGACGTATTTGGCCTGGGGCAATCTCAGCCTGCGTCAGGTCTATCAGGTTTTACTCAGCCATTGGAATAACCCCGGCTGGCGCCGCAGTTTAGTCGCCTTTAGCGCACGACTGCATTGGCATTGTCACTTTATTCAAAAGTTCGAAAGCCAAAGTGATATGCAGTTTTATCCGCTCAACAGTGGCTATGACTTGCTGCCGAGGGTCACTGGTGAGTTAGCAGAGCAACGCCTGCTCGTGTGGCAACAAGGCCAAACAGGCATTCCGATGGTCGATGCTTGTATGCGCAGTTTGCAGCAGACGGGTTACCTCAACTTTCGCATGCGCGCCATGTTAGTCAGCTTTTTATGCCATCACCTTGAAGTGGACTGGCGCTATGGCGTGCAGCATTTGGCGCGTTTGTTTTTAGACTTTGAACCCGGCATCCACTTTGCACAATTTCAGATGCAAGCCGGTGTCACAGGGATCAATACCGTCCGCATTTACAGCTCCGCCAAACAAGGCGAAGAAAAAGACCCCGACGGCAGCTTTGTTAAAAAATGGGTGCCTGAGTTGGCCAGTATCCCCGCACCCCTAGTGCACAGCCCTTGGCTGCTGTCACCGATGGAGTGCTTGATGTACAACTTCGAATTGGGCGTCGATTATCCGATGCCCATTGTCGACCTAAAACACAGCTATACCCAAGCCCAAGAGCTGCTCTGGAGTTGGCGCGAAAGGCCAGAAGTGAAGCTAGAAAACTACCGATTACTTAAGCGTCATGTGCGTTTGTCTGCCAAAGGCCGTGCTTAGCTCGGTTTTGCTCAATCTGGCGTTTGAAACGTGGGAGTGTCGCCAGCGCATTAGGGTGCGCACGTTGAAAATACGCTGTATCCATACGCTAGGTTTTGAAGCCGGTCTGTTCTTGTTTTGTCTGCCTATCTACATACTCTGGTATAGCGTTGGCGTATGGACTGCTATGTACATGGAGTCGGCGTGGCTGCTGTTTTTCTTGGTCTATACCTTCGTCTTCACTTTGTTGTTCGATAAGGTGTTTGCTTTGCCGCAGCAGAGTTGAGCAGTAAAAATGCTTGTAACTTAAGGAAGCACTGATTAATTAGGTCATTGCGAGGAGCGACGCGACGCGGCAATCGCTAACATGCTGATACATAGAGCTAACTGGATTGCTTCGCTACGCTCGCAATGACATTTTTTGATTTATTCAGCATCTTCTTAATACAGTAAATAGCAATAATTTTTCGGCACCATAACGATGAAGTTTAGACACTAGAGTGTCTTTAATTATGATTTTTATGCTATTTTAGACATCACTGTATCTATTTGGTTAGCTGTATGGCACGTTTTTTATTGCTAGATGAGTCTGATGTGCAGCTCGCTTTTGCTGCTCATTTACGTCAGTTACGTGAAACAGCAAAGCTTTCGCGCGACGCGCTGGCGCAACGCAGTAGCGTCCCGGCATCAACGATTAAAAAGTTTGAGCTCACAGGGCAGATTTCCTTTCGACAGTTGTTGCTACTGTGGCAAAGTCTAGATGACTTACAGCGTTTGTACGAGCTCACACAAGAACCAAAGCGTGACACACGCCTACCGACCTCAATCGCGGAGGTGCTCAAAGATGAGTTTTAAGCCGCTACAAAAGCTTAATGTCACGCGCACTTTATCAACGGGTGCTTGTGTTTTAGTCGGTGTGCTGGCGCAAAACCGTCAAGGCGTGTTTTTCCAATACGAGGCGGACTACTTGCAACAGTTTGGTAATCTATCGCCGTTTAGCATGCAGTCTTCCACCGCATTACAAGTGGCGCCCGCAGAGCCTCATGCAGGTTTACACGGTGTCTTTGCCGATAGTCTGCCGGATGGCTGGGGGCTACTTTTACAAGATCGCGTTTTTCGTCAGCACGGTATTCTGCCTATGCAATTGACAGCTATGGATCGCTTGGCTTTTGTCGGTTCAAAAGGAACAGGCGCTTTAGCCTTTACTCCGGAGTCTGATTATCAAACGACTCACCAAGAGGAGATTGATTTAGCAACGCTTGGTTTAGAAGCTCAAGCGGTTTTTGATGGTCAGACTGAGCATGTATTAACTGCACTGGTAGCGGCAGGTAGTTCAGGTGGTGCGCGCCCTAAAGCACAGCTGTTTTTCTCAGCAGGCAATCCGAGTCAGTGCCGAACCCAAGCCAAGCTCGGTGATGAAGCTTGGTTAGTGAAGTTTACTTCGCAGAATTTAGCGCTCGGTCATGAAGAAGGCTTGTGTGAGGCAGCTTATTTGCAGTTGGCTGAGATGGCCGATTTAAATCCGCCGCAGTGGCAGTTACTGGATGCACCAGAACAAAGCGGCGCTAAAGCATGGCTGGCAGTAAAGCGTTTTGATTGGCTGCAAAGTACTGAAACAGGTCGTGCTGGGCGGTTGCATTTACACAGTGCTTGCGGGTTGCTTGATGCGGACTTTCGTTTGCCCAGTTTAGATTACGCAGACTTAATTAAGGCCAGCCGTCAGCTGTGTAAATCGCCGGCTGTGGGCCAGTTACAGTTTCGTCGGGCGATGTTTAATTTGTTTGCCTGCAACCAAGATGATCACAGCAAAAACTGGGCGTTCTTACAGGATGACAATGGTCAGTGGCAGCCAGCGCCTTTCTATGATGTGACCTTTAGCCCTCATCCATTTAATGAGCATGCTACGACTTTTCTTGGCTACGGTAAAAAACCACCATTGCGAGTGATACAACAGTTGGCAGGTCATGCGGGCTTTGCCGATTGGAAACAAGCACAACAGCATATTCAGCACATTGTTGAGGTGATCTCCAATTTCGCAGTTATTGCCAAAAGCCATGGCGTACAAAAAAGCACAGTAACAGCAATTGAAAAAGCGTTGGCAAGTTGCTGCAAGGATAATAGTGCGCTGTTGTAATGGTGTGATGGTGTGATGGTTTAGTAGCATTGCAGCGTATGCAGCTTGGGCTGCACAGTGCAGTCCTGCCAAGAAAAGTCAGGCCAGTTGGGCTGTTGTCAGATCCATTGTGGTCTGGTCATAAAGGTGCCGTGGTTGTGTTTGCAGTAGGCGTGAGCCGATTAGACAAGTTATTCGGCTCACTGGATGAGCCAAAAGATAGTGCTAATTGGCTCATGGGCAAGGTGGAGTGTTCTTCAGCTATTAGAGGTTGAGATGTAAGGTGTTTTTACCGTGCTGACAAGACAGGTCAGGCTGTAAACCGTATAGTTCAGCTTGCATATAGGTGAAGGATTCAGGCATGCAGCAAATAGGGATTTATGAGCAGCTGATTACCCAGTTGGTTGAGTCACGTTTAAATCGTGAAAAGTTTTATGTCGGCGAGCGCAGCTTAGAGCCGGCTGAGGCTGCAGTCTGGCTGTCGCGCTTTTTAAGTGGCATTTTAGAGTTTGCCGTGGGCTCGGTGGCCAGTGGTGATAACCAGCTGCAAGAACAAATTAATCTAGCCAACCAACTGCTGCTGTGGCTCAAAGCGCAGATGGACGATAAAGACTTCTTCGATGAAAACTTGCTCAGCAGCCAAGGCAAAATCTTAACCGCTTTATATACGCTGGAAAATCCTGTCGCGGCTGACCTAAAGAAATATGTGGAAGATATTTTCCCGCTTACAGGCTTGACCCAGAGCGAGCTGTTTTGTGGCAGTAATGCGGGCTTATCCTTAGAAAGTGAGTTGAAACGTGAAATCCTCTCTGCGGACAAAATTTACTGGCTAGTGTCCTTTATCAAGTGGACGGGGATTCGTATTTTCCGTAAAGAGCTGGAAGAATTTACCCGCAGCGGCCGTCAGCTCAAGGTGATTACCACTTCTTATATGGGCGCGACCGATGCCAAAGCGGTTGAGTTTTTAGCCTCATTACCTAATACGCAAATCAAGCTGAGTTACAACACCCAACGTGAGCGTTTACATGCCAAGAGTTATTTGTTTTTGCGCAATACCGGCTTTCACACGGGTTATATCGGCTCTTCAAATCTGTCGCACTCAGCCTTAACCAGCGGTCTAGAGTGGAATCTTAAAATCACCTCGCAAGAAATTCCGCACATCATCGAAAAGACGTTGAGCACTTTTGAAACCTATTGGGCCTCGAACGATTTTGAGGTTTTTGATGGTGAGATTGAAAGTAAGGAAAAACTTAACACGGCACTGCGTGAGGCGCGCGGTGGCTACACTGAAACCACGGCCTACTTCTTTGATTTAAAGCCTTTTCCACACCAGCAAGAAATTCTTGAGCAGTTGGCAGTCGAGCGAGATTTACATCAGCGTTTTCGTAACCTGGTCGTCGCCGCTACGGGAACTGGGAAAACCCTTATTTCGGCGTTCGACTTTGCCCGTTTTTTACGCAGTAAGCCTGAGGCTAAGTTTCTCTTTGTTGCCCATCGCCAAGAGATTCTTAAGCAAGCACAAGCCTCATATCGTGGTGTGTTACGCAACAGTAACTTTGGTGAGTTGTGGGTGGGCGGGGCAAAACCTGAGCACCATCGCCAGCTGTTTGCCTCGATTCAGACACTGAACAATCAGTTGGCTGATTTAGCGCTGACCCCGGATTATTACGACTACATTGTGATTGATGAGGTGCACCATATTGCCGCGGCCAGTTACCGTGCCGTGCTGGAGTACTTTACTCCGACGATTTTACTGGGCTTAACCGCAACCCCAGAACGTCATGATGGCAGTGATATTTTGGCGGATTTTGGCGGGGTGATCGCAGCAGAAATACGTTTGCCGGAAGCCATTAATCGTCGCCATTTATGTCCGTTTCAATACTTTGCCATTGATGACGATACCGACCTGCGCAATATTCCTTGGAGTCGTGGTCGTTATGACATTGCCCAGCTGACCAATCTGTATACGCACAACCATGCGCGGGTGAATAAAATCCTGCAGAGCCTGCAAGAAATTGTCACCGATATTGGTAACATTAAAGCCTTGGCCTTCTGTGTCAGTCGTGAACATGCTGATTTTATGTGTCAGCAGTTTGTGCTGAAAGGCATCAAAAGTGATGTGCTGACCAGTGATAACAGCCATGAGCGTCAGCAAAAACAGCAGGCACTGCGTTCAGGGCAGATCAATGTGTTGTTTGTGGTGGATATTTTTAACGAAGGTGTGGATATCCCCGAAGTGGATACCTTGCTGTTTTTGCGTCCCACAGAAAGCTTAACCATCTTCTTGCAGCAACTTGGACGCGGCTTACGTTTATATGAGGGTAAAGAATGTTGCACCGTTTTGGACTTTGTCGGTAACTCGCGGCCTGAGTATGACTTTGCAGAGAAGTTTAGAGCGCTAGTGGGGCAAACCAATCGTGCGATTAGTCATGAAATCGAGCAGGGCTTCCCGCATGCGCCCTTAGGTTGTCGGATTGAACTGACAAAGCGCACGCAAGAGATGGTGCTGAGTCATATCCGCCAAGCCACGGTCAATTTAAACCGTTTAATTGGCCTGATTCGCAAGTTTTCATCGGATTCAAGCTTGCCACTCACCCTGCCGAATTTCTTAAAAATACATCCTAATTTAAAGCTGGAAGATATCTATAAACGCGGCAGTTGGACGCGTTTAGTGGTGCAGGCTTTTCCCGAGCAAGTAATGACAACGGCCAAGGATGAGCTGATTAAAGTGTATGAAAGCGCCATTAGAAATAAGCTTTTAAGCTGTGATGGCTTTGCTTATCTGCAGTTTTTACAAGAGCTGGCAGGCAATGATTTTGTTTTTACAGAGCAGATGAATCCGCGCATGGCGGTAATGTGTCATTACGATTTTTGGCAAAAGCCAGGCGACAAACTTGGCTTTGCAGCGCTGGCGCAAAGCCTTAAAGCATTAGATCAGCCAGAGCTTAAAACAGAGTTACTTGAAGTCTTGGCCTTGCTGATTAATCGTATCCGTTATGAGCAGTTTGCGTTGAGTGATGTACCGCACAATCCGCTGCAGGTGCATGCGCGCTATACCCGCGAGCAAATCGTGGCTGGCTTTGGTGTGACAACATTTGGTTACAGCAGGATGGTTCTTGAAGGTGTCTTGCCTATCAAAGATCAAAATATTGATGTGTTTTTTGTCACCTTAAATAAAAACGAAAAGCAGTTTTCACCGACTACCATGTATCACGACTATGCGATTAATGAGCAGTTGTTCCATTGGCAGTCGCAAAATAGCTCTAGGCCAGAACGAGGTGCTGGATTGAGCTATATTCAGCACAAGCAAACGGGTAAGCGCATGTTTTTATTTGTCCGTGAGCAAAGCAAAGATGAATACGCTAGCACCATGGGTTTTGTGAACTTCGGTGAAGTCGAGTATGTATCGCACCACGGCAGCCAGCCGATGAGTATTACTTGGCAGCTAAAAACACCCATGCCGCACTTTATGTGGAAGCAAGCGGCGAAGTTGGCGGTGGGGTGATAATTAAATTTCATTTTATTGCCGTGTGCTGTTTGATATTGAAAATTCTTCGAGCGTGTAAAAGCCAGCAGAACCCATGGAGTCCAGAATGACTAAAGAACTCACTGAGTCATCCCACGATCGTCAAAACATCCTTAATAACCGCTATGCCCTGCAGAAGGCCGAGCAGCATTTAGCTTTGGGTGGCGTTTCTTTTCATGGTGAGACGGTTTTTACTAAGCAACAGCTAATGGCGCTGTATGAAGTCAGTGAAGCGACAATAGAGCGTTATTTAAACAGTCATGGTGATGAGCTAAAAAGCAACGGTTACCAAGTTTTAAGGGGAGCAAAGCTCAAGGAATTCAAGGCTTCCAGCTATGGTACCCTCATCAATGACGGTACCAAAACCAGCGTACTCGGGCTATTCAGTTTTCGGGCTGTCTTGAATCTAGGCATGCTCCTCACAGAGAGTGAGCCAGCGCGTCAACTACGTACTCGACTACTCGATATTGTGCTAGATGTCATGGCTGAGCGGGCGGGTGGTCATACTAAATTTATTAATCAGCGCGATGAGAGTTTTTTGCTAGCCGCCTTCCAAGAAGAAAATTACCGTAAGCAATTTACTGATGCGCTAGATAACTTTGTTGAGGGTAGTAAGTGGAAATATGCTCGATTCACCAATCTTATTTATCAAAGCATTTTTCATGAGAATGCTACCGATTACAAAAAGGTTCTGAAGCTTGCGGCGAATGATAAAGTCCGTGAAACCATGTACTCCGAAGTGTTGAATTTGATTGCGAGTTTTGAAGCAGGCATTGCGCACGAATTAGAAAAAAAGAGTCAGGCACAAGGGCGTAAGTTGACTCAGAGAGAGGCTGAAAGTTTGTTGTCTAGCTTCGAGCAGCATCCTTTATTTAAGCCGTTAATTTTGGATGCACGAACCAAAATGGCCAGCCGTGATCTGTGTTTTCGAGATGCGTTACATGCAAAATTAGAAGCTTACATTCAGTCGGTGCCAGAAGCTGATTTTGATCGGTTTTTAGGTGAAAAGAGTAAGTCGTTAGAGGAACAGTTAAACAATCCTGAAACGCTTGCGGTATTTAAGCGCTTGAAGGATCGTTGATATGACTGACTTCGTAGTTGCTCGATATTTTTATTTCGATGCAATACATGCGATAGCTGTTCACGACTGGATTATTGAGTCTTCAGGTGGCTTAGCTGGTATCAAAGACATTGGTCAGATAGACAGTCCGTTAGAGCATATACAAAACGATTTTTATTACCCTGAGCTTGAAGATAAGTTGACGCATTTGGTTTTTTCCATCAATAAAAACCATGCCTTTAATGATGGTAATAAGCGCTCATCACTGGCATTGGGCGCTTACTTCCTAGAACTCAATGGCTTTGATTATCTGGTCCAGCGCTTTGTAATAGAAATGGAAAATATCGTTGTTTGGGTGGCGGATAATGTGATTGATAAGACTCTGCTTCAGCAAATTATCTGCTCTATTCTTTATGAGGATGATTATTCCGAGGCTTTGAAGCTGGCTATGTTTGAAGCGATTCAGGAAGCAGAGAAATTTAAAAATTAATGAAAATCGATAATGCATGGCTACTGATATTAGATACTGGTAGCAAGAATTGTGAATAGATTTTAAGCGGATAGCTAATACAGCTGAGTGGGACAGCAATTCAAAATGAAACTAAGCCGAAACGATCCCTGCTCTTGTGGCAGCGGGAAAAAGTATAAGCGTTGCTGCATGGATAGCATCGCCAAGCAACATGCAGCGCTGGTGGATGATATTGCCCAAACGGTGGCGATGAGTCCTAATCTTAGCCTTGATGAATTAAATCTTGTCGCTCAGCAGAAAATAAGTCAGCTTAATAATCGCGCCAATGCTGACTTTTGCGGTCTTTCATCAACCCAGATGCAAAATTGGCTGTATGCCCCGCTGCACGAGTTAGTTGATGTCACCATCAATACGCCCAGCGACTTATCTAGTAGCCCGGTGATGCGTTATTTGGCTTTGATCCTGGATGAGGCCATGCAGCAAGGTGGCTCTTTTAAAGTAACGGCTAAAGGTAATTTGCCGGCCAAACTGGTCAAACAAGCGTCTGAGTTGTTGCCTGAGTTTGCGGTAGCCAAATTCGAAACAGTGCCCAGTATCAGTGAATATATGGGCAGCAATGAAGATAAGTTTAACGCGCTACACTACACCCGAATTCTGGCAGAGCTTGCTGGCATTATTTATCGTAAAAGCGGTGCTTTTCACGTTAAGAAATCGGCACAAAAGCAATATGCAGAGCAGGGTTTGCAGGCCTTCTTTTTGCCTATGCTCAGCGCTGCCGTCAAACAATACAACTGGGCTTACTTTGACAGCTGGAGTGATAAGGTTGATTTGCGGATGTTCTGGGTATTTATGTTATGGAGGCTGCAGAGTCATGGCTCTGTGAATAGATTATGCCAAGAGGTTGCTCTTGCGTTCCCAGCTTTACTCGATCAACTGCCCGTTGAAGAATATTTTTCACCAGAGCAATTATTAAACTCATTAATTAAGACGCGCTTTATTGAGCGTTTCTTACAATTTTGGGGCTTTGTTACTGTAAACCCGAAGAGCTTTTTTTATAGCGAAGACAGTTCAATAAAAGCAGTCAATGTACAGCCACTGTTTTGCGAGAGCTTTGTATTTACAGTGTAGATGCATTTTTGTTGTAACAGTAGCAGCGCCCCAATGAACCCTAGATAGGTTCATTGGGCTTAGTATCCTACGTACAACATAACAGGTTGAGTCTGTTATTCGATATTCTGCACCTGAACGTAGAGTAAGAAATTAAAAGTCTTTAATATCAATAGCTTGTAGCTGTTTTATGGATTATTTTTTTAAAGTACCCACCAATGTACCCACCGTTTGGCTTTGTAAGCTCATTTTATGTCTTTTAAAAATGTATATTTGCTGCCGCAACATTCTGCAATTATAGATAGAAGCTGCCACTGAGTTTTACACAACTACACATATAGTACTAAAAACCCCTTGGCTGGGATTTCTACCTCGAACTCCTCACAGACCGCAGCCTGCATCTGAAACTATCTCAATTACATATATATTACTTGTACATACAGTCCTATGTCTTTAGCTGTTATGAAGGCTAATCAAGCAGGAGGTAAAGCTCATTTGACGTTGCATCAATCACTGTAAAACCAAACCAAACTTACTCACTAAAGCCGCCGGTTAATTCCGAGCGGCTTTTTTTACACCTGGAGAAAAAACCATGGCTCATTTAGTTGAACAAATGGCTTACGTTGGTGATACGCCCTGGCATGGCTTGGGCAATCGACTGTCACCTAAACAACCTTTAGACGTTTGGCGTCGTGAGGCTGGCATGAACTGGGATATTTTAGAAAGCCCGGTTTACTTCAAATCAGCTATGGCTGGCCATCTGGGCAGCATCCACACCTTCCCTGAACAAAAAGTGTTGTACCGCTCTGATACCAAGGTGCCGTTATCAGTGGTTTCTAAGCGCTATCAAACTGTCCAGCCAAGTGAAGTGATCGAGTTTTATCGTGACCTGACTGAAGTATCTGGATTTGAACTGGAGACCGCTGGCGTGCTTAAGGGTGGTCGTAAGTTCTGGGCGCTGGCACGTACAGGGCAAGACTTCACACTCAAGGGCAAAGACCTAGTGAACAGCTATATCCTGCTAGCCACCTCGTGTGATGGCACTTTAGCTACTACAGCCACACCCACAACAGTACGCGTCGTGTGCAACAACACCTTAACGGTATCGCTCAACGGTGCGCCTATGGCCATCAAGGTGCCGCACAGCACCAAGTTTAATCCTGATGTAGTAAAGCGCGATCTCGGTATTGCCGTCTCGCAATGGGATGACTTCAAGTACCAGATGAACCTGCTATCTCAACGTAAGGTGCGCTGGAAAGAAGCGATGGGCTACTTCATGGGTGTTATGTGTCAGCTGGATGGTGATGTACTTGTACCTGAGAAGTTACCCAACGAACGAGCCTTACGTATCGTTCAAGACCTGTATGACGGACGTGGGCGCGGTAGTGAGCTTGAGTCTGCTAACGGCACAGCCTGGGGTTTACTCAGCGCAGTCACCGAGTTCGTTGATCACCACAAACAAGCACGTAGTAACGACAACCGCTTGGACTCAGCGTGGTTTGGCCAAGGTGCTCAGATCAAACAGCGAGCCTTGGATACAGCCTTACAACTCGTTGCTTAAATTTCAATACATAGAGTTACGTTATAGCGTAATGGAGTATTTATCATGCAAATCAATCAAGTCAACACAGCAGTAAAAGCTATCCCGCATCGCACAGCACTTCGCTTAGTCAGCACTAAGAACCTGGAGCGTGAAGAATGGCTGAACATCCGTAAGAAAGGTATCGGCAGCTCTGACGCTGCAGCTGCTGTTGGATTAAACCCGTACAAGTCACAGCTTGAGTTATGGATGGAGAAAACTGGCCGTGATGCAGAGTTACCGCAACTTGATCCAGCTGACGACACCAGCCCTGCATTTTGGGGAACGATCCTGGAGCCAATCGTAGCCTCGCACTACACCAATAAAACGGGGAATCGTGTACGTCGTATCAATGCGGTATTGCAGCACCCTGATCCAGAGCTTTCTTGGATGCTCGCTAATATCGACCGTGAAGTGATTGGCGTTGAAGATGTACAAATCTTGGAGTGTAAAACAGCCGGTATCAACGGCTCACGCCTCTGGAAGGAAGGTGTGCCTGAGTACGTTCAGCTGCAGGTTATGCATCAGTTAGCCGTCACCGGCAAACAAGCTGCTGACGTTGCTGTACTGCTCGGTGGGCAGCACTTAGAGATCTACCGTATCGAGCGTGATGAAACCATGATCGCGCAACTCATTGAGCTAGAGCGGCAATTCTGGCACTACGTTGAAACCGATACACCACCACCGGCAGATGGCTCTGCTTCTGCAGATACGGCACTGCGTTGCTTGTTCCCGCAAGACCAAGGTGAAACCGTTGATTTCTCGGTAGATGAAGAACTCACCCTGGCGTATGAAACGCTTAAACAGGTGCGTGACGCTATCAGTGAGCAAGAGAAGCACGAGTCAGCTCTCAAGCAAAAGATCCAGCAAGCCATGGGCGATGCCTCACGTGCGATGTTTGCTTCAGGCTCGGTGACTTGGAAGAAGGCTAAAGACACGATAACCCTAGATACCAAAGCGCTACTGCAAGACCTACCACACCTGCGTGAACAATACGAAACATTACGCCAAGGCAGTCGCCGTTTCTTAATCTCATAGTTTTACTCAACCAACACAACATAAAGCCCCCTGGCCGCGTTATGCAGTCAGGGGGCTTTATGCTTTAAGGAGTACACCATGTTAAAAGGCTTAGCTATTACCCCACCAGTGCTGGGGCGTATTTCAATTGGACGCGTTGTGGAAAAGAACGGTAAACGTCTGCCTGAAAAAGATGATCAATTCACTATCACCTCACAGGTGCAAACCCGTGACGGTTGGCTGCTGCACCCGCTAAATGATGACCTGCGAAAAGAACAGGAAGGCAAGCTGCGTAGCATTCCAATTCGGTTACTGTTTAACGAACCTGAACTGAACTTTCGTGCTGACTACAGTTTGTTTGATCGCAACACCGGTCGTCCGCTATGTGTAGGGAATGGCGAAACCTGTAAGCGTCAAACGGAAAGCGGTGTGCAATCTTTGCCGTGCCCGTCACCTGATAGTTGTCCGTTAGCCCAAGGCAATGCCTGCAAGCCATACGCTCGCTTAAACGTACTGATTGGTGATGACGACAGCATGGGCAGCTTCGTATTTCGCACCACAGGCTTTAACAGTATCCGCACTCTCACAGCGCGCCTAAATTACTTTAAGGCCATCTCAAATAACCTCTTATCGTGCCTGCCTCTGGAATTGCGCTTGCGTGGTAAATCCACACGCCAAAGCCGTGGTACGCCCATCTTTTACGCTGACATTACCTTACGTGAAGGACTGAGCATGCCTGACACTTTAATGGCAGCTAAGCAGTTGCATGAGCAGCGTCAGCAGACTGGATTCAATCAGGACGCACTCGACCACATCGCCACTACAGGCTTAAGCAATGGTGCCTTTGAAGAGGATGAAGATGACATCAGCGCGATTGTTGAAGAGTTTTACCCTACTGAAAACAAAACCAACAATGACCTGAAAACCCATGCTCTAGCCGAGCGGTCACTGGCAGACAAGCTTCACCGTATAGCGAGTGCTAACGCCAGCAACGCTTAATCACATACTCCCTATTTGAAGCCACCCATCGAGGTGGCTTTTTTATACCTATAAGGAAAATCATCATGCGCTATCACATGCTTAAAGCCGGTACAGAACCAGGCACCTACGTTATGGAATCACCGATCGTAACGGAACAAGACATCTTGATCATGGCTAAACAACTCTCACAGAAACGCCTCAGTAAAGGCCGTGCACTAGAAAGCCCGCAAGCGGTTAAGGAACACCTGCGCACTCTGCTGCATGACTATGAGCATGAGGTCTTTGCCGTGCTACTACTGGACACTAAACACAAGATCATTGGCTTTCACGAGCTCTTCAGAGGCACTATTGACTCAGCATCTGTATATCCGCGTGAAGTAGTAAAGACTGCGCTTGAGCATAACGCAGCAGCCATGATCATTACGCATAACCACCCTTCAGGTAATCCAGAACCGAGCCAGGCTGACATTCATCTCACCACCCGCTTAAAGGATGCGCTGGCACTGGTAGACGTGCGGGTATTGGATCACATTATCGTTGGGACTGATGGGTGCTATTCACTCGTTGAAAATGGAAATATGTGAGCGCTATTAACTCAATAATAACAGCCTGTAAGGGGCTGTTATTTCTTAGGAGTAGATGCAATGGATATCTTCACTTACACAGCTGAGTTCTCTCATCCGCTCTGTCCTTTTTGTAGTGATCGAGTTCCCTGCGATATAGATGATCCAACAGAGCCCTGGGTCGGCACATGCTTAAGCGGACATACTGCTACTTACCAGCTGGACGACGAATATGACAATACCTGTGCCTAACAAACCAAGTTTGCAGCCTCTGTTATCAACAACTTCTGCGCGGAATCCAGTGAAATAAAGACAAGCAAGCCAGGCAGCGTAAGCTGCTTGGCTATAAGCGTGAGTCATTATTTTTTTGTTTTAATGGTAGCTGCTAACGCGCCGTGGTTTGGGGCAGCCGAAACAAAGCGAAGCGGCGTGTAGGCTGTCCCAGCCGCGCGATTTTTGCGCGGCGAACAACACCACCTTGTGTACGCCCAGCATGGGCATGAACTAATGAGGTGAAAGTCCTCTGTAGGAAGGTCACCATCCTTAGCGATTTATGATCGTTATTAGATGTTAACTACTAGCGAATGGCAAGGGCAGCTCCGCG
>JBLWZG010000017.1:0-54925 GCA_048266525.1 Pseudomonas sp.
GACCGCGTCATCCATCACTCACACGTATTTATGCTTGGAGGTGAAAGCTATCGATTGAAGCAGAAAGTGAATAAAACCTGATCGTAGGTGGGTCAATTTTAATGGCCGAAAGTGGATCAAAAGTAATGGCCATTGACAGCAACCAATCCTGTACGATAAACACTAAGCTTATTCAGCTTAAATATGTCCTAGATACAGTCCACATTTAAACAAACAACATATTATGCACATGCGCAACCCTAGCGTGGCTGAGCCGAATTAGACCCTGTAAAAGATGAGTCCCCTTATGAATTCAGCAAAATCCATTTTCCTGACATTGTGTTTACTGTTAAGCGCCGCGTTTACGCAGGCGGCACAAACTAAGGAACTGGTACTGCTGAACTGGACTGATTACATCGATCCGGCGGTTCTTGCAGAGTTTAAACAACGCAGCGGAATCACCGTAAAGCAGGGTAACTTTGATTCAGATACAACTCGAGATGAACTCTTACTCGAAACAGAAGGCAAAGGTTTCGACATTATAGTAACCAATGACTCATCTATGCTGGCTTTGGCCAAGCGCGGCTGGCTGGAGCCTCTTGATCAACAAACCATGCCTAATTTAAAGCATATTGACCCTCGCTGGCGCAGCCAGTTTGAGGAAAGCAAAGCCTTTGGCGTCCCTTATTTCTGGGGAACAGTTGGTATCGTTTATCGCAAGGATCTTGTTCCTTTCCCAGTATCAAGCTGGATGGACCTACTGCAACCAGCCACTGAGCTACAGGGCAAAATCAGCATGATTGCCGACAGCTCCGATATGATTGGCATGGCTCTTAAAGCGCTGGGTTACTCGCTAAATACAACTGATCCTGAAGAATTACAACATGCTGAAGCACTGCTGCAAGCGCAAATTCCAGCGGTTAAAACCTATCGATACCTGTCCCTAAACCAAGATTCAGCACTTGTCAGCGGCGAGGTTGTGATGAGCATGATGTACAACGGTGATACACGGATGCTGCAAAAGCACAATGCAAACATCGCTTTTGTACTGCCTAAAGAAGGTGGCAATATCTGGACTGACTACCTAAGCATCCTGAGCAGCTCAACTAAAAAAACTGAAGCAAAACAGTTCATTAACTTTCTTAACGAACCGCAGATTGCTGCACAACTGGCATTATATGTGCACTATGCAACACCAAATCAAGCGGCCAAGCAGCTACTACCGCAGGACTTCCTAAATGATCCAGTCATCTACCCCAATAGCGAGGCTCTTGAGAAGTCTGAAGTGTATCAGCGGCTTCCTCCTCGCGCGCAAAAAAATCGTGCGGCGATTTTTTCACGCCTCATTAACTGAGCCTTATTTAGTCCTATGCGTCTACACACCAAGGTTTTATTAGTCGTTATACCCTTAGCTGTGATTCCGCTGCTAATTTTGGGCTGGCTGGCTTATGCTCAGTTGCGCTCAACCGCAATAGAGCGCAGCTCAAATGAAATGACCAATCTGATGGATCAGATGAGCCGTAATTTTAAAATCCATCAGGATGTCGCCACTGCCAACGTCAAATTATTTGCTGATGCCTCATTGATGCGTGCTTATGCATTGACCGAAGACGAAGAAGATCGCTATGTACTGATGCTACCGTCCCTGCTTAAATTATTTTCCAGCTACCTACGCGCCTATCCTCATTACAGCGAAATTCGCTATTTACTTCCAGACGGTTATGAAGACGCTCGCAGTACTCTAACAGCCATAACAAATAACAGTGAAGACGAAGCTAATACAGCCTTTTTTAACGCGCTAAGCCATTTTGATGGGGAAACTATGACTTATGTTTCAACCCCAGCTGAGTATGAGACGATTGCCCTACAAGTGGCCAAGCCGATAAAACTAATCAACTTAACAACTCAAGACCCGCTGAACAGCACACCGATCTTGCGTGGGTATTTGGTCGTGACCATGCAACTGGACTTTATGGCAAAGCAAATTGCCGCCGCTAAAATCGGCCAAAGTGGATATACATTTATCGTCAGCCCAGAGGGTAAAGTTCTGATGCACCAAGACCCCTCTCAAGTTGGTCAGTCGATAGCGCCAGAGCTGCTCAGCAAAGCGACGCAGATGCAAGGCAATCAGCAGCTCCAGCCAGCAACCTATCTCAGCTCAAACAGCCTGCTATCCGTTCGACACTTGCACGATGGTTTATTATTGATCGGCTTACTGCCCGAAGCCGAGTTACGGGAAGAAAGCCAACGCCTTAGACAAGCCATTAGCTGGGTAGTGGTCGGCAGTATCGTATTGATCATTGCCACCATGTTGATTGCCATCAGCATCCTAATGCTGCGGCCATTGAAGCATTTAAGCCTAGCGGTCCGCGAACTCAGTTATGGCAATCTGATGCCGCACCTCCCGCTATCCTCCAAAGATGAGCTTGGCCAATTGGCTCAGAGCTTCCAGGAAATGGCAGGTAACCTAGAAAAATCACGTCTCAAAATTGAACGGCTGGCCTATCACGACAGCCTGACCGGTTTACCCAATCGCTTTCAAGCACATCAAATGCTGCGCCACATGATCGCGCTCGCCAAGCGCGAGAACAACAAAATGGCGGTGTTGTTTCTTGATTTGGATAATTTTAAGCGGGTTAACGATACCTTAGGCCACCAAATCGGCGATCAATTGCTTAAGGAAACCGCAATACGGCTCTCTTCTATACTGCGTGCCGAAGATATTATCCATCAGGAAAACCCTCGCCCCAGCGACGATGTTCTCGCACGCTTAGGCGGAGACGAGTTTGTTATTTTGTTAGCTAACATCGACAACTCGATCGATGTGGCCAAGGTTGCTTCGCGTATTCAAGAAAACATGAAATTACCCTTCCAGCTTGATGAGCGGGAAATATATAGCACGAGCAGCATTGGTATCGCACTGTTTCCAGACGATGCCACTGAAGTAGATGACTTGATCAAGCGCGCCGAGGCTGCGATGTATCAAGCCAAAGAGCAAGGCCGTAACAACTTCCAGTTTTACTCGGCGTCCTACAATTTAGCAGCCTTCGAACGCATCTCTTTGGAAGCTAAACTACGCTGCGCACTCAAAAACCATGAATTAGAGCTGTATTATCAACCGCTGATCCAAACCAACACAGCCCAAGTAGTTGGCCTCGAGGCGCTATTGCGCTGGAACGATCCGGCTGAGGGTGTTATTTCGCCTGAGCGATTTATTCCTATCGCCGAAGATAGCGGTTTAATTCTGCCGATTGGTGAATGGGTTCTGCATGAAGCAGGCCGGCAGCTCAGCGCTTGGCATGCAGCGCAACTCACCGAGGCTAGTGTATCTGTCAACATTTCCACGATACAGTTACAACGCCAAGACTTTGTCAGTATTGTTAATCAAGTATTAGGCGATAACGGGCTAAACCCAAGCCAACTGGAACTCGAAATCACCGAAACATCTTTATTGAAAATTAAACCAGAAGTCATTAGGAACCTTGATATACTGCATCAAAGAGGCATGACCATTTCATTGGATGACTTTGGTACAGGCTATTCTTCCTTGAGCGTGTTACAGGAACTGCCCATCGGTAAACTTAAAATTGATAAAAGCTTCGTGCGAGATATGCTGATCGAGCCTAAGGATGCAGCGATCGTTTCTGCCGTATTGTTTATTGCAAAAACACTGGGACTGCGCTCAACAGCCGAGGGTGTAGAAACCCTAGAGCAAGCCAAACAGCTCGCTAAAGAAGGCTGCGATCAGCTACAGGGATACCTGTTATGCCAACCATTACCGGCACAACAGATGACGGAGTTTTTAAAAAGCCAGCAGAGCAGTCACTCGCTAAAAACTATATTGGCGATAGACTGAGCACATCATATTTATCAGCGCGTCACAATGCGCAGACTTTTCACCCAAACCAGCTCGCAAGCACCATTGCCAGTATCATTTCGAGTCAAGGAGCTACTCCAGTGCCAATCACCCTTGTTGGCGGTCACATTAACAAGACTGCCTGACATTTCGACCAGATCACCTTGTCGTATTTTCTTGATGGTGCTTTTTACTGATTCGTTAGCAGGAATAAGATGCATATTGGCACTGCTTGTTTCTATTTCATTGCGCGGGATTGGAAACGAATCAACCCGCCAAAAATAGAACCGACCTGACTGGGAAATTTTAATCTGCCCAAGAATACGCTCATCCGACATATTGCCCCAACCCAGCGCCAAGTCAGTGGGCGACAGATCCGCTTCTCGACCTAAATGATAGTTTTTCTTTGCAAGCACTTTCGCCTTAATATCGAACTGTGCAAGCTCGCTAATATTGTAGTCATCTATACGATGACTTATCGGCGCATCTAAACCTCTCTGCATGGGTGCAGCAGGCGCCATCACCCCAGGCCCGAGTTCAACTTGGCCCGTATGGTTATAAAACGACCAACAGGCAGCAATGATCAACAGCCAAATAATTAGTTTTTTCATGGATAACTCAGCTTTAGATAAGGCTGAGGGATCAGCGCATTACGAAACATGTTGAGCCTTGTATCCCTGCTGTCTTCGAGGTTCAAAAATCTTTGCTGCAAAATAATGTAATTCATCAAGACCAGTTTCTTACCAATAGACAAAGCTAAATCCGCCATTTATATACGCGGTAATCAGCATAATCACAAAACCAATCAACTGTATTTTGAATGGTTCCTTAGCGTCCTGCCAATGAACAATTAAGTACACGATGGCGACTGGAGAGATAAGTAAGACAGCAAGGCCCCATAAAATACTTGTTCTAAAGGCGGCAATAAGAAAGCCAATTCCACCGATAAGACATATTGCAAGACCAAGGTATAAAATCAATTCATTCACTCAGCATTCCTTTTTGAGTTTTTAGCACTAAGTGCAACAGTATTATTAAAGTTGAACCGAAGGTGCCATGCAGCAAACATGGCACCTTCGGCGATTTGATAAAAAAACATTTAAAGCTTTATAAACTATTGTCAGATAACCATTTCAGCTTCAGTCGTGTCTTCATCCCCATCAATGTCGACACCCTCTTCTTTCTCTTCACCAGAATAAACATTATTACCAGTTGCCTGCTCAATCAAGCTCAGTAGACGTTTTTGTCGATCGGCCATAAATGAATCAAAATCATCTCTACGAAGCACACCAGGGTCAATCAGATGTGAGCGAAGGTAAGCATTTAATCGTTCTTGATCTATGGCTGGCGTCTGCTTATCGCCCTTCTCTAATTTCAATAGGTACTCTGACGGTGCTACCCCACCGATGATTCTATTGGTGCGAAACGACAGTGGCGTTTTATTAATGATCGAGTCATATACTGCAGGCTCAATACCCTGCTTCTTGCACCAGCTTTGAGGGAAAATATGATGAATATCGACATTCTCACCAAAAAAGACAGTGTGATCAAAATTTTGACCTGAGCGAAAATCCTGTGCACCTTCTTTCATTAAAAGAGCATTCATTCCTTTGTACGCTGCCGACAAACGCATCCGCATCGTCTTTAGTCGATCAGCGCGGAAAATAGTTTCGCTCACGGTAGTCGGTTCTGGCCCACCTTTTAGCCACGTAGGAACCTCAATAAAATCCTTGGCAATTCGAGTTTCCACAGCTGATCCATACAACTCTCCAAACACACCGTTCCAGTACCAGCGTACAAGCTTTGCTCTATTAGCTTCGTGCTCCCATGCATCTCCAATGTCAGCAATGATGGCAGCTAACGGAACAATCTGCGATTGATAGGGCAAATCAAAGATCCGATAAATATGCAGCATGTGCAGAAACTTCGCTGCTTGCATAAATCCATGCTCAACCTGCTTTTCAAACTGCTTATAAGCAGTCAGTGGTAAGTTCAGTAATGCTTGCCGATTGCCAGTAACCGCTGGCAGCTCTTTACCTTGTTTGCCAGCACGTTCAGCCTCTCGACGGCGCGCTCGTGTATAGAACAAAGAAACAGCTTGTAAAAAATCAGTATTACTCACATTCGAGATAATGCCAGTCTGCGAGTCAGCAGGTCGCAGCGTATCAACAAAACGCCGATGCCTACCTTTATGTGCTTCATCGCCATACCAATCTTTACGCAGCTCATGACCGTCAGCAGCATACATCGCGGTTACTAGTTCAAAAGCATCCAATGGTTTTCCACCAGTATTTACTTTCTCGAATACAACGCAAACTGCCTCTTTGGAAGTAGAGCGATCTAGGGAAATAACCGGCACACGGTAATACTTAAAATTTTCCAGCACTTCTCGCTTGAACTTGCGAAAAACTTCTCGTTTTGCCTCGTTGCTGTCGCCCTTCCAGTATTGATCAAAACCATCTTGCCAACGATCCCAATCAAATACATGCGTCACTGGGTACATCATTTCCGCAAATTCTTGTTCAGTCGAGGATACATCGACGAGCACTCCACGACCGAAATCAGTACGGATCACACGGTCTTCAGGAATACTCACAATCGCCTCTTCACGATCAATGTTTGGATCTAGCGCTTTGAGAATGTCGATGTAGAACCATCTTTTAACCTTTTTTTTCTTCGGTGTTACTGTCTCAACTACTTCACCACGCAATGTCACTTGATACATAGAAGTCATGCGTTGCTGACCATCCAACAACAATGAACTCGGCGTAACATTTTTTGCTTCTGCAGGTGCGCCTTCAACTGGCCGAGGCTTGAAGTTAACCTCGCCTCCAGTATCCAAAGTCATTAGTGCCCCAACTGGAAAAGCACGAGAAATAGAGGCAATAAGACTCTTGATACGGTCCTCATCCCATACCCAGCTACGCTGAAAATCAGGTAACTGAAGTACGCCGCGACGACAATCGTCCAGCAGCTTATAAAGGTCGTATGGGTTAGTTTGGAAAGTAGATCCAGCCATGAAGTGATGTCCTTAAGTTTTCTAAATTTCTAGTGTCATGATATTTAGCGCTGAATTAAAGGCGTGCTAGGTTGAATAAAGAGCAATAAGTCGCCAATGCAATAACTAGATTAATCAAGAGATTCAATATTGAGTTCCATCAGGTTTGCTCTAAACCATTTAAAGCACTAACCATATACCAATTCAGATGTCGATTAAATGAGCAACTAGAAAACTCATTATTACCTCAGAATATATTTTCGAAATATAAAAACTGTGCAAGCCCTGTAAGCTAAGTAAAACAGCTTGATCAAAATATTAGACCCCGGTACTAAATTTTGGAAAGTCTTCATACCACTCTGCAAAAGAGCCTGTGACATTCTCACCTGTCAATAACACTCTAGGTGTCATCCAACTAGTTATGATTTTTTTAGGCTTTTCGTGCCAGCTTAAATTAAATGAGCACATTCCTTTACCGTCAAAAAATTCAATCTCACTGTAAGGAAGATGGTCATGAATCCAGTATGCAAGCGAGCGCCAGTCTGCACCATTATTGTATTGATCCATAAACCAAGGAATCACAATACAAGCAGTTGCTCCAATACCACTCTCATTACGGTGATCCCATATATGATGGGCAAAATTTGCATCATTGTTGGCGCAATTATGCCCTTTCGAATTACCAATTTTATTGATTTCAGATGATCTGTAAGCGGATCGTATTGCAATGCGGCCAAACGTAGCATTTAGCGGTTCAAGCAACTCTTCACACAGACGCTTACCTGCTTCCACAGCTCTATCTGGGTTTTCAGGAATATTGGGTATTCCGTAAATGTTTGATATTTCGCTGTACATGAAATCGCGCATGAAGAAATTTTTGGATAGACGAATACGCCCGAAGCGATCAAGTGCGCCATGAGATTTGATACTACGCATTATGTTTCCTTAAGTGTCAAACGCCTAATTAAGCGGCTGCGTGCCGCCCGCCTTTAAAGACTTGTTAGGCATAAAAGCATTACCCATCTATTCTGTGAACAACCTCACTCATCTAAAAAGTTACAGTTAAGCGAAGTTATAGGAATGCTCAAGTGAATATTTTCATTCAGTTTAGCAACCTTAGATCTAACCTCTAGGTCAGAAATCCACTCAGGAAGAACAGGTAACTCAACTGTCATCGCCAAATCACTTACATCAAAACTACCCTTTTGAATAGCAGATACGATCTGCTCCTTCATCTGGCTGGGAATATGAAGATTTAGGAAAATACCAGTGCTGCTGTTGCGGAAATATATTTCTATTTTGTCTTTCATAATATACATCATTTGCCCTGACTTCGGTAGCATAAATATCTATCTAAGCACCTAACATTTTATTAGTAAGCATGCTCACTTTGCAGCTCGATTACCAGTTACTCTAATTAATATAAACGCCTGTATACACAGGATTTTTTCTTTAAAAACGCAACACAAGCCTAAAACTTTGATCTTTACCGAACCTGTATGTCGCCAATAAATGGACGACATACATTTTAGTTTGTACGTTGACCTTTCACTATCGACAATTAGCGTTGTTTAATTTGCAAACCACTGTTTTTACATGCTTTGTTAATGACAGGAGGAAACTGTGCCCTATCCAGCAGAGAAACGCGCATACATATAAAAAATTATACTTCTGCTATTAAATTTAACTTATGTAGCGCATAAAAAAGCCACCGCGATGGTGGCTTTTTTAACACTAGAGATAAAACAAACTATCCCTTCTTACAGCAGTTTGCGGCCTTTGGTGGCAGCGATGCGTAAGCGTAATGCGTTGAGCTTGATGAAGCCTGCAGCATCAGCCTGATCGTAAGCACCGGCATCGTCTTCAAAGGTGGCAATCGCTGCATCAAACAGTGAGTCGTCTGATTTGCGACCGACAACCACAACGTTACCTTTGTAGAGTTTCAAGCGCACAACACCGTTCACGTTAGCCTGTGATGCATCAATCATCTGCTGCAGCATCACGCGCTCTGGGCTCCACCAGTAACCGTTGTAGATCATTGAGGCGTACTTAGGCATCAACTCATCTTTCAGGTGAGCAACTTCACGGTCGAGGGTGATTGACTCAATCGCACGGTGTGCGCGCAGCATGATGGTGCCGCCTGGGGTTTCGTAGCAACCACGGGCTTTCATGCCCACGTAACGGTTTTCGACGATATCGACACGGCCGATACCGTGCTCACCACCAATGCGGTTCAGCTCAGCCAGCACTGTAGCGGGTGACATCTCAACGCCATCAATCGCGGTGATATCACCTTTACGATAGGTCAGCTCGATGTACTGTGCGGTGCTAGAGGCTTCTTCAAGCGACTTGGTCCAACGCCACATGTCTTCTTCGTGCTCAGTCCAGGTATCTTCCAACACACCGCCTTCGTAGGAGATGTGCAGTAAGTTGGCGTCCATTGAGTACGGTGATTTTTTCTTGCCGTGACGTTCAATCTGGATGTTGTGCTTTTCTGCGTAATCCATCAGCTTTTCGCGCGACAACAAATCCCACTCACGCCAAGGCGCAATCACTTTTACGCCAGGCTTGAGTGCATACGCACCCAGTTCAAAACGAACTTGGTCATTACCTTTACCGGTTGCGCCGTGCGAAATGGCATCAGCACCAGTTTCGTTAGCAATTTCAATCAAGCGCTTAGCAATCAAAGGACGCGCAATTGAAGTACCGAGTAAGTACTCACCTTCGTAGATGGTGTTGGCACGGAACATCGGGAAGACAAAGTCACGAACAAACTCTTCGCGTAGATCGTCAATGTAGATTTCTTTAACACCTAGGGCTTGTGCTTTTGCACGTGCAGGCTCGACTTCTTCACCTTGACCAAGGTCAGCGGTAAAAGTAACAACTTCACAGTTGTACGTATCTTGCAGCCACTTAAGAATGACCGAAGTGTCCAAGCCACCGGAATAGGCGAGAACCACCTTCTTGACGTCTGACATGCCTTCAACTCCACGAGAATTATGCGATAAAGGCGTTATTCTACTGCTGACCGCCAATAATTTATAGTGTCAACATGGCCTGCAATAGAATATTCACCCTGAAAATGACGCCGACTGAGGAAAACTTGGAACCTATGTCTTCATCAGCCTGCGTAGGTTGCTCAAGTCGCGCAGCGGCAACTCAAACGCGATAGCTTAGGCTTTTTTCATGAACTCTGATTTGAGCATGATTTTCATGCCATCAACACGGCAGTCAAGGTCATGATCGCCATCAACAATACGGATATTGGTGACACGAGTGCCCATTTTAATCACCGTAGAGCTGCCTTTTACTTTCAAATCTTTGATTAAGACAACCGTATCACCATCAGCTAAAGGCGTGCCGTGGGCATCACGCACCACTTTTACATCGCTGTCTTCAGTGTCTGCAGAACCATCCATAGGCCACTCATGACCACAGGTCGCGCACACGTAATTTTCGCGATCTGGGTAGGTGATCTCTTCCTGACACGCAGGGCACGGTGGAAACTCTGACATCCGATAACATCCTTCTAAACGATTATAGGGTGGCTAAGAATAGCGAACCCCGTCAAATAAGGCCAATCAGCCAGCATGACGCTAGCATAAAGCAGCCAAGCGCCTGATTATGCTAACGCCCCCAGCCTAAGCAGCGCTTTCATCGTTACTGACTAATCATACAAGGTTGCCTTTGCCGACAGGCTGTAGGTCGCCCATTTATGGGCGACAAGATCAATCATACATATAGCCAGCGTCGACCCTAAAGTATCGACCTACAGGGTAATAGAGATCGCTGATTACGCTCGACAGCTCACAGCGGCCTAGCGCTTAATGGCGCTGACGGCGCACCTCAATGATATTCGGCAGCTGCGAAATACGCCCCAGTAAACGCCCTAACTCATCTAAGCCTGGAACTTCCACGGTTAAATTGAGGGTTGCGGTATTGTCTTCTTTACTGGTGCTGGTTTGCAGCGCTACAACGTTCATTTTCTCATTGAGCAGCACTTGCGAGATGTCGCTGATTAAGCCTGAGCGATCATAAGCGCGCACCAAAACATCGACCGGATAGGTTTTAACCGGCTCAGTGCCCCACCCCACTTGAATCATCCGCTCAGGTTCACGGCTGCGCAGTTGTAAGGCCGTTGGACAATCTTGGCGGTGAATGGTCACGCCACGGCCAATGGTAATGTAGCCCACGATCGGCTCGCCCGGCACCGGCTGACAGCAACCGGCCATCTGCGTTAATAAGTTACCGACGCCATGAATACGTATTTCATCGCGCTGCGCACTGCTGTATTGCGTTGGTTTGCGTGGAATCAGATCGAGCTGCTGCACACTGCGCTCATGTGGATCGAGCAGCTGTTGCGCCAGTCCTACGGCATGGGCTAAACGCACATCACCGGCACCTAACGCCGCGAACAAGTCTTCGCTGCCTCTTAAATTACATTTCTCGGCAAGGCGCTCATAACTCACCGGACCAATCGCCAAGCGCGCCATTTCGCGATCAAGCATTTGCTTACCGGCAGCCACGTTTTGATCACGGGCTTGCAACTTAAACCAATGCACCACTTTGGCGCGGGCACGGGTGGTGTTGATATAGCCTAAGTTGGTATTGAGCCAGTCACGACTGGGCGCGCCATTTTTGCCAGTAATCACCTCAACTTGCTCACCTGTTTTCAGGTTGTAGTTGAGCGGTACAATGCGTCCATTGACCTTAGCACCACGGCAATTGTGGCCAATTTCAGTATGCACGCGATAGGCGAAATCCAGCGGGGTTGAGCCTTGCGGCAAATCAATCGCATGGCCGTCTGGAGTAAAGACATACACACGGTCGGGCTCAATATCGACGCGAATTTGATCGGCAAGGCCGCCAATATCGCCAAGCTCTTCATGCCACTCTAAGACTTGTCTGAGCCAAGCAATTTTTTCTTCATAGTGATCAGACTGCGCATCAACATCGGTGCCTTTGTAACGCCAGTGGGCGCACACGCCCAGCTCGGCTTCTTCGTGCATGGCTTGGGTGCGAATCTGTACTTCCAACACTTTGCCTTCTGGACCAATCACCGCCGTGTGCAATGAGCGGTAGCCGTTTTCTTTCGGGTTGGCGATATAGTCATCGAACTCACGGGCAATATGGCGCCAGCGCGTATGTACAATGCCCAGCGCGGTATAACAATCACGCACCTCGGGGACTAAAATACGCACAGCGCGCACATCATAAATCTCGCTAAACTGCAGACCTTTTTTCTGCATTTTGCGCCAGATTGAATAGATATGTTTGACCCGCCCGCTAACGTCGGCCTCTATCTTTGCCTCTTTCAACTCGTCGCGTAATTGCTGCACCACGTTGCGAATGAATTGCTCTCGGTCGATACGTCGCTCATGCAGCAAACCGGCAATGTGCATGTACTGATCAGGCTCAAGGTAACGAAAGGACAGATCTTCCAGTTCCCATTTGATATGACCGATACCTAGGCGATGCGCCAGCGGTGCATAAATATCAAAGACTTCACGGGCAACACGGTAGCGTTTGTGTTCTGGGGCGTTTTTCACCGCACGGATCGCGCAGGTGCGCTCAGCCAGCTTAATCAGCGCCACACGCACATCATCGACCATTGCCACTAACATGCGGCGCAAGTTTTCAACTTGAGCTTGCGAGTTCAGCACCACACTTTGCCGCGGGTTGAGACTGGCACTGATCGCCGCCATACGCAGCACGCCATCGATCAGCTTGCTGACCACAGGGCCAAACAGCTTCTCAATCTCGGTTAAAGGCGCTTTACCCTCACGCACCGTGCGGTACAGAATCGCCGCAATCAGAGTTTCTTGATCGAGTTTTAAATCAATTAAGATTTGCGCAATTTCTAAGCCTATCTGCAAGCTTGACGTGCCTTCTGCCCAGATATTGTCTGCAGCCTTAGCTTTTTGCTCGGCATCACGAGCAAATTGACAGGCACTGAGTAAACCTTCGGCATCCAACTGCGGATCAATCGCGACAATTTGCGCGACCCAACTGTGCAAATCAATACTGCCATCTTGGCTAACCGGCTGCTCTGTTCTGACCTGTACCATTACCAATCCTTCGAGCCAAAGACTCTTCAACACCATCGACTACACTCGGTAGACCACTTAGTTCTTTACTGCTTCTTTCTTAACAAACAGTGCCATCGCTTCGGTGTGCCCTGTTTGTGCAAACATATCCAGCACACAGGCTTTGTGTAGACGATAACCGCGGGCAATCAACACGGCCGCATCACGCGCCAAAGTGGCTGGGTTGCACGACACATATAAAATACGTGCAACTTTCATTTTAGCTAAATCAGTCACTGCCGCTTGTGCGCCTTCACGTGGAGGATCCAGCAAAGCCGCCGCATAAGTTTGCTTTGACCAGTCTTTGTCACGCAGCGATGTAGACAGATCCGCATGAAAAAAGTGCACATTACTTAGCTGATTCGCCTGAGCATTTTCATTGGCGCGTGCCAACATCGACTCAACACCTTCGACCGCCACCACTTCTTTAACTTTCTGCGCCAATGGCAAAGCAAAATTACCTAAGCCGCAAAACAAATCCAATACGCGCTCATCCGCTTGCGGCGCCAGCCAATCCAAGGCTTGCGCAATCATTGCTTCGTTCATCTGCGCATTGACTTGGACAAAATCGCCCGGCTGATAGGCAATGTCTAAGCCAAACTCTGACAATTGATAACTCAGCGTCTGCCCTGCTTGATCCGGCTGCGGCTCACCAATGCCTTGCAACCACAATTGTGCATTATGCCCTGCGCAGTAAGCGCGCAATTGTTGCAGATCATCTGCATGCAAGGCTTGGGTATGACGAAGTAGCAAGGCATTGCTGCGTCCGCTAAACAACTCCACATGACCCAGCGCTTGCGGCTGTTGGAAAGCATTGAACAAGGTCGTTAACCCAGCAAACAGTGGCTGTAAATCTTCGACTAAAATAGCGCAATTTTGCACTTCGACAATCGCCGTCGTGGCTAAACCGCGAAAGCCCACCTGCACATGCTTTTGCTTGACCTCATAACGCACGGAAACTCGAGCGCGTCGGCGGTAAGCAAAAGCAGGCCCAACTAACGGCTCGGCCCAGGCGAGTGGCGTCACGCCTTCACGATTTAGTTGTTCAACCAAATTGTCGTGTTTAAGAGACACTTGCTGCGCATGGCTGATGTGCTGCAAGGTGCAGCCACCGCACTGGCCGACCCACTGGCACTCAGGCGTAATGCGCTCTGGGCTGCTGGTTTGGATGGCAACAACTTGCGCCTCGACGACTTTACTGCGCGCCGCTAACACTTGAACCTGTACTTGTTCGCCAGGTAACGCGCCACTGACAAACCAAGTGCGCCCTTCTAGGAACGCGATACCTCGACCGTCATGCGCTAAGCGCTCAATGTTCAGCACTTGTTTTTTGCCCACTGGCAAGGAATTACGCTCACCACCCGCAGGTTGAAAGCGTAATGTTTTTGGTGCTTTAGGGCGACTCATACTGACTCCGGTGCATAAATACCGCTGGATAGGTAGCGATCTCCACGATCGCAAACAATGGCAACTAACACCGCGTTTTCCACGGTTTTTGCCACTTGTAACATGGCCGCGACAGAACCACCGGAAGAGACACCACAGAAAATGCCCTCTTCACGGGCTAAGCTGCGCATGCACTCTTCGGCTTCTTGCTGGCCCATATCGATCACTTGATCAACGCGGCTGGCATCAAAAATACTGGGCAGATACGCCTCTGGCCAACGGCGAATCCCAGGAATTGCCGCACCCTCTTTGGGCTGCAAACCAATAATTTGCACATTAGGGTTTTGCTCTTTCAGATAGCGCGAAACACCCATAATAGTGCCGGTAGTACCCATCGAACTAATAAAATGAGTAATTTGTCCTTGGGTTTGCTGCCAGATCTCCGGCCCTGTTGTGCTGTAGTGCGCAGTTGGATTGTCTTGATTGGAAAACTGATCCAATACTACACCCTGACCTTGCGCTTGCATCTCTAACGCCAAGTCACGCGCAGCTTCCATTGATTCCACTAAAATCAATTCAGCGCCGTAAGCCGTCATCGCAGCTTTACGTTCGGCGGTTGAGTTGTCTGGCATAATCAGCAGCATCCGATAGCCTTTGATCGCGGCGACCATGGCCAAGGCAATCCCGGTGTTACCTGATGTGGCTTCAATCAGCGCATCACCTGGCTTAATCCGGCCACTGCGTTCTGCCCGTTCAATCATCGATAATGCAGGGCGGTCTTTCACCGAACCGGCTGGATTGTTGCCTTCCAGCTTAACCAGTAAAGTGTTGGAACTGTCACCCGCAAGACGCTGTAAACGGATTAACGGAGTATTGCCGATGCAGTCGGCTAAAGTTGGATAGTGAACGGTCATGATAAGCAGCGGCATCAAAATAAAAAGAAGCCTATGATAGCGCCAAATGCCTAGAGTCCATAACTCACGAAGGTATCAATTTATAACCCAAGGTTATAAAGACGCACTATTTTGCCGTGTTATTTGTTTTTATTGTTTGGAGAATCAAAGCATGCTGACCAACCTTGGCATTAAAGGACGCGTTTTACTGCTGACATTGGTGCCTTCGGGCGTGTTTGCCACGGTATTAGGCGCTTGGTTTAGTTATGCACAGCTCAATGACTTGCAGCAGCAATTATTACAGCGCGGTGAGCTAATCATGAGCCATCTATCACTGGTCAGCGCACATCCGTTAATGGCTGGCGACATTGAGCAACTCACCCGCATTGCCCAAGAAGCCATTGAGCTTAAAGATGTGCGCGCCATTCGTTTTATTGCAGCGCCTGACCACATATTGGTGCACAGCGGCCCAAGCATGCGCAAGCAAGATTGCAGCCTGATTCAGCAGCTTGATGTGCAAAGTGATGCGGCCTCTTCACAGCTCACTTTACCCATTTACTCGCAAACAGTGAGCCATACGACCGGCAAGGTGCAAGGCAGCGTGTCAGACATGCCGATTGGTTGGGTCAGCCTCGAACTGTCACATCACGCCAGCTTGCTGGAAGGCTACCGCAGTGTTTTTGCTAGCGTGATTTTTATTGCACTGGGCTTGTTAATCACCGCTGTTCTGGCCTTGCGCCTGAGTCGCACCATCAATATTCCGCTAGAAAATATTAAACGTGGTGTCGCCAGCATTCGTGATGGCAATTTAGATACGCGCTTAGACTCGCCTGGCAGCCACGAGCTCGACGAGCTGGTGAATGGTATAAACCTGATGGCGCAATCTATGCAGCAAGCTCAAGAGGAACTGCAAAGCAATATCGATCAAGCGCTGGATGATGCACGGCATAACACCGAAACCATCGAAATTCAAAATGTTGAATTGGATTTAGCACGTAAGGAAGCCATTGAAGCCAGTCGCATTAAATCTGAGTTTTTAGCCAATATGAGCCATGAGATTCGCACCCCCCTCAACGGCATTATTGGCTTCGCTCAGTTGTTGAAAAAAAGCGATTTAACCATTCGCCAAGAGGACTACCTCAACACCATCCTTAATTCGTCTGAAAGCCTGCTGAATATCATTAATGAAATTTTAGACTTCTCAAAAATTGAAGCTGGCAAATTAGTGCTCGATCACGCACCCTTTTACCTGCGTGATTTAATTCAAGACACCCTCACTTTGCTTGCTCCAGCGGCTCATCAAAAACAACTGGAATTGATCAGCTTGGTCTACCGAGACACGCCGCGTACCTTGATGGGTGATGCGCAGCGGATTAAACAAATCCTCACCAACCTGATTGGTAATGCAATTAAATTCACCAATCAGGGCAGCGTGGTCGTGCGCTCGATGCTCGACGATGAAAACGACGAGTTTGCCCAACTGCGTATCAGCGTGCAAGACACCGGGATTGGCATGCATGATGTTGAGCAAAGCAGCCTGTTCCAAGCCTTTAGTCAGGCCGACCACTCCTTGACTCGAAAAGTGGGCGGTACCGGACTCGGTTTGGCCATTTCCAAACGCTTAGTCGAACACATGGGCGGAGAAATCGGCGTCAATAGCATTCCCGGTGAAGGCTCGGAGTTTTGGTTTAGTCTGCGCCTAGCCAAAACTTACAGCAGCGATTTCAGTAGCAGCGAACCTAGGCAGTTAGCGCACCGCACACTGCTACACGAACCTCATCCGTTGGCTCAACAAGCCATTGCTCACCAATTGGAAGACTGCGGACTGCAAGTGAAAAGCCTAAGCAGTTTGGATGACGTATTGGCTCAGGTGCAAGCGGCCGCACAGACCCTTCAGCCCTACGATTTGGCGGTGCTGGGTATCAATACACAACAGCACTCACTGCAAACATTAAAAAGTATCTTTACACAACTGCAGCAACTGCATTGCAAAGTGCTGCTGCTGTGTAGCACTACAGACTTTAGCGTATTCCAAAATAATTTAGGCCGACCATTTTGCGAACAATTAATTAGCAAGCCTGCCTGCCATCGCCGTTTACAACATGCGATTAACGATGTGCTTGAGATTAAGGCCAAACCTGCCGCTCAACCCTTGCTCGCGTCCAGCCAACATCGCTTACGTGCGCTGTGTGTCGACGATAACCCTGCTAATTTACTGCTAATCAAAACCTTGTTGCTCGACATGGGCGCACACGTCAGTGAAGCCAACAACGGCCATAAAGCCTTAGCGCTATTTCAGCAAGAGCGCTTTGACATTGTCTTTATGGACATTCAAATGCCAGTGATGAGCGGCCAACAATGCACAGAAAAAATGCGCCACTGGGAGCAAGTGCAGCAACTCAAAGCAACACCAATCATCGCAGTGACTGCACACGCGCTACCGCATGAAGCCCATCTGTTTAAACAGTCTGGTTTAGACGACTGCCTAAGCAAACCGATCAGCGAACAGTCATTATCCGGCGCTATTGCCAAATGGACCGGTATCTTTATAAACACTCAAGCAGGCATCGAACAGACGGAAGAGGAGCAACAGCAGTATCAGTCCCTGGCGATTATTGATCATCAAGAAGGCCACAATCTTTCCAATGGTAAAGAATCCTTAGCTAAGGAGTTACTAACACTTCTTGCCGAGTCATTACCCAGCGATCGCCTGTACTTACAACAAGCGCGCGCACAACGTAATCGCAGTGCCTTGCTGGAACGCATCCACCGTATTCATGGTGCCACGCAATATTGTGGCGTGCCACAGCTGCGCTCAATCTGCAAAACCTGTGAAACACTGATTAAAAATAATGCCGCTAACATTGATCCAGCACTGGATGAACTGGATGCCGCAATTGAGCGTTTACTGGAGCAATTGGCCAGTGAATGATGCTAAGTTGGATCCTATAGGCTAAGCTCGGCTTGCTCGGTCACAGCCAACTCAGGCACTCGCCAGTCAATTGACGTTTGTCCAGTGCGTTGCAAAAACTTGTTGCACTGGCTGAAATGAGCATTGCCCAAAAATCCACGGTAGGCCGATAACGGCGAGGGGTGCGCGGAGGTGAGCAACAGATGTTTGCTAGCATCGATACGCTCAGCTTTACTGCGTGCATGGGCGCCCCACAGCATAAATACCACATGCGCTTGTTGCTGACTGACGCAGTCAATAATGTGATCAGTAAAACGCTGCCAGCCTGCTTTAGCATGGGAACCGGCTTGCGCGTGTTCAACGGTCAAGGTCGTATTGAGCAATAGCACCCCTTGCTTGGCCCAGCTGTGCAAGCAGCCGTGCTTAGCAAGCGGAATATTCAAATCACGCTGCAATTCTTTGTACATATTCAATAAAGACGGTGGTATCGCAACCCCCGCAGGTACAGAAAAGCTCAAGCCATGCGCCTGCCCAGCGCCGTGGTAAGGATCTTGGCCCAAGATCACCACTTTTACTGCTGACAAGGGGGTTAAATTCAGCGCGTTAAAAATCAACGGCCCTGGCGGATATATCACTTTACCTTGCTGCTTTTCTTGGCGCAGAAAATCAGCCAACTGCTGCATGTATGGCTGTTCAAATTCAGCAGATAATGCCTCTTTCCAACTTTCCTCTAGCTTAATACGGCTATACTGCGACATGATTTAAATCCGTTATGCATATAAAATTCAGCACCCTAGGAAAGCCAGGATAATTTGTCAATGAGCGACGCCAGCACAACCCAACAGTCAGCCCAACAAGCACTGCATTACAGCCTGCTCAGCGCTTTTTTAAAAGGCACCGCCAAAATCCCGCAGATGCCAGAAAATGCACTACGTATTCGCAGTCTACTCAAAGACCCCAACACATCCTTAGAGCATCTCAGCCGCGTGATTAACGGTGATCCGCCATTGGCGGCTTATTTAATGCAATTTGCTGACAGCCCTTTATTAAAAAGCGCACGCCCCTGTCGCACCTTACATGATGTGTTAGCTCGTCTCGGTACGCAAAAGCTGAACAATTTAGTTCTCGGCTTCTCAGTACGCAATCTGTTTATCAGCAAAGAGCTGCCCTTACAAAAAGTATTTCGGGCGCGCTGGAATGCTTCTTTAGTTCGCGCCGCATGGTCTGCATGCTTAAGCAGCTCAGTGCCAGGCATTAGCGTAGATGACGCCCTACTGGGTGGACTCTTTCAAGACATTGGCAGCCTGCCGTTGCTAGCTGAGCTAGAGAACTGGCCACAAATACCGCGCGAACCAGAAGACTTACACTCCATCAGTGAGCAACTCTCAGCCCAGGTTGGCACCGTACTACTGTCAGTTTGGAAACAACCTAACTATTTAGTCGATTGCGCACGCTATCGCAGCAGTCATATTCAGCCGCCAAGCGAACCCTCGTCACAACTGTATCAATTGGTACAAATCGCTGATGCCATGCAGCGGTCTGACCGTCAGCAAGCCTTATTAGATTTACCGCTGGCTCTGCAATTGTTTGCTGATGAAGATCCGGCAAGCATTGAGCAACGCTACAAACAACAGGTTAATTTGTGGTTAACCTTGCTTGGTGTCAAAACTCGCGTGCAGTGACCGGCTTAGACTGTCTTGCGTAATCATCACCACACAATGACTACGACTAATAGACAGTACCCTGAAACCAAGGATGACTGCACAGTCAACGACTACTCAATCCTTTTTGCTCCAAGATAAGGAGATCTACGTGATTCGTATGCTTACCGCTCTGACCTTATGGGTCGCCACGACTGTTTCAGCGCTAGCTGCTGATCCTATATTGATCGGTCTTAACTACCCACGCACGGGGCACTATAAAGAAGAAGGCTTAGCACAAATGCGCGGCACCTTATTGGCGATTGACGAAATCAATGCGCAAGGAGGTGTACTCGGCCAGCCGATTAAATTATTAACCCGTGACACCGCATCACGGCCAGAGAAAGCCGTGCGTAATGTTGAGAAACTCGTCGCAGAAGGTGCGGTGATGCTGTTTGGCAGTGTGTCCAGCGCTGTTGCGATTGCGGCCAGCGAACGCGCTCGTCAACTCAACACCCTGTACTTTGCGACCATTGGTTATTCGAACGATGTAACGGGTAAGAACGGCCATCGCTATGTCTTTCGCGAAAGCACCAGCGCCACCATGACCGGCCGCGCACTGGGTAAATACTTATCTGAAACATTCCCAGACAAAACCTATTTCTACATTACTGCAGACTACACTTGGGGTCACAGTTCAGAGCAAGCATTGCGGGAAAACACCAACACAACCAATACCAGCAAGCACAAAGGCGTGTTGTTACCCTTCCCTACCGCCAAACAGTCCGATTACAGCCAAAGCTTAAAACAAGCACAAGACAGCGGTGCCGAAATCATTGCCCTCGTACTTTACGGACATGACTTGGTTCGCGCCATGCGAACTGCGGAAACCATGGGCCTGACTAAAAAAGTACAAATCATCGCCCCCAACCTAACCCAGTCTGTGATTGAACAAGCAGGTCCTGGCTTGATGTCCGGCGTGATTGGCACGGAGCATTGGTTGTGGCGCGCCCCTGAACTGGAAAACTCAGAAGCCGGTTTAGCTTTTGTTAAAAACTTTAATAAAGCCTATGAGCTTTACCCTCCCAGTGCTGCAGCCTCTGCTTACACTGTGGTCAAGCAGTGGGCGGATGCGGTCACTCGCAGCAAGAGTTTTAGCAGCGAAGCCGTAATTAAAGCACTTGAAGGGCACAACTACACACTACTAAAAGATGCGGCGCAATGGCGTGCATTTGATCATCAAAATGTGCAGACCCTATACGTAGTGCAAGCCAACCCGCGCAATACCGTTATGGCTCACCCGTCGAAACAAGACTACTTCACCATTCTCAAACGTGTTGAAGCCAGCGAAACCGCACAAAGTCATGAAGAATGGCAAGCAGAGCGCAGCAAAGCAGGTCGAGCAAACAGCCTATAACAAGATGGTTTACAGCTTAACGCTGTAAACCATACAAACCGCGCTGACCCAGCGCGGTTTTTTTATGAGCAGCAATCGTGTTTTCTAACGGCCTGCTACTGACGTGCTAAGCGTAGATTGGTTATCGCAGTCGGTTCGCTACTGCGATACGGGTTAATATCCAAACCACCACGGCGCACATAGCGCGCATGCACACTTAAAAACTCAGGCTGAAGCAGCTGTTGCAAATCTAAAAAAATTCGCTCAACGCATTGCTCGTGAAAGTCTTGATGCTGACGAAAACTGACCAAATACGCTAACAAGCTGGCATGATTGAGAGCCTTACCACGGTAATGCACATGCACAGTGCCCCAGTCCGGCTGCCCAGTCACCGGGCAATTGGATTTCAGCAAGTGGCTGTACAATTGCTCCTCAACAGACTCTGAGCCGCAGGACAAGAGCGCTAGCGAGGGCGACTCATAACGACTGAGACTGATATCCAAATCATCAATGCACAGCCCCTGCGGCATATGCAGGCCTTCTGCGCTGGCGGCCTGCAAGGTTTTTAATTCAACCTCAACCGGCGCACCCGCCACCTTAGATAAATCTCTAATGAGCAATGCAGCCACTTCAGCAAAGCTGCCATACACGCTCTGGTTAAGGGAATTTAAATACAACTTAAAAGATTTAGATTCGATGATATTGGGTGAGTCAGCCGGCACACTAAACTGCCCGATGGCTACCACCGGCTTGCCAGAAGGTAGCAACCATGACAATTCATAGCAATTCCAAATATCCACACCCACGTAGGGCAGATGATCGGCACTGAAACCTAACTCACACCATTTTGTTGCACGCGCAATCCCAAACAAGAGACTGGCATCATATTGGCTAAGGTACGCACTACTTTTGCCTAATGGTGAATCTTGGGCTGGATGATCCTGCATGGGAACCGCTCCGTAATCAAATAAAGAGCGGCATTGTAAAGAAAGTCAGTACAACTAGCAGCCTAAACAGGTCCAGTAGCGGTTTAATCTTCTTCTTTACGCCCCATGCCATATTTACGCATTTTTTCAACCAGGGTGGTGCGGCGAATATTTAAACGCTCTGCAGCACGCGCCACCACACCATCCTCTTCATCCAGCGCTTGCTGAATCAGGTCTTGCTCAAGCTCTGCTAGATACTCACGCAGATCCAATCCTTCGGTAGGCAATTGATTGGTGCTCGCGGGCATCTCAACAGTGGGGGCTAACAAAGCTGCACGCTCACTGAGTTCTTCACGTAACTCTTGAATGCCATCTTCTTCTTCAATATAACGAAACTTCTTAGGCAACTCACTGATCCCAACCACCCCATGCGGGTACATGATCGCCATGCGCTCAACCAAATTGGCTAACTCTCGCACATTGCCTGGCCAACTGTGCTGACACAACGACATAATCGAGGCCGCATTAAATCGCACTGAACCGCGCTTTTCATGCTCCATACGCGAGACCAACTCATTGATCAGTAATGGAATATCTTCGGTGCGCTCGCGCAGCGGCGGCATTTCAATAGGGAAAACATTCAAGCGATAAAATAAGTCTTCGCGAAAGCTACCCGCCTCAATCATGTCTTCTAGATCTTTGTGGGTTGCCGCAATAATACGCACGTCTGCGCTTAACGAGCTGTTGCCACCAATGCGCTCAAAAATACGCTCCTGCAATACGCGCAGCAGCTTGACCTGCATGGTCAGTGGCATATCGCCAACTTCATCTAAAAACAGGGTTCCACCCTTGGCCAGCTCAAAACGTCCTGCGCGCGCACTAATAGCGCCGGTAAAAGCACCTTTCTCATGACCAAACAATTCACTTTCAAGCAACTCAGCAGGGATTGCACCGCAGTTAATCGGCACGAAAGGCCCATCACGACGCTTCGAGTTGTAATGCAAATTGCGCGCAATCACCTCTTTACCCGTACCCGACTCACCCAAAATCAATACGCTGGCTTCAGTATCGGCTACTTGCTGCATCATCTGCCGAACATTTTGAATACAACGACTAGCGCCGACTAAGCTGCGAAATAAATTAGGCTCACGCTGTGTGCGACGGTCAGCGGCTTGATCATAAATCTCACGGTACACCTGAGCACGGTGCAATACATCCAAGAGTTTAGTGTAACTGGCCGGCATTTCTAAGCGCGTCAGCACCAAGGCCTGCGTATCGCTCGACAGTTCGACAGGCGTATTGTCTTCCAGCAGAACAATGGGCATAAACTCATCCCACTCTGCCAACTCTTTGATGACTTCAGTTAAACGCGCGGCTTTATTGATACCGCCCAACAATACACACAAGACACCGCGACTGGAAGTCAGCTCTGCAACCGCCGCACGCCAATCAGCACTCTCACAGGCCAGATGGCTTTCATCCAGAAAGGTAAGGATATTGGCAAATTCTTTACGCTGTTCAGCCAAATCATGGATCAGCAGGATTTTCGTTTCTCGCCACATAATGACTACTTAAACTCGAAAGATAGAGGATGCCAATTCGGCATAACAGCAAACTGCCACTAGTAAAGTCAAAAAAACTTATATTGTCAATTTTATGGCGCATTCTTTTTACATGCCATGAAACTTTCGCCCAACCAAAATAAAAAAACCCCAAGAGCAAAACAGCGCTTGGGGTTTTAGCTATTCTAAGTTTCAACCAAACATTTGATAGACTTTGGCGCCTTGTTTAGATTGATTTATCTGACGTAACTCGCTGGCAATACGTTGCTGCTCGGTTTGGCAAACACTGACCAATTCACGATACAAGTCCAACAACTCTTGCATGCGTGCACGTAACTCATCTGTCTGCTGATGAGGGTCGGCCATCGCACTGTCGACCGCTTGACGGCATTGTAAATCCAACTCACCAACCGCCTGCCAGTCTTGCTGTGTCAGCGCATCGCGCAGTGCGGTACTGGTATTTTGCAGCTGCTCAACAGTGCTTGTACTCATGATACTTGCCTCTTATCTACGCTGCTTATGCTGCAATCGCATCCCAGCCGCTTTTTACTTCGCGCAACAGATCAGCCACTTCTTCTAAAATAGCCGGATCATTTTTCAAGTTAGCTTCCATTAAGCGAGTGGTCATATAGGCGTATAAATTATCTAAATTAACCGCCAACTCACCGCCCTGCTCTAGGTTAAGGGCTTGTCGCAAACCACCCACAATAGCGATCGCTTTGCTAACCAACTCACCTTTGAGTGCCGTTTGATTACGCTCCATGGCACCACGCGCTTGCGCTAAACGGGTGAGGCCACCTTCCATCAACATTTGAATCAAACGGTGTGGATCAGCCTCAATCGCCTGCGCTTGGGTATTAACGGATTGATACTGACGCATAGCGGTCATTGCATTCATAACATCGTGCTCCATAAGCGTTTCATCTAATACCTATATCGCCAACGACCGCCAATTCTTTAGCCTTTTCTTACAATTGTTTTGGTTCTTGCGCAGGATCGATTTGCGCCCAACCTTCACGCAGTTGCAAAACAATATTTTGTACTTCTTCTAGGGTATGCGGGGTTTTGTCCACAGCTACACCGGCTAAGCGGCGAGTCATGTAGTCATATAAGCCATCCAGGTTCTCAGCAAGCTCACCACCTAAGCTTTTATCCAGACTGTCTTGCAGTAAGCCAATGATGGTTAATGTAGTACCAACGGCTTCGCCACGCTGTGCAGCATTGTTCTCTTTCTGTGCAATCAGCGCAGTTGAGATGCTTTCTAACGCGCCATCAAGTAGCAGCTCAACCGCCTGATACGGGGTTAAATCCTGACCTTCTGCTACTGAGTTATAAGTCTTTACTGGGTTACTCATGCATTAATTCCTTGAATTCATACCAGGCAAGCTGCCCAGTGACTGGAGAAGTTGTTGACTGGTTGTATTGAGTTGTCCAACCAAGGCATCCATCGCATTAAATTGCTTCAATAGACGTGCTTCAATCTGGCCTGCACGCACTGTGAGTTTTTCTTTCTGTTTAGTAATATCACTTCGTGTCGCATCCAAACTTTGCTGGCGCGAACCAATGATGCCATCCTTGCCGGTGTAGCCGCCAATGCGGTTATCCATGCGTGACATCAATCCGTTGTCACCAGCAAAAAACTGACCTACTGAATCGAAGTTTGTCTCCAATACAGCGTCCAGTTTTTTATCATCAATTTTCAATGTGCCGTCTTTTTGCGTGGTAATCCCCAAGTCAGCCAAGACTCGAATATCACCATTGCCGGATACATTACTCAACTCGTTACGCATCCCATTCACAAGGTTACGCACTGTTGAGTCACCGACCAAACCGCCAACAACCGGAGCTTTATCGTCACCCACTTTAGTCACTGCGGTCAGCTTATTACTCACTTCCATAAACTCGTTATAAGAATCAACAAACTTTTTCAGCTGATCTTTAACGCCTTTAGTATCTTGTCCAACGGTGACCGTTAACGGTTTATTCTCTTCAGTCTTACCTTTTAAAGTAAAACTGACATCAGGAATAACGTTTTCAACCGTATTAGAAGCGCTTTCAAGCTTTAAACCATCAATCGTAAATACCGCATTGGCCGCCAACTCTAAGGCACCTGCTGTCGCTGGCACAAAGGGTGAATCATCCGTCGCTGCGACAGCAGCTTGTGCCATGACTGAGCCGTCAACATTAAGTGCATCGAGATTACCGCCAGCACCAGTCACTATAATATCTTTACCGCTACCGGTTTCCTTACCGCTTAGCACCAACTGTGATTGTCCAGTGCTGGGGTTATTAATGATATTTGCCGTTATGCCTTTATCTTTTAATTGCTCGTTAAGGGCATCACGTATTTCAATAAGGCTAGCACCCTCAGCGATATTTACGCTCACCGGGCTTTCGTCATCGCCACCCAGTTTAACGGTTAAGCTGCCAGCCTCAGTTGCTTTAAAGTCTTTATCTAAAGCTGCTGTCGTTACTTTACTGCTGGATGCTAAGCGCTCTACGGCAACACTATACTTACCGGATAACGCGGTTTTTTCTGCTGTAGCACTGAGCAAAGCAGTGTTTGAGGAGGTCGCTGTGCGATTATCAAACAACGCCATTTTGTTAAGGTCTTTCATGGCGGCTTGGAAATTACCGAGCGCGCTCTGCAGCTGCCCCAACGCAGAAAATTTGGCTTCAGTGGTTTTCTCAAGACGGCCTAATTGCGAAGCCTTGGGAGCAACTTCTGCGTCAACCATTGCCTTAACAATATTTTTAATGTCTAAGCCGGAGCCTATACCTGGAATTCCCGCCATTTTAACCACCTTCGCCAGCTATCTAGCGTTTATATTCATTTACAACTTTACAATCAAGCTGTCACTCTAAGTGCTCGAGCTGTATCGAGCATAGTAAACTTTTCTTTAGATGCCGCTGCAAATATTGTTATCACGCTTCTGCGGTAAACAATAAGCTACGCATCTCATCTAAGCTTTCGGCCAATCGCAGCGCTTCTTCAGTCGGCATCTGACGAATGACTTCGCCTGAAGCTGAATCTGTCACTTTAACCACCATGCGGCCAGTGGAATCATCAATAGAAAAGTTTAAGTCACGCTGCAGTGCTTGTGTAGCACCTTGCATGCTTGCCACAGCGTCCTCAAGGGACTGCATATCTTGCTGTGAGAACTCTTGGGCTTGCGGCTGCGCTTGCTCTACTGGTGCGGCTACACGTCCTACTGGACGCCCAAGCGGCACTGCTTCAGCCTGCCTAATCTCTTGCTTATGCATCTGCGGCGTTACTGCGCTTTTATTTGTAATGATGTCCATAGCTCACCTCGGGGCTGTTGTAAGGCGGGATTGCGTGTAAATAAACACGCGCCCGCCATATTATGCAACCCTTAGCCGCTCATTACTGAAGCAAACTAAGTACCGCTTGGGGCAACTGATTGGCCTGCGCCAAAATTGCTGTACCCGCCTGTTGCATGATCTGATTCTTACTCAATGCCGCTGTTTCGGCCGCAAAGTCAGTATCTTGAATTCTTCCTCGCGCCGCAGAGACGTTTTCGGCAATATTTTGCAAGTTTGAGATGGTGTTCTCAAATCGATTCTGCACCGCACCCAAGTCTGCGCGCTGAGCGTCGATCTTTTGGATGGCTTGGTCGATAGCGATAATGGCTTCTTGAGAACCTTGAACAGTATTCAAGTCGATGCTGCCAACACTTATGTCGCTTGTTGCGAACTCTAAAGCCGACAAGTCAGCAGCTAAGCCCAGTCCTTGCATTGCTGCTAAAGCATCAGCAGCTGCGTTGTCACCTTTACCGTTGGCAACCAGAATGACATTACCGTCCTCTACAAAAGCACCCACACCAATATTGCGATCGTTAATTTGAGTAGCAAACTCTTGAACGCCTTTTTGTTGCTCAAGTATTTGAGTCTTGGCAGCCGCCACGGCAGCGTCATTAATTTGCGTTTGAAATGCAGAAGTAAACTTGCCGGAAATGGTACTGTCAGCCGTTATCAGCTCAGTCCAAGTTGTTGGTGCAGGAGCGGTGTCTGTATTAGGGCCTATAAATGCTTCAGTATGAGAAAGATTGACTGTAACAGCTTGGGTCAGCGTGAACTTAACCTCATCACCATTAGCATCATCCATGGTTATTTCTGTACCAGCATCTATAACATATTGATTAGTAAGGGTTACGTTACCAGCTGCCGGAAGTGGATCAGTCGTATTACCTGATACGTAATCATTCACTGTTACAGCATCACCACCACCTGGCAATGTATCCGCTACAGCACCCACATTACTAGATCCGTCAATCACCAATCCTTTTGCATCAACCCCAGCAATGGCTGGATCGATAATTTTGTCACCCGTAACAGTTGCTCTTGCCACCTGAGACTTCAGTGCTGAGGTCGACATTTCGTCAATTTTCATACTGATCATTTCATTAGCAGCTGCACCAACCTGAAAAGTAGTGCTACCAAAGCTGCCGTCCAGCAATTTACGGCCACCGAAACTGGTTGTATTAGCAATACGGTCCAGCTCTTTTTTCAGCTCAGCCACTTCTGCGTTCAGTGCACTGCGCTCTTCCTTACTATTGGAGCCGTTCGCAGACTGTAAAGACAGATCACGCATACGCTGTAAGATATTAGTTGACTGCTCCAGCGCACCTTCAGCAGTTTGCGCCATGGAAATGCCGTCATTGGAATTTTTAACCGCCACACCCATGCCGTTAATTTGGCTGGTTAAGCGGTTAGCAATTTGCAGGCCGGCAGCATCATCTTTCGCGCTATTAATACGTGAGCCAGTGGATAAACGCTGTAATGATGTTGCCAACGCATTGGACGAGCTGTTCAAGTTACGCTGCGTGTTTAAAGATGCAACGTTAGTATTGACTGAAAGTGCCATAATATGTGCCTCCAGAAGGCTGATTGTTAAGTATCAGACGCTGCTGTTTGGGCTTACCCAGTTCAGGCACCCGAATACTTAGCTATCGTCTTAGTTATCGTCAGCGCAAGAGCAAACTTAGGGCTTTAAGGTTTTAGCCAAGCCTTTGACAGTTTCTCTTACACACAAAGACAAAAGCAGGAAGCGTGCCAGCTTAAGCAAAAATAGCTGTAATCAATCAAAACAACTTAGATTAAGAGCGCCATGACCTGCAGCACTAGCGCGCCAAATCATCACTCCTCTAGACTTTACTCTTCCCGGCATTCTTTCCGGCATTTAATGCTCGCAGCTTTAGCTATAGGAAGCCCTATGCCGTCCGCCGGCAAAATAGCGCCGGGTCAGCACCCCACTAGAGCGGACTACTTGTTTAGATATCACTAATTAACTCTTCGATGGCGTCAAATACTTGCGGCTGTACAGTATTCTGGAACTGCCTGCGGCGGTTGCTAGAAACCTTGCCCTGATTCTGTAACGCACTAATTACCAGTACACCCAGATCCTTTCCGCGCACATCAAATCGCAGGTCAACGGCGCGGTAAACTCTATCGAACGCTTGCAAGAAGCGGGTCTCTTCGTACAGATCCTGCTCCAGTGCCTGCTGTGCCATACGCAGCCCAAAAAGCACGCATTCTGTGGCATCCCAATAGCGATACAAGGATTGATCGGCCAGCAAGTCAAACGTGTAATCCTCATCCCCTAGCCAACCAACCTGCCAGTGTTCGCGCATTGGTATAGAAAAGCTCTGTAATGCTTGTAAATAAGCATCTTCATTGCGCTTCATCGCCACAGAAACGGGCAGCAACAAACCTTTGCGCAACTGTCCCGATTGCGCCAGCATGTAGTGGTACAAAAAACGGGACAGCCTGCCATTGCCATCCATAAATGGGTGGATAAAAACGAAAGCAAATGAAAGTACAGAAGCAGCCACCAAAGGCTCAACCTTACCATGCCAATGATTGGCCAGCTTTAACAGCTCCGCCATGAGCAGTCTAACCTCTGACGGCTCGGGCGGGACATAGGTTACGCCCATAGCGCCGCGCAACGGGCCTTGCAACCAATTCTGTTGATGACGATAAAAAACAGCCTTATCCAGCGGGTTAGTAATACACAAATTCTGTAAAGCCACCAAATAGGATTCATCCAATAAGCGTGACTCATGGGCTTGGCGCAACAACTGCACAAAAGCCTGCGCCTTGTCCTGCAGTGGCTGTTCATGCTCGATAGCAAAGCTGCTTTGAGTTTCATGCAGGTAGGCCCAACTCATCGCACGATCCAAGGTTTGCTGGCTCAGGCCGCAGGCAAACGCGTTGGCTTTTTCTAGAATATTTTGTGCAAGCAGCTCGATAATTTCTGGCGTACGCTCTACGGTAACGCAGTAACCAGTGTTGCCCAGCCCGTTAAAGTTAACCCGCCAACGGGCACAACGCTGGTCGGGACCACAAATATAACGTTTAGGATCAAACACAGCGACAGTCGGCCCAGTCACTAGTAGCTCTTCGGCAAGTAATTGCTGACTAAAAGCTTCCCATAAAAAACCTAGAATTCGTACATAGCGCCCCGAAGGCTGCGCCATGACTGCGGCGAGCATTTCATTTGCGGCAAGCTTCGGCAAGCACTGCGCCAGTACCTGCAAGTTGATACCCTCATGCTTTACTGCGAAGAGCAGATGCGCTAGTAACGAATCACCTTGTGGCGCAACGGCAGCAGGAACACGCAGCGCATTGTCCTCAACAGCCAAGCGGCTTACAGGTCCAACCCGCGCTGGCCTGCGTATAGGGAAGACCTGCAATTTTAATTGCTGACGTATCCACTCATAGCCTACATAGGACATTTTTTATTAACCAAACAAGGATTTTGTTAATAATAGCCTATTTCTTGTGTTTTTTATTAAATCAACCTAATACTTTGTTGTCTTACTTAAACTATGCCGTTTTTCTAGCCGCCCCACCTCCGTACACTCTAGTGTGCAACCACAACAAAAAGGGCCGCACGAGGCGACCCTTTTGATGGAGCAGTTTACGATTAACGCAGTAAGCTGAGTACCGCTTGTGGCAACTGGTTGGCTTGCGCCAGAATTGCCGTACCGGCTTGTTGCATAATTTGCTGCTTACTCATGTTAGCCGTTTCGGCGGCGTAGTCGGTATCTTGAATACGACCACGGGCTCCGGTTACGTTTTCAGAAATATTCTGCAAGTTACCAATTGTGTTCTCAAAGCGGTTTTGTACCGCACCGAGGTCAGCACGCTGAGCATCGATCTGCTGAATCGCTTGATCGATAACCAGAATCGCTTCTTGTGCTCCTTCTGCAGTGCCCAGATTAATGTCAGCAACATTTTTAGCTTCGGCAGTAAATGCTTGAGCCTTACCGTTGATGCTGACAACAGGGGGCTCATCACTGGCACCATTGGTCATCAGGCTCAACTTACCTGTATCTTTATCAACAAAAGCACCAACGCCAGCGTTCTGATCGTTAATGGCGGTGGCCACTTGTTGCATAAGATCTTCGCCCTTCAAAGCTGCCGCTACCTTGTCCGGATCAAGACCGTCCACAGTGGTCAGACCTGCAGTTGAACTTTTGAAAGTTAACTTGCTCAGATCAACTGAAACAGAACGCGTACTTCCATCAACTTTAATGTCAAACTTAAGCTCAGCTGTTGACATCGCATAGGTATAATCTTCAATCACCTTAGCGACTTTCAATCCAGCACCTAGAGCGCCCGCATCAACACTACTACCCAGATCGTCATCCGCACCGCCTAGTGCACCTGCTATCTTATCTGCAAAACCTTGCGCATTAGCCACTGCAATGCCATTGCCATTACCATCCTGAAACTCACCAGCAGCGTTAAATAGCGCCCTACCATTAGCATGAGTCAGAGTACCATCTGCACTTACACCCAGCGCAAATTCAGTACCGTCAGTTATCGGATTACCAGTCAAATCACCATCATTAATAGTCAACTTTATAGCGGCGCCAGTCGCATCGACCAAAGCACCTGTCTGGGTCCTACCAACCTCTTTTGGTGTAGCACCTATTCCAAATACTTGGTTACCATTAGTATCCAACTTCTGATTCGCTGATGTTTGAGTGACGCCTGCAGTGTTAGGGATTTGAACACCCAGATCTTCAAGACTAACACCTTCAGTGCGGGCCACCTGTGAAGACAAAGAAGAAGTTGACATTTCCTTGATATTGACACTAATGGTTTCGTTGGCAGAAGCACCGACTTGGAAGCTTGTCGTACCAAAGGTACCGTCCAGCAATTTGCGTCCACCAAAGCTGGTGGTGTTGGCAATACGGTCCAGCTCTTTTTTCAGCTCGGTCACTTCAGAGTTCAGTGCCTTGCGCTCTTCGGTGCTGTTTGAACCGTTGGCAGATTGCAAAGACAGATCACGCATACGCTGCAGGATGTTGGTGGACTGCTCCAGCGCACCTTCTGCGGTTTGCGCCATGGAAATACCGTCATTGGAGTTCTTCACCGCAATGTTGAGACCGTTAATTTGACTGGTTAAACGGTTGGCAATTTGTAAGCCTGCTGCGTCATCCTTAGCACTGTTAATACGCGAACCTGTGGATAGGCGCTGTAACGAAGTCGCTAGGTTGTTAGATGAAGCGTTGAGGTTACGCTGAGTGTTTAACGCGGAAACGTTAGTATTAACAGAAAGTGCCATGGTATATGCCTCCAGGGGCTAATCAAAATTCTAACTGGGTGCGAGCTTTCAACTGTTAACTCTATATTGCCCAGTTATGTTGCATTCACTCTCTATATCGTCGGCTTGGCAAATAACTTTAATTTTTTTTGAAATCTTTTTTAGCTATTTAACCTACTGCCCTTTAACGCACTAACCCTGCTTTATTTAGAGCAGGGTTAGTTTGTTGCACCTTAGATTTGTGCAAATCACCGAATCTTATCAAACAAATTCAACTGACTGATCTTCACAAAGCTCTGCTGCGCCGCTTCGAGCACCACGCTCTGGAAGGCCAGTTTTGATAAAGCCTCTGGATAGTCCACTTCGCGCAATTCAGCTTGTACGGTTTTATTGATCAGACTGACGTCCTCATTGTCAATCTGCGTCGTCTCAATCATATTCATTCGTGCCCCGATATCACCGCGAGTGCTATCAATATTAACCATAGCGTGGTCAATATTGGTCAGTGCTGCGGCCACTGCATCGCGAGTGTCACGATTGCCCTTGGGGCTGTCAGGATTATTTTCTAAAGCCATACGCAACTGGTGAATGGTATCCAGCACGCCTTGCTTTTCATAAGTTGGATCAGTTAAGTCAGTCGGGTCAGATTTAACAGTGATAACTTCACCGCCTGTAGGAACACCATCAAAGTGCATCACAACGCCACGAAAGACGAGGGAGTCTTGGCGCTGGTCATCATCATCTAACCGGCCGCTATGTACAAGTGTGGCGCCATCATACACTTTGTAGTCTTTTGGGCCATCAGGTGGTACTAGAGTCGTATCACCAAAACGAATCTCAATACCGCCTGCAGGGAATGGCGAACTGCCGGCAAAAGCAACTTCATCCTGAACCAAAGGTTTAGACACAGCCAAAGTGGAGCCTGTAGGTGCTGCCGTTGAATCCAAGTCAGTTTTTAAGCGTGCCGCATTGGTGATATTTTGAAAGAGCTTTTTGCCATTATCACTGATCGCGACATTTAGAGAGCTGCCAATTTGTAATTTGCGCTGCCCTTCATCGCCTTGATAAGCATAGCTGCCATCATCACTGCGAACAAAAGGTTGGGTTTTACCTTGGAAACCGGCAAATGAATATTCACCGCGAGCATTGCGAGTGTTCATGAGGCCAAACAGCTCATCTTCACGCTCACGCAACTCAGAAGCAATGGCTTGGCGGTCACTTTGACTCAGCGCACCATTACCTGCTTCAGCGGCCAACTCGCGCACCCGCTGCATAATGGTATTGACTGAGTTCAGCGTCGATTCTTCTTGCGCAAGGCTGTTATTGGCGGCTGTGAGGTTGGCCTTGTATTGGCCAAGCATATTTTGCTGCTGCTCAAGCTGCATTAGGCGCACAGAAGCAACCGGATCATCGGCAGGGGTTAAGATGCGATTGCCCGAGCTGATTTGCTCTTGGGTACGAATCGCCGCGGCATAGTTACGCTGCAATCCCTGCACGCCATTTTGAAATGCTTGTAGGCTAGAAATACGCATGGCCCAACTCCTGATTGTTCTGCCTGCTCAATACTGCAGGCACAACTTATCTAAATGTATTAATGAGTGTATCGAACAAAGAGCGCGCAACTTGAATGATCTGTGCTGACGCATTGTAATACTGCTCAAATTGAATCAGCTTTGCTGCTTCTTCATCTAAGTTCACCGCTGACAAAGAATCTCGATTATTGCTGGACTGTTTAAGAATCGCGCCAGTCGCCACATCGTCTTGCCTTGCTTGAGCGGTTAAGGTGCCCACTCGCTCAATCATGTCGCCGTAACCATCAGTGAAACTGACACCGGTGCTTACGTCTTTAATTTTGGCATCCACGCCAACCACTTGTTTATTCTGCAAGTCCGCAAGTTTTAATGCGTTACGGTTATCTGAGACACCGTTTTGGTTAAAGCCAATGGTAAACTGATCGTTGTTGTGTGGTCGTCCGCTGATGGTTTGCTTGATAGTGAAGTTTTGCGTAACACCACCATTGATCACTTCGATTGCATAACTGAGCTGATTGGTTTGTCCTGAGGTGATCGACAGGTTAGGACCCGGTGTCACATCGGGGGCTGGCTTACCTTCAACTGGAATCGCCTTGATGCTCACCCCTCCTGGTAAGGGTGTGTTAAACACCATTGATCCCGTGGCTTCATCGTAACGCAAACTGATAGTGCCAATGGCTTTGAGGTTATCCAGCCTTATATCATCTGCAATAAAATTGTCTGGCATCAGCGCAGGAAAGACAGGCGGATCAGTCAATACCATCTCCACCGATGGCTGACCAATGGTGCCGTTACCTTTATTTTGCAGTTCAGCACCGGCTTTAAAAGGTGCGGCAAACGCCAACTGATCAGGTTGATCCAGTACCACGGCAATATCGGTGGCGCCACGACGGGTTGGTTCTAGAATAAAACGATCACCTGCAGTGGGCAGGCTGTATATTTCTAGAGTGAAACCTTGATCGCGGCCAGCGCTGTCGGCAAAGCTGAGCTGCACTGGATGGGGTATAGGACTCGCTGGCTGACCAACGGTCATTATCGCGCCATCACTTAAGCGCCGCGCACTGTAATTGGTTCCATCAAAATCCAGTTGATAATCACTGGTGGTCAACAACTTGGTATTAGTGATATTCATTGCGCCGCTGGCACTACCAACATTGTTAGCCATCGGGCGGACACGCAAAGCAGCGAGCTTTGGGTCGTTGATATCATTAAACAGAGCGGTTCCCACCTGCCCTTTCAGGTCCAAGCCTTGGCCAAGCTGGCTGTTGATTTCAGAGTTGATGCTCAGCGCTAAACGGCCTAGGGCATTGACTGTCGGATCTAATACTTCTTCGCGATAACGCAGCAAACCACCGACTTCACCACCACTGATACTGCCAGTGATATTTTGCCGTGAATTACCACTGACAAAATCAATCTCAAACGTATTGGGATCACCTCGTCCAGGTACAGCTTGCAACTGACTGACGGTGCCACCCACAACCAAGGGCTGACCACTGCCAATCGAGAGGTTAAAGCTGTTGTCATCCTGCACCACTACCGTTACACCAATAAAAGTCGACAGTTGACGCACCGCTTCATCACGGGCATCCAACAAATCATTGGGCTGCTGGCCGCTGTTACCGGCATTACCAATCGCCGTATTCAGACTGCCAACGGTTTGCGCCAAACGATTGATTTGATCGGTGGTGGTCACCAACTGCTTATTAATAAAGCTGTTTTGAGCGCTGATATTGTCATAAATATTATTGAAACGACGACTTAACCCCTCAGCTTCAGCCAACACCAGTTGACGCGCCGGAATATTGGCGGGGTCTTCAGCGGCGGTTTGTAGTGATGAAAAAAACGCTTGCAAGGACGGTGTCACGCCCGTGGTGGTGCCAGCCAATAAACCATCCAACTGGTCAATTTGACTTTTATACGCTTTAACATCGCTATTGAGCGCAGTGCTGGAGCGTAACTGGGTGGTTAAAAACTCGTTATAACTGCGCCGAATGTCGTTCAGGCTGGTTCCAGAACCAATGTAACCGGCACCACTGAACTGCGGCGCACGGGTCGCCTGCACGGTGTCTTGGCGCGTATAGCCCGGCGTGTTTACGTTGGTAATATTATGTCCGGTCACCGATAAATTGGTTTTCGCGGCACTTAATCCAGATAATCCAATATTTAATAAGTCAGCCATTTCTCACCTCAAGCCCGCACATGGGTGCGTGGTGCGTCAACATTCGCTACTTGTTGATAGGTATGCAATTTCTGTGCAATCTGCGATATTTTTTTTGCATAATTTGGATCAGTGGCATAACCGGCACGTTGTAGCTCGCCAACGAAGCGTTCAGGATTGGCCGTGGATTGCAACGCTTGGCTGTAACGGCCGTTGCTTTGTAAGAAACTTACGTAGTCATTAAAGCTTTGCTCAAAGGAATCATAGCTACGAAAATCAGCTTTCTCTTTGACTTTAACGCCCTGCACAAACTCTGAGGTCGTGACTTTTGTCGAAGCGCCGCCCCAACCGTGTGCTTTAATGCCAAACAGGTTATGACTGCTACCGCCCTCACCGCCACGAATAATCGACTTACCCCAGCCCGTTTCTAATGCTGCTTGAGCAACCAGGTAACGAGGATCAACACCCAGCGTTTTAGCTGCTTGCTCGGCCATTGGCATCATGGTCGCAACGAACTCTTCCGGCGACGCAAATTGCTTGCGATTTAAATCTGCTGCTGTGGCTGTGACGCCTGCAACATCAATCGAACGCTCGCGCGGCGCTGGGTAACTGCGTGCAGCCTGCCAATCTTGGCGAATGTCAGTAGGGTTTTGCACCAAGCCATTGCGCAAGGTTTCTTGCGCCGCAGCACCAATGCCTGCCAATGAGCGACCTGCCGCAGTCGCTGGCAAAGCCAAACGACGCATATTCAGTAAAGCAGTGTCATCGCGCTGACGATCAACAGCAACAGGATTCATGTGCGGCTGCAATGCATTGATCACAGGCGCCGCTGTTGGTGTTTCTGCAGCCGTCAGCGGCGCAACTGCTTCCTGAGTAAAGGGATTGGCAGTGCTGGGTTTTGGCGCTTGTGACAGTTGACGGGTCAACACATCAGCCATACCCATGCCCTTACCTTGCGATAACGTTACCGACAACTGCTGATCGTACATATCTCGGTAGGTTTTGCTTTCGTTGGTGTTCATGAAGTTGTCATCGGCTAACACATCACCGGCCGCGCGCATGGCTTTCATCATTTCGCCAAGAAACAATGATTCAAACTCTTGTGCGACTTTACGAATATTGGCTTCACTGTCACGGCCTTCACCAACTTTGAGTTGATTTAGACGGTTTAAGTCAGTGTAAGCGCCACTATCGGCTACGCTGGTGTTGTGCAAGTTCATAACACTATCCTCAAATCACAATCAGGTCGGCTTGCAGCGCGCCTGCTTGTTTAAGGGCTTCAAGAATCGCCATCAAGTCAGAAGGTGATGCGCCCACTTGATTCACCGCACGGACGATTTCATCCAAGGTGGTTCCTGGACCAAACTTAAACATCGGCTTAGCTTCTTGTGCAGCGTTGACTTTAGAGCGTGGTACCACAGCCGTTTGCCCTTGTGAAAAAGGCTCTGGCTGGCTAACAATCGGATCTTCGGTAATCACCACGGTTAAACTACCGTGCGTCACTGCCGCAGGCTGTACGCGCACGTTTTGGCCAATCACAATACTGCCAGTCCGCGCATTAATGATCACTTTAGCCACCGCTTGGCCGGCTTCAATTTCTAAGTTTTCAATAATCGACAAGTAATCAACACGCTGGGTTGGATCAATTGGTGCAGACACTCGAACTGAACCCGCATCGATCGCCTGCGCAACACGCGGACCGAGCATGTCATTGAGTTTGTCGACGATATTTTTCGCGGTTGTGAAGTCAGGGCGATTGAGGTTCAAGGTCAAGTAATCACCTTGATTAAAGCCGCTTGGCACCGCGCGCTCAACTGTAGCACCGGAAGGAATCCGACCTGCTGACGGAACATTGACGGTGATCCGCGAACCATCAGCACCGCTGGCATCAAAACCACCGACCACTAAGTTACCTTGCGCAATCGCATACACATTGCCATCAATTCCTTTAAGTGGCGTCATCAATAAGCTGCCACCGCGTAAGCTTTTCGCGTTACCAATGGACGACACGGTAATGTCGATGGTTTGCCCCGGACGAGCGAACGCCGGCAGATCAGCATGAATCGATACAGCAGCAACGTTTTTCAGCTGTACGTTGCCACCAGGCGGCACTTTAATGCCGAATTGCGCGAGCATGTTATTGAAGGTTTGCACCGTGAAAGGGGTTTGTGTGGTTTGGTCACCACTGCCATTGAGGCCAACCACCAAGCCATAACCAATCAACTGGTTACTGCGCACGCCTTGAATACTGGCTAAATCTTTTAAACGTTCTGCTTGAACGAAACTGCTAAACAGCAGTGTTACAAGGCAGGCAATTACATACTTAGGCATCATGTGTCCTACCTTTAAAAGGGCCACAGTGGGCTCAGAAAGAAGCGATCCAGCCAACCGGGTTGACTGGCGTTAGCAAACGCGCCAGTGCCCGAATAGGTGATGCGCGCATCCGCAATCCGCGTTGAGGACACCATGTTATCGGTGCTGATGTCATCGGCGCGAACGATGCCAGAAATACGCACCAGCTCATCACCAGTGTTTAACGTCAGCCATTTCTCACCCCGTACCGCTAACACACCGTTGGGATACACTTCGGCTACCGTGACCGTGATCGAACCAGATAGGCTATTGCTCTGCCCAGTTTGACCTGAGCCTTTAGTGGCACGTTTGGCGTTGTAGCCCGCCTCCAAACTCAAATTATCATTGGTCAAACCCAAGGCACTGATACCGGCCAGTGGGTTTTTCGGCGCCATCGCCATACCAAAGATGTTAGGTACACCAATGTCAACATTGCTGTCTTTTTGAATCTGCGAGTTGGCATTTTTACTGGCTTGGGTGCGCTCATTTAAACTGATGGTGATGATATCGCCGACGCGAAAGGCTTTGCGATCGGTGAAGTAATTGTTATCAAAGTCCGCCTGATAAATCGCACCATTGGTTTGTGTCGCAGGCAGCGGTGTGCGCGGCAGGACCGGCGCATAATAAGGGTCGTTGGGCTTAGGTGGCACTTGTACACAGCCCACCAGAGCCGCAGCAAAAACCACGCTAACCATCATCACTGTACATTTCATCAGATCACTCCCAATCACTGTCTTAAAGTTGCTGAGTAATAAAGGACAACATCTGGTCAGCGGTTGAAATAACTTTTGAGTTCATTTCATAGGCGCGCTGAGTGGTGATCATATTAACCAACTCCTCCACCACACTGACGTTGGAGTTTTCCAACGTATTCTGCAGCACCGTACCCAGACCATTGAGGCCCGGCGTGCCGTTTTGCGGGGCACCACTGGAGGCTGTTTCTAAAAACAAGTTATTACCGATCGCTTCCAAACCCGCCGGATTGACGAAATCAGTGATTTGAATATTGCCGACAATTTGCGGCTGTGGGTTACCGGCGGTGGTGACTGACGCTGTGCCGTCTTCACCAACGGTAAAGGTGCGCACTTCTGGTGGCAAAACGATCGCAGGCTCAAGAGCAAAACCATTGGAAGTAACCACCTGCCCGTCAGAACTTAAGTGAAAACTACCGTCACGACTGTAGGACACTGTGCCATCTGGCATCAAAACCTGGAAAAAACCACGTCCGTTAATCGCCATATCCAAAGGCTGATCGGTGGTTTGCAAACTACCTGCAGTAAAAATCTTTTGCGTGCCGACAATGCGCACACCGGTACCCAGCTGCAAACCTGTGGGCAATTCACTATCTTGACTGGATTGTCCGCCAGGCTGACGGCGGATTTGGTAGAGCAAGTCTTCAAACTCGGCGCGATCACGCTTAAAGCCCGTGGTAGAAACGTTGGCTAAGTTATTCGAAATCGTTGTAAGGTTCATATCCTGTGCGGATAAACCTGTTTTAGCGACCCAAAGTGCTGGAAGCATGATCATTCTCCTCGAGCGTCGACTTTATGACGCTACAAACCAAAATTGGCTAATTACTAACTTAACTGCATAACCCGTGCCACAGCTGAGGAATTGTCTTCAGCGGTGCGCATCATTTTCACGTGCAGCTCAAATTGGCGCGATAACGACAGCATGGCGGTCATCTCTTCCACCGCATTGACGTTACTGGCCTCAGTAAAACCGGATGTCACTCGTGCATTGGCATCCGCTTCAAAAGGCTGGCCATCGCGTGCGCGCACCAAGCCATCCACACCTTTTTCAAGCTGTTTAGGATCAGGTAGAACCAGCTTTAAGCGGTCCACTTCAGCCATTACGCTAGGCGCTTCACCCAGCGCTCGAATGCTGATGGTACCGTCTTGACCAATCTCAACTTTCTGTTCAGGCGGTACGGCAATCGGACCAGCATTACCCAACACGGGCATGCCAGACGCTGTACGCAACATGCCTAAAGCGTCAATTTGTAGGCTACCGGTGCGCACGTAAGCTTCGCTGCCATCAGCCGCTTGCACAGCCAGCCAAGCATCACCAATCGCTGCAACATCAAGGTCACGACCGGTTTCTTGCAGTGTGCCTGAAGTGAAATCTGTTCCCGGACGCTCACTCATGGCATAGGCACGTGCCGGCAAACCATCACCAAACACCGGCATTGACCGAGCCTGATCAAAGTCGCGCTTAAAACCGCTGGTCGACACGTTAGCCAAGTTGTTGGCGTGTGCTTGCAACGCCTTTGTGTTCTGGCTTGCGCCAGTCATGGAGATATAGAGCATCTTATCCATGGTAAATCCTCCGCGATGGGCAATTGACGCCCGTAGCTATGTATAAGGATTAAAGCAAGGAGTGTGCCAACTAAAGCCGGTCAAAAATCGACGAATAACGCCTAGAAATAGAAAAGCGGCAAGAGCTTGCCGCTTTATAACGCTTGCCTGCGTTGAACTAGGGATGAACTTGCGCAATAACGATGATTGCGGGTCCGTAGGGTTGCGGGCGAACAGAGTTGCGGGCGAGCCGCCCGCGCTCCCAGTTATCGTAAAGCCTATGGGAGCGCGGGCCGCTGGCCCGCTTTGGGCAGGTGTTCAATTCATTCAACAAGGCGTTGATGAACTACGCTTACAGCCCATTCACAACGGGAAGTTTTTAGATTTGCATCGCCACAATACCGGCGACGATGCACGCTACACCAATCATGCCTTGTTTACCTAAACGCGAGTTAAATAGCATACGGTCCAATAGCACCGTACCTAGCACACCCATACCGCCCCACACTGAATAGGCAATCCCCAACGGGATGTCGCGCACAACAAAACTGAGTAGAACAAAGGCACTGATGATGGCCAGCAAACCGGCTAAGCCCCAAACGACTTTTTGAAAGCCTTTCGAGCGCTTTACGCAATAACAGGCCAATAAATCAAGGGTCACTGAACCGATCAATAAAGAAACTGGAACGATCATAATGCCACCTCGCCTAACGTCGTGATGTGCGTCGACTTAACACGGGTACGCACAACCTGCTGAGCACCAGCAACTTGAACGGCTTTGCGTTTAACCGGCTGAACAACAGGTGACGCTTCATCGGCGTCAGCTTTTTTACCCTTATCAAAGGTCACCAGCAGTAAACCCACTAGCATTAAAGCAATCGCAAACATTTCACCGAGCGACAGATACTCGCCAAACAGCACCACACCGGCAATCCCAATCAGGAATAGACCTAGGCCTTCCCAAATCGCATAAGACACCGCCAATGGGATGTGCACAACAGCGCGTGAAAACGCATAAAACGAGAAAGAAATCATTAGCGCCATCATCAGATAACCAAAGATTGGCGAACTGGTAGCAGCGTATTTCATACCTACTGTGCTTAATACCTCAGCAACCACGGCCAAAGCTAACATAAACCAGTAATACATTTTGAAACCCCTTAGGGATTCTCTGAAAAAGCACTTAAGTCATTGAATCAATTGACTTATCAGCAGCAGCTCTTTTAGAGCGTCCATAACTTCTAGATACAGCTATTCGCTTAAGTGTATAAACAGCTTAAGTGACTCTTTTTTAAAACTTATTAAGACATCCTAAGATGTGAGAATTAAAAACCAGCTACAGACCGCCGCGCCAGCATTTCTCAAAGAGATAGCGCATAAAGAAGGGGGTGAAACTATAAAGCAGAGTACACATTGAACCACTTTTGGGTGACTTCGATGCACATAGTGTAGCACAAAAGCCCCGTCCTGCCTAATTTAAAGCCCGCCACAGCACCTTTAATCGCCAGACAAGCACGGCTAAAGCCTGTTAAAAGTTACGTTTATAGAACAAATCCAATGAGTTAGCCAAACCACTGGCAGCCTCTAAATATAAGCGCTTAGTCAGTTCATAACGCAGCGCCAAGGTACTGGCGGGCTCAAATACACCGACGCCGTAACGCAAACTAATCCGTTCGCTGATGCGGCCGCTGGCAACCACGCTGGAGGTTAAGCCACTGCCTTCACTCTCTAACAAGAAATCTTGCACACCAAAGACTTCGGCCAATTTATTGGTGATCGGCGCAGTGCCCATCAGGCCTAACGCTAACGCCGCTTGAGCCATCACATTACCGTCATCACCGCCGCCTTGCAGTGGTCGCCCCAGCAGTAACCAAGACAATGCTTGCTCTTGACTCATGGCCGGTTTAGAAAAGATTTCACTGCGCGGCTGCATTGCAGGGCCGGTTAGACGCAACCCCGCCGTCACATCACCGGTCACCCGCACTGCTTCAATGTCAAGAAAGGGCTGACTCAACGGGCCAGCAAACAGCAAGCGTGCACGACGCAATTGCAAGCGCTGACCATAAGCACGGTAGCGGCCATTGAGCAATTCCAACATTCCGCGACCGGCTAAATTATCGGCCACTTGCAAGTTGCCGCGAATGTCTGCATTGAGACCAAACCCAGAAAAGCGCAAGCGCTCTGCACCGACCTCTAAGCGGATATCCATCGCTACTTGCAGACCGGCTTCAGGCTCTGCTTGTCCGACTACGCGGGCATCTGAAGAGATGCGTACAGCTTGCTCAGGCAACTGCGGAATCGTTATCAAGCCTTTAGGTACGGCAACTGTACCGCTGATAAACAAACGCTGATCTTTTAAGCTCAGGTGCAAATCAGGAGCAATCTCAATATTGGCATAAGGCTGCACTTGTAAAGGCAACTGCTGCGCTTTGATGTCCACATCAACCAGCAATTGCTGCGCCCATTGTACGCTGCCATTGATAGTGCCTGAGCCATCCTCACCGCTGCGCCAGCCGCCCTTTAATTGCAACTGTTCACCGTTAATTTCAGCACGCAATTGCAGTTGCTGAAAAGGCACTGGTAATTCGCCACCACTAAGCTCGGCATCGCGTACTTGCACAAAACCTGTGATGTAGGGTGCCAACAAAGTGCCAGCCAAGCTGCCACGCCCTTCAAGCACACCCTCAAGGGTTTCTACTTGAGCAATAAAGGGACGTAAAGCTGACACATCAACGTCTTTGATTAAGAAATGCCCACGCAAATTTTTCTCTGCAGAGCGCGGATCAATGTCAGCCAGCAGTTCCAGCTGACCGCTGTCGACGCCTTGCAATAGCAGCTTAGAAACAATGTTTTGCGCGGTTAAGTCACTGCTAAGCTGCAGCGTTTGCCAAGCAAAGGTTTGCCACTCTTGGTTATTTTTAACCCGTAACTGGCCTTGTCCTGCGTCTAATTTAATCTTGCCAATCGGGCCTTTATCCAGCAGTTCAAGTTGGAAATCACCATTGACCTTGCCATCGACTTGCGCGTCCTCTGGTAGCCAAGGCTGCAAGGTTGCCAGCGGAAAATTCAGCAGATGGTAATCAATTTTAGTCTGTGGCAATAAGCGCTGCTCACCGGCACACAGACTTGACTGCCGATCTCTTAAGCAGTGCGCGGCGACTGTCAGCTCACCGTTTTTACGATAGTGAATTGCAGCTGGTTTTGCTAAAGCCCAGTTTTGCTCATGACTGCTTAACAGTAACTGCTGCAACTGTCCCAGCCAGTTGCCGTCTTGTAGCGCACCGCTCAACTTGAGCTGAGTTTCCAGCAAAGGCCCAGTCAAAGATAACTGGCCGCTATGTGCTTCCAGCGAGCCTTGGCCGTCAATGTGCAACACACCCAATTCATTATCACCCAGCCAGATTCGTTCGGCATCGACACTGAGCTGAGCGTGCTGCTTGGGCAACAGTTCGCCATGCAGGTTAATTTTGCCTATGCGGTTACCTTGATAAGCAATGCCACTGCCCTGCAGCTGCGCCACTGCTAAAGGCTCAGGCAAAGTGCCGGATAGTTTAACCTCGCCATTGGCTTTTCCGGCCAGGCCTGGCCAAATTTGTACAAGGCGTGGCAACTCAATCTGTAGCTCACCAGCCAAACGCTGATCAATCTGCGCACGGCCATACATGCGATTATCGCCAAAGCGCAGATCAGCACGTTCAAGCTGCCAAACAGCTGCCTCTTGACCGTGCTGCGCACCCTGCAACTCAAGCGCCAACTGCGCTAAAGAACCGCGTAGCTTGCCATTTAGATCTGCCTTGGCATCGACTTGCAGCTGTTGATCGCGCAGAAAACCTTGGCTGTGAATCTTGCCTGCCAGCTCGCCGGGTAATTCTGCCACCCAATACGCCGGATTAAGTTTGCTAACGATAATATCCGCCAGCCAGTCAATACCATCGGCAAAGCCAACCGTGGCTGTGCCCTGCAAACGCCCTTGCCCAGCTTCTACCAGCAACTCGCTTAACTGCACCTGCTGAAGATTGCCGTCAAACGCGGTGCTCAAGGTAAAAGCCCCCGCAGGCCCAGTTAAATCGCCATTGAGTTGGCCTTGATAAGCCCCGTCTTTATAGCCGACTTGACCCGCTAAAGTGTGCAGTTGCACCGGGATATCCTCTTGTTCAAGCAAGCTAGACCAAGGGAAATCCTGCCACTGCAGCTGCGCTTGAGCGTCTATCTCTTGCTGCCAATTGACCGCCCCTGTAAGCGCAACAAACGCCTCCTCGCCTGCGCTTAAGCGCAAAGCACGCAACTCTGCGCCACTGGCCTTAAGCAGTGCAGCAATGGCCAAGCGCATCTGCTCAGGCGTATTGGGCAACTGCGCCAGCCCGGTAATCTGATAGCCGGCTTGCAAGTCGCCGTTTAACTGCAGCACCACATCAGCCAACGTTAAACTGGCGGGCAAATCTGCTGCAGCTTTAAAAGAAGGCACTTTAATTGATAACTGCGCCGGCAGGTTCGCATCGAGCGGCTGCAACTGCCCCTGCAATTGCGCAGCAAGATAACCCTGCGTCGTCACATCGAGGGTCAGCGCATGCAGACTGCCGCTCAGCTGCGCTTGCACATTGAGGTCTTCTGCATCAGGCATCGGCAGTTGCGCGCTGAGCTGTAAAGCCACTGGCCAATCGCCGTTTGGCGTGATTTGACCTTTAGCTTGCAACCCATAGTCTTGGTACTTAAGCGCAATCTCGCCAATATCAATCACCCCTCTCTGCCACTTTGCCTGCAAACCGGCATCGCGGAACAAAGACTCGCCATTGAGAATAAACTCGCCCACCTGCACACGCTGTACTTCAAGCGCGAAAGGTAGCGCTAGGCTGGGTAATTCAAGCGTGGTGGACGGCTCATCTTCAGCTTGTGCTGGCGGTAGAGTCAGTTCAAAACGCGCCACGTCAAGCACTTCCAAACATAAGGTGCTGCGCAGCACGCAACTGGGGCGAAACTGCATGTGCGCATCGTCAAGCTGCACAAATAGATCATCTTGTTGCCAGTGCAACTGCTCAGCGCGCCACTGCGTCAGTACTGCACCTTGCCAACCTTGCACAGTCAAACCCGGCACTTGATTGAGCAACCAACGGCTGCCGCTTTGCGTCAGCAGTAAACTCAAAGCCAAACCGAGCAGCAGCACAATCAGCAACAGTACACTCAAGATAATGCGAAGACTAATGCGCCTCATAACTCAGGCCCCATGGAAAAGTGGATGCGCCAGCCTTTGTCCTCATCGAAGGCATGGGCTAAGTCAAGACGAAGCGGCCCAACGGGGGACACCCAGCGCACACCAAAGCCCGCGCCTGTATTCATTTTGTCGCCAAGTGAATTAAACGCATTACCTTGATCAACAAAAGTCGCGATGCGCCAACGCTCAGCAATGCTGTATTGGTACTCAAGGCTGCCAGCAAACATATAGCGGCCACCTTCACGATTATCCTGATCATCGCGTGGCGATAACGTCTGATAATCATAGCCGCGCACGCTTTGGTCACCACCGGCAAAAAAGCGCAGAGATGGCGGTACTCTAGAATAATTATTAGTACCGATCGCGCCGATTTGCGCACGGCCCAGCACACGGTGTTTATCCGCTAAGGTCACTAGCCCTCGCGCTAAACCAGTGACATGCAGCACATCGGCATCGGCAATAAAGTCTTGTTTAGCGCCGCGCACATCCCACTGTAAACGGTAACCTTGACTGGGATCTAAAGGCGAATCACTGCGCAACACCGAATAACCCAAACCGGGCATTAAAAAGCTGCTGCGACCACTTTTACCGTTTCGACCGAAATCATAATCCTCTTGCTCCCAGCGCAGCGACACCACTCTGAGCCACTCACTGGGTAAACGCGCATGCCATTGCACACCAAGATTGATTAAGCGACTCTCAGCATCCACCAACTCTTCACGCTGATAACCGGTTGCTAGGCGAACATAATCGGTTAAAGGCGCGGCCAACGGAATTTGATACCAAGTCGATATATTTTGCCGTGGTTTAGATAGTTCACTGTCAAAACCCAGTTTATGCCCGAGCGAGTTGACCCGATGACGTTCCCAGCCAAAACGCCCACGCGGCCCGACGTCAGTCGAAAAACCTAAACCTAAACTCAAGGTGCGCGGTTTAATTGCCTCTAAACTCACCTCAACTGGAATTTCTAGCGGACCATCCGCTGTACCGACTGCATCAACACGCACCTGCTCAAAGTACCCAGTGGACTGCAAGTTTTGACTGAGTTTAGCTACCAGCGCCGAATTGTAGGGCGTACCCGGAGTAAAGGGTAATAAGCGTTCAAGCAAGGCTTGATCAATTTTTGCCTGCTCAGAAAAGCGCACTTCACCTAAGCGATAACGCGGACCACTGGCAAACAACAATGTGATATCGGCGGTGCCAATTTGTGGATCAATCAGGATTTCACTTTGGGTAAACTCGGCGGCAAAAAAGCCAAAGCGCAGTGCCTGATTTTGCAACATGCTTTTTAGATCGTCATAGGCGCTGTGATCAAGACGCGCACCAACCTCTAAGCGCTTATCATCTGGTACAGCAAAAGCGGGCAACTCGGCGGCCTCACCACTGACTTGAATATTCACAGTGCGCAGGCGCACTGGATCGCCACGCTCAACCTCCACATGCAACACCGGCTCATCACCTTCAGTAATGCGCACGGCAATCTGGGTTTGGTAGTAGCCGAGGGCCTGACTGGCTTTTTGGGTTTGCTGCAGCACTGCACGCCGAGCCGCTTGCAATGACTTGAGATCACCCTGGGCAAGGTTAGCAATATAGGCTTCAATATTTTTCTTTAAAGCACTGCTTTTGGGGCTGACCGTCACCTCAACGCGGCCTGCCGCAGCCAACGGCCCGATCAGCAACATCAATAGGCAAATCAGGCTAAAGCGGCGCGCTAAGGCTAACAAGTTAACAGGCATCATCGCACTTCAGTACGAAAGACTTCACTTGGACTGTGCGCATCAATTGATCACTGTGATCCAGGAAGATCTTGACTGTTAAATACACGATTACGCCCCGCTTTTTTCGCTGCATAGAGTGCCAGATCCGCCTGTTTCATCACATCGGCAATACTCGCCTGCCCACGAGGCCAGCTACTTACCCCGAATGACATAGTTGTTGGTTTGCCAACACTTGCACAAATATCACCCGCAATGCGCTGACGCAAACGCTCAGCCGTATTCAGCGCGATATTGGTGTCCACCTTTGGTAACAAGATAACAAACTCTTCACCACCAATACGGCAGATGATGTCATCAGAACGTGATGACTGACGCATATGCTGGGCAAGAAACTGTAAAACATCATCACCTGCATCATGGCCATACTCATCATTGATCCTCTTAAAGTGATCGATATCGCACATAATCACAGAGAAAGGTTGCTCTGCTTGCTCCCACTCTTCTAATGCCATCTGCATACCGCGACGATTAACCAACTGTGTTAGCGGATCGGTGATGTTTTCTAAGTTTAATTTACCGATTTTTTTATTCAAACCAGCCAAGCCACGCAACATGGCACGTTTAAGTTGCGCTGCCTCAAAGTACCAAATTGATACACCAGAAATATCCACTTTGGCATTCGGTTGATCAATATATTCAGCATTGCGCGCCAGCTGCCACAAGGGTCTAGAAATCCAGAGTGAAATCATCCAAACAAAGGTCATAATCAAAACAAAAAAAGGAAAACTGTACTTGGCCACCGACAGCATCTGATCATTCATCGTGGCCAAAGTAGCCTTTAAAGAACGTTGAGTCACAACGCCCCAACCCGAGCTTGGCACATAGGCATAACCGGCGAGCATTTCAATCCCTACAGTGTTGATCAACTGCATACTGCCTGACTGGCCAGCAATCACATTTTTGACCACTTGATTGTCACTCACCAACTCACCAACACGGTAGCTATCTTGATGGTAAATCAGGCGTGCATCCCGGTTAACCGCATAGATAAATGAGCCATCGGCGTGATAATGCTGGCCCAGTAATGAATGTAATATGCTTTGTTCATTTAAATAAATAGAACCGCCAACAAAGCCTAAATACGTACCTTGCGCGTCAAACACCGGATGGGAAATAAACACAACAGAACGATCGGTTTTGGCGACCGACTTAAAGGGTTGACTGATTAACGGCTGGCGCTCTTTGAGTGCCTGTATTGAACCTTCGCTGCGCAGTTTACCGCCCATTAATTGCTGTAAATTCTGCGACACTGCGACTACTGTGCCATCGGCCTCAACAATTAAAACTGAGTTAAAACTATTGGTTTGCTCGGCTAAGCGCTTAACAATGTGTGCAAGTTGATCTGGATTGTGCTGACTTAACAGGACATCTTGTGCAGCAAACTCAAGCTGATGCTGCACTGAGACTAAAAAGTCTTCAATATTACTGGCCAGTTTAGACGCATAGGCATGATTGGTTTCGAGGGTTTGCTCAATCAGTAGGGCTTTCTGTGTGTGATAACTGGTGTAAAAAGTATTGGCTAAAATCAGTAATCCTGTGGATACCGTTAATAGCAAAATCAGTTGTCGTAAATTTAATTTCTGCATGCAGCGCTCAGTTTCATCACTACTGGGTGATATTTGACAATAATCAGTACATTAACAACCAAGCAACTGAAACCGCAAATCGCCCTTGTCCTTGCATTTAGCTATCCTTAACAAAACACTGTGACTAACTCTATTTTTACTTTTCAATTGATTAAGGCTTTTTATGAAACTTATTTCTTTTAATATCAATGGCCTACGCGCGCGTCCGCACCAATTAGCTGAATTAATTAACAGACATCAGCCTGACGTCATCGGCTTACAAGAAATTAAAGTGGCGGATGAACAGTTTCCAGAACAGATGATACGCGATTTAGGCTATGAGGTTTACTATCACGGCCAGAAAGGCCATTACGGTGTGGCACTTCTATCACGTTTACAGCCTTTAGCCATCCATAAAGGTTTCCCTACCGACGAAGATGACGCCCAGCGGCGCTTTATTTGGGGTGTGTTTGCGGATAGCAATGGCACACCAATCACTGTGATGAATGGCTATTTTCCACAAGGTGAAAATATTAGCCATCCGACTAAATTCCCAGGCAAAGTCAAATTTTATCTCGATTTACAGAACCTGATTGAAACCCGCTTTACTCAAGAAGACCTGTTGGTGGTGATGGGTGATTTTAATATTTCGCCGGAAAACTGTGACATTGGCATTGGTGAACACAATGCGCAGCGCTGGTTAAAAACCGGCAAATGCAGCTTTCAGCCTGTGGAACGTGAATGGCTACAAAAACTCAAGGGCTGGGGGCTGATCGATAGCTTCCGTTATCTGCATCCAACAGTGGACGATCAATTCAGTTGGTTTGATTACCGTAGCCGCGGCTTTGAAGACCAACCCAAACGCGGTTTACGCATCGACTTAATTATGGTCAGTCCAGCATTAAAGCCACGTCTACTCAATGCTGGGATTGACTACGAGTTACGCGCCATGGAGAAACCGTCTGATCACACCCCCATTTGGTTGGAGCTCAAGGTCTGAGCTTAACCATAAACCAAACCTATAAAGCATCAACACTCAAAACTATAAACCCTCGATAGCGCTTGAGGATCAACAGCTCGAGCATTAGATTACGATGAGATTAACCTATGAACTCTACCCAGCCATTTAATAAAGATAAGGGCTAGATATGACACTGACTGACCAAACCATCCAAGCACGTGAAGGTGAAGAGCTTGATCCTGTCGTGATTGCTCGCTACCTCAGGGCGTATTTACCGCATTTAACCGGCGAACCCAGTATTCGTCAGTTTCCCGGTGGTGCTTCAAACCTCACCTATTTATTGTCCTACCCTGAACAGGACTTAGTCCTGCGTCGGCCACCTTTGGGTAAAAAAGCCAAGTCAGCTCACGATATGGGTCGCGAGTTTTTAATTCTGAACCGACTCAATGAGGGCTTTCCATACTGCCCCAAAGCCTATGTGCACTGCACTAACCCGTCAGTGATTGGTGATGAGTTTTATGTGATGCAGCGCGTGGAAGGCACCATTTTACGCTCGGAAATTCCTGCTGAGTTAAATTTAACGGCAGACAAAACTAAAGCACTGTGTGAAAGTTTCATCGACAAAATGGTTGAATTGCATCAAGTCGATTATCTAGCCTGTGGCCTTGCAGAACTGGGCAAACCTGAAGGTTATGTGGAGCGACAGATCAGCGGTTGGAGCGATCGTTATGAAAAGGCCCTAACCCCTGACGCACCGCTATGGACTGAGGTAAAAGCCTGGCTCAATGAAAAGATGCCTGCCGATCATCCGCAGCCTGGGATCATTCATAACGATTACCGCTTTGACAATGTGATTCTTAACTCTGACAACCCTATGCAAATCATTGGTGTATTGGATTGGGAAATGGCCACCATTGGCGACCCATTAATGGACTTAGGCAACACCCTAGCCTATTGGATTGAAGCCGCAGACCCAGCGCCAGTTCAGATGATGCGTCGCCAGCCCAGCAATGCGCCGGGCATGCTGACCCGTCAAGAGTTTGTTGATTACTACGCTAAAAAAGCCGGTATTGAAATCCCGAATTTTGATTTTTATTACACCTACGGCTTATTCCGCTTAGCCGGTATTGTGCAGCAGATTTACTACCGTTTTTATCACGGACAAACCAAAGACAAACGCTTTGCACCTTTTGTGCAGCTCAATGCTTTGTTAGAACAGATGGCGCTTAACGTCATAAGAAAATCAACCCTGTAACGCCATTCCTAAAGGGGAAAACCATGTCTAAAACCACACTCTTTGATCTCGACGGAAAAATCGCTTTTGTTTCCGGTGCCAGCCGCGGCATCGGTGCTGCGATCGCGCAATTATTAGCGCAACAAGGCGCGCATGTGATTCTATCCAGCCGCCGTATCGAAGGCTGCCAAGCCGTTGCTGATGCGATTACCGCTGCGGGTGGCCAAGCGACTGTGATGGCTTGCCATATTGGCGAAATGGAGCAAATCAGTGCTGTGTTTGCGCAGATTCGTGAGCAGTTTGGCCGTCTGGATATTTTAGTGAATAACGCCGCGGCGAACCCGCACTTCGGGAATATTTTAGACACCGATCTGGGTGCATTCCAGAAAACCGTTGATGTAAATATTCGTGGTTATTTCTTTATGTCAGTCGAAGCTGGCAAATTAATGCGTGAACATGGCGGCGGTAGCATTATTAACGTCGCCTCGGTCAATGGTGTATCGCCAGCACTCATGCAAGGTATTTACTCAGTAACGAAAGCTGCGGTGATCAGCATGACCAAAGCGTTTGCCAAAGATTGCGCGCCGTTTGGCATTCGCTGCAATGCACTGCTGCCAGGTTTAACCGATACCAAATTTGCTTCAGCCCTGACTTCTAATGAGGCCATCTTGAAGCATGCCCTGCAAATCATCCCACTCAAGCGCGTGGCCGACCCAGGCGAAATGGCCGGCGCCGTACTCTACCTCGCCAGCGATGCCTCCATCTACACCACAGGTACAACCTTGACTGTCGATGGCGGCATGTTGGCTTAAGTCATAGTTTTTTACAGCTATCATCCTATGTGTCCTAGCCCACAGTCGTTCTGTGGTTAGGGCACATTTTGCTTTCTAGGCTTTGCCGGACTGCACTTGGGAGCGCGGGCGGCCCGCCCGCAAAAGCCTAACAACCCAAGCTGGCGGTAGATATTTAAGTTTGTCGTACTGCGCTAAATAGCGCTGTTTCTGTATGAGCAGTCCATGACTGCGATCGCGATCACTAAAGCCACATCATGCTTGCTGATACAGAAGTGTTTATCAAACAGAGTGTTGCGGGCGAGCCGCCCGCGCTCCCAGATAGTGCAAACGCAAACGATACCTACGCAAAACAATAGAGATATGCACACATCTAACGAACAACACAAAAGGTCAAAGCGAGCTGTACTGGGTCTGTGACAAGCGTAGCCATGGATGGCGCAGCGCTCGAATCGAGACAGGATGTCTTGCTGAGGGAAAAACAGATCAGTACAGCTCGCACTGCCAATACGTAAACCGCTTTGAACAATAAGCAAAGTCTGCAGGTCGCTGGCATGGCCAGCTCATACAGGTGTGTTTATAAAACAGAGTGTTGCGGGCGAGCCGCCCGCGCTCCCAGACAGAAACACCTGGAACTCCAAGTTAGAAACACTCGCACAACACAGCATCTGAGCATTTACCTTCATACTCAACGTAGAGAGTGCCCTTATTGAATAGCGCTAAGGTAAACTCAACCCTTGCTGCTCACATCAGCGCCCACGCGTCTTGTCATACGCCTCGTTGTTTTGTAACCGATAAAGGAACATCTGTGCGCCCCTCTTCCGATAGTAACTACCCTACCCAGCACAAAACCAACTGGAAAATCATCGCCGGTCTATGGCCTTATCTGACTGAGTTCCGAGGCCGAGTCGTGTTAGCTATGGGCATGCTGATTCTTGCTAAAATAGCCACCGTAGCAACCCCCATTGCGCTCAAATATATTATCGACTATCTCGACCAAAACCGCGGCGCGGAGATGCTGTTATGGATCCCGCTGGTATTGGTTGTGACCTACGGTGCGCTACGTTTTGGTAGCACATTGTTCAGTGAGATGCGCGACGCCATCTTTGCCCGCGTCGCCGAACGCGCCATGCGCCGCGTATCGCTGCGGGTGTTTCGTCACCTACACAACCGCGAACTGGCCTTTCATCTGGATCGCAAAACCGGAGGCCTCGCCCGTGACATCGAACGCGGCACCAATGGCATCAGTTTCCTGCTGCGCTTCACCTTGTTCAATATCGTCCCAACCCTGCTAGAAATCGTCATGGTCACCGGCATTTTATTGGTGGCTTTCAACGTCAGCTATGTCGTGGCCATCTTGGTGTCAGTGGTGATTTACGTAATCTTTTCCATCCGCGTCACCGAGTGGCGCACCAGCTTTCTGCGCGAAGCCAACAACCGTGATAATGAGTCGAACTCGCGCGCGATCGACAGCCTACTCAACTATGAAACGGTCAAATACTTCAACAACGAAGGCTATGAGGCCGAGCAGTATGACAACGGTCTAGAGCTGTGGGAGCAGGCACGCCTAAAAAACCGCTTATCCATGGCGGCGCTCAACACTGGCCAGGCCTTTATTATTGGCGTCTCGCTGATTGTCATTATGACCATGGCCGTGCGCGAAGTGGCCAGCGGACAGATGACCTTAGGTGACTTCACCATGGTCAACGCCTACCTGATTCAACTGTTTATTCCGCTGAATGCGCTGGGCTTTGTCTACCGTGAAATCCGCCAGTCATTGGTGAACGTGGAACGTCTATTCGGCCTGTTAGGCGACAAACCTGCCATTGCAGATGTGCCTGATGCGAAATCCCTAACGGTGAGTAAGGGCGAAATAGCGTTCCGCGATGTGCACTTCAGCTACCGCCCTGATCGAGCCATTTTAAAAGGTGTGAGTTTTATCATCCCAGCAGGCCATACTCTCGCTGTAGTGGGTGCTAGTGGCGCAGGCAAATCGACGTTAGCCCGTCTATTGTTTCGTTTTTTTGATATCAACAGCGGCAGCATCAGCATTGATGGTCAAGATATCCGCCACATCAGCCAAGACAGCCTGCGCACTGCCATTGGCGTGGTGCCGCAAGACACCGTGCTATTCAACGATACCATTTACAACAACCTGGCCTACGGTCGCCCGAGCGCCAGCGAAGCGGAAGTTAAGCACGCAGCTCGCCAGGCGCACTTGGATGATTTTATTAATAGTTTGCCTGATGGTTATGACACTAAAGTTGGCGAGCGCGGTTTAAAGCTCTCTGGCGGTGAAAAACAGCGAGTTGCCATCGCTCGCGTACTGCTGAAAAACCCACCACTGCTGATTCTTGATGAAGCCACTTCGTCGCTCGACTCCATCTCAGAACAAGTGATCCTCGACGCGCTTAACGAAGTCAGTCGCCAACGCACCACTCTAGTGATAGCCCACCGTTTATCCACAATCCGCGATGCAAATACCATTTTGGTGATGGAGCAAGGCGAGATTGTCGAAAGCGGCAGCCACAACGAACTACTAGCCCACGACGGCTACTACGCCAGACTTTGGCAACAACAGCAGTACAATACAGACGCACTTGATAAGACATAACCCCCGCAATCGCGGATATGAGCTGTTTCTGCAGGGGTTTGGTAGCACTGTTCGCGGGCGTGGCCCGCTCCTACGGGACTTTGACGCAACAGAGCCCAACCGTAGATACTCTGTTCAAGCGCAAGCTTTTTTATGCTCTTCGCTGAATAATTTTGAAGAATCAAAGGGTGTGTTTGTTTGCAGGCACGCCCAGATACCTGTCAGCATTTTGCGCATCACTGCG
>JBLWZG010000018.1:0-51747 GCA_048266525.1 Pseudomonas sp.
GGAGGCGTATTCTACATCCTCCTAAGTATCTGTCAAGCTTAATTTTTAACTTATTTCCTTAAAAATCAACTTGTTACGTTAAGCTGTGTTGCTGTGTTTGCCTAACGAGGTGCGCATTCTACACGCTTTAAAGAAGCTGTAAAGGGCTAAAGTGAAAATAGATTAACTTTGTTCAAATCACTCAATATTGCGAGCCACATCGTACTGGCTTGCTTTCAATAATGCGCTGCCCAGCGCTGTCATACAACCACGCTCTAACTGTCCAGCCTTTTGCCAGGGCGCGAATACTGTAACGCTGGGCAGCTGCAAATTCTGGATAGGCAATATCGACTAGGCATCGACGCTGACTGTCAACAGTATTACTACCACCACGCTCATAGGTTAAGCGCACTTGCAGTTGATGCTCACCGGCACTGACTTGAAAGTAACGCGCATCGGTAACCTTATTGCCATCCATACGTTGCGCTGAAAGCCTATGCCCTGCCTGTGACAGCACATCAATCCACGCCATACTTGGATCATACTCAGGAAGTGGTGTCGCACAAGCATTACAGGTAACTAATACCGCTGCACTACATATAGGTTTCAGCCACATCGCCACTCTCCTCTATATAGCTATCAACCAAAAAACCAATAACAAACACTGATTGCCGCAATTACACCAGCCAACTCAGCCAGCAGTGCGCAACCCACAGCATGACGCGCACGCTGAATACCCACCGCACCGAAATACACGGCTAAGACATAGAAAGTGGTTTCAGTACTGCCTTGAATGGTCGCAGCGACCAACGCTGGGAAACTATCCACGCCCTGACTTTGCATGGTTTCGATTAACATCGCCCGCGCTGCACTACCGGAGAATGGTTTAACCATCGCGGTGGGCAGCGCGTCAACAAAGCGTGAATCCCATTGCAGCCAATCGACTAACCAACGAATGCCATCTAAACCAAACTCAAGCGCACCCGATGCGCGCAACACGCCAACAGCACATAACATAGCGATTAAGTACGGCAGTAACTCTTTAGCGACCTGAAAACCTTCTTTAGCGCCTTCAACAAAGGTTTCATAGACCGGTACCTTGCGGATCATGCCTAAGACTAGAAAACTCATAATGATGCCAAACAGAGTTAGATTGCCCAGCAAAGACGATAAACTCGCCAATGCGGTTGCACTTAAGCTGCCTAATAGCGCCATAAACAAACCGAGTAGCAACGCACAAGGGATGAGGTAGGCTAAAACCACTGGGTGCCAAATCCGTAAGCGCTGCATAAAGGCTACGGATAACAATCCAACTAAACTCGATGCGCTGGTGGCTAATAAGATCGGCAAAAACACTAGGGTGGGATCCGCTGCGCCTTGCTGGGCTCGATACATAAAGATGGTGACCGGCAGCAAGGTTAACGATGAAGCATTCAAAACCAAGAAGAGTATCTGCGCATTACTGGCAGTGGTCGCCGAAGGATTGATCTCTTGCAAGGCGCGCATGGCTTTAAGGCCAATGGGCGTGGCGGCATTATCTAAGCCCAAGCCATTGGCAGCAAAGTTTAAGGTAATTAAACCCAATGCCGGATGTCCGCGCGGCACCTCTGGCATCAGTTTGGCAAACAACGGCCCGAGCAATCTGGCCAAGAGATCGACTAAGCCGGCTTTTTCAGCAATCTTCAGAAAGCCCAACCACAAGGTCAGGGTTCCAAACAGCAGCAGCATGACATCGACCGACAGCTTAGCCATATTAAACAGGCTTTCGACCATCGCCGCCCACACACCCGGATCACCACCGAACCAGCGCACCAACCCAGCAATACTGGCAACGATAAAGAAACTCAGCCATAAGCCATTTAACATGCAAGGTGCTCCTAGGATTAACGGCTCATTTGTGTGGTCAGAGCTAACAACATGGCTGCTGTTTGCGCATCTGGCTCACCGTCATAAACATCTGGTCGGTACTTCATTTGAAAAGCAGCAAGAACATTGCGCGTTGCTTCATCCAGCTCACCATGCTCAGGTACGGCGTAACCAATTTTAGCCAAATGCTCTTGATACCAAGCAATCGAAGGCAGCTGCTGAGTAAACACAGTTAAATGCAGCGCTACCGCGTCTGGGTCAGGCCAGTGAATTAAGCCCTCTTGCGCAAGACGCTGCCATGGAAAAGCAGGACCTGGATCAACTTTACGCTGTGGTGCAATATCACTGTGGCCGACCACACTGCCAGCCGTTAAGCCATGTCTGTGCATAATGTCTTTGAGCAGCACTACCAAAGCATCAATTTGCTCGGCACTCCAAGGTTGCCATACTCGCCCTGCAGGTGTGTCGCTATAACCCTGATTAACCATTTCAATACCGATTGAACTGGAGTTCAGCCAAGTACGTCCATTCCACTGGCTGTGACCCGCATGCCAAGCCCGGCGGTTTTCATCGACTAAGCGGTAAATCGCCGCCGGTTGCTCAGCAATCAGATAATGGCTGCTGACGTTTTTCCCACTTAATAAATCCAAGGACCGCGGCAAATCACTGGAAGTGTAATGCAGGACAATAAACTGAACACGACTGTCGTGACCAATCGACTGATAACTGTCATCAAATTTTAGGCCTGAACAGCCGGTCAACAATACAACGGCGCATAACCACACTGGAAACTTCATACTCAACCTATTTTCAATTATCTTAAAATTGCCCACTTAGACGTTATACAGTGGCGCACAATACTTTGTTGACGGTACTCTTTCAGCAGCCTTGTTGTTATTACTCGCAGCAATGCACTCTTTACTGCAGTTTTTAGCTCTGGCCACACAAGAAATTATTACATGATCTCCAAGCCGTTGCTCGAGCAGGGTACTGAAACAACCTAACCCACTTGCTGATGAATAAACACGCAACTATTTCATCAGGCTTCAGTCCTATGAGCTACGGTACACAGCAAGGATTGTATTATGCATTACAGCACAGACAGCCATACCCCAGTCATGGGTTATTTACTTTGGATTTTTGGCTTCTTAGGTTCGCACCGTTTCTACTATGGCAAACCAGTGACTGGCACCATCTGGTTTTTTACTTTGGGATTATTGGGTATTGGCTGGATCATTGATTTATTTTTAATCCCCGGTATGGACCGACAAGCCAGCATGCGTTTTCACACCGGTCGCATTGATTACAACGTTGCATGGATACTGCTAACATTTTTGGGTGTATTCGGTGTACACCGCATGTATCAAGGCAAATGGATCACGGGGATTTTGTACCTGTGCACAGGCGGCTTCTTCTTAATTGGTGTGCTCTATGATTTCTGGACCATGAACCAGCAAATCTCAATTAAAAATCAAATCTTTAATTCTTCTTTTCAATAATCGACTGGGCAAATAAAAAGCTGCTTAACGCACAGAGCGAGAAGCAGCTTTAATTGTCGATCAATCCACTCAGCGCTTTTTCGGTCGCGGCCAGTTTTCTAAATTACGCTGACGTCCACGCCCTACCGCCAAAGCGTGTGCGGGCACATCTGTCGTAATAGTCGAGCCGGCACCCGTGGTCGAGCCATCGCCTAAGTTGAGCGGCGCAACCAATGAACTGTTGGAACCGATAAAGACATCTTCGCCCATTATCGTCTTAAACTTATTAGCACCATCATAATTACAAGTAATAGTGCCTGCGCCGATATTGCTGCGTGCACCGATTTCACTGTCACCTAAATAGGTCAGATGCCCAGCTTTCGCAGCTTCACCTAAGCGCGTATTTTTAAGCTCAACAAAGTTACCCACATGGGCGCGTGCAGCCAATACTGTGCCTGGGCGTAAGCGCGCAAATGGGCCGCAATCAGCGCCTTCACCGACATCAGCACCTTCTAGGTGACTGTTGGCTTTAATCACCGCGCCTGCGCGCAAAATAGAATCTTTAATCACGCAGTTCGGACCAATTGAGACATTATCAGCGATCTCAACCTTGCCTTCTAAGATCACATTGATATCAATAACTACATCACGACCGACACTGACCTCACCACGCAGATCAAAGCGCGCAGGATCAAGCAGAGTCACGCCTTGTGCCATCAAACGACGCGCTGCCCGTTGTTGATAATGACGCTCCAACTCCGAGAGCTGTAAGCGGTCATTGGCACCCTGCACTTCCATGGCATCGCTGGCCGTTTCAGTAGCGACGCGCAAACCATCGGCTACCGCCATCGCGATAATATCGGTGAGGTAATACTCACCCTGCGCGTTGCTGTTGGAGAGTCGACCGAGCCAATCAATTAAACGCTGGCGAGGTGCCGCCAGAATACCGGTATTGCCTTCACAGATTTTCAGCTGCTCTGGACTGGCATCTTTATGCTCAACAATGGCCTGAACGGCTTTTGCTTGATTGCGGACAATGCGACCATAACCCGCTGGATTAGCCAAATTAACAGTCAGCAATGCCATGCTGTCGGCACTTAAGTGGGTCAGCAAACTTTCTAACGTCGCGCTTTCAATCAAAGGCACATCACCGTACAACACTAAGGTGTTCTCAGCCTTTAAGTGAGGAATGGCTTGAGCAACGGCATGACCTGTACCCAATTGCTCGCTCTGCACGACAAAACTCACATCAGCAGCAGCCAATTGTTCTCGGACCAATTCGGCACCATGGCCAATTACCACTTGAATGCTGGCAGGTTTTAAACTGCGCGCAGTTTGCAGCACATGCGCCAACATTGATTGACCCGCTATTGGGTGCAGTACTTTGGGTAAGGCCGAACGCATACGCGTACCTTGGCCTGCGGCGAGAATAACAATATCCAGCGACATGCTATACATCCTAAATAAAAAATTGAATGGCGCTTAAAATCTGAAAAATAAGCAATAAAAAAGGGCAGCCTTAGGCTACCCTTTTTCAGTGTTACGATGAAGCTCGATTCACTTATCGGCGAATATTTTTACGTAGTTCGCTGATAGTACGCAGTTGCGCTGCCGCTTCTGCTAGACGAATCGCTGCTGCTGCATATTCAAAATCAGCTGATTGATTCTGAAGTTCTTGCTCAGCAGCTTTTTTCGCTTCAAGGGCTGCAGCTTCATCAAGGTCAGCAGCACGGATTGCCGTATCTGCTAAAACCTTAACCATGTATGGCTGTACCTCGATAAAACCACCAGAGATGTAATACACCTCTTCTGTGCCACCCTGCTTAATCACCCGGACAGGGCCCGGCTTGATTGTAGAGATGAGTGGTGTGTGACCAGGCAAAATACCCAAATCACCCATGTGACCATGAGCGACGACCATTTCAACCCGACCCGAGAACAACTCTTCTTCTGCACTAACAATGTCACATTGGACTGTTCTGCTGGCCATATAAATCGCCTCAGTTTTTAGGCGGAGCGGATACCTATGCATCCGCTGCCATATTGCTCACCATTAAGGTTCACAAATTACATTTTGTTCGCTTTTTCCACGGCTTCGTCGATGCTACCCACCATGTAGAACGCTTGTTCTGGCATGTCATCGTAGTCACCGTTCAAAATACCTTGGAAACCACGGATGGTTTCTTTCAGCGATACGTATTTACCTGGCGAACCGGTGAATACCTCGGCCACGAAGAATGGCTGAGACAGGAAGCGCTGGATTTTACGAGCACGAGATACTAACTGCTTATCTTCTTCAGACAGCTCGTCCATACCTAGAATCGCAATGATATCTTTCAGCTCGGTGTAACGTTGCAATACATACTGAACACCACGAGCACAGTCATAATGCTCTTGACCGATAATCGCGGCATCAAGCTGACGTGAGGTTGAGTCCAGTGGGTCAATTGCCGGGTAGATACCCAAAGATGCAATGTCACGTGACAGAACAACGGTGGCATCCAAGTGCGCAAAGGTAGTGGCTGGGGATGGGTCAGTTAAGTCATCCGCAGGTACGTAAACGGCTTGAATTGAAGTAATAGAGCCTGACTTAGTCGAGGTAATACGCTCTTGCAGAACACCCATTTCTTCAGCTAATGTTGGCTGGTAACCTACCGCTGAAGGCATACGGCCTAACAGTGCAGATACTTCAGTACCGGCCAAGGTGTAACGGTAAATGTTGTCAATAAACAACAGTACGTCACGGCCTTCGTCACGGAATTTTTCAGCCATGGTCAAACCCGTCAAAGCAACGCGTAAACGGTTACCTGGTGGCTCGTTCATTTGACCGTAAACCAGCGCTACTTTATCGAGAACGTTGGAGTCTTTCATCTCGTGATAGAAGTCGTTACCTTCACGAGTACGCTCACCAACACCAGCGAATACTGAGTAACCGCTGTGCTCGATCGCAATGTTACGGATCAGTTCCATCATGTTTACGGTTTTACCAACACCGGCACCACCGAACAGACCAACTTTACCACCTTTAGAGAACGGGCAAATAAGGTCAATAACCTTAATACCTGTTTCTAGAACTTCGTTGCCGCCCGCTTGTTCTGCATAAGAAGGTGCCGCGCGGTGAATACCCCAACGCTCTTCTTCGCCAATTGGACCGGCTTCGTCGATTGGGTTACCCAACACGTCCATGATACGACCGAGGGTTTTAACGCCCACAGGTACAGTAATTGGACCACCTGAGTTAACCACTTCTAGACCACGTTTTAGACCTTCGGTCGAACCCATGGCAATAGTACGTACTACACCGTCGCCCAACTGCTGTTGAACTTCTAGTGTAGTTTCAACGCCCTGTACTAACAGTGCGTCATAAATGTTCGGGACCTGTTCGCGTGGGAATTCCACGTCGATGACGGCGCCGATAATTTGAACGATACGTCCGCTACTCATATCTGGTTCCTCTGAATATTTGAACCGTTCTTAAACCGCGGCAGCGCCGCCGACGATTTCTGAAATTTCTTGAGTGATCGCTGCTTGACGAGCCTTGTTGTAAACCAGTTGTAGGTTATCAATAAGGTCACCAGCATTGTCAGTTGCATTTTTCATCGCAATCATTCGAGCCGCTTGTTCGCATGCTGAGTTTTCAACAACCGCTTGGTAGACCTGAGATTCGATATAACGAACGATCAGAGCATCCAGTAATTCCTGGGCGCCTGGTTCGTAAATGTAATCCCAAGAGCCAAGACGATCGCCTTCAAGCCCGGCATCAACCGCCAGTGGCACTAACTGCTCAACTGTTGGTTTCTGCGTCATAGTATTCACAAACTTGTTAGACACTATGTATAAGCGATCAAGCCGACCTTCAGTGAAGCCATCCAGCATTATTTTAATACTGCCAATTAAGTCAGTAATTGCTGGTTGCTCACCGAGATCGGTGATTGCTGCAACGACGTTGCCACCGTAACTACGGAAGAAACTTACACCTTTTTTGCCGATCACGCAGAACTCTGCTTGAACGCCATCTTGTTGTAAGCCCTTCATATTATTAATCAGGGTCTTGAACAGGTTAAAGTTCAGACCGCCGCACAGACCACGATCAGTCGACACGAGGATATAACCCACGCGTTTAACCGGACGTTCGACCATGAATGCATGCTTGTACTCGGCATTGGCTTCAGCTAAATGGCCAATGACCTGACGAATTCGCTCTGCATAAGGACGACCAAGATTCATGCGCTGTTGTGCTCTGCGCATTTTACTGACCGCCACTTTTTCCATGGCACTGGTAATCTTTTGCGTACTTTTGATGCTCGCAATTTTACTGCGAATCTCTTTTGCGCCTGCCATTTGTCACCCTTCAGGTTAAGCAAGTAGGGGCTTTAACACCCCTACTGCGGCTTACCAGCTCTGAGTGGCCTTAAACTTCTCGATACCTTCTTTAATAGAAGCATCGATATCGTTATTAAAGTCACCCTTCTCATTGATCTTCGCCATTAATTCAGCGTAGTCACGTTTGAAGAAGGCCAACAAGGCTGCCTCGAAAGCACCCACTTTATTAACTTCTACATCAGCCAAGTAGCCACGTTCAGCAGCATACAAAGACACAGACATATCGGCGATAGACATTGGTGCGTACTGTTTCTGCTTCATCAGCTCAGTCACACGTTGACCATGCTCAAGCTGCTTACGTGTTGCTTCATCTAAGTCAGAAGCAAACTGAGCAAAGGCAGCCAATTCACGGTACTGAGCCAGTGCAGTACGAATACCACCAGACAGCTTCTTAACAATCTTAGTCTGAGCTGCACCACCAACACGTGATACCGAGATACCGGCGTTTACCGCTGGACGGATACCTGAGTTAAACATAGCTGACTCAAGGAAGATCTGACCATCAGTAATAGAAATTACGTTGGTTGGTACGAACGCTGATACGTCACCGGCTTGGGTTTCAATGATTGGCAGCGCGGTTAAAGAACCGGTTTTACCTTTCACTGCACCTTTAGTGAACTCTTCAACGTACTCTTCAGATACACGTGATGCACGCTCCAATAAACGACTGTGGAGGTAGAACACGTCACCTGGGTAGGCTTCACGTCCTGGCGGACGACGTAACAACAGAGAAATCTGACGGTACGCAACAGCTTGTTTAGACAGGTCATCGTAAACGATCAACGCATCTTCACCACGATCACGGAAGTATTCACCCATGGTGCAACCGGAATAGGGTGCTAAGTATTGCAGTGCAGCAGATTCAGATGCGCTTGCAGCAACCACGATGGTGTTGCTCAGTGCGCCTGCTTCTTCAAGTTTACGTACTACGTTAGCAATGGTTGATTGCTTCTGGCCGATGGCCACGTATACGCACTTAATGCCGCTGTCTTTTTGGTTAATGATGGCATCGATAGCTAGAGCAGTTTTACCAATCTGACGGTCACCAATGATCAACTCACGCTGACCACGGCCGACGGGAATCATCGCATCGACAGATTTGTAACCTGTTTGTACAGGTTGATCGACCGACTTACGCCAAATTACGCCTGGTGCAACTTTCTCAACTGCATCAGTTAATTTGGTTTCGACAGGACCTTTGCCGTCAATTGGATTACCCAATGCATCAACAACGCGGCCTAACAGTTCTGGACCAACCGGAACTTCAAGGATACGTCCTGTACATTTGGCGCTCATACCTTCGGTCAAACCGAAGAAGCTACCCAAGATTACAGCACCAACGGAGTCACGCTCCAAGTTGAGTGCCATACCAAAAATACCACCTGGGAATTCAATCATTTCACCGTACATTACATCGGCTAAGCCGTGGATACGTACGATACCGTCAGACAAGCTGACGATTGTGCCTTCATTACGGGCTTGCGCAGATACATCAAGCTTAGCAATACGCTGCTTGATGATCTCGCTAATCTCGGAAGGATTCAGTTGCTGCATGCCATGCCCCTCAAATCAGGATTTCAACGCTTCGGCTAACTTATTCAGTCTGCCGCGGATCGAACCGTCAATAACTAAGTCACCAGCACGAATGTGCAAACCGCCAATTAAAGCGGGATTTACAGTCGCTTTGGGTTCAACGGTACGATCAAGCCGCTTGGATAAGGCGGCAGCCAGTGTTTGGAGTTGTTCTGCGCTCAGTTCAAAAGCAGACTGTACTTCAACTTCTACGGTGCGATTTGCTTCAGCTTTAACAGCTTCAAAAATCTCTTGTACCGTAGGCAGTAAAGTCAAACGGCCATTCTCGCCAAGAACACGAAGAAAGTTGCCGAATGTTTCGTCGATATTGTCTTCGCACATTTGCTTTAGAAACGCGACCTTGCCTTCACGAGTGAGTTTAGGGTTAGCTAATTCACTAATAATGGCTGGCTCAGTTACCGCAGCTGCAGTGAATGCCAACATCGCAGACCAAGCGTCAACTTGACCTGCAGCCGAAGCAAACTCATAAGCTGCTTTTGCGTAAGGTCGAGCAAGCGTATTGATATTCAGCATCGCTTGCCTCGCTTAAAGTTGTGCGGCCAATTGTTCGACCAGTTGATTATGAGCGCTTGCATCCACAGATGAACCGAGGATTTGTTCCGCACCCGCAACCGCTAATACTGAAACTTGTGCACGAAGTTCTTCTTTTACGCGATTCACTTCAAGGTCAATCTCTGCTTTCGCATTAGCAATCAAGCGGTCACCTTCGGTGCGCGCAGTTTGCTTTGCTTCTTCAACGATTTCACTTGCAGTTTTATTCGCTTTTTCAAGAATTTCTAAAGCTGTTTTCTTCGTGTCACGCAACATTTCTGTCGCTTTTTCTTGAGCAAGCTTTAGATCGCGCTCAGCACGTCCAGCTGCATCTAAACCTTCAGCAATTTTCTTCTGGCGAGCATCCATGGCACCGGTAATCGGAGGCCATACAAACTTCATGCAAAACCAGACAAAAATAGCGAAGGCAATCAATTGACCAATAAGCGTCAAATTAATATTCACTGATCTACCTCATGCTATTTCGTTGTTTATCATAAAGATAACTTCGCGCAGTAAAAATTTACTACGCGATGAAATCGCTAGATCAGCCTGCCATACCTGGAGCTACAACGAAAATCAGGTACATAGCCATACCAACACCAATCATAGGAACGGCGTCAAGCAAACCAGCCATGATGAAAGTCTTAGTTTGTAATTGTGGTGCCAACTCAGGTTGACGCGCGGTTGATTCGAGTAATTTGCCACCTAAGATAGCAAAGCCCAAACCTGTTGCTAATGCGCCCATACCGAGGATGATGGCGGCAGCGATAATTACGATTTCCATAGTTACTCCTAGAGTTTTAAGTTTTCAAGTTTACAGTTAAAGGGTTTTGGTTCAATGCCCGCTTTCGCGTCAATGGCTTTCTTCGTGGGCTGAGCTCAGGTAAACGATGGTCAGCACCATAAAGATAAAGGCCTGTAAAGGAATCACCAGAATATGGAAGATTGCCCATGGCCCATAAAGCGCCCACTGTACGTAAAACGGCAGTAGCGCAATTAGGATAAACACCACTTCGCCAGCGTACATGTTACCAAACAGACGCAGCGCAAGGCTTAATGGTTTAGTGAATAGACCCAATAACTCAAGAAACAAGTTAAACGGAATCAGTGACCAGTGTTTAAAAGGAGTAAACGACAGTTCTTTGACATAACCACCGGCGCCTTTAATCTTAATGCTATAAAACACAATTAAGAAGAAAACACCAATAGAAATACCAAACGTCGCGTTTGGATCAGCGGTAGGTACATATTTAAAATAAGGAATGCCTGCTGCTGCTGCCAAACTTGGAATCACATCAATTGGAATCCATTTTAAACTGTTCATTAGCAAGATCCACATGAAAACGGTCAGTGCTAATGGAGCAATCAGTGCGCTACGACCGTAAAAGGTATCGCGAACCATATTTTGTACGAACTCAACAACAACCTCAACGAAGCCTTGCAATCCTGTAGGTACGCCTTCGTTGGCTTTAACAGCCACACGACGGAATAAAAACAGAAAAATAAAGCCCATCAGCAATGACATTGCCATGGTGTCCACATGGATCGCCATAAAGCCCATGTCACTGGCTTGCTGTGCAGTTTCTGCAAACTGCCATTTACCGTCTAACTTACCGTAGGTAAGGTTTTGTAAGTGGTGCTGAATATATCCAACAGAGTCTTGTGCCATAAATGCCTCAACCGCTCAACGCTTTAGAAAGCTTTTCGTCAAAAGAAGTGATGTTGCAGAGGTCATCTGCACCAAAATATAACCAACGAACACAGCCAGCACGTTCAGTGGTTTCACCCCCAAGAACAGCACTGCAAAAAGCACTGCTGTAAGAATTAACTTACCCATTTCACCTGTCCAAAATGACTGGACAATGACACCAATGGAACGCGCACCAAAGTATTGAAATGCTTTGTAGGTGAAATACACGTTCGGTATCAATGCAGTTAACCCGCCAAACCAAGCTGAGTATGCTGCCTGCCATCCTTGCAATAACCAAAATAGCAATCCGCTCAAAACAGTAACCACAGCCTGCAGTATGATTACGCTAAACATGGGCTGTCGATGAAATGCAACTTTATTTCGATACGCCAATGTTATGCCTGATTCCTTTGCTATTTTTCTATTTTGAAACCGATAGCAACAAAATTGCGCGCAGAGTATAGGTTGCTAACGCTGCCCATTCAACTGTCATGTCATACTTTACGACCAACAGCTATGATTTTTTAGCGAATATGCGCTAAAACACCCTGTAATTCTTCTAGAGTGCCATAACTGATCACCAGTTGGCCTTTACCTTTTTGACCCTGTTTAATTTGTACTTGTGTACCTAAACGTTCGGCTAATTTTAACTCTAAGCGTTTAACATCAGGATCAGGCGCAGCTTTTTCTTTTGCTGGCTTATCTTCTTGCATATTACGAACCAAAGCTTCAGTTTGTCTCACTGTTAAGGCTTTTGCGACAACATGTCGCGCTGCCTCAACTTGTTGTTCAGCGGGCAGCCCCAATATGGCTCTGGCATGTCCCATTTCCAGATCACCATGCGCCAATAGAGTTTTCACTTCATCGGGTAAACCTGTTAAGCGTAATAAATTCGCCACGCTGGCTCGAGACTTACCCACAGCATTGGCCACTTCTTGCTGGGTCAACTCAAATTCTTTTTGCAGGCGTTGCAAAGCAACAGCCTCTTCAATCGGATTTAAATCTTCACGCTGAATATTCTCGATCAATGCCATTGCAATCGCGGCTTCATCGCTAACATCACGCACTAATGCTGGGATGGTTTTTAAACCTGCCAGTTTTGCTGCGCGCCAGCGCCGTTCACCGGCAATAATTTCATAGGTATTTTTAGCAACTAAGCGCACCACGATAGGCTGCATGACGCCTTGTGCTTTGATCGATTGCGCCAACTCTTCAAGACTGGCCTGATCCATATCGCCACGTGGTTGATATTTACCAGGTTGCACAGCGTTTAAACTAAGATGCTGCAACTCACTGGCATCGGCTTGCACTGCTTGTTCTTGCAAAGTATTGGCCGTAGCACTGCCGAGTAATTCATCAAGTCCTCGTCCGAGGCCGCGTTTTTTAACCGCCATAATAATTCCTTATGTGCGTGTTGAAGCACGCTGACTGGCGCGCTGGCGGCGTGATAACTCGCCAGCCAGCGCTAAATAAGCTAATGCCCCACGCGACTGTTTGTCGTAAGCCAAAACGGGCAAGCCATGGCTGGGTGCTTCGGCTAAACGCACGTTACGTGGGATGACCGTGTCATACAGCGTATCGCCAAAGTGCTCTTTTAGCTGCTGTGAGACATCATTGGTCAAACTCAAACGCGGATCATACATGGTTCGTAAAATACCTTCTATTTGCAGTTCAGGATTAAGCTCTGCAGCAATGCGTTTGATACTGCCAATCAAGTCGGTTAAGCCTTCCAAGGCAAAGTATTCACATTGCATCGGGATAATGACACCGTCCGCCGCTACCAAGGCGTTAATGGTCAGCATGCTTAAAGATGGCGGGCAATCGATCAAAATATAATCATAATTACCACGTACGGGCTGCAAAGCATCCAATAAACGTCGCTCTTTATTAGGTAAATCCAGCAATACCACTTCAGCAGCGGTTAAATCACGGTTGGAAGGTAATAACTGATAACCACCGTGCTCAGAAAACTGCATGACATCAATTAAATCAGCATCGCCGGTTAAAACATCTAACACGGAATGCTGCAAACTGTGTTTATCAATACCACTGCCCATGGTGGCATTGCCTTGTGGATCAAGGTCAATCAACAGCACATGACGGCGCGTGGCAACTAAGGAGGCCGCCAAGTTAATACAGGTTGTGGTTTTACCGACACCGCCTTTCTGGTTGGCAATTGCCAAGACCTTGCCCATATTATCTCCTAAGTTATTGCTGACGCTGCAAGATCAATAAATGCCGCTGCCCTTGGCAACCTGGCACTTTAAGAATCTGACAACTGTCGAGTCGAAAATCCTCTGGCAATGCCTGCAACTCATCATCAGGATGCACGCCTTTCATCGCCAACCAATGGCTGTTTGTATCACCAAGATGACGTGTCCAATTGGTAAAATCTGCCAACGAACTGAATGCTCGCGAGATAATGCCAGAGAATGCACCTGCAGGGGTAAAGGCTTCAACGCGATTGTGGATAACTTCAAGGTTATCCAACTTTAACTCCAATTTAACCTGAGTTAAAAAGCGTGTTTTTTTACCGTTTGAATCCAGCAGAGTGAATTTGCGCTCGGGAAAAATAATAGCTAGCGACACACCGGGCATACCGCCGCCACTGCCAACATCCAGCCAATCATTGCCATATTGTTCGACGTACTGAACAACACTAAGACTGTCGAGCAAATGCCGCGAGACCATTTCGTCAGGATTACGCACAGCAGTTAAGTTGTAAGCTTTATTCCACTTAATCAATAAACCTAAATACTGCAGTAATTGCTGTTGTTGCTGCTCAGTTAAAATCACACCAAGCTGCTGCGCACCCTCAATTAACTCTTGTGCATGCTGTGGACTGACGCTCATGAATCTGCTTGCTCCAAGTTATTGCTGGCTTTGCGCTTTTTCAAATGCACCATCAACAATGAAACGGCGGCTTGAGTAACCCCAGGAATACGGGATGCTTGGCCTAAAGTTTCTGGACGACCAGCAGTTAGCTTTTGTTGAATTTCTTTGGATAAGCCAGAAATCACCGCATAGTCCATATCTATCGGTAACTTCACCGCTTCGCTAGCACGCATCTTGGCGATGTCGTCTAACTGGCGATCTAGGTAACCGGCATACTTGGTTTTGATTTCCAACTGTTCAGCAACGAGTTCATCTTCGATGCCGCCGCCTGTCACCGCCACCAAATCCAAATAATTGACTTCCGGACGGGCGAGCAAATTCAATAAATTGTATTCATGGGTCAATGGCGTATTAAATTTCGCCATCACCGCTTCACCCAATGGTGTACCAGGGCGCACCCAAGTGTCTTTTAGCCGTTGTTCTTCTTGCGCAATCGCTTCGCGCTTGGCTTCAAATACCGACCAGCGGTGGTCATCGACCAAACCTATTTCGCGGCCTTTTTCGGTTAAACGCATATCAGCGTTGTCTTCGCGCAAAATCAAACGGTATTCGGCGCGTGAAGTGAACATGCGATAGGGTTCTTGTGCACCGAGAGTGATTAAATCATCTATCAACACGCCTAAGTAGGCTTCATCACGGCGCGGGTGCCAGCTGTCTTTACCTTGTGAACGCAATGCAGCGTTACTACCGGCTAACAAACCTTGTACACCGGCTTCTTCGTAACCGGTGGTACCGTTGATTTGTCCAGCAAAAAATAAACCTTGGATCACTTTGGTTTCTAAACTGTATTTCAAATCGCGTGGATCAAAGTAATCGTACTCAATGGCATAGCCTGGACGAATAATATGCGCATTTTCCATTCCGCGAATCGAATGAACCAGATCCAGTTGCACATCAAAGGGCAAAGAGGTGGAAATACCATTGGGGTACAACTCAGGGGTTTTTAAGCCTTCTGGTTCTAAAAAGATTTGATGGCTGTCTTTATCAGCAAAACGGTGAATCTTATCTTCGATGGATGGGCAGTAACGTGGGCCAATGCCCTCAATTACACCGGCATACATCGGTGAGCGATCAAGGTTTTTAGCGATGATGTCATGGGTTTTGCTGTTGGTATGGGTAATCCAGCAACTCACCTGCTCAGGATGTTGCTCGCGCCGCCCTAAAAATGACATCACAGGTAATGGCGTGTCACCCGGTTGTTCAGTCATTACTGAAAAATCCACTGAACGTGCATCAATGCGCGGTGGCGTACCGGTTTTTAAACGATCAATGCGTAATGGCAACTCTCGCATACGTTGGGCTAAGGCATTGGCCGGTGGATCACCGGCACGACCGCCTGAATAATTCTGCATGCCAATATGGATCAAGCCACCAAGAAAGGTGCCTGTGGTTAATACCACGTTATCAGCATGAAAACGTAAGCCCATCTGCGTGACAGCACCGCGTACATGGTCGTTTTCTACAATTAAATCTTCGACCGCTTGTTGGAAAATCCATAGATTGGGTTGGTGCTCTAAGATTTCACGAATCGCTGCTTTGTAAAGAATACGGTCGGCTTGTGCACGAGTAGCACGTACCGCTGGTCCTTTACGGCTGTTGAGAATTCTAAACTGGATACCACTGAGGTCTGCTGCAATCGCCATTGCGCCACCGAGCGCATCAATTTCTCTGACCAAATGGCTTTTACCAATGCCACCAATGGCTGGATTACAGCTCATCTGTCCCAGGGTTTCGATGTTGTGGGTCAGCAATAAGGTTTTTACGCCCATCCGTGCTGAAGCTAATGCAGCTTCAGTACCGGCGTGGCCACCACCAATGACGATCACATCAAAACGGGAAGGATAATCCACCATACACCTCAGGATTTAAGCTAAAAACGGATGAACTCAGCGCTGTAGTCGTGATGAATCGTCACTCTACAGTTTCAATACGGCTATACGTTTTTCCGATAACGAGTTCTAAGAGCGCAATAGTATAGATTTTTGCGCAGCTTTGCAGAAGGTTTCATCGCTTGCTTTGTGCTCTTGGCTAAAGGGTAACCTAAACAGATATAAATAAAGAAGAAAGATATAGAGCTTATTTTTAATGCTATTACTACTGAACCTGTTTTTTGTTGATAACTTAATTTAATCCTTTATATTCAATAGCTTGCATTTAAAATAAAGCTGTTGGTAAGCGCCTATAAGATGGCTGGATAAGCCCTTTAAGCTTGTGGACAAAGCAGTGACTTATCCACAGTTGGCGTTATCCACAGATTTAGACACGGCTTATCCACCCTGCTCAACTGGGGTTCTCCACAGAGCTTAAGGGTGAGTTTTTTTCTAAATACAGCAATAACAACTGTATAAGTGCAACAAGGTTTGGATATTGCGTTAAAGAATGAATACGAAGGGGCCGTAACCCTAGTGATATACACCGCTACAAGCATAGAAAACACACGGAGTAAGCATTGATAATGCTTGTCTTGACACTATAGAAAGCCGCAATAAACGACGAGATGAAGCAAGCCTCAAGGATTGAAGCTTGCTGTATCACGCAGATGATGTGCTAAAAACCAGCTGTAATTATTCTTATTTACCAATACAAAAACTTGAAAAAATTCGTCCTAGCAAATCATCGGCGCTAAATTCGCCGGTGATTTCGCCCAGCGCTTGTTGCGCCATGCGTAAATCTTCGGCTAATAACTCACCAGCACTGGCTTGAGTCAGTTGCTGGTAGCCATTTTCTAGATGGTTTTCTGCTTGTCTAAGTGCATCCAAATGGCGACGTCGAGCACTGAAGCTGCTTTCTGCGGTTTGGCTGTAGCCCATGCAGTTTTTTAGATGCTCACGCAGCAACTCCAAGCCCTCACCACTGCGTGCACAGAGGTTAATCGTGACATGGCCATCTGTATTGCTGTGCATCTCAACTGGCTCGCCAGATAGGTCGACTTTATTGCGAATGAGTGTGACCTTCTCAGGATTAGGTGTGCTATCTAAAAACTCCGGCCACAACGCAAAGGGATCATTGGCTTCAGCTGAGTTGGCATCCACAACTAATAAAATACGGTCAGCTTCATTAATGGCTTTGAGTGCGCGTTCAACACCAATTTTTTCAACTTGATCGGCTGTATTGCGTAAACCTGCAGTGTCAGTGACGTGCAACGGCATACCATCAATATGAATATGCTCGCGTAAAATATCCCGTGTCGTGCCTTCAATATCAGTGACGATAGCGGCTTCATAACCAGCTAAACTGTTGAGCAAACTAGACTTACCGGCATTGGGTCGGCCAGCAATCACCACGCTCATGCCATCACGCAATAGCGCGCCTTGGCCTGCTTCACGTACCACTTCTTTGAGTTGTTTTTGCACAGCAATCAGCAGCTGTAAGATATGACCATCGGCTAAAAAGTCGATTTCTTCTTCTGGGAAATCAATCGCTGCTTCCACATAAATACGTAAAGCAATCAACTGCTCAGTCAGTGCATTGACGCGCTTGGAAAACACTCCTTGCAAGGAGCGTAAAGCATTGCGTGCGGCTTGAGTTGAACTGGCTTCAATTAAGTCAGCAATGGCTTCAGCTTGGGCTAAATCGAGTTTATCGTTGAGAAAAGCCCGCTCACTAAATTCACCTGGACGCGCTAAACGAGCGCCGAGTTCGACGCAGCGTTGCAATAACATGTCCAAAACCACCGGCCCACCGTGACCTTGCAACTCAAGAACATCTTCACCGGTAAAGGAATTAGGACCAGCGAAGTATAGAGCCAAACCTTCGTCCAAAGCCTGCTGCTCTGCATAAAAAGGACCGTAATGGGCATAGCGTGGTTTTAATTCACGGCCAGTCATTTGTTCGGCAATCTGCTTGACCAATTGACCTGAGACTCGAACAATCCCTACTCCGCCGCGTCCCTGTGCTGTAGCAATAGCGGCAATAGTGTCGCGAGACATAGGCATAACGATTTCCTCAACAGTAATCAGAAAGCACAACGCCCCTAAAAAGGGGCGTTGTGAACTCGGTTGGTTCGACTAACTTGGGTTAGCGGCCGCCATTGATTTTTCAATCTTGCGCGTAATGTACCATTGTTGACCAATGGACAGGAGGTTGTTGACCACCCAGTACAGTACCAGTCCAGCCGGGAACCACAGGAAGAAGAAGGTAAAGATAATCGGCAACAGCTTCATAACCTTAGCTTGCATTGGATCCGGCGGTGTTGGATTGAGTTGTTGTTGTACAAACATACTCAAGCCCATGATGATTGGCAGAATAAAGTATGGGTCTTTACTGGATAAATCTGTTAACCAGAACATCCAAGGTGCTTGACGCATTTCTACGCTTTCTAGCAATACCCAATACAAGGAAAGGAAGACTGGCATCTGCACTAAAATTGGTAAGCAACCACCGAGCGGGTTGATCTTCTCTTTTTTGTACAGTTCCATCATGCCTTGTGACAGTTTTTGACGATCACCGGCATGCTCTTCTTTCAGTGCAGCCATTTTCGGAGCAACAGCACGCATGCGCGCCATTGATTTGTAGCTAGCGGCTGATAGCGGGAAGAATGCCAACTTAATTAAAATGGTCAGAACAATAATTGACCAACCCCAGTTGCCTAAAATGCTGTGGATAACACCCAATAACCAGAAAATAGGCTGGGCGATAAACCAAAGGAAACCGTAGTCAACGGTTAACTCAAGACCTGGAGAAAGAGCCTTGAGATGGCTTTGAATTTTAGGACCCGCATATAAAATCGCACTGGCTTGGGCATGTTCACCCGGCGCGATATTCATCGCTGGGCTGGTGTAACCAATGATGTAGTTGCCTTTGCTGTCTTTACGCGTTGTCACTTGATTGGTTTGTTCTGGGTTTGCCACCCATGCAGTCACAAAGTAGTGCTGCAACCAAGCAACCCAACCACCGTCAATGGCTTGATTAAATTTTTTATCATCCATATTGCTCATGGATAATTTCTTGTATGGCTCATCAGGTGTCCACAAGGCTGCACCTAAATAGGTTGCAGTACCGGTTGCGGTGGTTGAAGAAGGGTCACCTTGACCATCACGCTTGAGTTGGGCAAATAAATTACCTTTCCACCCACGGTCGCTTTGGTTATCTACAAGGTAAGTTAAATCAATTTGGTAGGCTTGCTGATTGATACATTCAAGCTTGCGCTGGCTGATTTCACGCGCTGAACAGTCGTTGCTCAAACCACGGTGAAAAGTAAAACGTTTGGTGTAGCTGATACCGTTTTCTTGAAAAGATAAATCAACATTCAATTCGTTTTGATCATCTTGCAACGTAAATGACTGTTGGTTTGTGGTGTACAGAGGACGGCCATTGGCACGAGCATCAGGTCCATTAGCGCCTACTAAACCACTTTGTGCGACATAGACACGCTCATTACTGTTTTCAAATAATTGTAATGGAATATCAGGGGTAGAAGCATTGCGAGGGTATTGGCTGAGTTTTAACTCAACAATATCACCACCATTAGGATCAATGGATAATTGCAATACGTCTGTTTGTACGGTGATTAAGTCATTACTAGCCGGACTACTGGCCAGTGTTGGGTCTTGATTAGGCTCATTGATGGCAACAGGTAAATCATCTTGACTGGCTGCCGGCATTGGATCGCTCGGAGCGTCATTGATTTGATTGGCTAATGTTTGTTGATTTGCAGAACTTGAATAGGTTGCTGCTGCAGCAGTTACTGGTGCCTGGCCGTAGTCTTGGTTCCACTGAAGAACCATCATGTAAGACACAACAGCTAAGGCTACGAGTAGGATCGTACGTTGGATATCCATAATTACTCGGCCGAAGAAGATGAACAAGAGGAAGGAGGTACGGGATCAAAACCACCCGCATTCCAAGGATGACAACGCCCAAGCCGACGCATAGCTAACCAGCCACCACGTATCGCGCCATGTTGCTCAATAGCTTCAATGGCGTAACACGAACAACTGGGGTAAAAGCGACAATGGCTTGCCATCATTGGACTGATTGCATAGCGATAAAACTTAATTGGCAAAATCACCAATTTACGCATTGGCAGTGCCTGCTGAATCAGCAATAGCTATTTGTAATGCGGATTGGCGTTGGCGTGCCAAACGTTTCCACATTTTATCGAACTGTTGTCGAAGCTCAACATTAGACAAATCAGCAATACCCCTACGGGCAACAATAACAATATCTACGCCATTTAAAATATCTTGACTGTGACGAAAAGACTCTCGTATTTGGCGTTTTATTCTATTGCGTTCAACTGCGAGTTTTACGCTTTTTTTACCAATAACCAACCCGAGACGTGGATGTTCGAGTTGGTTTTCACGAGCAAGTAACAAGACATTTTTGCCTGGTACTTTATTTGATGATGAATCAAAGACAGCTTTAAACTGCTGAGGAGTCAGCAGGCGCTTTTCTCGGCCAAAGGCCAGATTCATGCTGTGCTCGCTTTGGATTATGCGCTCAGACGCTTACGGCCTTTAGCACGACGACGCTGAATAACAGCGCGACCGCCTTTAGTTGCCATACGGGCACGGAAACCGTGGTTACGAGCGCGTTTTAGTGTGCTTGGTTGGAATGTACGTTTCATGATTCGCTACCTGGTGACTTCTTTGGGCAAAAGGGGGCCCGAAGTGGTCCCCGTTAAATAGACCCGCAATTCTATTGAAAGAGGAGCCTTAGGTCAATTATCTATGGCATTTGTTTACAATTTCTTGCTTTCTCTTTTACGTTGCGTTCTCAAATTGATCTTCTTTGCTGAATAAGAATAAATATATATATGTATATAAAGCTTATTCTTACTGCTATTACTAAGCAGCCTATTTTCTGTTTATAAGTCGTATAAACCTTTTAAAAACAATAACTTAAATGAGTTTTATAGCTGTGTTGATCAGGTGTTCAAGCTGTGCCATAGAGGTCTACAAGCTGTGGATAAAAGAGTAGTTTATCCACAGGTGGCTTTTTACCAAGGTTATCCACAGTGTTTGAGCGAGGTTTTAAGCGGGCTTCTCCACAGGGTTTAGACCACTTAATGTGCTGTTTTGACTTAAAAAAATAACGCCCAAAAAGCCACGCAGGCATACCAAAGCACTGCTGAGCGTACGAGAAGAAGCCATATGTGCTCCAAACTGGCAGTACCTTTTTCTCCGCGCAGGTCATTTTCAACTTCAATTGCAGCGCGTCCCGTTTGGTTTAACAGCCTATCTGCAGGCTCGTTCAAGCACAGTAGATTGTGCATTAGGGCGCGATTAACGAGGATGAAGTTACCAATTAGGGCAAAGCTGGCGCTGAGTAGACGCACGGGCAGCCAATCTAAAATATGTAAAATACGGGTTGCACGACCCGCTAATGCTGGCTGCTGTGCTTGTTCAGCGGTCAATACTAGAAGGCGATAAGCCAGTGCTGCTAATGGACCGCCAATCAAGTAATAAAAAATCACTGCAAAGAAACCTTGGAAACCTTGCCACAGTAAATGGCTTTGTACTGCTTCAATTAAACCTTCCGGGTCTTCAGATTGAATGAGTAGGTCACGCTGCGCTGCTAAACTTGCTGCATGAGTGTCTTGCCGACGCCAAGCATCGCGAAAGGGGCCCAGCGACGTGCGCACATCGCCGCGGGTTAGACTGTAAAGAACCACAGCTAAATGCACTGGTATCAATAACAGGCCGTATAGCAGCGATTTTAAAACCATTAGGGTTAGCGCTAAACCAATGATGGGTAAACTGAACGCTAGCAATAAGGCTAAGGTGTGCTGCTTGGGTAAAAGTTTTGCGCTGCGTTGCAGCTGCGCATACCACCACCGATCTTTTTGAAGGGCGTTGCGCCAGTGCGACATCTTTTCAATAAGGATAGCTAGCATTAAGACTAGAAAGCTCATGATCTTTCTCCTCGATGTTTGGCCTGTAAGCGTTGCCAAATAAATGCAGGGCCGGGGTCTGTTTTACGCTCTGGGGCGATATCACTGTGTCCGCAAATGCGTTCTGGGGTGATTAGTGGATAATGCTTGATTAATTCACTCACCAATTGATTGAGACTTTCATATTGCGCATCGCTATAGGCTTGATCATCAACTCCTTCAAGTTCAATGCCTAGTGAGAAATCATTGCAATTTTCCCTCTGCATAAAAGCTGAGACGCCTGCGTGCCATGCCCTATCCTTACAACTGACAAACTGAGTGATAGCGCCTGCACGACTGATAAAAAAGTGAGCGGATACTTTTAAACCTTCTAAGTCAGTAAAATAAGGATGAGCATCAATAGGCAGTTGGTTGGTAAATAACGCTTCAACCATTCCTGTAGCATACTGTCCTGGTGGCAAGCTGATGTTATGGATCACCAGTAAAGAGATTTCAGCGTTGGGTCTGGCATTATGATTTTCCGACGGTAAATGCTTTGCGCCGTTAAGCCAACCCGTTGCTGTATCTAGGGTCAAAGACTGTGCAGATTGCATAAAATGTCCTGTCGCAGATGCCTGCCTATGTGTATTTAGGTTGTTGAGCTTGGCGTTACTTTGCATTATTTCAAACAATGATAATTTAGACAGTAATAACAGTATTTGCCATAGAGGCAAACCTATTAAAACTTTTGCGCAATAGTTGAATATTTGAACAGGGCATGCAGGGCTTGATTGAGCGATAAAACGAGCGGTGGATACGTTTTTTAAAATAATTAAGGCCGCAAAAGCGGCCTTAATTGGGTACAGCATAGAAGAATTAACCTTGGTGATATTTGGCAGACAAATCATGCACCGCATTGATAAATGCTCCAGCATTCTCTGGTTTGACTTCTGGAGTGATGCCATGGCCAAGATTAAAAATATGACCTGGGCCATTACCGTAACTTTCGAGGATACGACCGACTTCTTTTTCAATCGCTGCAGGGTTGGCATATAGAACGGTAGGATCCATGTTGCCTTGGAGTGCAACTTTGTCACCGACACGCTGACGTGCCACACCGAGATCACAAGTCCAGTCTAAGCCAAGTGCTTCAACGCCAGTATCAGCCATTGACTCAAGCCATAAACCGCCACCTTTGGTGAAGAGAATCACTGGGACACGGCGGCCTTCATGCTCGCGGATTAAACCGTTGACGATTTTCTGCATATACGCCAGCGAAAACTCTTGGTAAGCCGCTGACGACAAACTGCCGCCCCAGCTGTCGAAAATTTGTACCGCTTGTGCGCCAGCAAGAATTTGTGCATTGAGATAGCTGGTGACTGACTGCGCGAGTTTATCCAGCAGCATGTGCATGGCTTTTGGATCATCGTAGAGCAATGCTTTACTCTTACGGAAATCTTTAGATGAACCACCTTCAACCATATAAGTGGCTAAAGTCCAGGGGCTACCGGCAAAACCAATTAAAGGTACGCGTCCATTGAGTTCTTTACGAATGGTACGTACAGCATTCATTACATAACCCAGATCTTTTTCTGGATCAGGAATAGGCAGCGCTTCAATGGCTTCCATAGTATCGACGATTTTTCTGAAACGCGGACCTTCACCAGTTTCAAAATATAACCCTAAACCCATAGCGTCTGGGATGGTTAAGATATCTGAAAAAAGAATTGCAGCATCTAATGGATAGCGATCCAATGGCTGTAAAGTAACTTCGCAAGCGATCTCGGCGTTCATGCATAAGTCCATAAAACCACCGGCGCGGGCGCGGCTGGCTCTGTACTCAGGCAAGTAACGACCCGCTTGACGCATCATCCATACTGGCGTGACATCAACCGGCTGTTTGAGCAGGGCGCGGAGAAAACGATCATTTTTCAGAGCAGTCATATTAGCGTCCATTAAAAATTAATAGGCTATTGTCGCAAATTTGCGCACAAAAGGCACGGTGCAACAAATAGACCGTGCGCTTGGCTTGATTAGCATCAACTGCACACGGGTGTTGCATAAGCTGTTAGTTTAGCGCATAGCATATTTTTAAGCATATGCATGAGGAATTCGAAATGCATCATTCAACTATAGATAACCAACAGTTTGTCGCTGCAGGTGGCTTGTCTGTTACTTCAGCAGAAGCTTTGCATCGATTATCACAGCGCAGTATTTACCCGCCCTTCCCTGATAATTACCAGTATGCGTTATTGGCAATGGGCTGTTTTTGGGGCGCTGAGCGGCGCTTCTGGCAGCAAACTGGGGTGTGGGTTACTGCCGTCGGTTATGCAGGTGGGCAGAGCAAGAACCCAAACTACCAAGACGTGTGTAGTGGTTTGACGGGACACACTGAGGCAGTGTTGGTGGTGTTTGATCCTGCCCAGGTGAGTTTTGCAGCGTTATTAGAGGTGTTTTGGCAGGCGCATGATCCAACCCAGGGGATGCGCCAAGGCAATGATGTGGGCAGTCAGTACCGATCAGCCATTTATTGTATGGATGAACAGCAACTTGTACAGGCAGAAGAAAGTTGCCGCCACTATCAAGTCCGGCTAGATGCAGCAGGCCTTGGTAAAATTACCACAGAGATTAGATTGGCACCGGTGTTTTATTACGCAGAAGCTATGCATCAGCAGTATCTAATAAAAAAACCTAACGGTTATTGCGGCCTGCGCGGCACTGGTGTGCCGTACTGATTTGAGTGGGCTAGAAATTAAAAACCCCGCGTGAGCGGGGTTTGCAGACTGTCTCCTGACATCCTTGTAATTGGCCAGCTTAGCCTAATCATCTATCCGTTTTGATTAAATGCAATCCATCGTAAATCCTTGATGGCGATTATACGGAGATGAAAGCAATCACACAGCAAGCTAAAGACGCCAGCCAATGTAAGCATTTGCTTACATTGGCTGGCTAAGCGACGCTCTGAAAATATAGCGCCTTAGAACTGTGCTGCATCCAACAGGTATAACGACTCACTACCGGCTTTAACTGAGCTGCTCAGAGACTGAGTGCGTGGTAATAAGCGCGCAAAGAAGAAGCGTGCGGTACCCATTTTACTGGCATAGAAATCATCTTCTTGCTCTTTGCCCTGTGCGGCTCGTGCCATTAATGCCCACATGTAGGCATAAGCGGTGTAACCAAAGACTTGCAGGTATTCAACCGACGCTGCACCAATCTCATTTGGATTGTTTTTCGCTTCAGCCAATAACCAAGCGGTTAAATCATCAAGATTTTCAATCGCCGCTTTGAGCGGCGTGGTGAATTCAGCCAGCTGGCTATCAGCCGATGAGATAAAAGCTTTCACTTCATTAGAGAAGTGCTGGTAGAACGCGCCGCCATTACCAACAATTTTACGACCGGCTAAGTCTAGCGACTGGATACCGTTAGTACCTTCGTAAATCTGCGTGATACGGCAATCGCGGATCAGCTGCTCTTGACCCCACTCACGAATAAAGCCGTGACCACCAAAGATTTGCTGACCATGAATGGTCGACTCTAAACCAACATCGGTTAAGAAGGCTTTGGCAATTGGTGTGAGTAATGCTACAAGCTCATCGGCGCGTTGTCTGGCATCTGCTTCTTCGCTGTATTTTGCGATATCCAACTGCATGGCAACGTAGCTAGAGAAAGCACGACCGCCTTCATTCAAGGCTTTCATGGTCAGCAGCATGCGGCGTACGTCTGGGTGCACAATGATTGGATCGGCTTGCTTGTCTTGTGCCGCCGGACCGGTTGGTGCACGGCTTTGAATACGGTCTTTAGCGTATTCAATGGCGCTCTGGTAAGAACGCTCACCCAGTGATAAACCCTGGATACCTACACCGAGACGCTCGTAGTTCATCATAGTGAACATGGCGGCCAAACCTTTGTTGGGTGCATCAATGATGTAACCGGTGGCGTTATCAAAGTTCATTACACAAGTGGCGGAACCTTTGATGCCCATTTTGTGCTCAATTGAGCCGCATGACAGGCTGTTGCGCTGACCCAGTGAGCCATCATCATTGACCATCACTTTAGGTACTAAAAACAGTGAAATACCTTTGGCACCGGCTGGTGCATCCGGCAGTTTTGCCAGTACCAGGTGGATGATATTTTCGGTTAAATCATGTTCGCCACCGGTAATAAATATTTTTGTACCTGTTACTTTGTAGCTGCCATCGGCTTGTGGTTCGGCTTTAGTGCGGATCATGCCCAAGTCAGTACCTGCATGGGGTTCGGTCAAGCACATCGAGCCTGCCCAAGTACCGTTGTACATATTGGGCAGGTATTTTTCTCTCAGCTCTTTACTGGCGTGCGCATGAATTGATAAGCAGGCACCGGCGGTGAGCATTGGATATAAACCAAAAGACAGGTTTGCTGAGTTGATCATTTCTTCAATTTGCGCGGTGATCATTTTTGGCATGCCCATGCCGCCAAATTGCGGATCACCACCAACACCAACCCAACCGCCTTCGGCATAGGTTTTATAGGCTTCGATAAAGCCTGCTGGTGTAGTTACAACGCCATCGTTCCAAGAGCAGCCTTCTTCATCGCCGCTACGATTGGTCGGAGCGATTGAGCCGGCAGCAACTTTTCCAGCTTCTTCTAAAATAGCCGCTGCTGTTTCATCATCAACGGTTTCTGCTAAGGCGGGTAGTTGTGCCCAAAGCTTGCCTGCTTCGAACACTTCGTTGAGTACAAAACTCATATCACGTAAGGGTGCTTTGTAGTCGGCCATGCGGCATTCCTCTTGATTAGCGCCAGTTCAGCTGTGTCGCGACACAACGCAAGGCAATCAGTTAGTAGATTATTGTTGGGTTTTTGAGTTTACATTATAAACATTTAAAACCAATAAGATCTTTTTGTGACTATAAAGTATTGTTCGTGTAAATAAAAAACCCGCTGAATGAATGGAGCCTATTATTAAGGTCATTTCACGCAGCGGGTTTTTTTATAGCATCAAAAGATAATGCTTAGTAGCTCAGGGCAAAATCGTCTGCGGCCATATCCATCAAGTTGTTTGCACCTGACAGCATCGCCGCTACGTGTGTACGGGTACGCGGCAAAATGCGTGCAAAATAGAAGCGTGCAGTTTGCAGCTTAGCTGTGTAGAAGGCTTCTTCGTCAGTACCTGCAGCCAATTTCTCAGCAGCAACACGCGCCATATCAGCCCAGAAGTAAGCTAAGCAGGCATAGCCTGAGTACATTAGGTAATCAACCGATGCTGCACCCACTTCTTCACGATCTTTCATAGCCGCCATCCCTACTTTCATAGTGATGTCGCCCCACTCTTTGTTCAGCTCAGCCAATGGCTTAACGAACTCTTGAATGGCGTCGTTAGCTTCGTTGGATTTGCAGAACTTGTGTACAATTTTGGTGAAGCCTTTCAGTGCTTCGCCTTGTGTCATAAGAACCTTACGACCTAGCAAGTCCAGTGCCTGAATACCGGTTGTACCTTCGTACAAGCAGGAAATACGGCTGTCACGAACGTTCTGCTCCATGCCCCACTCGGCGATGTAACCGTGGCCGCCATAAATTTGTAGACCATGGTTTGCCGCTTCAAAACCGACTTCGGTCATAAAGGCTTTAGCAATTGGGGTTAAGAAAGCGAGCATGCCATCGGCAGCTTTGCGTTCTTCTTCATCTTTACTGCGCTGCATCACGTCAACTTGCTGTGCTGCGTAGTACAGCATTGCACGGTTACCTTCAGTGAAGGCTTTCATAGTTAACAGCATGCGGCGTACATCTGGGTGCACAATGATTGGGTCAGCAGCTTTTTCCGGTGCTTTTGGACCAGTCAGTGAACGCATTTGTAAACGGTCACGTGCATATTCAATACCACCTTGGAAAGCCACTTCTGAGTGAGCTAAGCCTTGTAATGCTGTACCGATACGCGCAGTGTTCATAAAGGTGAACATGCAGTTCAGGCCTTTGTTTTCTGGGCCAATTAAGAAACCTTTGGCACCATCAAAATTCATCACGCAGGTGGCGTTACCATGAATACCCATCTTGTGTTCAATCGAACCGCAATGAACACCATTACGCTCGCCAACACCGCCTTCAGCATTGGGTAAGAATTTAGGTACGATAAATAATGAAATACCTTTAGTACCTTGTGGCGCATCAGGTAGGCGTGCCAACACAATGTGCACGATGTTGTCGGCTAGATCGTGCTCACCAGCAGAAATGAAGATCTTGGTACCGGTAATTGCGTAGCTGCCGTCGGCCTGTGGTTCTGCTTTAGTGCGCAGCATGCCTAGGTCAGTACCACAATGTGGCTCAGTTAAGCACATGGTGCCGGTCCACTCGCCTGAAACTAATTTACTTAGGTAGGTGGCTTGCTGTTCTTCAGTACCGTGTGCGTGCAAAGTGTTCATTGCACCGTGCGACAGACCTGGGTACATGCCCCATGACCAGTTCGCTTGACCAACCATTTCACTGATAGAAATACCCAGTGACTCAGGTAGACCCTGACCACCATGCTCAACATCGTGAGCAAGACTTGGCCAGCCGCCTTCAACGTACTGCTGGTAAGCTTCTTTAAAGCCAGTCGGGGTTTTAACACCTTCAGGCGACCATGTGCAGCCTTCGGTATCACCCACGCGGTTCAGTGGAGCAATCACGTTCTCGCAGAACTTTGCACCTTCTTCAAGGATTGCATTTACCATATCTGGCGTTGCATCTTCACAGCCAGGCAGGTTTGCATAATGTTCTGGGTAGCCTAACAATTCATCACGTACAAAACGAATATCACGCAAGGGGGCTTTATATTCAGCCATAGCTATAAACCTCTAACAGTGGTGCCTTTATTATTGAGTGGACCTGCAATATGTGCAGATCTGTTTCTAGCAGCGCAGTATATTTAGATGCGCATGCGGAAGAGTAATCAAACGACTGTTTGAAAGTTACGGGTCTATCCTAATGTTGTCAAGCACTGCTCGATGAGTTTATTTGATTTTTTTGCTTAAGCTTGAATATCAATCAGCGTACCAAGCGACTCATCCGCTGTAGTTAGCATCCGTGCGCCCAGTTGACTCATCTGTTTGGCTTGTTCGAGCTGCATAAGCTGCTCAGTTAGATTAGCCATGTCGAGAGCCGTCGCGGTGGTTGCCGCTGGCGTGCTGGCTGCATTGCTACTGGGTTGAGCAATGGCTTGCGCAGCGTTGGCCATTTGTTCTTGGCCTGTTTTGATGGCAGATAATCCTGCTGAGAAAAGGTTTGCTGAGATTTGCATAATGCCTCCTGCAGCAGACTATTAAGAGATGTCAATGTCACTTGCAGTATAGAGCAAATTCAATGGTGGTGTTGAATTGCTGATTAAAGGCTATTGATTAGCCACTGAGCCAGTTGCTGTGCATGTTGCCTATACTGGTTTTTGCGCGTGAGTAATACCAACTTGGCGGAGGTTTCTACAAAACCCCAAGGGGCAATCAAGCGGCCGTTGGCAATGTCGCTGCGCACAAGATGTTCTGGCGCAATGGCAACGCCGAGTCCTGAGACGGCTGCCTCTAATAAATAGTAGAGATGTTCAAAACCTTGCGCATAGGTTAAGGCGGATGTATTTAGCTGCTGTGCTTGCGCCCATTGTGGCCAGGCTTGTGGTCGAGAATGGGTAAAGAGCAAGGGTTCCTCTAAAAGTTGTGCTGCAGACGCGCTACGCAGTGTATCTGCATGCTGATAAAGCGGACTTAATACCGGACCAATGCGTTCACTGTCTAATACGTAGGCGTGCATCGACTCTGGGCAGGCTTGATCTAAAAACACTAAGCTGGCGTCGGCGTCGGATTGCTGCAAAGTGTTGTCATCGCCGGCATTGGTGATGACCTGTAAGCGCAAGTCAGGTAAGTCATGTTGCAATTGCTCAAGACGGGGAATCAGCCAGCGTGCCAGCAGGCTGCCCGGACAGGCTAAAACAAAAGGCGCTTGCTGGGTTTGCCGTTTAATATCGGCGCAAGATTGATGAATCTGGCTAAACGCTTCGTGACTTGACTGATACAGACGCATACCGGCATCGGTGAGTTTAATGCCGCGTCCATCTTTACTGAGTAAAGTTATACCCAGATATTCCTCGAGTTGCTTAACCTGACGACTGACCGCACCATGGGTGACATGCAACTCTTTGGCAGCCAAAGTAATACTTTGTAAGCGCGCGCTGGCTTCAAAAGCTTTCAAAGCATTTAGGGGCGGCAAGTTAAAAGAATCAGACATGTGAGTTTTCCTAACCTATTGCTGCAATCATATCGCTTTTCGTCGTGAAGGCTATGGGGTAGTTTAGCCTACATAGAAAAATATCTTATTCAGTTCGGGAGTGGGTCATGAGTTCTTTTTTTAATAGCCCTGATGAGCATGGTTTATTTGGTGACTTTGGTGGTCAGTATGTTGCTGAAACCTTGATGCCCTTGATTCTGGAATTAGGCCGCGAATATGAAAAAGTCAAAGATGATCCGGCTTTTATTGAGGAGTTAGCATATTTTCAGCGTGATTATGTCGGCCGCCCTAGCCCGCTCTACTTTGCCGAACGCTTAACTGAGTATTGCGGTGGCGCTAAAATTTATCTGAAGCGTGAAGAGCTAAATCACACGGGTGCGCACAAAATTAATAACTGCATCGGTCAGATTCTACTGGCGCGGCGCATGGGTAAAAAACGCATTATTGCTGAAACTGGTGCTGGCATGCACGGTGTCGCTACTGCTACGGTGGCGGCACGTTTTGGTTTGCAGTGCGTGATTTATATGGGCACCACTGATATTGATCGTCAGCAAGCCAACGTCTTTCGGATGAGGCTGCTGGGTGCTGAAGTGCGCCCAGTGGTGGCCGGTACTGGTACCTTAAAAGATGCAATGAATGAAGCACTGCGTGATTGGGTCACTAACGTTGCTGATACCTACTATTTGATCGGCACTGTGGCCGGTCCGCATCCTTACCCAGCGATGGTACGTGATTTCCAAGCCGTGATTGGCAAAGAAACCCGTGATCAGTTGCAAGCCCAAGAAGGTCGCCTGCCCGATAGCTTAATTGCGTGTATTGGTGGTGGGTCCAACGCTTTAGGTTTGTTCCATCCATTCTTGGATGATGCCAGCGTTAAAATTATTGGTGTAGAAGCTGCAGGGCATGGCATTGAGACCGGTGAACATGCGGCCAGTTTACAAGGCGGTACTCCTGGCGTGCTACACGGTAACCGTACCTACTTACTGCAAAATGCTGATGGACAAATTGTTGATGCCCATTCGATTTCGGCAGGTTTGGATTATCCAGGTATTGGGCCAGAGCATTCATGGTTGCATGATGTTGGCCGCGTTGAGTACACCTCTGTCAAAGATGATGAAGCGCTGGCCGCTTTCCATTTATGCTGCAAGTTGGAAGGTATTATTCCTGCGCTTGAATCAGCCCATGCCTTAGCTGAAGTATTTAAGCGTGCGCCGCAGTTACCCAAAGATCATTTAATGGTGGTGAACTTATCCGGTCGTGGTGACAAGGATATGCAAACGGTTATGCATCACTTTGAGAAACAGGAGCAGTCAGTATGAGCCGTATTCAAGCGTGCTTTGCCCAACTGAAGAAACAAAATCGTGCGGCTTTAGTTACCTTTGTGACTGCCGGTGATCCAGACTACGCCACGGCCATGCGTATTTTTAAAGGCTTACCAGCAGCTGGCGCTGATGTCATTGAATTGGGCATGCCCTTCACTGATCCAATGGCCGATGGTCCAGCGATTCAATTAGCCAATATACGCTCGTTAAAAAACGGACAAACCTTAAGCAAAACTTTGCAAATGGTGCGCGAGTTTCGTGTCGACAATCAGCATACGCCAGTGGTGCTGATGGGTTACTTTAATCCGATTCATCATTACGGTGTGCCGTTGTTTATTGAAGATGCCAAAGCGGCGGGTGTTGATGGCCTGATTATTGTTGATTTGCCACCTGAACATAACTCAGTGTTCTGTGACCCTGCACAAGCGGCAGGTCTGGATTTTATTCGTTTAACCACGCCGACCACCGATGATGTGCGCTTGCCGACGGTACTCAAAAATAGTTCAGGTTTTGTCTATTACGTTTCGGTTGCTGGTGTGACCGGTGGTAACTCGGCGACCATGGAGCATATTGAAGAGGCGGTCACGCGTTTGCGTCGCCATACTGATTTGCCGGTGTGTATCGGCTTTGGTATTCGCACGCCTGAGCATGCGGCCAATATTGCTCGCTTAGCGGATGGCGCAGTGGTGGGTTCTGCGTTTGTTGATTTGATTGCAAGCGCGAGCACACCAGATCATGCAGTTGATGCGGTATTAACGCTGTGCCGTGCTTTAGGCAATGGTGTTCACCATGCGCGTGACTAGCGCACAGTGAATTTTTAATTAGCGCTAATACTGCTTGTTAAGGACGTGGGCCGAATAGCTCAAGCAGCTGTTCGCCCTGCGGTGCACCTGGGTGCATCTGCAGCATACCGGTCGAATCAAGGTATAAAATAGCGGGTGTGCCGCTGGCGCCTACGGTGGCCATTAGCTGCTGGTTATCATCCAGCTGCTGGCGCTGCTTGGCTTCAATAGTTTTCGCTTCTATGGCAGGTTTTTCTCCACTTTCATTACCTATTAAAGCCGCTTTTGGATCTTTCGCGCTGAGCAAGTAAGCCGCTTTCTTTTGACTGCTGTCACCTAGGGTGCCGACCATCACGTGGCGTAACTGTACTTTGTTGGCATCCACCCATGGCCGCGCATCTTTCCAGAAGCGTTTGCAGTACGGGCAGTTTGGATCGGTAAAGACATACACAATCTGTTCTGCTTTATCAGAGCCGTCGGCTATCCAGTTGCTGCCTTTGAGATTTTCCCACATTACTTTACTTTGTGGACGACTGACTTTTTCTTCTAACACCGCACCGGTTAAATCTTCACCTTTGGCATTCAGCAAGCTGCCGATCAGCGCATGCTTACCATCTTCAGTTACATACAACGCCAAAGGACGGCCGTTAAATAAAGCGGTGTAACCGGTCAAACCGCTCGGTGCATCAAAGCGCTCTAGCACTTCCACACCACGCTCACGCATCGCCTCTACAGGTGCTGGATATTTTTCTGCTTGCGCCATGATGGGTAGCGTCAGCAGAGCCAGCGCCGGTAAGATTTTTGTGAATGTCATGGTTATTCCTCTAAATTAATGTTCGGGGTTTCTGTACGGATGTGACCTAATGCATGCTTTAAGCTGGCCTGCGATAACTCACCTAAATGATTGTTTTTTAACATTCCGTCAGCACTGTAAAACAATGTGGTGGGTAATGATAATGAACCTACCGCTTGGCCGAGACGTCCTCCGCTGTCGAGCAGGTTATTGTCTAAGCTGAGTTGCTGTTGGGCTAAAAACTTTTCAACTAAGAGCTGGCCTTCACCTTGGTTAACAAAGACAAAGCGAATATCTGGATTGGCTGCTTGTGCGGCGGCAAGCACGGGCATTTCTCGGCGACAGGGCGGGCACCAAGTTGCCCATAGATTGATGACTAAAGGTTTGCCAAGCAGATCTTGCAGCAAGACCGGCTCGCCAGCAATATCACGAACGGCTAAATCAGGTAGTTTTTGACTGCTTTGTAAAGCGTTGAGCACTGCAAAACTAATGCCCCAAGCGATCAAGCCAATACAAACACCAATGGCCAGTGGTACACGTAAAGGCGCTTGTCGCCACGCTTTATAAATCCCTGCCAAGACAGCAGCGATCACACCGGGTAACAATAAAAAACCACCGTCACGAATATCAATCATCTGCCAGAGGTTGCTGCTGTACTGTTCGAAGTACTGCAAGACAAAGGCCGCGCGGGCCACCAAAGCTCCGATCAATAACATGTTAAATAAGGCTGCTTCAGGGTTGCTGCCGCGTTTTCTACCGATCAACCAACCGCTTAGCCAGGCAATGAAAAATGCAGCGTAGAGCAGCGCTAAATCCATAGGAATGGTTAAAGGGCCTAAATTAAAACTTAACATTAACTGTCCTTTTGTGCGCTGCTGAGCTGTTGTAAAAACTCACGTGCGATGCTTTACCGGTGATGCGTTGCGTGCGTTGCTCTGAGCCCTGAGGGTTGATAAATAAAATAGTAGGTGTCTCCATAATCTATAAATATCGTATCAGTTGTCACTCTGCCTGTACTCAAGATTACATCGGCTTGCAATAAGCGGTAGTCAGCCAATCTGGCGTGCGGGTTGGCACAAAACGGCTTTCCCCATTATTTTGCATGAGACACTCCAGTTTGCGTAAAAATCCAAGAGCCCCCATTTATCGTCCTGCTCTGCTTGTTTAAGTTATTCCTGTAACTGCTGTAGGTTGTCCATCCTGTGTTGATTGGTTAACTCACTGGCTTGAAAAGCTAAGTTGGCTAAGACGATGCTGGTCTCAGCTGTTGTTCTATTACTGCGGGCACTGGTGAACTGTGCTGGATAGCACAAGCAAGCATCGCATAGGATTGCCTTGAGTATCGCTAATGCTGAGCTTGTTGCAAGACAAATAGTGTCTCAGGGCCAATCTGTCAAACTTAAACAGCAGGCTCAATATCGCCCATCAACTCAAAGCAAAAAGCCTGTTCAATCGGAAAAAATCGTGCTGATTACTGATAAACGCCTGACTGAGACCACTGAATGAAAGTAATACGACAATCAAAAAATACCGCATACGAGTGTTTCCTATTGGATTTAACCACACTATGCAGGGGCTTAATTAAGACAGCATTAACAGTTAAGTTATGCTTAAAGTGTTGTAGGCTTATTCTTGTTACAGTCAATCCATTGGTTTCTTATGCTGAGAGTTGATTACCGTTATGCACGTATTGTTGGTCGAAGATGATCAGTTAATCGCCCAAGGCTTAGTCGCCGGCTTAGAGTTGCAAGGTTTTACCTTGGATCATATGGTGCATGCACGAGCGGCTGAGCAGGCGCTGCAATTAGGGCATTTTGATGCGATGATTCTTGATCTTGGCTTGCCCGATGAGGATGGGTTGCAGTTATTAACGCGTATCCGCAGTCAGGGTAAAGATTTGCCCGTACTGATTTTAAGTGCGCGCGATACCGTACTGCAGCGCGTTGCAGGCTTACAAGCTGGCGCAGATGATTACTTACTCAAGCCCTTTGATTTGCGTGAACTGGCAGCGCGATTACACAGTTTATTAAGACGCAGCAGTGGCCGCAGCAGCAATTTGATTGAGCATCATGGCTTAACCTTTGACCCCTCCAGTCAGGCCGTGCAACTGCATGGTGAAGCGGTCAATTTGTCCCGCCGCGAGCAGGCGTTGTTAGCTGCCCTATTACAAAAGCCCGGGCACATTTTAAGTGCTGAGCAATTGCAAGATAGCCTGTATGGGCTTGGTGATGGCGTTGAGAGCAATGCGATCAATGTGCACATTTATAATTTACGGCGCAAGTTAGGCAGTGATGTAGTGAAAACAGTACGCGGCTTAGGTTATCGCATGGGAGTACCGCATGAGCCTACGTAATCGCCTGTTATTGATCTTGGGTGGCACTTTTATCGTACTGTGGAGTTTGGCGGCGTTGTGGTTGCTCGGCGACTTGCGCCGTGAAGTGAATGTGGCCTTGGATGAACGCCTGGCTTCATCTGCGCGGATGGTGGCTGGCTTGCTTGAGCAATTACCGCAGCCGCTACTTTCATCGCCTAACCCTCTGACGGCGATGGAGTTGGGCTTGGAAACTGGTCTGGTCTGTCAGGTGCGCTCACTGCGTGGCGAAGTCTTGGTGCGCACACCCAATATGCCGAACCAGAACATGCTCGAATATGCCACAGGTTTCCATGAGATCAGTTTTGCTGGCGAGCGCTGGCGCACCTTTACCTTGAAGCGTGAAAATCTTTGGGTCACCACCGCAGACCGGGTTGATGAGCGACAAATACTGCAGTCTTCAATTATTTTTGCGGCGGCCTTGCCGGTTGCTTTAGCACTACTGGGTAGCTTATTGCTGATTTGGTTTGGCATTGGTCGTGGTTTGTCACCCTTACAAACTTTACGTGCAGTCTTGGCCGAGCGTGATGCACAGGACTTACAGCCGGTGCATGTTGAGCGTTTGCCGAAAGATTTACAGCCGCTGGTGGCGACAATTAATCAGTTGTTTACTCGTATTGCCGCCGCCCTAGAGCGTGAACGGCGTTTTACCAATGATGCGGCGCATGAATTGCGCACACCGTTAACTGCGATCAAAACCCATATTCAGGTGGCGCAGATGAGTCCCGCGCAAGGGGCTGCTTACGCTTTACAGCAAGCTGAGACTGCGGTTGAGCGTATGCAGCGTACGCTTGAACAGCTGTTGCTATTAGCGCGCGTAGAAGGTGCTCAGGACTTTGATCAAGCGGCCTGCAGCAGTGCGCAAACCATTGCACGGCATGCCTTAGCTGACTTAATTGGTGTGCCCGGTAATGAGCGCATTGAGGTGCATAGTGGGCTCAGCGAAGATGTGCATATCGCTCTACCTGAGTCGTTAGCCGTTGCGGTGCTGCGTAACTTACTGGATAACGCTTTGCGCTATAGCCCTGCCGACAGCCCCGTTGAGTTGCTGTTGGCTGTAGAAGGTCAGCGTTTATGCCTGCGCGTTAGAGACGCTGGGTTGGGTTTATCCTCCGAGCAGTTTGAGCAAGCTAAACAACGCTTTTGGAGCACTGCTAGTGCTGAGCGTGGCAGTGGTTTAGGTTTGGCCATTGTCCAGGCGGTGTGTCAGCGCTATGGCGGGCAGTTGTTATTACAAGCTGCCCCCAATGCCGGCTTAGATGCCATTGTCTATTTGCCGCTGAGCCAATAACAGTTATTGCACGGCAATAATTTGCTGGCGCTCTTGTTGCTTGGCTAGTTTATAGCTTAACGCTGCTGCCGGTACCGGTGTGATGGCGCCGGTTTCGAGCCATTTTTTTAGGCGGTTAGCGTCAGCCATATGTGTGTATTTACCAAAGGCATCTAACACGACAAAAGCCACTGGACGTTTATTCATCTCGGTGCTCATCACTAAGCAATGCCCTGCACTGTTGGTGAAGCCCGTTTTGCTCAGTTGAATGTTCCAGTTGTCTTTACGCACCAGCGCGTTGGTGTTGCGAAAGCCAAGGGTGTAATTGGGTTTAGTGAAGGCTACGGTTCGCTCATCTGTGGTGCTGAACTGTTTAATCAGTGGGTATTGCTGCGCCGCTTTAATCATCAAGACTAAATCGTGGGCGCTGGAAACATTCTCTTCAGAAAGACCGGTCGGCTCAACAAAACGGCTGCTGTGCATGCCTAATGCTTGCGCTTTGGCATTCATCGCTTGAATAAACGCCTGATGCCCGCCTGGGTAATGATGGGCTAAGCTGGCTGCGGCGCGGTTCTCTGAGGACATCAGGGTGATCAACAGCGTATCGTGGCGGCTGAGTTGACTACCGACCCGTACCCTTGAAAAGACGCCCTGCATTTCTGCAGTGTCTTTAATCACTATAGGAAGCTTTTCATCCAGTGATTGTTTGGCATCGAGCGTCACCATCGCAGTCATCAGCTTGGTCACTGAAGCAATCGGTGCGACAAAGTCTGGGTTGCTTGAGTAAAGCACTTGATTAGTTTTTAAATCGACTAGCAAAGCACTGCCGGCAGCCAACTCTTGATGTTTAAGGTTATTGTTTAGTGGTGCAGCAATTGCGTAATGGCTTGCAGTGAACAGGCTGATTGCCAACAAGCCTGCTTTAAAGAACGGGGTCATCTTCACGGAAAATACTCAATTAAAGGCTGTAGCATGCCTTAAGATGCGTGTTGCATTCCTTGCGTTTTGGTTTGTAACGGCGCACATGATGACATAAAAAAATAGATTGACCCTATGAGATCGTAATTTTTTTATTACAAAATATCAGCTGGAACTGCGTGTTATTTGGCTAAAGCATCGCGTACTTTAACCCTGCGCTAAGATTATGCTGTGACAGGATCGCTTGAGACATAAGAATGCTGCCACTGTATCCGTTGCGTGATACAGCGGCAGGCCAAGCGCGCTTAGAAGTCTAAGTTAGAAACTGCTAATGCGTTGTCTTCAATAAATGCACGGCGCGGTTCGACGTGGTCGCCCATTAAGGTGTTGAAAATTTGGTCCGCTGCAATAGCATCTTCAATGGTCACTTGCAGCATGCGGCGCTGGCTTGGATCCATGGTGGTTTCCCACAGTTGCTCTGGATTCATCTCTCCTAGACCTTTATAGCGCTGTACGCTTAAACGGCGGCTGCCTTCGGCAAGTAACCAATCTAGCGCAGCTTTGAACGTCTGCACTTCTTGCTTGCGCTCACCGCGCATCACATAGGCGTCTTCTTCAAGTAAGTTGTCTAGTTTATTACCCAGTTCGGTGACAGTGCGGTAATCATTACTTGCGTAGAAATCATGATTAAACAAAATATGATTGGTTAAACCATGGGCTTTAATCTGAATTTCGGGTAGCCAATAATTACGCTCACTGTCATGGCGTAAGCCGACAGTGTAAACCTCGCCAGACTTCTCAACCGAATCCATGCGTGCTTGTAGCGTATCAAGCCATGCTTGCATCGCTGCTTTATCGCTCAGTTGCTCTGGCTCGACGCGTGGTAAGTAGAGGAAGTGCTCGGTAATTTCTTTCGGGTAAAGACGCGAGAGTCGCTCCAATGTTTTTAGTACAGAGCGGTATTCGTTAACCAGCTCTTGCAAAGCCGTACCGGATAAACCCGGTGCATTGGCATTGACATGTAAACTTGCATCTTCCAGTGCCGCGTTAGTGAGGTACTCATCCATCGCTTCATCGTCTTTGATGTATTGCTCTTGCTTGCCACGTTTTACTTTATACAGTGGTGGTTGGGCAATATAGATATAGCCACGCTCAACCAATTCAGGCAGTTGACGGAAGAAGAAGGTTAGCAGCAGGGTGCGAATGTGCGAACCATCGACGTCCGCATCGGTCATGATGATGATGTTGTGATAACGCAGTTTTTCAATGTTGTATTCATCACGGCCAATACCACAGCCTAAAGCGGTGATTAAGGTGCCGACTTCTTGTGATGAAATCATCTTGTCGAAGCGTGCTTTCTCGACGTTAAGAATCTTACCTTTGAGTGGCAGAATGGCTTGAGTTTTACGGTTACGTCCCTGCTTGGCTGAACCGCCAGCAGAGTCCCCTTCGACAATGTAGAGTTCAGATAACGCAGGATCTTTCTCTTGGCAGTCGGCTAACTTGCCCGGCAAACCTGCAATATCCAATGCACCTTTACGGCGGGTCATTTCACGAGCTTTACGTGCTGCTTCACGGGCGCGTGCGGCGTCAATCATCTTACCAACAATAGCTTTTGCTTCGGCTGGGTTTTCTAGCAAGTAATCGGCTAAGTATTTGCCCATTTCCTGCTCAACTGCGGTTTTCACTTCTGAAGAAACCAGCTTGTCTTTGGTTTGTGAGCTGAATTTTGGATCAGGTACTTTTACCGAAATAATCGCAGTTAAGCCTTCACGGGCATCGTCACCGGTGGTGCTGACTTTGTCTTTTTTACCTAAACCTTCAGCTTCAATATAGTTGTTCAGGTGGCGGGTCAGTGCGGTACGGAAACCGACTAAGTGTGCGCCACCATCACGCTGTGGAATATTGTTAGTGAAGCACAATAGGTTTTCATTAAAGCCATCGTTCCACTGCATCGCCACTTCAACACCGACGCCATCTTCTTCGCGTTGAACGGAGAAGTGGAAAACTTGGTTGACTGTGGTTTTGTTGGTGTTGAGGTATTCGACGAAGGCTTTAAGACCGCCTTCGTATTTGAATAACTCTTCTTTGCCCGTACGCTCATCTTTTAAATGAATGCCCACACCTGAGTTGAGGAAGGACAGTTCGCGTAAGCGTTTAGCTAAGATTTCCCAGCTAAACTGGATGTTGCCAAAGGTCTCTGGTGACGGTTTAAAGTGAATTCGAGTACCTGTTGAAGTGGTCTCGCCAATCGGCGCCATAGGCGCTTGTGGCACACCGTGGTGATAGGTTTGTTCCCATACTTTGCCTTGGCGGCGAATGGTCATAATCAGTACGCGTGATAATGCGTTAACCACTGAAATACCAACACCGTGCAAGCCACCGGAGACTTTATAACTGTTATCGTCAAACTTACCGCCCGCATGCAGTACTGTCATGATCACTTCGGCAGCTGATATCCCCTCTTCCTCGTGGATATCAACAGGAATGCCACGACCGTTATCTTGTACGGTGATTGATTCGTCGGTGTGGATGGTTATGGTGATTTCATCGCAATGGCCTGCTAAGGCTTCGTCGATGGAGTTATCCACGGCTTCAAATACCATGTGATGTAGCCCGGTACCGTCATCAGTATCGCCGATATACATACCTGGGCGTTTGCGTACGGCATCCAGACCTTTAAGAACTTTAATACTACTGGAATCGTACGTTTGATCTTCGCTCATGCGGTTACTCCCAATGGTGTAATTTGACCTTGTTCCACGTGGAACAAAGAGACTGGTGTATCCGTTCGCCAGCCTGAACTCATTATTTGTTTATCAACGCATGTGATAAACACCTGACACTCTAAATCGTCTAGCAACTGACACAATGCTAAACGGTGTTGTTCATCCAGCTCGGAAGGCAAGTCATCCACCAGATAGATGCATTCATTGCGTCTAGCTTGGGAAAGCAAATAGCCTTGAGCAATTCTTAGGGCGCAAATAACCAGCTTCTGCTGCCCTCTTGAAAGAATATCGACGGCATTGTTACTGCCGATACGCACTCGTAAATCTGCGCGCTGCGGTCCTGCTTGGGTATAACCAAGCACCCTGTCGCGCTCAAGATTTTTATTCAGTACTTCTTCTAAGCTACTGTCTTTGTCCCAGCCTCTAGAGTAGCTAAGCGTTAGTCCCGGCAGTTCCAGCAGCTTGGCTAGAGTATCTTCAAAAACTGGTTTTAACTTTGCAATGTAGGCTCGGCGTAATTGATCGATTTCATTACTGGCTAGGCACAGCTCTCGATCCCACGCAGCCACTACGCTTTTATCCATTATACCATGGCGCAGGCATGAGTTTCTTTGTCTTAAGCTGGTCTGTAAGCGTTGCCATGCGGAAATAAAACTTTGTTCCACGTGGAACACTCCCCAGTCCAGAAACTGCCGACGCATCTTTGGTGCGCCTTCGAGTAGACGGAAACTGTCAGGGTTGATCAGCTGTAAGGGTAAGAGTTGTGCGAGCTGTGCGGTGCTACGAACGTTTTGACCATCAATACGAATGCGCAGCTCCGATTGGCGGTCACGGCTGATGCCTAGATTGCTCTGACTGCCATCGTTACGTTGAATCTGGGCGAATACCGTGCAACTGCTTTGCTCGTACTGAATCATTGGCTGCAGACGCGCACTACGGAAAGAACGGGCCATGGCCAGTAGATGGATGGCCTCTAGTACGCTGGTTTTTCCGCTGCCATTATCGCCATAGAGGATATTGATGCGTGGAGATGTCAGCAAGGTCACCGGCCGCAAATTGCGTATGCCGGTGATTTGCAATTGGCTAATTGCCATATTAAATAACTGTTACAGGCGCATTGGCATAACAACATAAGAAGCGCTGTCGTTATCGGCCTCTTGAATCAATGCGCTGCTGTTGGAGTCTGACAGCACAATGCTGATTTGCTCCGATGAAGTGGCGCTGAGCACATCGAGCAGATAGGTGACGTTGAAGCCGATTTCTAAAGCGCTGCCATTGTAGTCTACGGTGACTTCATCTTCCGCCACTTCTTGCTCAGGGTTGTTAGCTTGAATTTTCAGCAGACCTGATTCTAGCTGCCAACGAATACCGCGGTACTTTTCGTTGGATAGAATAGAGGCACGATTTAATGCTTCGCGTAGGCTTTGACGATCAGCCAATACGGTTTTGTCGCCGCCGCGTGGTAGTACACGCTCATAGTCAGGAAACTTACCGTCAACCAATTTTGAAATGAAGGTGAACTCATCGGTGGTTGCACGAATGTAGTTGCTGCCGAAAACAACACTGACTTCGGCACTGTCTTCAGTCATTAAACGCGCTAATTCTAAAACGCCTTTACGCGGCACGATGACTTGATGCTGAATGCTTTCGGCAATACCTGCAGGCACTGAACACATCGCCAAGCGGTGGCCGTCAGTGGCGACTGCACGCAGTTGACCTTGCTTAGCTTCAAGCATCAAGCCGTTTAAGTAGTAACGGACATCTTGCTGTGCCATGGCAAAGCTGGTGCGTTCAATTAAACGGCGGACACTGCTTTGCTCGAGGGTAAAGCTCAGTGAGCCAGGTGTTTCTTCTGACGAAGGGAAATCTGACGCGGGTAATGTGGTCAGAGTAAAACGGCTGCGACCGGCTTTGATCAATACTTTTTGATCATCCACTTTGAAGTCAATCATCGCGTCAGCAGGTAAGTTTTTGCAAATATCCATGAGTTTGCGAGCTGGTACAGTAATCTCGCCGGCTTGCGCTGGTTCTTCGAGAGTAATGCGGCCGACCAGTTCAACTTCGGTATCGGTACCTGTCATAGATAGGTTCTGCCCTTCGATGACCAGGAGGACGTTGGATAACACAGGCATGGTCTGCTTGCGTTCAACAACACCGGCCACCAGTTGCAGCGGTTTTAACAAAGCTTCGCGTTGGATGGTGAAGTGCATGGTTATTCCCTTGCGTTAGAGTGCTGGCACTGCTGTTATGTGGTTAACGTGCGCAGTAGGTTTTTATAATCTTCGCGGATGTCCGCATCGGTTTCGCTCAGTTCAGCGATTTTCCGACAAGCATGCAAAACAGTGGTGTGATCGCGTCCGCCAAAGGCATCACCAATTTCAGGCAAGCTGTGATTGGTGATTTCTTTGGCGAGGGCCATCGCCACCTGACGGGGACGGGCCACTGAGCGCGAACGACGTTTTGATAAAATATCGGAAATTTTAATTTTGTAGTACTCAGCCACGGTGCGCTGAATATTATCAATACTGACAAGTTTGTCTTGCAGTGCCAATAGGTCTTTCAGCGATTCGCGGATCAGTTCCACTGTGATGGGCTCATTGGTGAAATGCGAGTGAGCAATCACCCGTTTCAATGCGCCTTCCAGTTCACGCACGTTCGAACGAATACGCTGAGCAATAAAGAATGCGCAATCATGCGAGAGCTGTACCCTGCTCTGCTCTGCTTTCTTCATTAAAATGGCGACACGAGTTTCCAACTCTGGCGGCTCTACGGCAACCGTTAGACCCCAACCAAAACGTGACTTTAAGCGTTCTTCAAGACCGTCAATTTCTTTCGGGTAACGGTCACTGGTAAGAATGACCTGCTGATTACCTTCGAGCAACGCGTTAAAGGTGTGGAAAAACTCTTCTTGTGAGCGCTCTTTTTTTGCAAAAAATTGAATGTCATCAATCAGCAGCGCATCAACCGAGCGGTAATAGTTTTTAAACTCATTGATCGCGTTGTTTTGTAAGGCACGAACCATGTCGGCAACAAAGCGCTCAGAGTGTAAATAAATGACTTTTGCGTTCGGATTTTTCTGCAGTAAATGATTACCAACCGCATGCATCAAGTGAGTTTTACCTAAACCAACACCGCCATATAAAAATAGCGGGTTATAACCATGCTTAGGATTGTCGGCAACCTGCCAAGCTGCTGCGCGCGCCAGTTGGTTAGATTTACCTTCGACAAAACTATCAAAGGTAAATGAGCGGTTAAGTGCGCTGACATGCTTGATTGCGCCTTTTGCCGGCACGCCACGCTCGCTAGCGGGCGTGCTGGGCGCAGGAGCAACGTTGTGGATGGGCACAGGTGTTGGGTTGACAGTTGGCTGTTGCTGAGCCGACTCGGTCTGTGCAGTCAGGCTTTCTACTATAGGCGCTGCGGTTGCTGCGGCAGACACTTGATTGCTAGATTGGCTACGAGTTGGCGTGTTAGCTGCGCTGCTAAAGCTGGCGCGGGCGTTGCCCTTGCTACCAATTTGCAGAGCAATGGGTGGAACTTCGCCATCATTACGCTCGGCCATCAACTCTAAAATGCGGTTGATATATTTATCGTTGACCCAATCTAATACAAACCGATTCGGTGCAAAAATATGCAGTTCATCACCAACGGCTTCAACTTGTAATGGACGGATCCAGGTGTTGAAATGCTGAGCAGGCAGTTCATCGCGTAAAAAATCGATAGACTGTAGCCAAAGTTCGACAGACACAGAGATCCCTCAATAAAACATAGTAATTACGACTGGCTATTGTAGCCGTCAGAGGCAAAGTTATCCACAGGCATGGTAAAAATAGCACAGACTTTTACATGCCATAAATTGATCAAGCAGCGCTGCTGTGTCGTGATAAATTGGACATCACCAAGGTAAAATAGATGATAACGTTGGGTGAGTTAACCGCTTGGTTATTGGTGGCTTTGAGTATTGCTTGGATCTGGCGTGGACACGGGGTACGTGAGAGTGCCCTAGAGTATGCGCGCGCTCATTGTCAGCGTGAATCTGTGCAGTTGTTAGACGGTAATGTGGCGTTTAAAGGCTGGAAAATCATTGCCGATGGCAGTCAACGGAAGCGCTTAGCGCGTATTTATAGCTTTGAGTTTACCGTCACCAGCCAAGAACGTTTAAACGGCACGGTGGCGATGTATGGCCGTCATTTAGCGAAGATTAAACTGCAAGCCTACCCTATTTATCAAACAATGCAGGCGGTGGATGGCGGTAATGTCGTGCATACACAAAATAATGCTGCTGAAGCAAAGGACGACGCACGGCAAAATACCGTGGTGCAGTTGGATGAGTGGCGTTCGAAGCATTAACACACGGTCAGCGAGTTTGCTCAATTGTCATTTTAAACCTGTAAAGCAACAGAGTTACTCAGCGGTCAGGGTAAAGTCGATACGTTCTAACCAGCCCGCTTCTTTTTGAAAGTCAGCTAAGGTTAGAGGGTTATTGTCTAGCCAGTGCTCGGGGAAGCGGATATGCAAGCTGTTGGTTTTCGCCGTCAGTTCTAGTTTAGGAACTTCTTGAGAGCCACGAATGTGGTGCAGAAGAATGGCAAAACGCAGCAAAATACACAGGCGCAATAGCTGTTGGCTTTCACCGCTAAACTCGGCAAAACGTTCTTTCGGGATGTTGCGGCGATGACCACGGACTAACAGCGCAAGCATTTGCTGATCTTGTCGTGAGAAACCAGCTAAGTCGGAGTGCTCAACTAAATAGGCACCGTGCTTATGGTAATGGTAGTGCGCAATGTCTAAGCCTACTTCATGCACCCGAGCTGCCCAGCTGAGCATGTCGCTGTGCCATTCTTCATTGAGTTGCCAGGCTTCAGCCACTTGCTCTAAAGCATCAAGGGCTTTGCTTTCAACTTTTTGTGCATGTTCAAAATCAACATGACTACGCTCCATTAAGCTCTGGATCGAGCGCTCACGTACATCTTCATGCTGATGGCGACCGAGCAAATCGTAGAGCACACCCTCACGCAATGCACCATCACAAGGGGCCATTTGCTCAAGGTTTAATGCATCAAAAATGGCTTCGATAATCGCCAAACCTGCGGGTAAAATAGCGCTGCGTTCAGGTTTAACACCGACAATATCAATTTTACTGATGTCACCAATTTTTAGCACTTTACGCTTGAGCCAGGTCAACCCAGGATTTGTAATTTCACCATTAGTCAGGCCTGCAGCAGCAAGGGCCTGGCCGACTGAACGAATTGTCCCAGAGGCGCCAACAGTGTCTTGCCAGCCCATTCGCCGCAAACTTTGCTCAAGCTCCATCAGCTCAAGACGTGCAGCGGTATAGGCTTGCGCGTAACGGGCTGGAGTGACCACGCCGTCTTTAAAAAAACGCTGGGTAAAGCTGACGCAGCCCATCTGCAAACTGCCGCGCAGTTGTGATTCAAACTGTTGGCCAATGATAAATTCCGTACTACCACCGCCAATATCCACGACCAAACGCTTGCCTGGAGCATCGGCCAAGGAGTGGGACACGCCCAGATAAATCAGACGCGCTTCTTCACGCCCCGAGATAACATCGACATCATGGCCTAAGATTTGTTCTGCGCGTTGAATAAAGTCTTGCCGGTTGTGCGCCACCCGCAGTGAACTGGTGCCAACAACCCGCACTGCGCCCTGCGGTAAGCCGTTAATCAACTGTGCAAAACGTCTTAGGCAATCCAGGCCCCGTTCAATCGCATCATCTTGTAACACCAGTTCGGCATTGATACCCGCGGCCAATTGCACCTTTTCGCCAATGCGCTCAAGAATCCGTATCTCGCGTTGGTCAGTTTTAGCCAAAACCATGTGAAAGCTATTGGATCCGAGATCTATGGCTGCGATCAGCGGAAAGTGTTTGGGCGCAGAATTGGGCATGCCGCTATTCCAGAAAAACAATGAGCGTATCCTGCCATGCCACAGCAGATTCGCCAATGTAAAAAGTTGTTTGCTCAGCGCGATGATAAAAAATCGCCACAGTGTTCTACTCGGTTACTTTCGTTAATGTGCAACTCAGGCTATCATGGCGGGCACTTTAATTTGCATCTGCGGTTTCGGAGAGATTTCATGAGCGATCACATTAGCAACATTAGCGATTCAAGTTTTGATCAAGACGTGCTGCAAGCCGACGGCCCTGTACTAGTTGATTATTGGGCTGAGTGGTGCGGTCCTTGCAAAATGATTGCTCCAGTTTTAGAAGATGTAGCAGTTGAATTTGCCGGCAAAGTAAAAATTTGCAAATTGAACATTGATGATAACCAAGCCACCCCGCCAAAGTATGGCGTGCGTGGTATTCCTACACTGATGTTGTTTAAAAACGGTAACGTTGAAGCAACCAAAGTAGGTGCATTGTCGAAAAGCCAATTAGTAGCGTTTTTAGAAAGCCATATCTAATTGCTCGGTAAGTCGCTCAATTGTACTGACGTTTAGTGTGCACTTTATTAGTTTGTACACTAGACGCCTTCCTTTCCAAGTGGTAGATTCCATTTCTGTTACGCTTAAGCGTGACAACTACAAAGTCTGCTTGCCGTCGCCGATTTCTTTAACGGCTCTGAACACACAATCGACTGTTCTCCTCGCGGCACGCCTCCCAAGCTAAGAGCTTGCTCATTCCCTCTAAATTATATCATCGTCATTCCCTATGAATCTGACCGAACTCAAACAAAAACCCGTTGCTGAATTGCTAGAAATGGCTGAACAAATGGGCCTAGATAACATGGCTCGTTCGCGTAAGCAGGATATTATTTTTTCACTCCTTAAGCGTCATGCGCGTGGTGGTGAAGAGATTTCTGGTGATGGCGTTCTGGAAATATTACAAGATGGTTTTGGCTTTCTGCGCTCAGCAGACTCGTCATACCTTGCAGGACCGGATGATATCTATGTATCGCCGAGCCAAATTCGTCGTTTTAACTTAAGAACCGGCGACACTATTATTGGTAAAATTCGTCCGCCAAAAGAAGGTGAGCGTTATTTTGCTTTGCTGAAAGTGGACTCGATCAACTTTGATCGTCCAGAAGATGCACGCAATAAAATTCTTTTTGAAAACCTGACTCCGCTGTTTCCAACTCAGCGCTTGACGATGGAAATTGGTAACGGTTCAACTGAAGATTTGACCGGACGCGTGATTGATTTAGCAGCCCCCATTGGTAAAGGCCAACGAGGTTTGATTGTGGCACCGCCGAAAGCTGGTAAAACCATCATGCTGCAAAATATTGCTTCGAACATTACCCGTAACAACCCAGAGTGCCATCTGATCGTTTTGTTGATTGATGAGCGCCCTGAAGAAGTGACGGAAATGCAGCGTACTGTCCGCGGTGAAGTGGTTGCCTCAACCTTTGATGAGCCGCCCACCCGTCACGTGCAAGTGGCTGAAATGGTCATCGAAAAAGCTAAGCGTTTGGTTGAGCACAAAAAAGATGTGGTCATTTTACTCGACTCCATTACCCGTTTAGCCCGTGCTTACAACACCGTGATTCCAAGCTCCGGTAAAGTGCTCACTGGTGGTGTGGATGCGCATGCGTTAGAGAAGCCAAAGCGTTTCTTTGGTGCGGCGCGTAACATCGAAGAAGGTGGCTCTTTGACCATTATCGCGACCGCTCTGGTTGAGACAGGCTCGAAAATGGATGAAGTGATTTACGAAGAGTTTAAAGGTACAGGTAATATGGAGCTGCAACTTGAGCGCCGTATTGCGGAAAAACGCGTGTTCCCAGCGATCAATATCAATCGCTCGGGCACTCGACGTGAAGAACTGTTAACCAGTGAAGATGAGCTGCAGCGTATGTGGATTTTACGCAAGCTGTTGCATCCTATGGATGAAACCGCAGCTATCGAATTTTTGCTCGATAAGCTGAAAGACACAAAAACTAATGAAGAGTTTTTCATGTCGATGAAGCGCAGCAAATAACCCTCGTTTTAGTATCGAAAGCCATGCACGGCTGTGGATTGGTTTATCCGTATCCGTGCAGCGCTTGATCTGCTAGGGATACCCTCATGCAATATTCTGATCTTCGAGATTTCATCCGTGGCCTCGAGCAGCGTGGTGAACTTAAACGTATCCAAATCCCCGTCTCTCCTGTGTTAGAAATGACAGAAATCTGTGACCGCACTTTACGTAAAGCCGGTCCAGCGCTGTTATTTGAAAACCCTACAGGTTTTAGCATGCCGGTGTTGGGTAATCTGTTTGGTACGCCTGCGCGTGTGGCGTTAGGTATGGGTGCAGAAAGTACACTAGAGCTGCGTGAGATTGGTAAATTGCTGGCCGCTTTGAAAGAGCCTGAGCCACCGAAAGGCTTTAAGGATGCGTGGAATAAGCTGCCAATGTTTAAAAAGGTTTTGTCGATGGCACCAAAAGTGCGCAAAGACGGAGCCTGCCAAGAAGTAATTATTGAAGGTGAGGATGTCGATTTGACCGCCTTACCCATTCAAACCTGTTGGCCAGGTGATGCGGCACCCTTGATTACATGGGGTTTAACCATCACCAAAGGGCCCAATAAAGAGCGGCAAAATCTGGGGATTTATCGCCAACAAGTGCTGGGCCGCAATAAAGTGATTATGCGTTGGCTCAGTCACCGTGGTGGTGCTTTGGACTTTCGTGAATGGTGCCTGAAATACCCGGGTCGACCCTACCCTGTGGCGGTTGCTTTAGGCGCTGATCCAGCAACGATTTTAGGTGCGGTAACGCCAGTCCCGGATACCTTATCCGAGTATGCCTTTGCTGGTTTGTTGCGCGGCTCGCGTACTGAGTTGGTGAAAGCCATTGGCAGTGATTTACAGGTTCCGGCAAGTGCTGAAATCATTTTAGAGGGGCATATTTACCCCGGTGAAATGGCGGATGAAGGCCCTTATGGTGATCATACCGGTTACTACAACGAAGTGGATAGCTTCCCAGTCTTTACTGTGGAGCGCATCACCCGTCGTAAAGATGCGATTTATCACAGTACCTATACTGGTCGACCACCGGATGAACCGGCTATTTTAGGCGTAGCACTCAATGAAGTGTTTGTGCCTATTTTGCAAAAGCAGTTCCCGGAAATTATTGATTTTTACCTGCCACCAGAAGGTTGTTCCTATCGCATGGCAGTGGTAAGTATTAAGAAACAATATCCAGGCCATGCCAAGCGTGTGATGCTGGGTGTATGGAGTTTCTTACGCCAATTTATGTACACCAAGTTTGTGATTGTGGTGGATGACGATATCAATACACGTGATTGGAATGATGTGATTTGGGCGATTACCACGCGCATGGATCCAAGCCGCGACACGGTATTAATCGATAATACGCCAATCGACTATTTAGACTTCGCCTCCCCTGTTTCTGGCTTAGGTAGCAAGATGGGTTTGGATGCGACACATAAATGGCCAGGTGAGACCACTCGAGAGTGGGGTCGTGTGATTGAGCAAGATCCCGCGGTAAAAGAGCGCGTTGATGCGCTCTGGGCTGAGCTTGGTATTGATTAATGAGCTTGAGTGATGATTGTGTTGTGCACACACAGGGAACAAAATACGCATGAAAGTCATGTTACAACCGTCAGGCCATGTCATTGAACTGTTGCCGGGCGAAAAAATTATTGATGCGGTGCGCCGCCTAGGTTTTGATGCGCCACAAAGCTGTCGCAATGGTAATTGCCATATTTGCGCCGCCAATTTAATCAGCGGTAAAGTTCGTCAAGGTAGCGATATTTTTGAGTCAGGTGAGTTGTTTACTTGTCTTGCTGAACCCTTAAGCGATTGTGAATTGCATTGGGATGGCGTGCTTGCCGCAAATGAGTTGCCTTTATGTAAAGTGGCATGCCAGTTAGTCAGTGTCACGCCTTTAGGTGCTGATGTTTTTTCGGTGCATTTGCGTCTGCCGGCTGGAAAAGTGGTGCGCTATCATGCCGGTCAGTATCTATTGATTGAGCGTGAAAATGGTGAATCCAGTGCTTTCTCTATAGCGTCTGCGCCACAACAAGGCCGCGAATTGGAGTTGCATATTCTGGCGCGTGATAACCCGGCCGTTGAGTTGCTCAAGCAGCTGCAAAAAGAGCGTATTGCGCGTATTCAAATGCCTTTTGGCGATGTGCATTTGGCGGCTGCTGAGCAACGCCCACTATTGTTGATTGCTGCTGGCACAGGCATGGCGCAGATGCATAGTTTAATAGAGCATTGTCGTGCGACGGGGTTCAGTCAGCCGATCCATGTCTATTGGGGAGCACGGTTGGCCGAGGATTTTTATTCGCTGAAGAACTTAGCTGTTTGGCAGCAAATGCCTAATCTGCATTTTCATCAGATTGTCAGTGAAGGTGCTGGCTGGAGTGGTCGGATGGGGATGTTGTATGAGGCGGTGTGTCTGGATATTCAACATCTAAGTGATTACCACGTGATTGTGAGTGGTTCGCCAGCGATGGTTTACGGCACTTTTGATGCGCTAGTGGCCGCTGGTATGCAGCCAGAGCAAATGCACGCTGATGTGTTTTCCTATGCACCAAGGCCAGAATAAAACTAAACTCTGATTGTGAATTGTGCTCTGGTCTTGGTCCTAGTAAACGTTGGCATGCGTATATCGTCCTTGCTACTTTGCTGTGTTAAAAATGATAAACCTGTGCATGTCGTACTTCGGGGTCAGTGTTTATCCGTCGATGAACCCATCCAGGGTTCAACTCCGGCGCTCGTCATCCATGACTCGCTTGTCACACCTACCCCGAAGTACTCGTTGAGCATTGGCGTTGTTGGCACTATTGCAGCCCCATTCATTAGAGCAACAGGAATTTTCCAAGCAGCTTTTCTACCCTTTGCTACAGGCCAATAGAGCTGAATAGACCTGTGCAGAATGATGGTTTTAAAAGAGTCATGCGAAAAATTCGCAAACAACACTGTTGGTCAATGAGTATCTTGTTGGTGTCGCGACCAGCGTAGCCATGGATGGCGCAGCCCCGAATCGGGTCAGGATGACCCGTTGAGGGAAAAGCGATACGAACAAGGTACGGCATGCGCATATCGTCCTTGCTACTTTGCTGTGCTTGTCAATGGCCATTACTTTTGATCCACTTTCGGCCATTAAAATTGACCCACCTACGATCAGGTTTTATTCACTTTCT
>JBLWZG010000019.1:0-44020 GCA_048266525.1 Pseudomonas sp.
CCCGAACTCAGAAGTGAAACGACGCATCGCCGATGGTAGTGTGGGGTCTCCCCATGTGAGAGTAGGTCATCGTCAAGCGCCTACAGCAAAACCCCAGATCAGCAATGGTCTGGGGTTTTTTTATGACCAAAAAAATCCCAGACAGCTGCCTGGTAAAGTCTGCGACTGACAGAAGCGTTAGCTGATTGATGGCTAGTGCCGAGCATGCCATGCCCGCGACAGCACCGGCCTTTAAAGAGCCTGCTGCGGAGTCGAGTGCAACGATAATGATTAGTGAGCGATGCATAAAGTCTGCGACTGACTGAAGCGTTTGCTGATTGATGGCTAGTGCTGAGCACGCCGCACCGCGCAGCAACTGTTCTCCCGTCGACGAACCCTTCCAGGGTTCAACGCCGGCGCTACGTCATCCCTGACTGCGCTTGGCACAGCTGCAGCGCAGTGCTCAGTGATCAGTGGTGTTGTTTGCTAGCCAGCAAGAACGTGCGCTTGCGCACGACTAACGACATTGTCAGGCGAGTAAGTGGCTTAGTTTGCTAAGTTTTAAAGAGACTGTTGCGGACTCGAGTGCAACGATAATGCTCAACGAGCACCGCCCTTGTGCTGCGGCAAGCGAAGCCAGGGACGGCGAAGCGCCCGAATCGAGCCATGACGGCTCGTTGAGGGAAAAGCAGCATAAGGGCGGTGCGGTTTGCGTTTTTCTGGCAAGCCACTTTACAAAACAAGCAAGCGCCTTAATCTCCTAAACTTCCAGCGTCGAGCATGCCGCACTGCACTGCAACTGTTCTCCCGTCGACGAACCCTTCCAGGGTTCAACGCCGGCGCTACGTCATCCCTGACTGCGCTTGCCACAGCTGCAGCGCAGGGCTCAGTGATCAGCAGTGTTGTTTGCTAGCCAGTAAGGGAACGCGATTAGCTGTAGTGATGAAAGTATCAAGGTTACGTGGTGTTTTGCTGGGCTTTAAAGATCCTTCCGTGCTTGCCAGCAACGATAATGATCAACGAGCACCGCCCTTGTGCTGCGGCAAGCGTAGCCAAGGACAGCGAAGCGCCCGAATCGAGCCATGACGGCTCGTTGAGGGAAAAGCAGCATAAGGGCGGTGCGGTTGGCGTTTTTCTGGCAAGCCACTTTACAAAACAAGCAAGCGCCTAAAAATCCAGCGCTGAACATAGGCTCTATTACCCTCTGGCCCATTCTGCAAAATCTATTGCTTTGCTGTTAAACTGCCATACTGTTTTTAGGTGTGTAGTTATGGATCCGCGAAGCGAAGTTCTTGTACGTAATATTGAATTATTTGATGGTCATATAGTTTTAGCTGGTGTGCCATCTGATGATTTATTGTCTGCGTTGCCGCAAGCCTATGGTTGGAGTTGGCATGCAGGTGAGTATGTTGTACTCAAGCAGCGTTTTGCCGAGCGTTGTAGTTTTTCCACTCAACTTGCTTCTGCAGAGTACGCCTCAGGGATTTTGTTTTTACCAAAATCACGCGAGTTAACCGAGTATTTGTTGCAGGAACTTGCAGCAAAAATACCCAGTGGCCTACTGTTTTTAGTGGGTGAGAAGCGTGCCGGTGTTGAGCGGGCCGCCAAGCAATTGGCTGCCTTTGGGCCTACCAGTAAAGTTGATAGTGCTAGACACTGCCAGCTTTGGCGTTGTCAGGTTGATAACAAACCCGCAGCGCCAAGCTTAGAGATGGTCAGTAAAGTATTTACTGTGAGCTCAGGCGCACAATCAATTAATGTGCATAGCGTGCCTGGGGTATTCAGCCATGGGCGTCTTGATTTGGGTACGCAGTTGCTTTTGGAGTGCTTAGAAAATCTGCCAGGCGGGCATTATCTCGACTTTGGCTGTGGTGCTGGTGTTGTAGGTTCATTTCTTAAAAAGCGCTACCCACAGGCACAGGTTAGCATGTTGGATGTCGATGCCTTTGCTATTTACAGCAGTCAGCTCACTTTGGCTGCCAATCAGTTGGAGGCAACTGTGATTGCAGGTGATGGTATTTATGCTGCGCCAAAACAATTGGCTGCGATTATCAGTAATCCGCCATTTCACCAAGGCGTACATACGCAATACCAAACTACTGAAACGTTGCTGCGAGAAGCTGCCGAGCATTTACAGCCTGGCGGTGAATTGCGCATTGTGGCCAATAGTTTTTTAAAGTATCCGCCTTTGATTGAGCAGCATTTAGGCTCATGTACGGTGCTCGCTGAGCGTGATGGTTTTAAGGTGTATCGCGCTGTTCGTCGCTGATCACTCAATATCTAGCGAATTGTTTAAGTATAAAAAGGATCTCATAACATGACTGATAATACATTTGTGTTTGATGTGGCTGGTGTCGCGCAGTTTGAACAATTGGTTGTGCAAAATTCAATGCATAAACCGGTCCTTGTCGATTTTTGGGCGCAGTGGTGCGCACCGTGCAAAGTACTGATGCCTGTATTGGAAAAAATCACTGCCAGTTATGCCGGTGAGTTGCTGTTGGCTAAAGTAGATTGCGATGTTGAGCAAGATATCGTTGCTCGCTTGGGTGTGCAAAGTTTACCGACTGTTGTGCTCTTTAAAGACGGTAAGCCCGTTGACGGCTTTACTGGAGCGCAAAGTGAGTCGGATATTCGTGCGTTACTGGCCAAGCATGTTGCAGAGCCTGCAGCACCCGCAGCAGACCCTTTAAAGACTGCACAGAATCTTTTTGACAGTGGTGAGTTTGCTCAAGCAGAGGCTTTACTAAAGGCGTTATTGTCAGGTGATGATCAACAGCCGGCAGCCTTAGTGCTTTACGCGCGCTGCTTAGCAGAGCGTGGTGCGCTGGCTGACTCTGAAGCTGTGCTGAACTCGGTCACTGCAGAGGAGCAAAAACATGCCATTGCTGCAGTTCGGGCGCAGTTAACCTTTTTAAGACAAGCTGCAGAATTGCCTGATCTGGCAGTTCTGAAAGCTCGTTTAGCTAAAGATGCTAATGATGATGAAGCGCTGTTACAGTTAAGTATCCAGCAGCTGGCTCGGCAATACTATGAGCCCGCATTAGATAACTTACTGCAATTGTTTGTTCGTAATCGTAGTTTTGCTGAGGGTGCGGCGCATAAAACATTACTGCAAGTGTTTGAATTGCTTGGCACTGAGCACCCGCTGGTGACGCTCTATCGCCGCCGTCTCTATCAGGCTTTGTATTGAATCGGGTGTTGTAATTGATGCAGCGTTTATATGGCATTTTGCTTGATGCTTGGCAGCATGCAGGGACACGTCAGCGTTTATTTGCTTTAGCCATCCCGATGATTCTGAGCAATCTTTCAGTGCCATTGGTGGCCTTAGTCGATAGTGCAGTAGTGGGGCGCTTACCGCATGCCTATCAATTAGGCGCTGTGGCAGTGGGTGCCAGTTTATATACCGTGATGGTCTGGACCTGTGGCTTTTTACGCATGGGCAGTACAGGTTTTGCTGCACAAGCGGCCGGGCGTAATGATCAGCAGGCGCTGCGTTCGTTATTGCTGCAGAGCTTGCTTTTGGTGCTGTTGCTGACTGTGTTATGTGCTGCCATTATTTTGCCTTTATTGCCACACATCTTGCAGTGGATGCAGACCTCCGGTGAGCTGCAAGGATTAGCTCAAGAGTATTTTTTAATTCGAATGTTTGGTTTGCCAGCCGCATTGATGATGCATGTATTGGTAGGCTGGCTGTTGGGCATTCAAAACGCACGTGCGGCGCTATGGATGCTGCTGCTGTGTAATGCAGTTAATATCATTCTCGATGTATATTTTGTCTTTTTCCTTAATTGGGAGGTGGCGGGTGCTGCACGTGCTTCGGTGATGGCTGAATGGAGCGGTGCGCTGTTGGGATTGTATCTGGCTTGGCGTTACGTTGATAAAGGCCCTTTGCTCGACTTTTGGCAGAAACTATTACGCTGGCAAAGTTGGCGTCCTTTGCTAGCAGTCAATCGCGATATTCTGATTCGCAGTTTGGCACTGCAGGGCGTGTTCTTTATGGTGACCTTTCAAGGCGCACGCTTAGGCGATAGCACTGTCGCGGCCAATGCCTTACTGCTCAATGGTTTGTTGTTGTGTGCTTACGCGTTAGACGGTTTAACGCACGCATTGGAAGCACTGACTGGGCATGCCTTAGGGATGCAAGATAAGCCTGCGCTGCAGCGAGCCTTGGCTCTGGTAAGTATCTATTCGTTACTGGCCAGCAGTGTATTTGCTGTGTTGTTTTGGCTATTGGGCGATTGGTTTATTGCCTTACAAACCACTATTTCCAGTGTTCGAGCTACCGCTGGGGATTATCTAGTGTATCTGGCGCTATTACCGTTGATCGCAGTGTGGAGTTATGTGCTTGATGGTTTGTTTATTGGCGCGACGCGAGCGCGCGAGATGCGTAATGCGATGCTGCTGGCTGTGCTGGTATGCGCTCCGATTGCCTGGTGGCTGCAAAGCTTTGGCAATCACGGATTGTGGCTTGCCTTTCTTTTGTTTATGGCACTGCGCGCAGGCTTTCTTGGTCTTAACGCGCGGCATTGGCCCCGTTGGTTTAATGCCGCTCAAATCACAGAGCGCTGAAGCCTTCTGTGTAGCACGGTGATCATTAAGCACAAGGCGCAAAGCAGGATTAATGGCCAAGATTGCCAACGCAGATAGGGCGTTAAGCCTTGCATTGGCACTACTGTCCCACGTAAAACCGCTTGTTGAAACTGTGGAATGGTTTCAGTAATAGCACCTTTGGGATCAATCAGCGCGCTGACTCCGTTGTTGGTGGCGCGGATCATCCAGCGTCCAGCTTCTAAAGCGCGCATTTGCGCCATCTGCAAGTGTTGCATTGGGCCGATTGAGGTGCCAAACCAGGTGTCATTACTGATGGTTAAAAGAATATCACTCTGTGCCGCCAGCTCAGTAGCAAATTCAGGGTAAACCACTTCGTAACAGATATAGGGTGCAATCTTGTAGCCTTTGGCTTCCAGTGGCGCTTGTTGACTGGGGCCCCGAGCAAAATCTGACATAGGCAGATCGAAGAAAGCGATAACGCCGCGTAGCACTTCTTGCAAGGGTACATATTCTCCAAAAGGTACTAGCTTTTGCTTGCGGTATTCACCTTGGCTATCGCCTAAGGTAGTGATGGCATTGTAATAACGTAAATCGCCGTAACTGTCTGTTTGCCGAAGCGGTAGGCCGGTGATTAAGGCAGAGTCACGCTGACCTATTAAACGATCCATACTGTTTAAATAGCCTTGCGCGTGTTCTTTGAGAACAGGTACCGCTGTTTCTGGCCAAATGACTAAATCGCTTGGCGCTGCATTTAAGGTTAAGGATTGATAGAGCAATAACTGCGCTTCGATTTGCGCAGGGTCCCATTTTAGATTTTGTTCGATGTTGCCTTGGATCGCGGTAACACTTAGCGCCTCGCCCGAGGGTTGGGTCCATTGCTTAGATTGCAGCGCCAAGCCTAAGCCCCAGACCGTCATGAGCACCAGTCCTGCAGTAAGGCGTGACGACCAGTTTTTGTTTTTGCCGAGAGTGATCAGTAATGCGCTGCTTAACGTGAGTGCAAAAGAAATCAGCCACACTCCACCGAGCGGTGCAAGCCCTGCAAGTGGCCCATTTAACTGGCTGTAACCTGTGTATAACCAAGGAAAGCCAGTTAAAAACCAGCCGCGAAAAGCTTCAATAGCGACCCACAGTGCAGCAAAAGCCAGTGCATTACTTAGGGAATGATGATTTTGACGTAAAAATCTTACCCACAACCAGCCCAGTAAAGCTAAAAAGAGCGCTAAACCAGCAACAAAAACAACCGTTAAGATAAAAGCTAAAGGCGGCGCTGCAGCCCCATAATCATGGATGCTGACATACACCCAGCTGGTGCCACTGGCAAAGAGACCAAAACCAAACCACCAGCCGCGCCAAGCAGCTTGTCGCGCGGTTAGGGTGCTAAGACCTAAATACAGCACAGCACAAGCAATCAGCGCCAGTGGCCAGAGATTAAAAGGCGCTAGGCTGAAGGTGATAAGAGAGCCTGCAGCTAGAGCAATCGCATGTCCGCTCCAGCCGCTGCGCGTGATCCAGTGCATGGGTTTAAGTCCTTATTGGTCGCCCATAAATGGACGACCTACAATGTATCAAGCTGCAGCGCTTAGCCGTATTGCATCGGCGATTAACTGCTGTGCTTGCTGCTTTTGTTCAGTGGGGTGATTCGCAATAAATGCAAACGACGACTGTCGGCATTGAGTACGCGAAAACGCATACGGTCAACTTCAACGATTTCATTGCGTTTAGGTAAGTGTCCAAATGCGCTCATGACTACGCCACCAATAGTGTCAAATTCGTCTTCCGAGAAACCACTATTAAAGAAGTCGTTAAAGTCATCTACCGGCGTCAGTGCTTTGACAATGTAGTCGCCGGTTGGCAGTGGACGGATGTAGCTGTCCTCTTCAACGTCGTGCTCATCTTCAATATCGCCAACGATTTGTTCTAAGACGTCTTCAATTGTGACTAAGCCCGCAACGCCGCCGTACTCATCAATCACTACTGCCATATGATTGTGATTGGCGCGGAATTCTTTGAGTAAAACGTTTAAACGTTTCGATTCGGGTACGAAGTTACAAGGTCGCAACATGCTGCGCAGATCGAAGTTGTCAGGTTTTTTTAAGATAAGCGGCAACAAATCTTTGGCGAGAAGAATGCCGAGCACTTCATCATTGTTTTCGCCAATCACCGGGTAGCGCGAGTGCGCTGCATCAATAATGGCGGGTAAAAACTCTTCTGGGGTTTGGCACGCTTTAATACTAATCATTTGCGAGCGTGGGATCATGATGTCACGTACTTGCAAGTCAGCGATTTGAATCGCGCCTTCAACAATGGCGAGGGCATCATTATCGAGCAGCTTGTTGCGATTGGCTTCGCGTAGCAGTTCGAACAATTCTTTGCGTGTTTTAGGTTCTTGGGCAAAAGCTTGGGCCAGTTTTTCCAGCCAAGACTTATGCCCGCTGCTAGAATTATCTTCACTCATGGTTGTATTAAATCCGTGTATTGATTATCGCGGTAAGGGTCTGGGTAACCGATTTCAGCCAATAATTGGCGCTCTAACTCTTCCATTTCTTCAGCTTCTGCATCATCTATATGGTCATAACCGAGCAAATGCAAGCAGCCGTGAATGACTAAATGAGCCCAATGCGCTGTCAATGCTTTGCCTTGCTCTGCGGCTTCCTGCTCGACCACAGGTACGCAGATGACTAAATCCCCGAGCAGAGGAATATCGAGTAAGCCGTCGGGTATATCAGCGGGAAATGACAACACATTGGTGGGGTAGTCTTTATCGCGCCAAGTGGCGTTAAGCTGCTGACCTTCTTCAGCGTCAACCAAACGAATGGTGAGTTCTGAGGCATTACTGCGTTGGCGTAAGCCTAAGGTGCACCAGCTTAACAAATCAGCATGGCTGGGTAGGTTGTTGGCTTGGCTGGCAACTTGTAAATCCAGTTCAATCATGATTGTTGCTCTCTCGAGGTCGCCGCTTGAGTTGGTGCATCATAGCTTTCATAGGCTTCAACAATACGTTGTACTAAAGGATGGCGAACCACATCGCTGGATTTGAAAAAAGTAAAACCAATGCCAGGCACATCTTGCAGTACTTTAATCACGTGTGACAAACCTGATGTGGTGCCGCGCGGCAAGTCCACTTGAGTGATATCACCAGTAATGACCGCAGTAGAGCCAAAACCAATGCGGGTCAGAAACATCTTCATCTGTTCGGTTGTGGTGTTTTGACTTTCATCCAAGATGATAAAACTATTACTCAAGGTGCGGCCGCGCATATAGGCCAGCGGAGCCACTTCAATCACTTGTTTTTCAATCAGTCGCGTGACCTGCTCAAAACCGAGCATTTCATAGAGCGCGTCATATAAAGGGCGTAAATAAGGGTCGATCTTTTGTGATAAATCACCGGGTAGAAAGCCTAGCTTTTCACCGGCCTCAACAGCTGGGCGCACCAGCAAAATACGCTGCACCAGTTCGCGCTCGAGAGCGTCAACTGCACAGGCCACCGCAAGGTAGGTTTTACCTGTACCTGCAGGGCCTATGCCGAAATTAATGTCTTGGGCGAGAATGGATTTAACGTAACTCTGTTGGTTTTCACCGCGGGCACGAATTGCACCTTTACGAGTACGCAGTGATACGGTGTGAGCTTGCGCTGCCGTTGGACTGGTCAGCTCCTGCATATTGGATTCCTGCAAGAATAAATGCACCGTATCAGGGGTTAAGTCAGTGTGTTTGGTTTCGCGGTAGAGACGGCGAATCAACTGTTCGGCTGAACGGGTCTGTTCGCGCGGGCCGAGCAGTTCAAACTGCTCGCCACGATTACGGATGGTGATATTTAATCGCTGTTCGATTAAACGTAAATGCTCGTCATATTGGCCGCACAGATTGGCGAATCGAGCTGCCTCAAAGGCATCGAGTGTAAAACGAAGGGTATCAGTTGATCTGTTCAAGAGTTTGAAAAATGCCTACTTAACAAATTAGGTGCTTAGGATACCGCTGCAGATGCAAAGCTGGAAGTGCTAAAAAAAGAGAGTCGTGCGAGCTTGTCGACAATTGTCCGAGTTAGCTGCGCACGGTCTCATTTGTTATCCGGTTTTTACTGCTTAATAGCCGAGTTTTTGCAAATATCAGTTAAGGCTTCGGCCCAATGTTCTTGCGCATTTAAGCAAGGTATTAACACCAACTCTTCACCGCCTGCAGCAATAAACTCTTCGCGTCCTTCGATACCGAGTTCTTCCAATGTTTCGATACAATCTGCAACAAATGCAGGTGACATGACTAGGAGTTTTTTCACTCCGCGTTGTGCTAATGCCTGCAAAGTGGCATCGGTGTAGGGTTCAATCCACTTGGCGCGGCCTAAGCGTGATTGGAAAGATACAGACCATTGCTCGGGTCGCAAGCCTGCTTGTTCGGCAAATAATTTAGCGCTGCGCATACATTGCGCGCGGTAGCAGGTGTCGAGCACTGCTTGACTGGCCGTTTCACAGCACGATTTATCGCTTAGGCAATGACTACCCGTGGGATCGGTTTTTTTCAGGTGCCGCTCGGGTAAACCATGGAAGCTTAACAGTAAGTGGTCAAAATCTTGCTGCAACTCAGCTTCAGCACTTTTCGCCAATGCTTGAATGTAAATAGGGTCAGCATAAAACGGCTGCACAATATTGAGCGTGAGCTCAAGGTTATGTTTTTTAATGCACTGCTGTGCTTCTTCAAGCGCAGTGGTGGTGGTGCTGTCGGCAAACTGTGGGTACAAGGGTGCAAAAGTCACCGTTTTAATCCCTTGTTTAGCCAGTTCTAATAAGCGCGTGCTGATCGAAGGTTCGCCATAACGCATGGCTAAACTAACCGGTCCGTGTGGCCATAATGGCCGTACAGCATCAGTCAATTGCTCACTGATTACCACTAAAGGTGAACCTTCAGGCCACCAAATGGATGCGTAAGCTTCGGCAGATTTAGCCGGTCGGTTGATTAGAATCAAGCCGACGATTAGACGACGCAATGGCCATGGCAGATCAATCACATAGGGGTCCATCAAAAACTGATTGAGGTAGCGGCGTACATCATTGACTGATGTTGAGCGTGGCGAGCCTAGATTGGAGAGCAGCAAAGCGTGATCAGACATTTAATCTATCCAGTGAGCAAAGACAAAGTGGCCATTGTAATGGGTTGCTGTTGAATAAAGAACCCGTTAACAGTGGCTCATAATGAGGCGGCAGGTATGACAGCTGCTTAGGATGAGCTAGGTCGATAGGCTTTGATAAATAAGTCGACAGCATTCTCAATCTGCTGGTGCACCTTAATAGGCTGCTGGTCAGCTTGATAGCCCACCAATAGCTGCAGGTTACGTGTGCCTTTGAGTAAAATAAAAAAATGCTCAGCAGCCTCTTTGGTGTCGGCAATTTCAAGCTGCTTGGCTTTATTGATGGTGCTAAACAACTGCTCCATTTTGTTGATGATACGTAGCGCCGTTGCTTCATAAAAAAGATGTGATAAGGCCGGATTGCTGAGTGCATGGCTAATGATTAAACGATGCATCGCCAGAGACTCTGGGCTGTCGACTAAAGCCTGAAAGCTATGGCCAATACCCAGCAAACATTCGCGTAAATTGCTGGGCGGCGAATCTGTCGAGCTGACAAACAACTGTGCAAGCTGAGTTTTGCATTTGGCTTCAATGGCCGCGCAGAATAGCGTTTCTTTGTCGGTGAAGTGATTGTACACCGTAAGTTTTGACACCCCAGCCTCTTGGGCAATGGCGTCCATGCTGCTGCCCTCGTAGCCATGCTGGAGAAATAAAATCTGTGCCGCATCAAGAATAGCCGCTCGCTTAACCAGGTTTTTAGGGCGACCAGGGCCGGTAGGGACTGAATGTTTAGACATATAAAATAAATAGTGAACTCATGAGTGCAGTATTTTACTATACTTCTCCAGTCCTGTATCTAACCTGCTTGAGACGAAAGGCCTACTATCATGTCGTATCGCATTTTTTACGTATTTTTTTATTCTGTATTACTGATGCTGGCCGCGTGCAGTGCCGAAGAGCCTGCCGTAAAAGCGCCGCGTCCAGTGATGGTGGTTCAGCCGCAGTCTGCTGAGGCCATGACTGAAGCCTTCCCCGGTGAGGTGCGTGCACGCTTAGAGCCTGAGTTGGCTTTTCGCCTAGGTGGTAAGGTCATTAAGCGTTTAGTGGATGTCGGTGCGCAGGTGAAAACCGATCAAGTCCTAGCTGAACTTGACCCTGAAGATGTGCGGCTGCATTTGGATGCAATGCGCGCACAAGTATCTGCTGCGGAGGCAAATTTGCAGCTGGTCAAAGCTGAGCGTGATCGCTACAGCAAATTACTCGACCGCCAGTTGGTCAGTCACTCGCATTATGACAATGCGCAAAATCAGTTTAAAACCGGTGAGGCGCGCTTGCGTCAAGCTCGTGCAGAGCTTGAAGCAGCAAAGAATCAAGCTGGTTATACTCAGTTGCGCGCACCCTATTATGGTGTTATTGCCCAAGCACAGGTTGAAGCAGGGCAAGTGGTGGCCGCAGGGCAAACCGTATTTGTGCTTGCCGTGGACGGTGAGCGTGAGGTTGCGATTAACTTACCTGAGCATGCCATTGAGCGTTTTAAGGTTGGCCAAGCGGTAGAAGTGTCATTGTGGTCGCAGCCCGATCAACGTTTTGCTGGGGAAATACGGGAGATTGCACCTGCCGCTGATTCGCGCTCGCGCACTTATGCAGCGCGAGTGGCGTTTCGTACTGCCACTATTGCTGCAGAGCTCGGCCAGAGTGCGCGGGTGTATATGCGCTCCGATGCTCAGGCGCAATATGCAGTGCCTTTGTCGGCCGTAACGGCAGAAAATAATCAGTCTTATGTGTGGGTGGTTGATCCGGGCAGCTCGGCAGTGCAGCAGCGCCAAGTGCAGCTGGGTGCTTTCACGCAAAACACTGTGCCGGTACTCTCAGGCTTGCAGGGTAACGAATGGGTGGTCGCAGCAGGTGTGCATATGCTGCATGAAGGGCAAGTCGTTCGCCCGGTTGACCGTAGCAACACACCTGTAGCTATAAGCGCAAAGGAGTAATTGAAGATGCGCTTTAACCTGTCTGCTTGGGCACTCAACAATCGACCTTTAGTGCTGTTCAGTATGATGATGTTGGCCATTATAGGTGCCATGTCCTATACCCACTTAGGCCAAAGTGAAGACCCACCGTTTACCTTTAAAGCCATGGTGATCAATACCGTCTGGCCCGGTGCAACTGCGCAAGAAGTTTCAGAGCAAGTGACTGAGCGGATTGAAAAAAAACTGATGGAAACGGGCGAGTTTGACAAAGTGGTTTCGTTTTCACGTCCAGGCGAATCGCAGGTCACCTTTGTGGCGCGAGATTCACTGAATTCTAAGCAAGTTCCAGAGTTGTGGTATCAGATCCGGAAGAAAATCGGCGATATTCAGCATACTTTGCCACGTGGTGTGCATGGCCCTTTTTTCAACGATGAGTTTGGCACCACTTTTGGCAATATCTATGCGTTGACCGGTGATGGCTTTGATTATGCAGTGCTCAAAGATTATGCCGACCGTGTCCAGTTGCAGTTACAGCGGGTTAAAGATGTCGGTAAAGTTGAGATTCTAGGCTTGCAAGATGAAAAAATCTGGATTGAGTTATCCAATACACGTCTTGCCAGTTTAGGCCTGCCACTCAAGCTTGTGCAGCAGGCATTGGAAGAGCAAAACAGCGTATCGGCTACAGGTTTTTTTGAAACCAGCAGCGATCGAGTGCAATTGCGTGTTAGCGGCCAATTTGAAACGGTACAAGAAATTCGTGATTTTCCGATTCGTATTGGTGAACGCACCTTTCGCTTAGGTGATGTTGCGCAGGTGCGCCGTGGTTTTAATGATCCAGCCGCGCCACGAGTACGTTTTATGGGTGACAATGCCCTAGCGATTGCTGTGGCTATGCGTGATGGCGGTGATATTTTGCTGTTGGGTAAAGCGCTGGAAGAGGAGTTTTCTCGCATTCAAGACACCTTGCCATTGGGTATGCAGTTACGCAAAGTGTCTGATCAGCCGGCAGCGGTTAAAGAGAGTGTCGGTGAGTTTGTTCAAGTCTTGATTGAAGCGCTGGGCATTGTGTTGCTGGTCTGTTTCTTTTCCTTAGGGTTTCGTACTGGCTTAGTGGTGGCGTTGTCGATTCCTTTGGTATTAGCTATGACCTTTGCGCTGATGCATTACTTCGGCATTGGTCTGCATAAAATTTCCTTAGGCGCTTTGGTGCTGGCTTTAGGCTTAATGGTGGATGATGCGATTATTGCTGTGGAAATGATGGCGATCAAAATGGAACAGGGTATGGATCGCTTTAAAGCCGCCAGCTTTGCTTGGACCAGCACGGCTTTTCCGATGCTCACCGGTACCTTGATCACTGCCGCAGGTTTCTTACCGATTGCAACGGCGCAGTCCGGTGTAGGTGAGTACACTCGCTCAATTTTCCAAGTGGTTGGCATTGCTTTAATTGTTTCATGGATTGCTGCGGTGATGTTTGTGCCTTATTTAGGCGACAAATTACTGCCTGATTTAGCGCGTTTGCAAGCAGCGAAACACGGCAGCACAGAAGGTGAGCATGACCCTTATGCGACGCCGCTGTATCGTCGTATCCGAGCAGTGATTACATGGTGTGTGACACAGCGAACCTTGGTGATCATTGTCACGGCTTTATTGTTTGCCGGCTCGATCTTTACTTTCCGTTATGTACCAAAACAATTCTTTGCCGACTCCAATCGTTTAGAGTTGCTGCTTGATATTAAATTGGCCGAAGGGGCTTCGCTGAAGGCCACGCAAGCCCATGTTGAAAAAATTGAAGCACTGCTTAAGGACCGTCCAGGTATTGAAAATTATGTGGCCTATATTGGTTCGGGCTCGCCGCGTTTTTACTTGCCGCTCGATCAGCAGTTACCTGCGACCAGCTTTGCGCAAATTGTAATGATTACGGAAAACTTAGAACAGCGTGAAGCTGTGCGAGCATGGTTAATTGAGACCATGCATGAACAGTTCCCAGATATTCGTTCACGCATTACCCGCTTAGAAAATGGCCCGCCGGTTGGCTACCCGGTGCAGTTTCGGATTACTGGCGAGCACATTCCACAAGTACGTGAGCTGGCACGTCAAGTTGCTGCTGTGGTACGTAATAATCCACATGTGTCTAACGTGCACTTAGATTGGGAAGAGCCCAGTAAAGTGGTCTACCTGCAAATTGACCAAGACCGCGCCCGCGCAATGGGTGTTACTACGGCAGGGGTTTCACAGTTTTTGCGCGGTGCTTTATCGGGTGCCAGCGTTGGGCAATTTCGTGAAGGCAATGAGCTGATTGAGATATTGCAGCGCGGTACATTGGAAGACCGTGAAGACTTAGCCAGCTTGGGTAGTCTGGCTATCCCGACCGAGCACGGCACCAGTGTTTCTTTATCGCAAGTGGCAACGCTAGAATACGGCTTTGAAAATGGTGTGATTTGGCATCGCAACCGTTTGCCAAACGTCACTGTGCGTGCGGATATTTACGGTAAACATCAAGCGGTTGATGTGGTGCGTGAAATCTTGCCGCAATTGCAAGGCGTGCGCGATAGCTTGCCGGATGGGTATTTGCTGGATGTCGGTGGCACGGTAGAAGACTCTTCACGTGGCCAGAGTTCAGTGATTGCTGGTATGCCGTTGTTCTTATTGGTGGTGCTGTCGTTGTTGATGATTCAGTTGCGCAGTTTTTCACGCTCAGTAATGGTTTTCCTTACTGCACCATTGGGATTGATTGGTGTGACCTTGTTTCTACTGCTGTTTAATCAGCCTTTTGGCTTTGTCGCGATGCTCGGCACTATTGCATTGTCGGGCATGATTATGCGCAACTCTGTCATCTTGGTTGATCAAATTGAAACGGATATCAGCTTGGGTCACACACCTTGGCAGGCGGTAATTGATGCCACTGTACGCCGCTTTAGACCCATTACTCTGACAGCGCTAGCGGCCGTTTTAGCGATGATTCCATTATCTCGTAGTGTATTCTTCGGGCCAATGGCTGTGGCAATTATGGGGGGGTTGATCGTCGCAACGGTGCTGACTCTGTTATTCTTGCCCGCGCTCTATGCCGCATGGTTTCGTGTGCGCAAGGAGTAAAACATCGGCAAGTGTAGGCTTTTTTGCGCCAACACTTGCCGCGCCTGCCTAGATGCTTGAAACTCTGCATTATGAATATATTGATTATTGGCCCAAGTTGGGTCGGCGACATGGTGATGGCGCAGACATTGTTCATTTGTCTGCAGCAACAACACCCTGGCTGCGCCATTGATGTGTTGGCTCCGGATTGGAGTCGACCGATATTGCAACGCATGCCGCAAGTGCGCCAAGCGCTAAGCTTTCCGCTCGGACATGGTGCGTTGGATTTGGCTGCGCGGCGCAAAATTGGCAAGCAGCTTAAAGGTCAATATGACCAAGCGATCTTGTTGCCAAACTCGCTAAAATCAGCGTTAACCCCTTTTTTTGCTGGCATCCCTTTGCGTACTGGCTGGAAAGGCGAGATGCGCTACGGCTTGCTCAATGATTTGCGCATTCTCGATAAGCAGCGTTATCCGCTTATGATTGAGCGCTTTATGGCTTTGGCTTATCCGCCCGCTGCTGAATTGCCCAAGCCGTATCCACGACCGAGCTTACAAATTGATCATGCTGAGCGAGACAGTGCGCTGCAAGCCTTTTCGCTTAAAGTGGCTGATCGCCCAGTGCTGGCACTGTGTCCTGGTGCTGAGTTTGGTGACGCCAAGCGGTGGCCGGCCGAGCATTACGCGAAGGTTGCCGATGCGAAAATTCGTCAAGGCTGGCAGGTGTGGATTTTTGGCTCAAAAAATGATTATCCGGGCGGTGAAGAAATCCGTCAGTTTCTGATCCCAGGCTTGCGTGAAGAAGTTTATAACCTGGCCGGCGAAACCTCGCTGGCGCAGGCGATTGATTTGATGTCGTGCGCCACCGCAGTGGTGTCTAATGACTCGGGTTTAATGCATGTGGCGGCAGCGCTGGATTTGCCGCTGGTTGCCGTATACGGTTCCACATCGCCAGAGTTCACCCCGCCGCTGGCGGAAAAAGTGGCAATGGTACGTACGGGTATTGAATGCAGTCCCTGCTTTGACCGTACCTGCCGTTTTGGTCATTATGATTGTTTGCGTTTACTCAAACCACAGTTGGTGATTGATGCGCTAACGGACTTGGTGGGCACCCCTCTCTCATTGCAAGAGCCGATAATCTAGTGCGTGTATTGTTGATTAAGACCTCGTCGTTGGGCGATGTCGTGCATACCTTGCCAGCCTTGACCGATGCGCTACGCGCGATACCCAGCATTCGCTTTGACTGGGTGGTTGAGGAAGGCTGTGCGGAAATTCCGTGCTGGCATCCAGCGGTTGATCAGGTAATCCCTGTTGCGATTCGACGTTGGCGTAAACATCCGTTGCAGACCTGGCGCAGTGGCGAATGGCATACTTTTAAAAAGCGTATTCATCAGCAAAAATATGATCTGGTGATTGATGCACAAGGCTTATTAAAAAGCGCTTGGCTGACGCGTGGTTTTAAAGAGCCGGTGGTTGGCTTTAATCGCCAAAGTGCACGCGAGCCGATTGCTAGCTATTTCTATGATCGACCGATATTTGTACCTCGTGAGCAGCATGCGGTTGAGCGTGTTCGCCAGTTGTTTGCCCAAGCACTGAACTATGCGTTACCACAACAGATGGGTGAATACAGTTTACAGCGTGAGCGTCTGGCTATCGTTGAACAATCAGCGCCCTATGTGTTGTTCTTGCATGGCACTACTTGGCCGAGCAAGCATTGGCCGCAAACCGCATGGCGCGCGCTGGCTGAACAGTTGTCAAAGCAAGGTATAGCGGTGCGTATTCCATGGGGTAACGCTACAGAAGAACAACGAGCTCATTTTATTGCCGAAGGCTTGTCGCAGGTCACCGTGTTACCACGACTGAATATCACCGGTGTGGCCGGGCAGATTGCCGGTGCGCAGGCCTGTGTGGCGGTGGATACGGGCTTGGGTCATTTGGCGGCGGCATTAGATGTGCCCTGTGTCTCTTTATATGGTCCAACCTTACCGGGGCGCGTTGGTGCCTACGGTCAAGGCCAAGTGCACCTCTGTGCGCCAGGTCCAAACGCAGGTTTAGGTGATCGCAATGCCCCTTGTTTTGATCAGCTTGGCGCTGAACAGGTGCTTGCTGCGTTGCAACCATTACTGACATTGACAACGCAAACGCCGCAAACTGATATACAACAGAGTGTGCAAGATAAGGATGCAGGCTGATGCAGTTGGCTTTTATCCTCTATAAATACTTCCCCTTTGGTGGCTTGCAGCGCGATTTTATGCGCATTGCCTTGGAGTGCCAGCAGCGTGGCCATCAGATTCGTGTGTATACGCTGATTTGGGAAGGTGAGATTCCCGCTGGTTTTGATGTGCGCATTGGGCCAGTCAAAGCGTGGGCGAATCACAGTCGCAATCAAAAGTTTTATCATTGGCTGCAAGCGGATATGCAACAGCAGCCGGTTGATCGTGTGATTGGCTTTAATAAAATGCCTGGCCTTGATGTCTACTATGCCGCCGATGGCTGTTACGAAGACAAAGCGCAAACCTTGCGCAATCCCTTATATCGCTACAGCAATCGCTACCGGCATTTTGCAGGCTATGAGCGTGCGGTGTTTGCGCCGGATTCGCCAACGCAGATTTTAATGATTTCTGAAGTGCAGCAGCCCTTGTTTGTTAAGCACTATCAAACACCGGCTGCGCGCTTTCATTTACTGCCGCCGGGGATTGCTAAAGATCGTCGGGCGCCCAGTCATGCTGCTGACATTCGAGCCGAGTTTCGTGCCGAGTTTAATTTACGAGATGACCAGCATTTATTACTGCAGGTGGGTTCAGGTTTTAAAACCAAAGGTTTAGATCGTAGCTTGAAAGCATTAGCCAGCTTACCGACCGCACAGCGAGAGCGCACACAGTTAATCGTGATAGGGCAAGACGATCCAAAACCTTTCTTGCTTCAAACCGCTGCTTTAGGCATCTCTAAACACATCAAAATATTTAAGGGTCGCAGTGATATTCCGCGCTTTTTACTTGGCGCTGATCTATTGATGCACCCTGCTTATAATGAAAATACCGGCACGGTGTTATTAGAGGCTTTAGTTGCAGGTTTGCCGGTGCTGGTCACGGATATTTGCGGTTATGCACACTATATTGAAGAGGCTGATTGCGGGCAGGTATTAGCAAGTCCATTTGAGCAGAAAAAACTGGATCAGGCTTTGACTCATATTTTAGCGGATTCTGCCTTGCGCGCGCGCTGGTCGGAAAATGCACTTAATTATGCGCAGACGGCCGACCTGTACTCGATGCCTCAGCACGCAGCCGATATTATTTTAGCGGAGTTAGCATGAAACTTAAGTTAGACGAACCTTTTGCCAGTCTGTGGGCTGGGCAAGATGCGTTTGTCGCTGTCGAGCAATTGCAAGGCGAGGTTTATCGCGAACTAGAAGCGCGCCGTACGCTGCGTACGGAAGTCGATGGTCGAGGTTATTTCGTTAAGATTCATCGTGGTGTTGGTTGGGCAGAAATATTTAAAAATTGGTTGACTGCAAAAGCTCCAGTGTTGGGGGCTGAGCAAGAGTTGATCGCCATCGAGCGCTTACAGAAAAACAACATTGCCACCATGACAGCGGTTGGATTTGGTATGCGCGGCAGTAATCCGGCGCAGCAGCACTCCTTTATTATTACGCAAGAGCTGGCGCCAACGATCAGTTTGGAAGATTACTCAAACAACTGGCCAACTCAACCGCCTGAAGCCACTTTAAAACGGGCTTTGATTGCCCGTGTTGCGCAAATGGTCGGTGGTATGCATCGCGCTGGGGTGAATCATCGTGATTGTTATATCTGTCACTTCCTCTTGCATACCGACCAGCCAATTGATGCAGAGTCATTTCGTTTATCGGTGATTGATTTACACCGTGCGCAAACGCGTCAACAAACGCCAAAGCGCTGGCGCAATAAAGATTTAGCCGCGTTGTATTTTTCGGCGTTGGATATTGGTTTAACTCAACGTGATAAATTGCGTTTTTTGCGTGAGTACTTCCAGCAGCCATTAGTGGATATTTTGCATGATGAAGCTGAGCTATTGGCTTGGCTTGAGGATAAAGCTGCCAAACTCTATGCGCGTAAAGTGCGCTATGGAGATGCCTTGTAATGTCGAGTTGGCAATTGGCAGCAGACTATCAGATGCTGCAGGCAGACTTTGGCAGTCTAGAGCGTGTATTCGCCTTAGAGGGTGAGCGCATCACCCATGACCCGCTGTCTGAGCTGATTCGCGTCAATCGCCATGGCGTGAATTATTATGTGAAACGCTACCGTAATGCCGGTAAGGGTTTACGCCGTTATGCGGCGCGCCCACGCATTAAAGCGGAATGGCAGAACCTTAAGCGTTTTGCTAAATGGGGCATTGCAACCGCTGAAGTGATTGCGCACGGTTTAGAGCGCCAAGCCGGCGCGTTCGTGCGTGGTGCGATGATTACTCGAGAAATACCCCATAGCCGTGATTTAGCTGATTTAGCACACAATAACAGTCCACTGCTGAACAATCCTGCATGGGTTAAACAGGTCAGCAGCCAGGTCGCTTATGCCGCACGGATCATGCACCAGCACGGATTTACCCACAACGATTTGAAATGGCGCAATTTACTGGTTGATGACCAAGTTAAAGTGTATTTGATTGACTGCCCGGCCGGTACTTTTTGGTGGGGGCCGATGCTGCGTTATCGCATCATTAAAGATTTAGCCTGTTTAGATAAAGTGGCAAAATATCATTTAAGTCATACGCAGCGTTTACGTTTTTACTTACAATATTGTCAGCGCTCTCGACTGAACGCCGAAGATAAACAGAAGATCGCTAAAATTTTGCGGTTCTTTGAGGGGCGTGAATGAAAGATTTTATTGATCCAGCGGTTGCGAGTTTACTGCAACAGCAGCAACTGGATAGCTTTGCTGCTTTATGGGCGCTCAAGCTGGAAGTAGTAGATGAACCCAATACTGAGCGCGGCGGCTGGAGCAGTGTGGCGAAGTTGACGCTGGATGAGCACAGCTTTTATCTAAAGCGCCAAATCAATCACCTGACGCGCAGTTTGCAGCACCCTTTGGGCGAACCAACCTTTGCCCGCGAAATGCGCAATATTCAGCGTTATCAGCAGCTGGGTATTCCGGCGTTGCGTGCGGCGTATTTTGCACAGCGCAAAGTGGCGGGGCAGCAGCAGGCTATTTTGCTGACCTACGCGTTAACCGGCTGGCAGGATTTGGACGATTGGCAACAACAGTGGTTAGAACTTTCAAGTGAGCAGCAGCAAGGCATTATTCAAGCCTGTGCCAAACTTGCAAAAACCTTGCACAGTGCAGGACAAATGCATGGCTGCTTTTACCCTAAACATATTTTTCTACAAGAGCAGGCCACAGGTTTTACAGCGCAACTGATTGATCTGGAGAAAACGCGCCCGTTATTGCTGGGTCAGCGCGATCGAGTTAAAGATTTAGAACCGCTGTTTCGTCGTTCGAGGCATGTGTGGGGCCGCGCACAAATACAGTTGTTTTTGCAGAGTTACTTAGACCAGCCTGCAGATATTCCGCGCTGGTTGCAGCGCTTAGAGTCACGCCGTAAAAATAAGGCGGCGCGCTAATGAAATTGCCTGAGTTAACACAGCGTACACCGCCATTACCATTGAATCTGGAACTTGAAAACGGTCAGGTGATCGTCATTGAACAGTGGTTGCGCGTCTTGCCTGAGCAGCGTTATGTCGGTAAAGGACAATGGCAAGGACGTACAGTCTTGGCTAAGTTGTTAATCGGTCATAAGGCTGCGCGGCAATATCAACGCGAACTGCTCGGTGCGCAATTGTTGAGCGAGCAGCAAATCACCAGTGCTGAGCTTTTAGATTGCCAGCAACAAAATGATGGCAGCGCTTATTTGCTGTTTGAGTTTGTCGATCAGGCGCAGAGTCTTGCTGCGGTTTGGCAGGAATGCCAATCTGATAAGCCGCTGAGCGAACGGCAAACAGCTGTACTCGGTGCGGCGCTCGGAGCAGTGGCACAGATGCATCTGCGCGGACTTTGGCAAAGTGATTTGCATTTAGATAACCTGCTGCAGCAGGGCGAACGGCTCTATGTGGTGGACGGCGGTGGCGTACACAACGAGCACGCCGGACAACCGCTCTCACAAGAAAAAGTCATTGCCAATTTAGCTGTTTTTTTTGCTCAACTACCCAGTGCCTTTGACGCTCACCTTGAAGAGCTATTGGTTCACTATTTGTTAGTCAATGGGCAGCACGCCCTGCGCTTAGAAAGCCTGCAACAACACATACTCAGTATCCGCACATGGCGCGTGAAAGATTACTTGAAGAAAGCGGGTCGAGAGTGCAGTTTGTTTAGCGCTAGAGTTCATTTATTTGGCTTGCGCGTGGTATGGCGCGCGGCGCAGGATGAGCTTGAGCCGGTATTGAGTAATCCGGATGCGGCGATTGCGGCAGGGCATCTCTATAAAACCGGCGGTGCGGCAACCGTTGCACGCATTGAATGCGGGCAACGAACCTTGGTTGTCAAACGCTACAACATAAAAAATTTAATCCATTGGCTTAAACGTTTTTGGCGACCCAGCCGAGCTTGGCATAGTTGGCGTGAAGGCCATCGTTTGAGTGTGCTTGGGATTGCTACACCCCAGCCCTTGGCGATTATTGAAAATAGATGGTGCGGTTTGCGTGGCAGTGCGTTGTTAATTAGCGAATATTGCGGCGAGCAGGATATAATCCATCGCCTAGCGAGTTATCAAGATAGCGATGCTGTGCCTGAAGCTGAAATAAACGCCTTAACTGAGTTATTAAATGCGCTGATTCGTGAAAAAATCAGCCATGGCGATTTAAAAGGCCACAATATTTTATGGCACCAACAGCGCTGTTATTTAATTGATTTAGATGCCATGCAGCAGCATCGCAGTGTGCGCCGTTTCACCCGAGCGTATCAAAAAGACCGTTCCCGTTTATTACGCAATTGGCCGCAACAGAGCCCATTGTACAAATTACTTGATCAGCGTTTACCGCAGTTGCCCAGCAGCTGCACTGAAGACTAAGAGGCGAAAATTTCCATGGCACTGACTATTCTCGGCTTATCTGGCGCTCTCAGCCATGATCCATCGGCAGCCTTATATATTGATGGCAAGTTAATTGCTGCTGTTGAGGAAGAGCGCTTAGTACGCGACAAGCATGCAAAGAATCGTATGCCCTATGAGTCCGCTAAGTTTTGTTTAGAGCAGGCAGGAATCACACCGGCTGATGTCGATGTAGTCGCCATTCCTTTTGCGCCGATTAGCATTTTTGAAAAAGCCCGTTGGCACTACGCCAAGCGCTACTGGTACGCGCCGGATCGCGCTTTAGATGCCATCTTGATGGGTAATCGTCGTTACAAGCGTTACTACAAAAAAATTCAATGGTGCTTAGAGCAGTTGGGTTTTGATTTAAAGAAAATCAAAATTGAACCTGTTGAGCACCATCTCGCTCACGCAGCCAGTGCTTATTTGTGCTCAGGTATCAAAGAAAAAACCGCCATTATGGGTATTGACGGTAAGGGCGAATATGCCACAACTTTCTTTGGTTACGGTGAGAACGGCAAGATTCATAAAATTAAAGAATTTTATGATCCAGATTCGCTCGGTGGCCTGTATGGCGCTATGACCGAGTTTCTTGGCTTTGAAATGCTTGACGGCGAATTCAAAGTGATGGGCATGGCGCCGTACGGTAATCCGGACCTATATGATTTATCGCGTTTAGCTAAGTTTGAAAACGGTGAGTTAGTCATTAACACCGAGTATGCCAACGTCATTGGCTTGCGTCGCTATAAAGAAAAAGGCAAAGGCTTTTACTTCTCACCCAAACTCATTGAATGGTTAGGTCCAAAGCGCGAGGGCGATATCGCCGATGATCCTTACATCCATTACGCCGCCAGCGTGCAAGCGCTGTTTGAAAAGCTGGCGCTAGAAATGATGGATTACTATCTGGGTGACATTATCAAAGAGACCGGCCGCATTGCCTTTGCCGGCGGTAGTGCCTTGAACGTGAAACTCAACCAAAAAATTATTGCTCGCGATGAAGTCAAAGAGCTGTTTGTGCAGCCCGCGGCTGGTGATGCCGGTACCGCGGTAGGCGCTGCCGCCTATGTGTCACAACGCAAAGGCGTACCTGTCGAGAAGATGGAACACGTCTACCTAGGCCCTGAATACAGCAACGAAGAGATCATCGCCGCCTGTGCCAAACACCCAGGTCAGCCAAAGTGGCAAAAAATTGATAACGTCCCTGAACATATTGCCAAAATCATGGTGGAAGGCAATCCTGTGGCGTGGTTTCAAGGCCGCATGGAGTTTGGGCCACGTGCCTTAGGTGGACGTTCGATCATTGGCTGTCCAAGCGTTCCTAATGTGGCTGATCGGATTAACGCACAAATTAAGTTCCGTGAGCGTTGGCGTCCATTCTGCCCATCGATGCTGGATACTGTGGCACCGAAAATGCTCAAGGTGGATCACCCATCGCCTTTTATGACCTTCACCTTTGAAGTCAGTGATGAGTGGAAAGAACGCGTGCCAGAAGTGGTCCACGAAGATGGCACCTCGCGCGCGCAAGTGCTGGAGCGTCAATACAACCCGCGCTGGTACGATCTAATGCTGGAGCTGGAAAAACTCACCGGCAATGGCGTATCGCTCAATACCTCACTCAACCGCCGCGGCGAAGCCATGGTCTGCTCACCCAAAGATGCATTGGATATGTTCTTTGGCTCGGATCTGCAGTATTTGATTATGGAAGATATTTTGGTGGTTAAGGAAGGTGGTACTGAGCATGACTAATCTGCCTTTGATTAGTATCGTTATTCCAGCCTATAACTATGCGGACAAATTGCCGCGAGCAGTTAATTCAGTTCTAAAGCAATTGACTGAACGACATGAGTTGATTGTTATTGATGATGGCTCAACTGATAACACCCAAGAAGTTCTTGCTGAGCTACAAAAAGAAAACTCTGGCTTTCGAGTGGTTTATAAAGAGAATGGCGGATTAGCTTCAGTGCGTAATCGAGGTATTAGCGAGGCACATGCAGACTACTTAATCTTCTTGGATGCCGATGATGAGCTAACTGAAGAAGCTCTTCAATATATTGAAGAGCATATTAAACTTAATCCTTTGTCACGGATGATTATAGGGGGTTATATCTCGGTGTTTCCGAAAGATACCAAACGAAAGGTTTCTTTACCAAACGATTTGCCAGATGAGCCAATTGCACGTGTAAAAAGCTATTTAATTGATAAGAAGATTTCTTTAGCGAACGGTGCAACAGTCATGCATCGGTCATTATTTGAGAAGGGACTATATCCTGAGCATTTTCGTAATGCAGAAGATTTGCCAGTTTTTGCGCAAGCATTAGGTAATTACGAATGCACTATTCTAAAAGAGTCTATCGCTTTAATTCATAAGCACGGAGATAGTTTGCGGCATAATGTACAATACGATAAAGAAGTTGGCTTAGCATTGGTTGATGAAATATTTAATACAAGTAGGTTGCCAGCTGATTTTTCTGTGTTGAAAAATAAGTTTGTAGCACAGAGAGCGCTATCATTGTTTCGAGGTTATTACGCTGCAGGGCTCTATGAGGATGCAATGATAATGTATAAAGCTGCGTTAAAAGTTGATGTTGCGTCTGTCTTTAAATGGTCTTATACCAAAAAAGCGCTCCGATTGATTTTAAAATAAGGTATTTTGCATGACAACGTTAAAAGGAAAAATCTATAAAATCATAAAGGACCCTGTCTCCCTTACATTTTTTTTTAGTGTTATTTTATCCTTAATTGCTATCTTTGGAACTGTAACAATTGGTAAGGATGGTGCGTTTTATATAGACATAGCACGCTCTATTTCTAACAATGGTTTATCTGTCGCTTTTGAACGATTTAGCTGGCCCTGGTACAGTATTTTAATAGCTTTCATACATGATGCGACAGGTTTTAATCATGAATTTATTGCATATTTGGCTACTATTTTATTTATGGCAGGCACCTGCTCATTAACTGTTTCTATGGTTAAAAGGAGAAGTCCAGAAACAGTTTACTGGGCTATGTTGTTGGTTTTATCAGTGCCTGTATTCAATAATTTTAGAGCTGAAATAATACGTGAAACAGGCTTTTGGTTTTTCATAGTTTTAGCAGTTTGGTTGGTTTTATTTGATAGTAAAATAAATTTTTTAAGAGGTCTTTTTATACAGTTGGCGATTATTGCAGCTGCGCTGTTTAGACTTGAAGCATTATTTTTGATTCCAGCTATTTTTATTTATTTTATATTTAGAAAAAGTTCTGCAAGTGAACAAAGTAGATTTGTTGCTTTGTTTAAATGTTTCTATGGGTTCTTTTTTTTATTTTTATTAGGCTTTTTTGCTGTGCTCAGTACAGATTTTTTAGCTCAGCCCCGAGTCGCGCAAAACCTATATCTAATTAATCCGTATAATATTTACAAATCTTTTATTTTTGTGAGTGATAGTTTTGCGCAAGCGGTACTTTTAAAGTGGTCTCATTCTGATGCGACTGTTATTGTTTTCTTTGGTTTTTTAGCGGCCTTGGTTCTACGAATTATCAGCTATGCAGGTATAGCTTCTTTAATTTTACTCGATAAAAATGGACGGAAGAGTTTAATAGAGGGCGCTAAAAAATATAAGCTACACCTTATCGCTATAATTTTGTACTTTATTGTTCTATTGATTTTTTTCTTTCAAGTAAAGTTTATTAACTCACGTTACTCTGCGTTGTTATTGATTCTGTCTGTTCCTATTCTTGCTGTTGCTGTTCATGGTTGTAAGCTTAAATGGCCGAAATTGACTAATTTATTTGTTTTTTTATCGTTATTACTAATGCTTTCGAATGTTATTTCAACAAGTACAAAAAAGACACATTATCTAGAAGCAGCGAATTGGGTTCAAAAAAATACCAAGATTACTGATAGAATTTATTATGAGGACTCTCGGGTTGCCTACTATGCTGATCGAGGCTATCCAAGTATGCCTTTGGTAACAGAGGTTATGAAAAATAAAAACTATATTGATAGTTATGATTATTTTGTTATAGAGTCCGATTTAAAAAATAATTTTTTTCTACAGTGGATGGAAGAAAACAACTTAATAATAGCGGCAGAGAAAGGTAATGGGAAAAAAACCATGTATATTTTGACGAAGTGAGTTTTTATCTTATGATTTTGTTTTTTAGAAATTTTTTTTATAAAAATCGTTTTTTTAGCAGTGGTTCGAATTATTTAGATGTAAGCAAAGACGTTATTGCACGGATGAAAAAAACCACCATTAAGGTGTCAGGTGAGGGTAACAGGTTAGTAATTGCAAAAGGTGCAGCTATCACTAACTGTGAGATAAGATTGTCTGGTAAAAATAATAAAATATATATCGGTGAGAATGTACGTTTCCGCTCAGGAAAAATTTATCTTAAAGATACCGAGAACCAGATTATTAGTATCGGTGCTGATACTACTGTGGAGGGCGCCTACTTACTCGTTGACGAAGCCGCGAGCATCAAGATAGGTAAAGATTGTATGCTGTCTACTGATATTATAATTAGAGTAGGTGATAAGCACTCTATTTTAGATAGTAAGACTAAACTAAGAATAAATTTTGCAAAAGATGTAGTGCTTGAGGATAGAGTTTGGATAGGTAGAGCAGTACAGATTTTAAAGGGTTCTTATTTGAAAAGTGAAACAGTGGTTGGAGCTTGTTCTGTTGTTACATCCAATTTCACTGAAGGTAACTGTGTTGTTGCTGGTATGCCTGCACGTATTATTAAAGAGAATACTTGTTGGGATAGGAATTTAATTTAATCAAAATTACTGAGATATTTTTTTATGGTTAAAAGTTTTCGCTTTGATATAAATGCACTCAGAGCCTTAGCTGTCATATCAGTTGTTTTATTTCACTTTGATGTTCCGTACTTTCAAGGTGGATTTATTGGTGTTGATATTTTTTTTGTTATTTCTGGTTTTTTAATGGCTGGTATTGTATGTGGAGCTGTATTAAGTAATAATTTTTCATTTTTTAGTTTTTACTTATCAAGAGCTAGGCGTATTTGGCCGGCATTATTTTTATTATCTGTAGTTTTATTGGTATTTGGCTGGTTTGCTTTAATGACTGATGACTATAAGATTTTAGGGGCTCATGTTCGCGAAAGTATTTTTTTTACATCTAATATAAAGTACTTTTCAGAGGCGGGTTACTTTGATCAAGTCTCCAATTCTAAATGGTTATTACATACTTGGTCTTTATCCGTAGAATGGCAGTTTTATATTTTATATCCTATAGTTATTTATTTTTTTTATAAAATCTTTAGAAGTTATCAAGCTTTATTTTGGTTGCATGTTTTTATTTTTTTACTTTCCTTTTTGTTAAGTTGTTTCTATGCAGTTCAAAGTCCCAGCAAGGCTTTTTATTTTCTTGAATCAAGGGCATGGGAAATCATCTTGGGAGGTTCGCTTTTTTTTATTAAGAAAAAACCAACTGTTCAATTATCAAAAGTCTCAAGTTTTCTCGGTTTTTTTCTTTTATTAATCTCTTTTTTTATAATTGATGAATCTACTTTGTGGCCTAGCCCTTATGCTTTGCTACCCACGACAGGTGCCTTTTTGGTTATTCTTGCTAATGTTAATAATGGAATCATTATTAAATCAAAAATAATACAATGGATTGGTGAGCGGTCGTATTCAATTTACTTGTGGCATTGGCCTTTAGTTGTTTTAATGGCTTACTATGGTATAGCAAACCAGTATTCTTCTTTTTTTATTGCTTTCTCGTTGTTGCTTGGGCATATATCCTATCATTTTGTTGAAAATCCTACACGTAAGCTATTAACAGAATATACAGATAAAAAAACCTTCTTTATACTTTTATTATGCTTGATAAGTATTTTTTTAACTGCGCAATATGTTAGAAAGACAGGGTTGCCTGATCGCTTACCAGAGGGCGTACAGCAAATGGAAAAAATGGCAACCGATAAAAATCCAAGACAAAATGAATGTTTAAATAGTCATGCCTCTTGTATATTTGGTGGGCCGCAAGTGGGCGTTATTGTGCTAGGAGATAGTCATGCAGACTCAATCGTGACAGCTCTAGAAGACGCTCTGCCATCTGCTCAGCAAGGTGCCTTAATGCGAGCTGCGAGTGGTTGCTTGTTTGTTAAGGGATCAAAACTCATAAAAGATCATTCCGATAGCTGTGAGGCGCTTGTGGATAATATGAGTGATGAATTGAATAGAAAATATAAAAATATACCTATTGTTATTGCTAACAGATTGCCATTTTATTTGTATGGTGAGCATAAACGCGATAATCGTAAAGCTGCCAATAAAACACTCATAAGTTTTCCTGAGGTAGACGCAGGTGCGTCAAGTCTTGAAGAAAAATTTGAGGCAGCATATTTAGATACTGTCTGTGAGCTAGCTATAAGTAATCCTGTTTTTATATTACGTCCAGTTCCTGAGATGCCGTTTAACGTACCAAGAGTTATGGCACGAGAGTATTTGCGCGGAAATAAGTTAGTTGGTATTGGAATGCCTGTTTCTGACTATCATCAACGTAATGCTTTTATTGATGAGCTTTTAGTTAAAGCATCAGCACAGTGTGGTGCGCAAATTCTAGATCCAGAGTCGTTTTTGTGTGACACATCTCTTTGTTACGGAAGCCAAGAGGGTCAGTCTCTTTATGTGGATGATGATCACTTGAGCGAGTATGGGAATAAGCGTTTAGTACCTTTATTTAAAACTATTTTTGCTGATGTGCATGTTGGAAGTATTGATTGATTAAACTTAGCCATTCTCGGTCATTCGAATCTTTCACCATATGCTCAAAATTCCTCTTCCTCTGCCACTTACTCAGTGGTCGACGGAAGATTTTCATGTCTGATATATCAATCAACCCCAATTCATCATCAGGGGTGAGTACCACGTTGCCGAGATGGATGGAGCGAAAGTACACGCCTAAGTCTTGAATATGCTCAACAAATTTTAAAAAGCGCTCACGAAGGTCGGCAGGGTACTCAAGGTCACCGCGATAGAGGTCACGCAAGGTTGTGCCAGGTAGCGGATAATAATGCACGGCGTCACGCTCAATGCTGGGTATGCGGTATACCTGAATGATTTTCGGGCAAGGAATGCCCAGTTCTTCAAGCTTTTTCGCGTTATCCGCGAAGCGCTGGGCATAGGGCCAGATGGCGGCGGAAGAAATTAAGCGCTTGCGACGGAACAGCTTTAAAAAGCTGCCATCTTGCAGAATCATAACTTTATCGCCAAAACCGTCTTGTTCGATGACTTTGCAGTTTTCACGTAGCTTTAAATAGTTTTGGTGATCGAGCTTGTGCATGCAGGGCCCTTAAAAATTTGAACGGCAATCTTACCTGAAAGCGTATTATTGGGCATCTTTGAGTGCGCGTAATACGCTATTAAGCTCATTTTTCCAGTCGCTTTGCGCAATGTTGAGTTGTTGATTAATCTTTGTATTGTCCAAGACTGAGTAAGCAGGCCGTTGTGCTGGTGTGGGGTAGTCGCTGCTGGTAATGGCTTTTAGCCTCGGTATGTTAGTGATTAATTGCAGTTCTGCGGCTTGTGCAAAAATTTCTTCAGCAAAATCGTACCAACTGCAGGTTGGTGCGCCACTAAAATGGTAGATGCCCCAGGGACAGCTAGCATTACTTTGATATTGCTGGACAATCTGCCATAGCGCTTGTGCAATGCTGCGCGCAGACGTTGGCCCACCGATCTGGTCGCTGACAATGCTTAATGCATCACGTTCTTGACCGAGGCGCAACATGGTTTTAACAAAGTTATTGCCATGTAAGCCAAATACCCAGCTGGTGCGTAAGATGATGTGCTGGCGGCAGATCGCGGTAATCGCTTGTTCACCTTGCCATTTACTGTCGCCGTAGACGCTATTGGGTGCTGGGGTGTCGTGCTCGGTGTAGGGCTGTTTGTGCTTGCCATCGAACACATAGTCGGTAGAAATGTGCAGTAGCGGGCAATCAATACTCTGAGCGGCTGTGGCAAGGTTATGCGCACCTTGTTGATTCACGGCGTAGGCACGATCACTATCACTTTCGGCTTTATCTACCGCGGTATAGGCAGCGGCATTAATGATCAGCTGGGGCTGTACTTGCCGAATGTTATCGAGCACCTGTTGAGCATCGCTAATATCCAGCTGCTGTGAACCAAAAGCAGATACCTGCCAACTGGGCGGAGCAGACAGCATCAGTTCTTGCCCGACTTGGCCTTGGGCTCCAGTAATCAATACGCGCATAACAACCTCTGGTGAAATAGCTGCTTTAGCCAAAATAAAATTATGGGCTAATAAAATTGCTGCAAGTTTAGCAGACCACTGCGCAGACAGGTCAGATTGGCGCTGCTTAACCGAACACAGTGCTTGCCTGTGCTAGAATCTCTGCTTTATTGTGCGGCTGGAGCCATTGGCATTATGTTGAGCTATTTTCGTCTGTACCGTGAGCGTGGCTGGCATCCGATCAGTGCTGACGAATACCGTGCAGCGTGGCTACGCTGGGGCGGCAGTGTCGCCACCCATCCGGATGTGGTCGAGCGCTTATCAGCTTTGGCAGGAATTCCTCTGGATTATTTAGGCTGGGATAAAGCGGGAGAGTTACAGGCGGCGATACCGACGTGGGGTCGACACATCGCGTTAGCAAAGGATGTGCTTAAACAGCAGAAAAAACGCGGTGTGTTTGATTTAGGCAACGCCGAGATTATTCTGCCGCAAGCAGCCATGTCTGTGATTACACTACGCCACAAAGCGCAATATGTCTCTGAGCTGCATGCCCAGCGCATTTCAACACTCAAAGAGCAGAAGCAAGGCTTAGCCTTGGCGCGTGAGCCTGAGCAATACAGTAAGAAGTTTCGCTATAACCAGCGTCGTGAGCAGCGTTTATTAGAAGAGCAAGGTGGAGTGATTCTGCCCATTGCTAGCTTGTCATCGGCTGAACAAGCACAGATTTATACCCAGCTGTTTGAAAAGCGCTGGGGCTTTGCTGTGCCCGGTAAAGACTATCTGGCGCAAGTGTTTAGCTTAATGGCTGAGTTTATGACCGGCAGTTTTATTGCAATCAATGATGTACCAGTGGCGTTTCAAGTGTTGTACCGAGTTGAGGCGCCACAATGGTTCAGCCTTGAATACATCAATGGCGGTGTCGATACCGATTACAATGCACTCAGCCCCGGCAGTGTCTTGAGCTTTGTCAATACGCAAAATGAGTGGCAGCATGCGCGTGATTTGAGTAAACCGCTGCGTTACTCCTTTGGCCGTGCTGATCGTGAATATAAAGACCGCTGGTGCAACCGCGTTGCTGTGTATGAGGTCTCTTGATGTCGGTGCGTAAACAGCAATTACTCAAACAACACCGTCGCAATAAGCGTATGGCCATGCTGGTGATCGTACTTGGACTGGTGCTACTGGGCTTTATCGCGCCCCTTTGGCTCTTGCCGCTGGCAATAGTGGTGCTGTGGATCGTCCATGAAGCTTGGTTTGCTGATCATCTGTTTTATGCCCCACAAGACGATTATCAATACCGCTTCCCTGAAGCGATTGAGCCTTATGAGTTATTGATTGTTGATGGCCGACTCACGCTCGATCCCAGCACAGAAGTAGATTTAGAACAGTCCACGCTGATTGCAAAAGTACAGATCAACAGCTCATGGCTGGGTCGCTGGTTTGATCCCAGTGTTTTGCTTGGCAATGATCAACAAACTTTTGAGCGCGGCGCGCAAGGTATTCGTTATCTTAATTTAACCGGGCAAGCAGCGGCTTTATTGGCTGAAGGTCTGAGAATACGCGGGCGTTTTTGTACGCTGGCAAGCGCGCTGCAGTTGTATGTATTTAATCAGCCCAGTCCTGTGGCTGAGAATATGATGATTCTCGCACCGCACGCCGATGATGCTGAGCTGGCGGCTTTTGGACTCTACAGCAGCGCAGACAAGGTCAGTATTGTCACCTTAACCCAAGGCGAAATTGAAGCTGAGCATTATCAGCGCTTAGGTTTAAGTGCACAGCAGGCCGCGCAACTGAAGGGGCGTTTACGCAGCTGGGACAGCATGGCGATTCCATTGTGGGGCGGTGTGCCGCAAGCCAATTGTGTGCAGCTGGGCTATTACTGTATGCAATTACCTGTGATGGCGCAGCAGCCTGATATGGCCTTTGGCTCAAAGCAGTCGGGTGAAACAGATATTCGCAGTGCGCGTGAGCATAATTGCATCAAGTTGCCGGCGGACAACAATGGTGCACCGACATGGACTAACTTAGTCGCTGATTTAGCCGCCTGCTTAATGCATTTTAAACCTAGCGTGGTGGTGATGCCGCATCCAGAAATAGATCCGCACGCCGATCATATCGCCACCACTCAAGCGTTTTTTCAAGCGTTAGAGCAGAGTGATTGGCGACCGCAGCGTTTATTTCTGTACGCCAATCATCTGCACGATAACGACCGCTGGCCCATGGGGCATGCCAATACCGGCGTAGCCTTGCCACCCGCAATGGTTGAACTACCGGCAGATGAGTTATTCAGTTATGTATTGAGCGATGCACAGCAGCTGGATAAAGCCATGGCGCTGTTAATGCAGCATGATTTACAACCACCACAGCCGTTTAAAAAGCGCTTACGTCGCATGATTCAGCAAGTCTTAACTGGCCGCCGTTGGCCTAAAACCGGTGACAATGAGTTTTTACGCAAAGCGGTGCGCAAGCATGAGGTGTTTTGGGTGCGTGAGTTGTAGGCCGCTGACTTGATCACTGGTTTATAAGGTGATAAGAAGGGGCTAGAGCTTATTCAAGACTTGCTGTAAAAGTTGACCATCAAAAGCCAGCTGATCCAGCCAATACACCTGATGCAGCAGTACAATTAACCAAAATACGCCTTGGTAAGAGGCTTTTTTAGTTTTGTGACGCAGCAGCTGCTGAGCTAATAAGGCGCCAGGCCAGCCACCGAGTAACTCAACGGTATGCAACTGTTTTTCTGGAATACGCCACGCACCGGTTTGTGCGTTGTGCTTATCGCGCGAGTATTGCCAGATGCTCAATAAGCTCATGGCAAAATAGACTAACAGCGGCCAAAACACAGCATTGTTTGCAAAAGCCTGCCACGCACCGATTGCTGGAACTGCGCATAGCATAATCATTAGCGACAGCGTTCTTTTTAAGCTCGCTGGAGTCTGCTGGCGCTGGCTGTGAGTTGGTTTACTGGGCTTTGCAGCGCTGCTGTTAGGTTTGCGACGAATGGCCGGACGGTCAATGCTGAGTTCTGCGCTGCGCATGTGTTGTGCGCGCAAGCGGCCTTGGTCATCTTTACCGCCAACAAAGTAAACCGCTTCGCCTTGCAGTGGACGCCGTTCGCCCCGCACGCTGGAAATATGCACGAAGAAATCGCTATTGTCTGCACGAATAAAGCCAAAGCCCTTATCATCGTTCCAACTGCGTAAAATGCCTTTTTGTTCCATCTCTTGGACCTTATTCCACCACGCCAGTGACGCGTACGCGTCGGCTTACGACGGGTGCGCTAACCGTTACTGTGTTGGCGATACGCTCGGCGTATAGCTGATCAATCCAGTTCTTTAGTGCAATCAATAAACCGAGTACTAAGAAAGCCCCTGGCGGCAAGATTGCCAGTAAGAAGCCTTTGTAATTGTCGAACACCACAATCTGCCAGTGTTCGGCGATGCTGCCAAACAGCAGATGCATATTAGTAAACAGCATGCCTGTACCCAGCAATTCACGGGTTGCGCCGATAGCTACTAAAACCAGGCCGAAACCAATCCCCATCATCAAGCCGTCGTAACTGGCGCTGAGCATCGAGTTCTTCGCCGCAAAAGCCTCAGCGCGGCCGAGAATGATGCAGTTGGTGGTAATCAGTGGAATAAAAATACCAAGAATCTGGAAAAGCTCGTAAGTGAAGGCCTGCATCAGCAATTCAATGCAGGTGGTCAAGGCCGCAATGATCATCACAAAAACCGGTAAACGCACGGCATTGGTGACGGTATTACGAATTAAAGACACCGCAGCGTTGGAGCAAATTAATACCAGAGCGGTGGCGATGCCTAAGCCCAGCGCATTGACCGTGGAGTTACTGGTGCCGAGCAGCGGGCACAAACCGAGTAACTGCACTAAGCCTGGATTGTTTTTCCACAAACCATTGATAGTGATTTCGCGAAATGACGTACTCATGGCTTCACCTGCGCTGTATTGAGTTGGGCAAAGAGTTCGGCGTGGTGCTGATCAAAGTACTGCAACGCTTTATGTACTGCGGCGACCACTGCACGTGGGGTAATGGTCGCACCGGCAAACTGGTCAAAATCGCCCTGATCTTTTTTTACCGCCCAGCCACGCTGCGCTGGATTGCTCAAGCTCTTGCCATCAAAACTTTTAATCCATGGGCTTTTGGCAAGCTCAATACGGTCACCTAAGCCTGGTGTCTCTTTATGATGAATGACGCGTACGCCGCTGAGTGTGCCGTCTGCCATAATGCCAATCAGCAAGCTGATTGTGCCGCTGTAGCCATCCGGCGCATTGGCTTGCAAGATCACCGCTGCAGGTTGTCCAGCAAGAGTGGCAAGATAAGCCGGTGTCTCTGCGCGATGACCTAATAAAGGCTCGTTTAAGGAGATGACGTTATCGAGTAGCGCATTATCGTAACTGTGCGCCGGTAAAATTTCGCCCAGAGTGCGAATTTGCGCCGCACGCTCGGCCTCGACAATACGCGACTCAGTGGATTGCTGCGTGATGGCGACAACCGCGACGGTGACCGCGGCAAAGAGTGCCAGTACGAGGCTATTTTTAAGCATGGAACGACTGATTTCTGGCAGCATGATTACTCTCCTGACTTAAAGCCGCGCTTGGCTGTTTTGTGTCCGTAGGTGCGCGGGCGGGTGAAATAATCAATGGTCGGCGCGCACAGGTTCATTAGCAATACGGCAAAAGCTACGCCATCGGGGTAACCACCCCAAGCGCGAATGATATAAATCAGTACGCCAACACCGATCCCGAAAATCAACCGCCCTTGTACGCTGGTGGCGCTGCTAACAGGGTCGGTGACAATAAAGAACGCACCAAGCATGGTTGCGCCACTGAGCAGGTGAAACAGGGGTGAGCCTTGTGAGTCAGAGCCACTACCGTTCCAAAACAACAAACTCATAATAAAGAGTGCGGCGAGCATGCCAATCGGAGCGTGCCAACTGAAGAGTTTTTTATGCAGCAAGAACAAACCACCTAACAAAAAGGCTAAGTTGACCCACTCGCTACTGTAACCAGCGAATACGCCAAAAGCTGAACTGCTGTTCCATAACTCTTCGATGGTCAGGCTGCTGTTGATTTTTAAGGCATCAAGAACTGTGGCTTGGCTCCACGCATCGGGAAAAGCTTGGCCAAAAAAAACATGCTGTAAGCCAGCAATAACGTCCACGCTGTGCGCTGCGGGCCACGCGGTCATATCCACCGGAAAAGAGATCAATACCACAACATAACCGAGCATGGCTGGGTTAAACGGATTCTGCCCCAAGCCGCCAAATAGCTGTTTACCAAAGACCACAGCAAAACCCGTGGCGACCGCAATCAGCCACCAAGGCGAGTAGGGCGGTAAGGCCAGTGCCAATAACAAACCTGTCACTAATACGCTGCCGTCTTTAAGGAAAAACCCCACAGGGCGTTTACGCAAAGCAAGAATGGCTGCTTCAAACAGCAAGGCAAAAGCGCAGGCTAAAACAATATTAAGCAGCGGGCCGATGCCAAAAAAGTAGCTCAGCGTCAGAATGCCGGGCACGGTGGCGGCAATCACCAACAACATAACGCGCTGAGTGCGATTGGCACCCTTAGCGTGTGGTGATGTAATGCGGGGCAGAGTCATCGGTGCTCCAAATGTGTTGCAAAAGCTGTGCGTGGTTCGCCAGCTTAGGGTTAATTAAGTGCGGCTAAGTCGTGTTCAGCTTGGGTTAATTCAGCTTGCAGTGTCGTTAAGGTTGCCTCGTCAGCTTCGTTGCGCTCTGCTTTACGCAGCGCTGCACGTTTCATCGCCACTTCAATCTTAGCCTTTTTTAGCGCTTGCTCGGCAGGACTTGGTTCTGCTTTGACTGCTTTTTCTGTTGTCACTGGCGCGCTTGCTGTGCTGCTTGCCGCCGTCGCGCTGTCTAAGGCCTGCTTGGCTTGCGCAGAGGCTTCGCGCAACTGCTCGACCTGAGACTGCAGTTCTTCGGTGTTATGAATGTCCAGCTGTTTTTCTGCTTTGCGCAGCGCCACTTGCGCCATGCTTGCGGCGATTTTTAAACGCTTAAGCTCATCTTCGGCTTGCGCTTGGCTGGCTTCAGCGGGATCTGTCGCTTGCGCTTGTGCTGCTTTTTTCGCTTGCTCTGCTTTGCTTTTAGCTAAGCGCTCAGCGCGAGCTTGACGTTCAGCCTCTTTGCGTTCGTCTTCAAGACGTAGGCGTTCTTGGCGGAACTCAAAACGTTCTTTGGCATGTTCTGCTTTAGCGAGTTTTTGTGCTTGCTCGCGAATATCCGCTTTCGCTGCACGGTAGTACTGCACTAAAGGAATGCTTGATGGGCACACGTAAGCGCAGGCACCGCACTCAATGCAGTCAAATAAATTATGCGCCTGCAGTTGTGGGTGATCATCACCAAGGGCATAAAAGTGTAATTGTTGCGGTAATAAATTAGCCGGACACACTTCTGCGCAATCACCACAGCGAATACAAGGTAGCGCAGGCGGTGGCGCAGGAAGCTCTTCAGCCGTGGCTGCCAATAAGCAGTTACTGGTTTTAATAATGGGTGCGTCGAGTGCTGGTAAGGTAAAACCCATCATCGGCCCGCCAACAATCAATCGACTCATCTGCGCTTTCTGCAAGCCAGCAAACTCAAGCAACTCGATGGCGGGTGTGCCGATTAAGCACTCAGCATTCATTGGTTTTTGCAGTGCTTGGCCGGTCAGAGTGGTGATGCGTGAAATAAGCGGCTTACCTTCAATGACCGCATCATGCACGGCTACGGCGGTACCGACATTTTGGCACAGGATGCCTAATTGCGCCGGCAGTTTCGCCGAAGGCACTTGCTGGCCGGTCAGAATTTCGATCAGTTGGCGCTCGCCACCCGAGGGGTAAATCGTTGGGATTGCGACCACCTGATAAAGACGCGATTGTAATGCGCAACGGACCGCAGCAATGGCCTCGGGTTTGTTATCCTCAATGGCGATCAGCACGTTTTCGGGTTGTAAAATCTGCACTAAAATATCAATGCCGAGTAGCAATTGCGGTGCCTTTTCACGCATCAATACATCATCAGCGGTGATGTAAGGTTCGCACTCAGTACCGTTGATAATCAGCGTGTGAATCGGCTGATTAGGCGCAGGCGAAAGCTTAATGACCGTTGGGAAACCGGCGCCACCAAGGCCGCTGATACCTGCTTGACGAATTTTATCGAGCAATTCCTCTGCGCTGGCTTGGTAAAAATGCGGCAGCGCTTCCAGTGAGCACCATTGATCTAAGCCATCGGTGTCAATCACGATGGCATCCATCAACTGGCCTGACGCATGTGGGTAAGGCTGCGGACCAATAAAACTCACGGTGCCGGAGCTTGGTGCATGCACAGGGGCGCTAATCAGGTTGGCTGAGTCAGCAATCAGTTGGCCTTTTAAAACGTAATCGCCGACGCTAACCCGTGCTTCTGTGGCACTGCCAAGGTGCTGCAGCAATGGCACAATTAATTGTTTCGGCAGCGGAGCGCTCTGGATGGGCTGTTGGTTGGACAGTGATTTGCACTGAGGCGGATGGACGCCGCCACGCAGTGGGTGAATAGGCCAAGTGCTCATGACAATGACTCCCGATCAGTCGCAATCAAAGTACCGGGCGGCAAAGGATGCTCCCACTTCCAGTTTTGTAAAGTGCTAGCCACCGGAATCATATCAATGCAATCCACTGGGCAAGGTTCGACACACAGATCACAGCCTGTGCATTCGCTGGCAATCACCGTATGCATTTGTTTGGCTGCACCTAAAATTGCATCCACAGGGCAGGCTTGAATACATTTGGTGCAGCCAATACATTCAGCTTCACGGATATATGCCACTAACTGTGGTTTTTCGCCTTCTACCGCATCTAACGGCTCAGCTTCCACATCGAGTAATTCGGCTAGCGCTTCAATGGTGGCCTGGCCACCGGGTGGGCACTTATTGATTTTGTCGCCAGCGGCGATCGCTTCGGCGTAAGGTTTGCAACCAGGGTAACCGCACTGCCCACACTGGGTTTGTGGCAGCAGAGCGTTGATTTGCTCAGCAATCGGATTGCCTTCAACGCGAAAACGCACAGCGGCAAAGCCTAAAATCGCGCCAAAGATTACACTTAAAACAACCAGTGCCGTAACGGCAATAAACACCATACTCATAGCTTGATCAAACCACTAAAGCCCATAAAGGCTAATGACATCAAGCCTGCCGTTAGCATGCCAATTGCTGCTCCTTGAAACGGTTTTGGCACATCAGCAATGGCAATACGCTCGCGCATCGCAGCAAACAGCACCAATACTAAAGAGAAGCCAATGCCGGCCGCAAAACCGTTTACGCTGGCTTGCAAAAAGCTGTACTGGCTACGATTGGCGTTTAACAGAGCGACGCCAAGCACAATACAGTTCGTGGTGATCAATGGTAAAAAAATACCGAGCACGCGATACAGCATTGGGCTGGTTTTATTCACCACCATTTCGGTGAATTGCACCACCACCGCAATCACTAAAATAAAGCTGATAGTGCGCAAAAACTCAAGATCAAAAGGCTTCAGGATGTACTGCTGGACTAAATAGCTACAGATCGAAGCCAAGGTCAGCACAAAAGTGGTCGCGAGCGACAAACCGATAGCGGTTTCAACCTTTTTTGAAACGCCCATAAACGGGCACAAGCCAAGAAACTGAACCAAAACAAAGTTGTTCACTAAAATGGCACTGACCACAATAAGTAAGAGTTCGCTCATGACTGGTATTGAAGGGATCAACCGTTAGTAAGAAGGCGCCTATTATCGTGCAGGTCGATATAGCGTACAAGTCGGATTTCTGGCTTCTTTAAGCTCTTTTTGATCTAAGGCTATGGTTTCTTGGCTAAAACGTTTAAAAAAGCATTACTTTTCAGTAAAGTGTGGCGTTATGACGCGCACACGAAGAGAAAAATAAAGAGCAATTTGCCATCAAGCTCGCTGCCCTAAGCAATGTTTAATGATAATCTAAGTAAATGCTGAATAAATCAAAAAATGTCATTGCGAGCGTAGCGAAGCAATCCAATTAGCTTTATGTATCAACACGTTTGCGATTGCCGCGTCGCGTTGCTCCTCGCAATGACTTAATTAATCAGTGCTTCCCTAAACGTAGACTATTTAATGATGCGCGAACTGTGCGCTTGATAAGGACGGAATGCATGCTGAACAAAATTTCACTGAAGGCGCGCCTCATATTGCTGACAGTCATTGCTGTGCTGCTGTTTGTAGTCGTTGCGGCTGTCGGCTTAGTCGGGATCGGTAGTTTAAATAAAGCATTGGAAGATGTGTATAAGGAAAACATGGTGCCAGCGAACGTGCTGGACAATGTTTTTGCGGATATCAATAACACCAGAACCCAACTGTTATTAGCCTTACAGCATGCGCCGGATTCGCCTTTTCTTGACTTGCATGATCACCCCGTCAATCAACACCTTGACCTTGTGCAAAGTGGTCAAGTGCGCAATCAGCAAGCATGGGCTCAACTGGATACGATCGGTTTCTCTGGGAACGAGTTGCAGATGCTGGAAACGTTAAAAGGCCATGAGCGGGTCTTGCGTACTGAAGCAGTTGATTTAGTCGTAACAGCGATCCAACAACAGGATTATTACCGCGCCAATGAAATTATTCTGCAGAAAGTAAACCCAGCAGTTGTTCAAGTTCGTGAAGCGATGACCCAGCTTAATGGTCAGTTAATGAGCAATGCTCAAGCACGATTTAATCAAGGTGAGCAGCGTTATCAGGACACCGTGACTTTGTTTGTGTTTGTGATGATTATTGGTGGCGCGCTGATTGTGCTGTTGGCGACACGGGTCATTTGCAGTATCCAGCAAGCCGTGAAATTGTTGCGTGAAGCGTCCGAAAAAATGGCTGCTGGTGATACGCGAGTCCGTGTTGCATACCAGAGTAATGATGAGTTACGAGCTGTGGCGCTTGCCTTTAATAATATGGGCGAACGCTTTCAGACAGCCTTGCATGATGTTGATCGCTCAGCAGAGCAACTGGCTGCAGCCAGTGAAGAAACTTCGGTGGTCACCATGAACACCAGTCAAAGCATGAGTAAGCAGCAAAGTGAGATTTCTCAAGTTGCCACTGCTATGAACGAGATGCATGCGACTGCCAGTGAAGTGGCGCGTAGCGCCAGTTTAGCTGCAGATGCGGCGCATCATGCTGACGGTGAAGCGATTGTAGGGCGTGATGTATCACTGCAGACAATCGAAGCGATTGAGACTTTAGCGACGGCTGTGGAGCATGCCACCGGGGTGATTGAGTCGCTGGCCAAAGACAGTGAAGAAATTGGTAGCGTATTGGATGTGATTCGCAGCATTGCTGATCAGACCAACCTGCTGGCTTTAAATGCTGCTATTGAAGCCGCCCGTGCTGGGGAAGCTGGGCGTGGTTTTGCTGTGGTTGCTGATGAGGTGCGCACCCTTGCTTCGCGAACACAAAAATCAACACAAGAAATAAATGATACGGTTGCTCGTTTGCAGCGTGGTGCTGGTCAAGCTGTAGAAGCAATGGCGGCAGGACGTACTCAAGCCCGAGCTGGGGTTGAGCAAACACTGAAAACAACGGCGTGTTTAGAGTCGATTGTAAATGCCATCAGCACCATTAATGACATGAACGTGCAAATTGCCAGCGCAGCAGAAGAGCAGAGCGCAGTCAGCGAAGAAATTACCCGCTCTGTTATCGCGATTAACGACTTAACCACTGAAACCACAGATGGAGCGTTACAAACTACTGAAGCCAGTCACGAAGTGGCGCGGTTGGCCGGCGCTTTGCAAGAAATGCTGGGTCGCTTTCGTACTTAACCCACAGTTAAGGTTGCGTTATCTTTAAAAGGCTGTAGTTACCTACAGCCTTTTTTATTGAGTTTACTTCTGTATTGTTGTTTGCCTGTCAAGTAATCAGGCTAAGTTGTTGTTTTTATTGAGACGATAGTCTTGGTTTAGACCAAGGTAGGCTGTTCGTGCGCGCAGTAATCTTTACATTGCCTGCACACATGGTGCAGCGCTTCAAGCAATTCAATGCTGAGCAGACTCCACTGGCTACAGTCTTTTTTGCTGAAGGATATGTTGTACCGCGTGATCTGAATTTGTAGTGATGTTGCAGTTTGCGCTAAAGCCTACAAACAGTAATAAATCCAAAAAACATAATTAAGTGCCAGCGTTCAATGCTTAGCCTTAGGCGGTATTGCGCGTTTTATGCATCTTAGTGATCCAGAAAATACCCAAAGACTTGCCACGTGTAAGTCAGACAACTGGGTGAGGGAGTGAGAATGCAAGATACAATTGTTGAGAAGGTGCTTAAGCACCCAAAGTATGCGGAGCTGGTTCAGCGCCGCACCCGGGTGAGTATGCTGTTTTTTGCCGTCGCATTAGCGATCTATTCAGGGTTTATCCTGACCTTAGCTTATATGCCTGATCTATTTGCCCAGCCGATCGGTCAGGGTTGGACCATGAGTGTGGGTGTCTTCACAGGCATCTTAGTGGTGTTGAGTGCTGTTGTTATGATTTCACTCTATGTCTACTTCTCTAACAAGATCTTTGATCCGTTATTGGATGCTATTGTGAAGGACGTAGAATAATGAAGAAATTTCTCTTGAGCACCACTCTGTTGTCATTGTTCGCGCAACCTGCAGTTGCTGCAACAGGGCAAGCCAATACTTCCGCTATTGTCATGTTCTTACTGTTTATCGCTGGCACCATGGTGATTACCTGGTGGGCGGCCCGTAAAACCCAAACCACTTCAGACTTCTATACCGCCGGTGGTGGCATTTCTGGTTTCCAAAATGGTTTGGCCATTGCTGGTGACTATATTTCAGCCGCATCGTTTCTGGGTATCGCCGGTATGGTCTACGTCAGTGGTTTTGACGGCATCATTTATGCGATTGGCTTCCTGTTCGGTTGGCCGGTGGTGATGTTCTTGGTGGCTGAGCGTTTACGTAACCTAGGACGCTTTAACTTTGCCGACGTTACTGCGTTTCGCTTAGAACAAACGCCAATGCGTGTTCTGGCGGCCAGTGCTTCATTGTTGATTATCGCGCTTTACCTGATCGCGCAAATGGTCGGTGCGGGTAAGTTGATCGTGCTGCTGTTTGGTCTTGAGTATAAAATCTCAGTGATCATTATCGGCTCACTAATGATGATCTACGTGTTCTTCGGCGGTATGACGGCGACCACTTGGGTGCAAATCATTAAAGCAGTACTGATGCTGGCGGGTGGTACTTTGCTGGCGGCACTGGTGCTGATGGCGTTCAACTGGAATCCAGACGCGATGCTGGCTGAAGCGGTTAAAGTACACCCTGCAGGCACAGAGTTGATGGCACCGGGCGCTGGTGTCAGTGGTAACCCACTTAACGCACTGTCGCTGGGCTTGGCATTGGCCTTTGGTACGGCAGGTTTGCCGCACATTCTGATGCGCTTCTTCACGGTTTCCAGTGCCAAAGAAGCACGTAAGTCAGTGATCTGGGCCAGTAGTTTTATCGGTTACTTCTACCTGCTGACTTTTATTATTGGTTTCGGTGCAATTGCTCTGTTGGTTCGTCACCCTGAGTTCTACAGCGGTTTAGCGGGTGATAACAGCAACATGCTGACCACGCTGATTGGCGGCACCAACATGGCGGCGGTACACTTATCCAACGCTGTGGGCGGAAGTTTGCTGTTAGGCTTCTTAGCTGCAGTAACCTTTGCAACCATCGTAGCCGTGGTGGCAGGCTTGGCGCTGGCCGGTGCAGCAGCCATTGCTCACGACTTATACGCCAACGTAATTGCGCGTGGTCGTTCAACTGAAAAGCAAGAAATGCGTATTTCTAAGATTTCTACGCTGGTCTTAGGTGTCTTGGCGGTACTGCTCGGTATTGTTTTTGAAGATCAAAACGTGGCCTTCATGGTCGGACTGGCCTTTGCTATTGCAGCAAGTGCTAACTTTCCTGTGCTGGTTCTGTCGATCTCATGGCGCGGCTGTACCACGCGCGGCGCAACCATCGGTGGTTTCTTGGGCTTAGCCTTTGCCACACTGTGGGTTGTTCTGAGTAAGACCGTTTGGGTTGATGTGTTTGGTAATGCTGAGCCGATCAGTCCATTCCCGAACCCAGGTATCTTCTCGATTCCGTTGGCCTTTTTTGCGATCTGGTTCTTCTCCGTAACGGATAAGAGCGCGCGTGCAGTTAAAGAGCGTGATGCCTTTACTGCGCTGACTGTGCGCAGTCAAACCGGTATCGGTCGCTCAGGCGCACAAGATCACTAAGCAGCAATACTGTGATGGTTGATTAATCATCCTGTTAAAAATACCCCGACTGGTTCGGGGTATTTTTTTGTCGATCGATTGTTGTGCCCTTCATCAGGAGATGGCGATAAAGACCTGAATTGCAGTGGCGTGGTGTCTGAGACACTTTGCCGCACTAAAATGCTAATGATAATGATTGTTGTTAGCGGGTGCTTCTGGTAACTTTCTGTGCAACTTAAATTCTTGCTAAGGAAGACTCATGCAAAATGTATTTAAAGCTGCTGTATTGGCTGTTAGTTTAGCGGTTGCTGTAGGTGCAGTTGCCGAGGAAAGTGTTGGCCATTTTAAAGGTCTAGCCGCGCCGGACTTAGAGACAGCAGTGAGTAATTTCTCTGAATACAATAATCGCTTAGAAGCAGCGCTCAGTGGTGAGCTGACAGATAACGATTTGATGACGATCCATCAGTTAACCTACACCCTAGAAAATGCTTTAGAGAAAATCAATATTGATTTGGAAGAGCTGGCGCAAACCTTAGAAAAAGTTCATGTGGCTTCAGAAACCTATAATCGTGACGCGCTCAAAGAAGCTGGTCCTGCGTATTTAAAGACCTCTCGCACTGTCATCAAGTAAACCTCAAATAACTCCAACTCTTTGTGTCATTTGCGACATATTGTAGTGGCATAGTGAATTTGGCCACCTAATTAGAGGTGCTACCATGCACCAGGAAGCAATTAGGTGACCGTATGAAAACAAGACCAAAACGTAATTTTAGCCCCGAGTTCCGACTTGAAGCAGCCCAGTTAGTTGTTGATCAAAACTACACCGTTCGAGCGGCGGCTGAAGCCATGAATGTAGGTGTTTCGACCATGGATAAATGGGTTCGTCAGCTGCGCCAAGAGCGTAACGGTGA
>JBLWZG010000020.1:0-37492 GCA_048266525.1 Pseudomonas sp.
TGGCGAACGCCGGAGTTGAACCCTGGATGGGTTCATCGACGGATTAACACTGACCACGAAGCACGACATGCTCGATCTTTGTCAGTTAAAACTAAAACCAGCATCTGTGCATGGCGATCTGCGCTAAATCTGCTTGTCCCTCACGAGACGTCCTGTCTCGATCGGGCGCTGCGTCATCCCTGACTACGCTTACCGCTGACTTAGCGCAGCTCGCTTTGACCATCGCAGTTGTGCGCGAGCTCAAGTTGTTTAACCGTTGCTATTCCGCAATCTTTAATTCACGTGACTTAGTGTAAACGTAGCGGATTTTTTCATATTCGAAAGGTGAGTTCAGCTGCCCATAACGCAGTTTGGTGATGTAGCGCTGATCAACGATCTTCAACGCAAAAATCTCTGGGTGGCGTTCGCTTTCCTTGGCAACATTGAGCCAGTTAACTGAGAAATCTAAAGTGTAGTCAACAGCAATGCCGCCAGTGTCTCGCACGTTTGATGGACCTAGCAGCGGTAGCATTACATAGGGGCCGTGCGGCACGCCGTAATAGCCTAGAGTTTGGCCAAAATCCTCGTTATTTTTAGCCAGCCCCATCTTAGTCGCAGGGTCCCATACCCCAGCTAAGCCAAAGGTGGTGTTAAATAAAATACGCGCTGTGGTCTCCATGGCGCGCTGGCCCTTCAGCTGCAGCATGCTATTGACTAACGTTGGGATTTCGCCAAGGTTGCTAAAAAAATTACTGACCCCTTTGCGTAAAAAATGCGGCGTTACTTGGCTATAGCCTTTCACTACAGGCAAAAATACCCATTGATCAAAGCGGTAGTTGAAGTGATAAACACGTCGGTTCCATTGTTCCAAAGGGTCACTGATATGCAAAGCTTCTAAAGTGGCGCGCTCGAACTCATGCTCGCCCTTGTGTTGATTAAACGTTAAGTCTTGCAATGGGTTTTTAAAGCCGTCCGCATCGACTTGTTCAGCATGGCTATAACTTGAAAAAGCTAATATGAGTAAACTGGCTGTGCAAAGGTGCTGTAGGTGCGTTTTATTCATGGAAAAACTCCAATATATCTGCACCATTATCCAGGTAATTTAAATTGCCAAGATGGCCGCCATAGGGGTAAAGGGTTAAGCGTTCAGCGAAGTGTTCTTTTAGAAAGCCTAAGTCACCTGCGCCCAAAATGATGTCGTCAGCATTGTGCATCACTGCAACTTTATTTGCGCTGCTGAGATAATCTGCCAGTGCATACAAACTGCTGGCTTGAATCAAAGACTCCAAGTCGGCTGCTGAAGGGCTTTCCAGTGCAAGCTTTTCCTGTTTGAAATGCACCTGCCAGAACGGTAGTAATTGCTGCTCAAAGTAACAGTCAAAATCACAAAGTAACGCGCGCTTAAAGAAAGGCGTCAGGCTGGTGCCGTCATTAATTTTCTGTTGCGCGGGAGTAATAATACCGCGGCGGTTGATCAAATCTGAGGTGAAGTTAATGTCTGCAGCGGCAAAGCGAAAAGCACTGCCAATCAGCATCGCCAATTCGTTATCACTGAGTTTTTGCTTGGAGTTTTGCACATCAAACAAGACTGCTTCATTAAAATCAAAGTGACCTTTTTGATTAAAGTAACGAGTGAGCTTATCCAGCATTAATTCATAAAAAGTACGGTTTTCATTGACGCCAACGACTTGCGTCTTTACCAGACGGCTGAGGTTGCTGACTGAAGTGTACAAATTGACCGGAGGATTGAGCAGCAACACGCGCTTAAAATTAAAGGCTTGTTCTTGTTCGTCGAGATGGCTGACAAAGGCGGCTTGCAAGCCACCGAGACTGTAACCGGTTAAATGCCATTCAGTGACGTCGATATGCTGCTGTTGCTTTTTTATTGCTCGCATGACTGCGTATAGTTCGCGTGCATCTTGTGGTGAATAACCTGGGGTGGCATAAGGTGATGCGCCGACCATAAAGTCATACGCGGTCGGTGAAGATATTTGCGCCACATGAAAACCTGCGCCATAAAAGAGCTTTTTCAGATACTCCATTGTCGCGCTGGAATAATGCGCACCCGTGCCAGCCACGATAAAAATTAGTGGTGCAGGGCCAGTTTGTTTGGCTAAGCGGTAACGAAAAGTTTTAACTGGCCAAAAATTACTCGGCAAAGTGAACTCGCGCTCTGGACGCAGACGCAAACTGTAATCACGTTGTTTGATATCGGCATCGTCAGGCAAGATCGGCTGTAACGCACTGGGCGTGCCGGCAATGGTGGCTTCAAAGGGATTGGTGAGCGGAAACTGGTAGGTATCTGGAACCTGTTTGGCCTGGACATTTAATGTCGTCAGCAACAGCAGGCTCACAGCAGCCAGATAACGGGGCAGTAAGCATTTAAACATAGGAGTCTCTGCATCAAGCTAAGCGCAACTCAGTCACAGTGTTAGCGATGGCTGAGTTGCACAAAAAGAAGCTACCTTAACATGCTCTTATCTTGCTGCGGAAAAAGCCGAGCTGAATCCGCCGCGCTGAGTCTACAAGACTCGCACTATGTTTAGGGTAGAGGCACTGATTGTTGATCAGTAAACACTTGCTCAAACATGGGCACTAAAAATTTATTGCCGTATTCGCTGAGGTGATCGTCATCGTAATACAGCGGACGACCATTTTTAGAGCCGTAGCAGTATTGCTCATCACATAAGTAGGGGAGCGGGTTTAAGATTTTTACGCCGCATTGCTCAGCGGCTAGGTCCTGCATGGCCCAGGTAAATGCATGGCGTTCATGATATTCCTCCAGAGTGACTTTGATGTCGCCGCTGTCCTTCCCGAAAATAATGTTTCTGGAAAGGGTGTTGGGTACATCGACACCTATTTCTGGGATGGGGCGTAGCAGCCAAACTTGGCTTGTTTGTTGGAGGCTACAGGCAGTTTCTATATAGGCATGATTAAACTTGTGAATATATTCATCGTGACCTGCACTATTTAATTCGACCGGCTGGTCAAAATAAGATGTAATTACTGGGAAGTTACTTTCGTTTTCACCAAACAGATGACCACTTGTTCTGGCTACAATTAAAATAGGAGCGTTTGCTTTCTGTTTTATTGTTTCTTTATCTAATAACCATTCGTTGTACTGTAAACAGTCCTCTGAGTTTGTTTTTCGTATTCCGAGAACTGGGGGACAGGCATGTTTCCCTAAAAAAAGAACGCTTAAGCCAAATTTTTCACCGGCTTGTTGCACGCTGTTAATGGTGCTAATAGCATGGCTGTCACCCAGCAAAACTGCTCCTATATTATCATTGCCGTAAACACAGCTTGGCGAAATTGCATTTTTAGGCGCGCATTCACTTGCGCGAGGGTCGCGATTGGTTTTTTCTTTGGCAGCAATTTCTACCTCAGGCGCTAGCCGTCCTTCAAACACAAACAATCGTGCGCTGACTGCACTCACGCCAACCAGCATTACAAAAGTACCCAGCGTAAGAATTTCCTTACCTGTTGATGCTCTAGAGAAATACACGCGAGTGGGTGTTTCGATCAGGCGATAAGACAAGTCACCCAGCAACAGGCTTAATGCTAAACCTGCTGTGATCCATAGCACATCGTTATGCAGACCCGCAAAATACAAGGCCACCATAATGGGCCAATGCCACAGGTATAACGAATAAGAGCGATCACCCAGCCACTGCGCAATGGAGTGTGCGGTCAATGCTGACTGTGAACGATTGGCTAACATAATCAGCGCAGTGGCCAGTACAGGCAGCACTGCCCACGCTGACGGCCAAGTGTAGCTGCTATCAATTAAGATAAAAGTGAGCAATAACAGAGCAAAGCCAGACCACAGCAGTGCTTTGGAGTGTTTTTCTAGCGCTTTAACGTCGCGACCAGCAAAAAAGACTAAGCCACCGGCAATAAACTCCCAGCCGCGAGTGGGTAATAAGTAAAACGCAGGGACGGGCTTCCAGCTAGATACCACAATACTCAGTGCCAGCGAAGCAAGAAAAGCGAACACCAATCCCCAGAGTAACGTTTTCGCAGCGGGCTTTATTTTCCATAACACCATTAGAAATAGGGGTAGCAGTAGATAAAACTGCGCTTCAACACCCAGAGTCCAGGTATGCAGCAACCATTTTTCATGGGACGCCGCATCAAAATAACCTGAGGAGCGCCAGAAATAGATATTAGAAATAAATGCCGATGCATAGGCTGACTGCGAGCCCAGCGCTTGGTAGTCAGGTGTGGGTAAGAAGAACCAACCTAAGATTAGTAATAGTGCAATCAGAGCCATTAAAGCCGGGACGATGCGCCGTACCCGTGCCATATAGAACTTCCAGACTGAAAAGTTTTTGTTTTCTAGGCCTTTGACAACAATAGCCGTCATTAAAAAACCAGAAATAACAAAAAATATATCTACCCCAATAAAACCAGCACTCAGTCCGGGTATTTGGAAGTGAAAAAGTAAAACAGCAATGACTGCGTAAGCACGCAGGCCGTTAATATCTGTACGAAAAGGAGTTGCAGGGCTTGCGTGCTTCATTGCGGTTCATTCGTCCTGATTGAAAAAACAGCAAGTCTAGCAATAAAACAACTTCAGTTGCTTTTAAAAGTAACTATTGTTGTTTTTTGAGGTGTTTCTTCATCTAACTTCCTGCGCATGAATGAAGCCATTAAATTTAGTGAACGCTTAAAAGAGTCAGTTTTGGCTGCCGGATATGAATTTCGTCCGGTTGTGCTGGAGCGAGAGTTCAATCAGCGTTACTGGGGGAATCCTGTTTCAGTGCAAGCTGTCAGGCGCTGGATCAATGGCGAGGTTATTCCCGCTCAGGATCGCTTACAGGTGTTAGCAGAATGGTTGCGAGTCGATTCGCACTGGCTGCGTTTTGGCGAGAAGTTAGCAGATTCAATACAGCAACATCGCAAGCGCTGGGATGTAAAAATGACTCCGCAGGAGCGAGAAGCGTTTGAGGTCTTTATGAGCTTAACGCAAGAGAAGCGTAAAATTGTCAGTGAGATTATCTATGCGCTGGCTAAGCCGTAAATGGGTTAGCGCTGTCGTGCTATTCAATAATCTGCATATCACCCAACATTGCGCTGGGTGATATGCAGAGAAATCTATTACATCACACGCTGGCCCGGACGAGCACCTGCATCAGGGCTGAGCAGGTGGATTTCTTTACCGCCGGGGCCGGCAGCTAGCACCATGCCTTCTGAGACACCGAATTTCATTTTTCGTGCGGCAAGGTTGGCCACATATAAGGTCAAGCGGCCTTCAAGCACGGAAGGGTCTGGGTAGGCGCTTTTGATACCAGAAAACACGTTACGTTTCACTCCGCCAAGGTCGAGGGTGAGTTGCAAGAGCTTATCCGCGCCTTCAACAAAACTGGCTTTTTCGATCAAAGCAATGCGCAAATCCACCGCAGCAAAGGCATTAAAGTCGATTTCTTTAGCTAAGGGTTCTTTCTCTAGCTCGCCATTACAGATAATTTCTTCAATGTTGCTGGTGTTTTCCATTTCTAATAAATCTTCTTTTGAGGACTCAATCAAGGCTTCGACGTGTTTAGGGTCGACGCGGGTCAATAAGGGTATAAAAGGATTGAGTTGATGATCAGCTAACGCAGTACCTAAATCATCCCAAGTGAGCGATGGCACATTGAGGAACTGTTCAGCATCGGCGGCCAGTTTTGGCAGCACAGGTTTTAACAAGATCACCAGTTGTTTAAACAGATTAATGGCTTGTGAACAAACCGCTTGAACTTGCGCCTGTTGACCTTCAATTTTGCTCATGGCCCACGGTGCCTGCTCAGCAATCCAAGCGTTGGCTGCATCGGCTAAAGTCATGATTTCACGCATTGCACGGGCGAAGTCGCGCGCTTCATAGGCTTTGGCAATGGAAGGTGTCGCGTCTACGAAATGCGCCCACAATGCAGGATTGGGCATCTCTGCGACCAGCATGCCAGCGTTACCTTTATGAATGAAGCCGGCGCAACGACTGGCGATGTTGACTACTTTGCCCACGAGGTCAGAGTTGACCTTTTGAATAAAGTCCTCAAGGTTGAGATCTAAATCTTCCACGCCCCGCCCCAGCTTCGCCGCGTAGTAGTAACGCAAGTATTCAGGGTTTAAATGATCAAGGTAGGTGCGCGCTTTAATAAAAGTACCGCGCGACTTGGACATTTTCGCACCATTAACCGTTAAGTAGCCGTGCACATTCACACCGGTTGGTTTGCGATAGTCAGCGCCTTCCAGCATTGCCGGCCAAAACAGGGCGTGGAAGTTAATGATGTCTTTACCGATAAAATGATACAGCTCAGTGGTGGAGTCTTTATTCCAGAACGCATCAAAGTCTAAATCAGGACGGCGCGCGCAGAGATTTTTAAAGCTGGCCATATAGCCAATCGGTGCATCCAACCATACGTAGAAATATTTACCTGGGGCGCCTGGGATTTCAAAACCAAAGTAGGGCGCGTCACGGGAAATGTCCCACTCTTGCAGACCGCTATCGAGCCATTCAGCGAGCTTGTTGGCGACGGACTCTTGCAGGGCTCCGCTACGCGTCCACTCTTTGAGCATGCTTTGAAAATTAGGCAGTTTAAAAAAGTAATGCTCAGAATCTTTGAGTACCGGCGTCGCACCAGAAATGGCTGAACGTGGATCTTTTAACTCAGTGGGATGATAAGTAGCACCACACTTTTCACAGTTGTCACCGTATTGATCAGGTGTTGCGCATTTTGGGCAGGTGCCTTTAATAAAACGGTCTGCGAGAAACATGCCCTTTTCAGGATCAAAATGCTGAGTCACGGAGCGGGTGGAAATATGCCCAGCCGCTTGCAAGCGTTGATAAATCTGCTCGGCCAGTTCGCGGTTTTCTTCGCTGTGGGTGGTGTAAAAGTTGTCAAAATCCACGAGAAACTCAGCAAAGTCAGCGCTATGTTCAGCGTGGACATTGTTGATCAGTTGTTCTGGAGTAATGCCTTCTTTTTCCGCGCGCAACATAATCGCTGAACCATGCGCATCATCCGCGCAAACATAGATGCATTGGTTGCCGCGCATTTTTTGAAAGCGAACCCACATATCAGTTTGAATATACTCAAGCATATGGCCAAGGTGAATGGAGCCATTGGCATAGGGTAGGGCGCTGGTCACTAAAATTTTGCGGGCTTCGCTCATGGTCTTCCTAACTACTAAACAGTGAATAGAAATAAGCCGACTACTATATAGGCAATGACTGTTTTTTTCATCCCTTGCGCCATGCGAGCTTACCAAGGATTAGGGTCTTAACGCTTAGATTAGGCTAGAATGCCTGTCGTTGAGTCTATTTTGCAGTGGAGAACGTCATGAGTGCAGTAACCCGTGCCGCAGTTGAAGAAACCTTAAGCCGCCTGATTGATCCCAATTTGAATCTTGATCCAGTCACTGCCGGCTGTGTACGTGCCATTGATATTCAAGGTGAGCGCGTCAGTGTTGAGCTTGAACTGGGTTATGCGGCCGACTTATTTAAAGCCGGTTGGGCACAAATGCTGCAAATGACCCTTGAGCACATGCCTGGTGTGGCTCGTGCTGAAGTGAACATATCCACTGTAATCCACCCGTATAAAGGTCGCAGTGATGTTCCAGGTTTGGCAGGGGTGAAGAATGTGATTGCCGTGGCGTCGGGTAAAGGCGGTGTCGGTAAATCAACTACCGCAGCCAATTTAGCTTTAGCTTTGGCGAGAGAAGGTGCCCGTGTCGGTATTTTAGATGCTGATATCTATGGCCCCAGCCAAGGCATTATGCTGGGGGTCGCAAGTGGCACGAAACCGCAAGTGCGCGATGAGAAATATTTTATTCCAATTCAAGCGCATGGCGTGGCAGTGATGTCGATGGCGTTTTTAACCACCGACAATACACCGATGGTATGGCGCGGCCCGATGGCTTCCGGTGCGCTGCTACAGATGATCACGCAAACCGCATGGGATGATCTTGATTATTTGGTGGTGGACATGCCGCCAGGCACCGGCGATATTCAATTGACATTGGCGCAGAAAGTGCCGGTGGCGGGCGCGGTGATTGTGACCACGCCACAAGATATTGCCTTGCTGGATGCGCGCAAAGGCATCGAGATGTTCCGTAAGGTCAATATCCCAATTTTGGGTGTTGTCGAAAATATGGCGGTGCATATCTGTTCTAACTGCGGCCATGCTGAGCACCTGTTTGGCGAGGGCGGAGGTGAGCGTTTAGCCGCTAGTTATGATGCTGAACTATTAGCTTCGTTACCCTTGTCGATGGCTATTCGGATGCAGTGCGATGGCGGTGAGCCGACCACCAGTGCTGACCCAGAAAGCCAAATTGCGATGATTTATCAAGAGCTGGCACGTTCGGTTGGTGCGCGTATCAGTGTGCTGAATCAGCACAGCACCGGTATGCCTTCGATTGAAATCAGCGATGATTGAGTCATAGCATCGCAGGGCAAAAACGTTTGATTGCTGGGCTGGCTCATCCAGATGCTGATGTAGCGCCTGTATGAGCAGGCCATGCCTGCGACCTGAGTGAGGCCGATCAAAAAGACTTATGAATGAAGGAGGAGTAACCATGAGTTTTACTGTGTATCTTTCAGGAGAAATTCACACATCATGGCGTGAAGAGATTCAGCAGGGTGCTGAAGCGTTAGGTTTAGATATTACTTTCACTTCAGCGGTGACTGATCATGCTGCCAGTGACGCCGCAGGTGATCATTTGGGTGCACAGGAAAACAGCTTTTGGCGCGATCATCAATCGGCTAAAGTCAATGCGATTCGCACTAAAACTTTCATTGAGCAAAGTGATTTGGTGGTGGTGCGCTTTGGGGAACAATACAAGCAGTGGAATGCGGCTTTTGATGCAGGCTACTGCGCTGCACTAGGTAAACCTTACGTAACCTTGCATGCTGAAGATATTATCCACCCGCTCAAAGAGGTCGATGCTGCAGCGATGGCATGGGCGACGACGCCTGCGCAGGTTGTCGAGATTTTGCGTTATACCACGCAAGCGTAATGTGCGCTTGTGCCAGGCGGTAAGTCTTTGCCGCCTGTCCTTGGCTTCTGCTCAGGAGGCTATCAAACGGCAATAATGCGCCGGTTCGTCATATAATTGACGAGTAAAATCTATCTAAGCCATTGATTTATATGTAAATCACACTCTGGCATAACTATTGCTTAATTATAGGCAAGATGAATTGCAAAGCAGGTGTGGCGTTATGAGCATCAATTTCGATAGAGCCTTAGGTATTCACGAAAAAGCACTGGGTTTTCGTGCTCAGCGTGCAGAAGTGCTGGCTAACAATATCGCTAATGCGGATACGCCACACTATAAAGCGCGCGACTTGGATTTTGCCAGTGTGTTGTCGGCACAGGCTGACCAGCATGCCTTGAAGCAGCCCTTAGTACAGCGTAGCAATAGTCAGCATTTTGACGTTGAGCCGCTGCAGTTGGCTGATCCGGCGCTGCGTTTTCGTAACCCACATCATGCATCCATTGATCAAAATACGGTTGATTTGCAGGTTGAACAGTCTACCTATGCAGAAAATGCGGTGCAGTTTCAGGCCAGCTTCACGCTGCTTAACAGTAAGTTTAAAGGGCTGATGACAGCCTTGCGCGGCGACTAAAGGAGTAACTATTTATGTCCCTTTCCAGCGTTTTCCACATTGCCGGCAGCGGTATGAGCGCACAAAGCACGCGCTTAAATACCATTTCCAGCAACATTGCCAATGCCGAAACAGTGTCGTCCAGTATCGATCAGACCTATCGAGCGAGGCACCCTGTGTTTGCCACCATGTTTCAAGAAAATTTAAATGGTGCTCAAGGGCAAACCTCTTTATTTGCCGAGCAAGATCAGGCCGGTCAAGGTGTACAGGTGATGGGCATCATCGAAGATCAAAGTGAATTACAACCACGTTATGAGCCCAATCATCCATCGGCGAATGCCGATGGTTATGTTTTTTATCCGAATGTAAATGTGGTGGAGGAAATGGCGGACATGATTTCTGCCAGTCGCGCATTCCAAACCAACGTCGAAATGATGAATACCGCTAAGCAGATGATGCAGCGCGTACTCTCATTAGGCCAATAAGCCCGAGGAGGCAGCAATGAGTGCAGCAGGAGTGAGCGCCGCGGGTGCCGTGTTGGATCAATACCAGCACTCGACCAAGGGCGCAGGAAAAGAAGAATTAGGCAAAAATGAGTTTTTGGAACTCTTAGTTGCCCAGTTGAATAACCAAAACCCACTGGAACCACAAAGTAACGGAGACTTTATCGCTCAGCTGGCGCAGTTCAGCACCGTGGAAGGTGTTGAGAAACTCAATGGCAGCATGCAGACCATTATGTCGGGCTACCAGTCTTCGCAAGCACTGCAAGCGTCTTCATTGGTGGGCCGTAAAGTGATTGTTCCGATTGATAAGGCCGTTGTGGATACTTCGGAAACCTTTAAAGCCAGCTTGGTCTTACCGCAAAGCAGCAGCAATGTCTATGTCAACGTCTACAGTGCCGATGGCGCTCTGGTCACGCGGGTTAACTTGGGAGCGCAGGAAGCTGGGCAAGTCAGCTTTATATGGGACGGGAAGAACAGTGATGGCGAAATGATGAAGCCAGGCACTTATAAATTTGAAGCACAAGCCAGTATCGATGGTGAGACCAAAGGCTTGTATACCATGCTACCAGCCAATGTTGATAGCGTAACCCTTGGGCAAGGTGGTGGCGAGCTGTTATTGAATTTAGCAGGACTTGGCGCAGTGCCTTTGTCCAAAGTACAGATTATCGGTCAGTGAATTTAGTGAATTGCCAACTGTCGGACGACCGGCAAGGAGAACAATATGTCATTTAATATCGGCCTCAGTGGCTTACGCGCTGCCACTAAAGACCTTAACGTTACAGGTAACAATATTGCCAACGCCGGCACTGCGGGTTTTAAGCAGTCGCGTGCAGAGTTTTCTGATGTGTATGCTGCATCAGTCTTAGGTACGGGTAAAAACTCACAAGGTAGTGGTGTGTTGCTGTCGAGCGTATCGCAATTGTTCAATCAGGGTAATATTAACTACACACAAAATGCCCTCGATTTAGCGATTAACGGTAATGGCTTTTTCCAAGTCAGTAATAATGGTGCGATCAGCTATTCGCGTGCTGGTTACTTTGGTACCGACAGTGAAGGATTTATTGTCGATAATTTTGGTTATAACCTGCAGGGCTATCCTATCGATGCGAATGGCGCTTTAGAAAACGGCAGAATCACTAACTTACAAATTCAAACCAGCAGTCAAGAGCCGAAACCGACCAGTAAAATTGAGCAGTCTTTTAACCTCAACTCAAACAATGATGTGCCGCTTAATTCGCCATTTGATCCGACAGATCCAAAAAGCTATAACTCATCCACTTCTACCAATATTTATGATACCCAAGGTAATGCACACGTACTGACCCAGTACTTTGTGAAATTAGCTGCGGATCCAGCTGCTGTGCCGCCTATTCCAGCAAATAGCTGGAGGATGAATATTTTAATTGATGGTGTAAACCCAACAACAACACCAGCCAGCAGCGCACCACTGGAAACTAACTTAACCTTTAATGCTGCCGGTAAGTTGTTGCCTGGCAACAGTCCGGTTGATTTGAGCGGCTGGGTGCCTGTGGCCTTAACCGGTACGCCTCCGGTAGCAACGCCAAACGGTGCAAAATCTAACCCGACTGTTACATTAGACATGCGTAACGCCACGCAATTTGCGAATGCGTTTGCGGTGAACGCAGTTGCGCAAGATGGCTATACAACGGGTGAGCTTGCCGGGATTGAGATTGATGACAGCGGAAAGATTTTTGCCCGCTACACCAATGGCCAGTCTAAAGTGCAAGGTCAGATTATCTTAGCTGACTTTGCCAACGTGCAGGGCCTAACCCCTGTGGGTAAGACACAGTGGGTACAGTCTTTAGCTTCCGGTGAGCCGGTGCGAAACCCTGGTACCACCGGTACTTTGGGTGCGATTCAAGCCGGTGCACTGGAGGACTCTAACGTTGAGTTGTCTGATCAGTTGGTCAATTTGATTGTGGCGCAGCGTAACTATCAGGCCAATGCAAAAACCATTGAAACTGAAAGTGCCATTACCCAGACGATTATCAATCTGCGTTAAATGTAATGGTTGCTTGTGGGATAAAAAAAGCGCGCTAGATATAGCGCGCTTTTTTGTATTTCAGTATGTCTTACTCAAGGCGTTTAATTGTCTTAATGATAATTGGATCAACAGGTACATTTTCATTGCGGCCATACAGGCTGGTTTTAACCTGAGCAATTTGATCAACTACATCCATGCCGCGCACCACTTTAGCAAATACCGCATAACCAAAGTCACGGCTGCTGTGGTTTAAAAAATCATTGTTGGCATGGTTAATAAAGAACTGCATTGTGGCTGAGTCGGGTGCTTGAGTGCGCGCCATTGCAACAGTACCGCGATCATTTCTTAAGCCGTTGTCAGCTTCGTTCTTAATCGCAGGTTTGGTGGCTTTTTGTTGCATGTAGCGGTCAAATCCACCGCCTTGCACCATGAAACCAGAGATCACACGGTGAAAAATTGTACCGTCGTAACGCTCGGCATCAACATAATCAAGAAAGTTGTTCACCGTGATAGGGGCTTTATCAGCTTGCAATTCCAATTCAATCTCACCAAAGCTGGTGTCGATCACCACGTGGGGATTGTTTGCAGCAAATAGATTGCCGGCCATCAGTAACATACAGCCAGTCAGTAATAGTTTCTTGAGCATAGGTTCCTCACTTAATTGAGTTTAAAAAGTCCAGTAATGCCTGGTTAAAACGTTCAGGTTGATCAAGGGGTGTGGCGTGCCGCGAGTGTTTAATCACCAACAGTCTAGCATGAGGTATTTGCGCAACATATGCCTCTTTATCAGCAACTGGCGTGTAGTCTTTGTCTGCGCTAATCACTAGGGTTGGGCACAAAATAGTGGAAATACGCTCGCGCACGCTCCAGCCAATGATGGCATCTAAACTGGCTAAGTAAGCCCGTTTGTCATTCAGCGGCCAGCGTTCTTCGATTTTTTTTCTTAAGTGCGCTTGTTCAGGGCGTGGAAAGAGTAAACCGCCTAAGGCTTTGCCGATTTGCTCAAGGCTCAAAAAACGCGACAGCAGTTTACGTTTGGCCACTTCGAACCATTGCTTGAGATTGCGCGCTTTGACTTCAGGTCCGCTATTCACAATGGTTAGGCTGGCAAGTAAGCCTGGGTGATCTACCGCGAGTTGGAAAGCAATCATACCGCCCATGGAGATACCGACCACGTGCGGTTTATGCAGTTGTAAATGTTGAATCAGCGCACATATGTCGTCAGCAAAGCTTTGCATTGTGTAGGCTTGTACAGGCTTGCCTGAGCGCCCGTGTCCGCGTACATCAACAGCAATCACGCGAAAGTGTTTTTGCAACGCTGGAATTTGATACTCCCAGTCTTTGCTGCTTGAGCCCAGCCCATGAATGAGAATCACCGTCTCTCCCTGCCCTAAATCTTCGTAATACAGTTGGCAGCCTTGCTGATCAAAATAGGACATTGGTATTCCTTAAGCGCTAAATAATATATCAATCTATCCGCTAGTTTAGCCTGTTGCGTGCCGGGACAATACGATAAAAAATCTCTGAAACACTGCATATGTTTAATTATGCGCGCTGCCACTCAAAGCTGAGCACTTGGCCAATACTCTGAGCATCTAAGCGATGTAATAAAACTCGGTCTAAGCCTAGAGCGACCCCCGCACAATCGGGTAAACCATGCTCTAAGGCTGCAATCAGAAGGGCATCATGCGGGCGTTGAGTGCCTTGTAATTCATGCTGGAAACGTTGCAATTGTTGCTGGGCGTGGGTCAGTTCTTGATAACCGTTCGCCAGTTCCATGCCATTAAAAAACACCTCAAAGCGTTGTGCGATGCGCACGCCTTGCTCATTGTTGGCGAGCTTAGCTAGGGCGGCTTGTGAGGCTGGGAACTGGTCAATAAAGATTAACGTGTTGTGGGGCAAGGCAGGTTCCACTTGATGACTCATAATCACATCGAGCCAACCATCACGGTCTAAGTTTAAATCAGCCTTGGCTAAGGCTTGTCCATGTTTAGCAATCAGCTGATCGCTGCAGTGATGCACATCCAGTTGCGCATAGCTTTGCAATGCTTGGGCGTAGGTGAGATGCAACGTCGGTAGCGTGCTAAAACGTTTTGCTAATAGCAGCTGCAACAGTTGCGCCACTTCATCCATCAGTTGTTGATGCGTCCAACCAACGCGGTACCATTCCAGCATACTGAACTCTGGGTTGTGACGTTTACCAGCTTCACCCTCGCGAAAGACTTTGCAGATTTGATACATGTCTCCATAGCCCGCACAAAGCAGGCGCTTCATCGCATATTCCGGGGAGGTATGCAGCCAGCGCTGCCCAGCTTGCATGGGGGTAATATTGGGGTCTGCAACGGCGGCCTGTGACAGCAGTGGGGTTTCCACCTCAAGTACTGAACGCGTATAGAAAAACTCACGAATGGAGCGGTACATCTGTTGACGCGCCACTAAAGCATCGCGACTGGCGCTGGGCGACCAAGTGCTCATTGTCTCTTCCTTATAGAAAGGGCGCACAACTGCGCCCTTGAGCTGCTGTGTAAGGCTTAGGCGCGGCTGACGTACTCACCAGTGCGCGTATCGATCTTGAGTTTTTCGCCTTCGACAATAAACAGAGGCACACGTACAACTGCGCCAGTGCTTAGGGTGGCCGGTTTTGAGCCACCTTGAGCGGTATCGCCTTTGAGGCCTGGATCGGTTTCAATCACCTCCAGTTCAACAAAATTAGGCGCTGTCACTGACACCACAGCATCGTTAAATAGCGTGATTTCGTATACCACTTGCTCTTTCAGCCACTTAATTGTCTCGCCCACCGCTGTGCGGTCAGCGCCCAATTGCTCAAAAGAACCATCGGTCGCCATGAAGTACCAAAACTCATCATCGCTGTATAAATATTCCATTTCCCGTTCAACGATGTCCGCGCTTTCTAAGCTTTCGCCCGACTTAAACGTACGTTCCCAGACCCGTTGAGTACGGATGCTGCGTAATTTTACGCGGCTAAAAGCTTGACCTTTGCCTGGTTTGACGAACTCGATATCAATCATGATGCAAGGTTCGTTATCCACCATGACACGCAGTCCTGGTTTGAATTCGTTGCTAGAATAGTTGGCCATAATGCAATCCTGTCGTATTTAAGGTCCTGTAAAATGTCCAGTGTAGCCCAAACTGAAAAAGTTATTTTCCAGCAGGAGTGGGGGCAGCTGTTGGCGCAGTCGTTACGCAGCAGTCAGCAGTTGCTGGCTGAGCTTGATTTGCAAGTGACTGATTTTCCTAAAGGGTTAAGTGAGGCGCTGCAGTTTCCGCTGTTTGTACCGCGTCCTTTTGTTGAGCTTATGCGCAAAGGTGATCCGCGTGATCCTTTGCTATTGCAGGTTTTGCCGCTGGCTGCTGAAGAACAATTACACCCAGGGTTTACCCTTGATCCTTTGGCTGAACAAAGCACCAATGTGCAGGCTGGATTGATTCATAAGTACCATGGTCGCGTGTTGTTATTGGCCGCCAGTGGTTGTGCGATTAACTGCCGTTATTGTTTTCGCCGACACTTTCCTTACAGTGAAAACCGTGTGGCGCGCGGACAGTGGCAGCCTGCGCTCACTTATATTGCTCAAGATCCAAGTATCAGCGAGGTGATTCTCAGCGGTGGTGATCCACTGATGCTGCAGGATGAACACTTGGCGGAACTGGTTGAACGTATTGCGCAGATCCCGCATGTGCAGCGCTTACGGGTGCATTCGCGCTTGCCGGTCGTCATTGCTGAGCGTTTGACTGATCAGTTAACCCATATTTTAACCGGCACGCGTTTACGCAGTAGTTTGGTTTTGCATATTAATCATCCGCGCGAACTGACGCCGATGCATGCCGAGCGTCTAGGCAAACTGCGCCAAGCAGGGGTGACTTTGCTGAATCAGGCGGTGTTGCTCAAAGGTGTGAATGACAGTGCTGAAGTGCTGATTGAGCTGAGTGAACAGCTGTTTAATCACCATGTACTGCCGTACTACTTGCATGTTTTGGATCGTGTGCAGGGCGCGCAGCATTTTGATCTGAGTAGCAGCGAAGCTTACAGGTTATACCAACAGATGCTGGTCAAGTTGCCGGGTTATTTAGTGCCAAAACTGGTGCGAGAAGAAGCGGGGCAGCCGCATAAAACGCCCTTGCATGCTTTTTGAGCATCAAGCCCAGACAAATCCACCGCAAACAGGGTGCGCCTTGCTACACTGCACATTGCATTTATTAAGGTTAGAAAATTTTTGTGAGTACACCAACTGATTTTGCCAGCTTGCCGTTACCGGCAGCATTGTTAACCAATTTAGCTGATCTTGGCTACAGCAGCATGACTGCGATTCAAGCACAAAGCTTGCCGGTGATTCTCAAAGGCATGGATGTGATTGCCCAAGCCAAAACCGGTAGCGGTAAAACCGCGGCCTTTGGCATTGGCTTATTGTCACCACTGAATCCGCGCTATTTTGGTTGCCAAGCCTTGGTGCTGTGCCCAACCCGTGAACTGGCTGACCAAGTGGCGAAAGAAATTCGCCGCTTAGCTCGCGCTGAAGGCAATATCAAGGTGCTGACTTTGTGCGGCGGCGTACCTTTTGGTCCGCAAGTGGGCTCGCTGGAGCATGGCGTGCACATTGTTGTGGGTACGCCAGGGCGTATTTTAGAACATGCACGCAAAGGCACTTTGGATTTGTCCGGTCTGAACACTTTGGTTCTTGATGAAGCCGATCGTATGTTGGATATGGGCTTTTATGACAGCATCGCTGACATTATTGAGTTCACCCCCAAACGTCGCCAAACTTTATTGTTTTCGGCGACTTTTCCTGATGGCATTCAGCAGTTAGCCTCGAATTTCTTACGCCAGCCGCAGCATATTCAAGCCGATATTGAGCACGCTGAGCATCAGATTGAGCAGCATTTCTACGAAATTATGCCTGAGCAGCGCCAAGCTGCAGTCGAGCGAATTCTGCGTCATTACCGTCCAGAAGCCTGTGTGTGTTTTTGTTTTACCAAGCAGCAAACTCAAGAGTTGGCCGATTATCTCAATAGCGAGAAAATTTCTGCTTTGGCCTTGCACGGTGATTTAGAGCAGCGTGAGCGTGATCAGGTGTTGACCTTGTTCAGTAACCGCAGTTGCAGTGTGCTGGTTGCCACTGATGTGGCTGCGCGAGGTTTGGATATTGAGTCCTTGCCCATGGTGATTAACGTTGAGCTGGCGCGTGATGCTGAAATCCATACGCACCGTATTGGCCGTACCGGTCGTGCTGGCGCTAAGGGTGTGGCGATCAGTTTAGTGGGGCCTAAAGAAGTTCATCGTGCCACTGCCATTGAAGAGCAGCTGAAAAAACCTTTGAGCTGGCACTCGCTCAATGCGTTAAAAGAGTCAGATGGCCAGTCGTTGCTGCCCGCGATGGCGACTTTGTGTATTGCAGCAGGTCGTAAAGATAAATTACGTCCTGGCGATATTCTGGGTGCGCTGACCGGTATTGGCGGTTTAACCGGTGATCAGGTGGGCAAAATTTCGATTTTTGATCATCAGGCGTTTGTCGCTGTGCAGCGCTTGCTGGCGCGACAAACCCAGCAGCGTTTAGAAGCCGGTAAGATCAAAGGCCGTAGCTTAAAAATACGCGTACTTTAAGCGCTGAGTGCAGGCTGGTATCTAGCTGTCAGCTTAGCTCTGCTTGCGTAATGGCGTGAGCAAATCGCTCAGGCCGTTATGATCGATTTCATGCATAAGCTCTAACAGTCTGCCTAAGTCGCTTTTTGGAAAGCCTTCTCTAGCAAACCAATTGAGGTATTGACCGGGTAGGTCTGCTAAGAGTCGGCCTTGGTATTTACCGAAGGGCATTTGCGTGGTGACGAGTCGTTTTAAGTCTTCAGCTTGCATGGGCGATGCTGCAGTGTGATGGTAAGGGCTGCTATAGTCTCAAAAAATACTGCGCAGTGCATGCGCGGAAAGCATTCGATGAAAATCCGGTAAACTCATCATTTACCTTTTATTGCTTGAGAGGGTTCAAATGATTGTTAAAGGTATGCGTAATGGTTTAGGTCAGTTGATTATTTTTGCCGACTGGCTGACGCGTCCAAAAGCTTTGCAGCGTAGTGCTGATAAGCAAGCAGAAGTGGATGAAGCGACTGCTCATTTAGCTTTATATCAGTTTAATGCTTGTCCGTTTTGTGTGAAGGTGCGCCGTGCGATACATGCGTTTAATCTGAAGATTGAATTGCGTGACGCGAAGAATAATCAGCAGTTTCGTCAAGAGTTAGAGCAGCAGGGCGGTCGTATTAAAGTGCCATGCTTACGTATTGAAGAGGACGGTGAAGTCCGTTGGATGTATGAGTCCAATGACATCATTGCTTATCTGCAAGAGCGTTTTGCTTAAATATTTACTTAAGTATGAGCGGGCCATGCCCGCGATAGTGATCCTTTGCAGTGTTGCAAACAGTACGAATGATTAAGAAGTATCTTGTTCGTGTCGTGATCAGCGAAGTAATGGATGACGTAGCCCCGAATCGGGTCAGGATGATCCGTTGAGGGAAAAGCGATGCTAACAAGGTGCGGCATGCGCAAATAGTTCTGGATGCTTTGCTTGGTTAAACATACATCTCTATGCATGTCACACTTCGGATTAAGACACAGTCGCTGGCATGGCCAGCTCATACAGGGTTCAGAAACACTCACAAGGTACGACATGCGCATATCGTATCGGGTACTTTGTTTTATGAAAACCCTGCTAATACGACGCTCTAGTGTTAAAAAACATACCTTAAACCAGCGTCGCTAAATCGATTTGATCACTGCGCTGAATATTTTCAGTTAGTCCACGACATAGACTTAAAAATTCACTCATGGCATCGGTTTGATACTTATGCTTATGCCAAATAAAAGTGAATTGGCGGGTGAGGTTAAGCTCAGGGGTTTCAATCGCCACTAAACTGCCGCGTTTGAAAGCATCGCGTAACGCTAACCGAGAAATACAACCAATACCTAAACCTGACTCCACTGCACGTTTAATGCCTTCAGTGTGTTCCAGCTCTAAGCGGATTTTAATTGCACGCTGATGACGCATAAAGGCTTGCTCAAATGCCACACGAGTACCTGAGCCTTGCTCACGCACAATCCATTCTTCATTGACCAGTTCATCTAAACTGGCATGCCCTTGCTGCGCTAGAGGATGTTGCGGCGCGCAAAAAACCACCAATTCATCGGCAATCCAAGGCTCTGCAATAATATTGCTGTCTTGGTAATAACCTTCGATCAAGCCTAAGTCGAGCTGATAGCTAGCGATTTGTTGAACAATCTGCGCCGTATTGTGCACATGCAGACGCACCTTGCAGCTCGGATGCTGCTGCATAAAGTGCCCAATCAACAAGGTAGCCAAGTAATTACCAATGGTCATGGTTGCGCCCACTGAAAGCGAGCCAAAGCCATGGTTATCAGTTAGCAAGCCTTCCATAGCTTGTGCTTGCTCTAATAATGCACGCGCTCGAGGTAATAGCTCAAGACCTAAGGCATTGATAATTAACCGTTTTCCTGCGCGATCGAACAGTAAGCAATCATAACTGCGCTCAAGCTCTTTTAGTGCAGTGCTGGCCGCGGATTGCGACATTGCCAGTTGATCTGCGGCCTGCGAGACACTTTGATACTGTGCGATGCGGGTAAATACTTGTAATTGACGTAGAGTAAATCGCATATCTTTTTTCTCGATATAATTTATGCGTATTATCAATTTAACAGATTTGTATTTTAAACCTACACTCTAACTAATCTTTTCTTGCACTGGAGCGTGTTATGAGCAATTTGAATGTTGAGCAGGTTTTAAGTGTTCATCACTGGAATGACACTTTATTCAGTTTTAAAACCACTCGTGATCCAAGCTTGCGCTTTGAGAATGGACAGTTTGTGATGATTGGTCTTGAAGTCGAAGGCCGACCTTTGATGCGTGCTTATTCAATTGCCAGCCCCAACTATGAAGATCATTTAGAATTTTTCAGCATCAAGGTGCCAGACGGTCCGCTGACCTCACGTCTGCAGCATTTAAAAGCGGGCGATAACTTGAAAATCAGCAAAAAACCTACCGGTACTTTATTGCTCAGTGATTTGTTGCCCGGAAAAAACCTTTACTTGCTAAGTACAGGGACGGGTCTTGCGCCTTTTATGAGCGTGATTCAAGACCCAGAAACCTATGAGCGCTTTGAGAAAGTGATTCTGGTGCATGGTGTGCGTTATGTTAGTGAAGTGGCTTACAGCGAGTTCATTACTAAAAACTTACCGGATAATGAGTTTTTTGGTGAGCAATTACGCGATAAGTTGATTTATTACCCAACAGTGACGCGTGAACCCTTTCGTAATCAAGGACGGATCACTGAGTTGATGCGCAGTGGGAAATTGTTTACTGATATTGGTTTGCCGCCAATCAATCCAGAGCATGACCGTGCAATGATCTGTGGCGGTCCAGCCATGCTGGATGACACCAGTACCATGCTCGATGAATTTGGTTTCAAGGTCTCACCGCGTTTAGGTGTGGCTGCGGACTATGTGATTGAACGCGCTTTTGTCGAGAAGTAGTGTTGCGTTTATGTTGGTCTGCTGCTGATAGAAAAACACCGCTTTGCGCAACCATTGGCAAAGCGGTGTTTTTATTTGCAACGTTAAGCGGTATTTAGCGAATTAGACCAAACACTTTCTTGGCGATATCAGATGCCGCTTGAGTTGGATTCTGACGAATCGAAGCTTCTTGTTCAGCAATAATAGTAAATAAACCATCCAGTGCTTGTTCAGCCACGTAGTTTTCAATCGATGCATCTTTTGCGTCAATCACACCGAAGTTGGCTGCTTGTCCAGCAAAGTTATTGTATTGCTGCGCTAAACCAGAAGACTGCGTGACTTGCTCAATCATCGGTAAAAAACGGCTACGTAATTGCTCGCGGCTGCTTTTGTCGAGGTAAGCGGTTGCTGAGTTTTCAGGACCATTAAGAATGCCTTTAGCATCGCTGATGGTCATTTTTTTCACTGCGTCGAGCAACAACTCTTGTGCTTGTGGGATCGCTGCTTCGGCGGCACGGTTCATGCTGTTTTCCAACGCTGTCACTTGTTTACCCTGGCCAAGCATTTTCATCGCGCGCGCTGCTTTACCGAGATTACCGGGCAACTCAATGCGCACATCAGGGTTGTTATTGAAACCACCGGGTTGACTTAGTTGCTGTACTGCCACGCGAGCACTTTGTTCCAGCATGGCTTTCATGCCGTCACCGGCTTGGTTTTGGCTTAAGTCATTGAGAGATAAAGCACAGGCTTGAGCAGCAAAGAATAATCCAATGAATCCAGTTAGATACGCACGCATGGTATTTTCCTCAGTCGGTAAACGCTTATACCGCGTTTTTTAGTGCTTGCTCAGGAAGCAATGCTGCCGCTTCACGATCCAGCACAATGGTTAGGTTTTTATGTTGCTTGAGCGCAGAGGCCGGTAAAGCTTCATCAATCGCGCTAGCAAATAACTGCGCCATGATTTCAGTTTTGTTACTGCCAGTAGCGACTAAAATAATCTCTTTGGCATTTAAAATATCTTGAATACCCATAGTGATGGCATGGGTTGGCACTTCATTTTGATCGTCAAAAAAACGGCCGTTATCAATACGGGTTTGTTCTGAGAGTTCAACAATGTGAGTGCGACTGTTAAAGCTGGTGTGTGGTTCGTTAAAACCAATATGGCCGTTTGAGCCAATGCCCAATAGCTGTAAATCTAATCCGCCCATCGCCTCAATAGCATTGGAATAGGCTTGGCAGGCTGTGTCAACGTCGCAGGCTAAGCCGTCAGGTAAATGCACATTTTGCGCTGGGATATTGAGTTGGTTAAATAAATGTTGGTACATGTAATAGTTATAACTTTGTGGGTGCTGTGCGCTTAAACCCATGTATTCATCTAAGTTAAAAGTGGTGAGTTGTGACAAGTCTAGCGGTGCTTGCTGCATGTCTTTTAACATTTGCGCATACACAGGCTCCATAGTGCTGCCCGTTGCTAAGCCTAATACAGCAGTTGGCGCTGCTTTGATTTTGGCTAACAGGCGTTGCGCGGTGTAGCGAGAAACTTCGTCGACCGTGTCGAAAATTTTATACATAAATAAGTGTCATCAAAAAGTAAAAAGGGCATTCGGCATGCAGAGTTGAATTATAACGGTGAATGCCTTGCTGTATATAGAGATAACCCCACAGAGCGGCCATTTAGCGCTGCAACATTGATTTACGAAACTCCCCTGGGGTTTGTTTCGCCCAGCGTTTAAATGCGCGCTGAAAGGCTTCTGGCGATGAAAAACCCAAGAGCCAAGTAATTTCTCCGAAAGTTAAGTCAGTATCACGAATATAGCTGCTGGCTAGATCAAAGCGGGTTTGGTTAATCAGTTGACGAAACTGCGTGCCTTGCGCGGCGAGTTTACGACGCAATGTCCAGGTCGGTATATGCAGTCTTTGCGCAATCTGCTCAATGCTTGGCTCGCCATTTTTTAATAAGGGTGCGATCAGCTTGCTGACTTGTTCGACTAAACTATAACTGCGAGTTTTTAATGCCAGTTGCTCTTCGCATAATTGCAGTAAAGCATGCCACGTACTAGCACAGTGTTGCGGGTTGAGCTGTGCTAGGGTTTTTTGACTTAGGCGTATGCGATTGTGATCAGCGCCAAATTCAACTGGACAATTAAGTCGTTGGCTAAAAGCATCGGCATAGCCAGGTTCTGGGAATTCAATTTGTAGCAACTCAATCTCAATCTTGTGCTGGCAGACCTGTTCTAAGTGGCTGATCCAACCCAGCAATACTGATTCCACTACAAAAAAGTTGTAAGCATTGTAGGGTGCAATTGAGTAAAAGCTAAACCAAGCACCTTGATTGTCTTCTATGAATTGGCTGGCGCCTCGATAATTTTGCGCGTACAGAGGCTCAAAGCGATTGATGCAGCGAGCTGCAGCGCGAACCGTGGGTGCTTGCGCGGCGGTGACTCCGGCCAGACCAAGCTGATTGAGTAAGCTCTGCTGGCCAATGACCAAGCCTAAGGCTGGATTGTTGGTCAGCTGAATTGCCGCGTGACCAAGGCGCATGTAGCGCGGAATAGACAAGCGCGCTTGCGGTTGAGCGAGACGTGCTGGGCCAAGATCAAAACGTTCCAGTAGTGTGTTAGCGTCATGCCCGTGCTGCGCAATGGCTGCAACGATGCTATGGACAAAGCCGACGGATAAATCCCCTAAGCGAATGCTCTGGCGTGCTGTGTTCATGGCAATCTTAACCTGTTATTGAATAAGTGTTCATTATAGTCATTATTTTGTTAAATATAATCATTGAGAACCTTGCTTGAGCTGTCTATTGTGTTGAGCAATACTTGACTGATTACTGCATGATCTGTGCATCTAAATAAAATCAGCATTCCGTGTTTGTACCTGTTTTGGAGAGTCACGATGTCAAACCCACATTACCCGCATTTGCTATCACCTTTGGACCTTGGTTTTACCACGTTGAAAAACCGTGTGTTAATGGGTTCCATGCACACCGGTTTAGAAGAGCGCCCTAATGGTTTTGAGCGTATGGCGGCTTACTTTGCTGAACGTGCGCGTGGCGGTGTTGGCTTGATGGTGACTGGCGGTATTGGCCCCAATGAAGAAGGTGGTGTGTATGCTGGCGCAGCTAAGTTAAGTACGCCAGAAGAAGCAGAAAAGCATAAGATCGTGACCCAAGCCGTGCATGACGCAGGCGGCAAAATCTGCATGCAAATCTTGCATGCTGGTCGTTACGCTTACAGTCCTAAATCCGTTGCACCGAGTTCGATTCAAGCACCGATTAATCCGTTTAAACCCCATGAGTTGGACGAAGACGGCATTGAGAAACAAATTAAAGATTTTGTGAATTGCGCCGTTTTAGCTCAATCCGCCAACTATGACGGTGTTGAGATTATGGGCTCTGAAGGCTACTTCATTAACCAGTTCCTCGCTGCGCATACCAATCAGCGCACCGACCGCTGGGGCGGTAGCTATGAAAACCGTATGCGTTTAGCGGTAGAGATCGTCCGTCGTGTACGTGAAGCGGTAGGTACTGACTTTATTATCATTTACCGTTTATCGATGCTGGATCTGATCGAAAAAGGCAGTAACTGGGAAGAGATCGTTCAGCTCGCCAAGGCCATTGAAGCCGCAGGCGCAACCATTTTGAATACCGGTATCGGCTGGCATGAAGCGCGCATTCCAACGATCGCAACCAAGGTTCCGCGTGGTGCGTTTACTAAAGTGACGGCTAAGTTACGTGGTGAAGTCTCTATTCCATTAGTGGCAACCAATCGTATCAACACGCCGGAAGTGGCGGAGCGTGCTTTGGCAGAAAATGATGCTGATATGATTTCTATGGCGCGTCCTTTCTTGGCTGACCCTGAGTTTGTCAACAAGGCTGCAGCCGGTAAAGCAGATGAAATCAATACTTGTATTGGTTGTAACCAGGCCTGTTTGGACCATACTTTCGGTGGCAAGCTGACGTCATGCTTGGTTAACCCAAGAGCCTGCCATGAAACCGAACTCAATTATATTGCAACCACCGCAGTGAAAAAGATTGCTGTGGTCGGTGCCGGACCTGCAGGTTTGGCTGCTGCAAGCGTGGCGGCAGAGCGTGGGCACGACGTCACCTTGTTTGATTCGGCAAGCGAAATTGGTGGTCAGTTTAATGTAGCGAAGCTGATTCCAGGCAAAGAAGAGTTTTATGAAACGCTGCGTTACTTCCAGCAGAAACTGCAATCGACTAAGGTTAATGTGCAACTCAATAAGCGTGTCAATGCGCAAGAGTTACTGGCGCAAGGTTTTGCTGAAGTGGTCTTGGCGACCGGTATCGTGCCGCGCGTACCTCAGATCCCAGGCATTGATCATCCAAAAGTCATTAGTTATCTCGATGCAATTCTAGGCCGCAAGCCGGTTGGTAAAAAGGTTGCGGTGATTGGCGCAGGCGGTATTGGTTTTGATGTCTCTGAGTTAATTACGCACAGTGGCGAGTCAACCAGTTTAGACCGTGAAGCATTCTGGAAAGAGTGGGGGATTGATCTTGGTTTGAATGCGCGCGGTGGTATTGAAGGAGTTGAGCCGCAGGTTGAAGCTGCCGCGCGCCAGGTGTATTTGCTGCAGCGTAAGAAGACTAAAGTGGGTGCTGGTTTAGGTAAAACCACAGGCTGGATCCACCGCGCCGGTTTGAAAAATAAGAATGTTGAAATGCTTTCCAGTGTTGAATACTTGGGTGTTGATGATGCTGGCTTGCATGTCAGCATTGAAGGGGGTGAGCCACAAGTTCTCGCGGTTGATAATGTGATTCTCTGTGCTGGGCAAACGCCTTTGCGTGAATTGCAAGCTGAGCTTGAAAGCGCTGGGGTGACGGTGCATTTGGTCGGTGGTGCTGATGTTGCTGCCGAGCTTGATGCGAAGCGTGCCATTGATCAAGGCTCGCGGGTTGCTGCTGCTTTGTAAACCTTGCGTTACCGATGAATTGACAGCGCTGCAGGTGAAAACTTGCAGCGCTGTTTTTGTATGGGTGAGCGCATTTTTCGAGTCAATTCTGAAATTAAAACTCACTTAGCTGCACAGACAAGCCGGATTAAAACCTTAATCAGCTGGCTGAATCGGGTAAACTCTTGCTTCTTAATTAGGTAAAGCCATTCTCGCGTTGATCTCAAGAGCGCTCGCTTAAGGGTTTTCAACGTATTGAGTCGCTTTTGGAGAACATTATGCAGAGCCCGCAGCTGATTTATATTATGGACCCTATGTGTTCTTGGTGTTGGGGCTTTAATCCGGTGTTGCAGCAGGTGCTCAAACAGGCTCAAGAGGCCGGCGTAAAGGTGAGCTTGCGAGTCGGTGGTTTACGCACTGGGCAACAAGCTGTCTTGGATCAGAGTAAGCGCGACTATATTTTGCAGCATTGGCGTGCGGTGGCAGAGGCAACCGGGCAGCCTTTTGATTTTGAGCGTGCGCTGCCTGCAGGTTTTGTCTATAACACTGAGCCGGCTTGCCGCGCCTTAGTCGTTGCGCGTGAGCTTGATGAGGCTGGTTTGTTTCCTTTTCTCAATGGTCTGCAGCAAGCGTTTTATCAAGGCGCGCAAGATATTACTCAGCCTAGTGTGTTGCGTGAACTAGCGCTGCAGGCAGGCTACGATAATGATGCTTTTTGTTTGGCGTTTGATGCTGCGCATACGCAAGCACAAACACAGGCGGACTTCGCTTGGGTGAGTCATTTAGCGGTACGTGGCTTTCCAACATTGCTTGCCGAGCATCAGCAGCAATATGCCTTAATCACCAATGGTTATCAGCCCTATGCGGCGCTTGAACCGCTCTTAAGTCGTTGGATTTCAATTAATGCTAGCACCTGATCAAATCAGCTGGGCGCAAATTCGTCGCTTAGCTGTGCAACACAAGCGTAGTTTAATTCTAGCTCATATTTTGGCCGTATTAGCCACCCTGTGTAGTGTGCCGATACCTTTGTTGCTGCCGTTGTTGGTGGATGAAGCACTGCTCGGGCAGGGCGGAAAGGCGCTCGAGTTGATGGATCGTTGGCTGCCGAGTATCTGGCAGCAGGCGGTTGGCTATATTGGTTTTATGCTGGTGCTGACCTTCGTTTTGCGCCTCTGCTCGTTAGTGTTTAACGTCAGCCAAAGCAAGATGTTTACGCACCTCTCAAAAGATGTGGTGTATCAGATTCGTCAGCGTTTACTGGCGCGTCTTAAGCGCATTTCACTGAGCGAATACGAAAGTCTGGGCAGCGGTACAGTTACCACGCATCTGGTTACTGATTTAGAAACGCTAGATAAATTTATTGGCGAAACCCTAAGCCGCTTTTTGGTATCGATGTTGACCTTGCTCGGCACCGCCAGTGTGCTGCTGTGGATGCATTGGCAGTTGGCATTGTTGATTTTGTTGCTCAATCCGATCGTAGTGTATTTCACCATTAAGTTAGGCAAACGGGTGAAGCATCTGAAGAAACTGGAAAACGACAGTACTGCAGTGTTTACCCAAGCGTTAAATGAAACCTTAGATGCGATTCAAGAAGTGCGTGCTGGGAATCATCAGAGCTATTTTTTTCAACGTTTATTAGACCGTGCTAAGCACGTGCGCGATCGCGCGATTAGCTCGCAATGGAAAACTGATATTTCCTCGCGCGCCAGTGCTTTGTTGTTTCAATACGGCATTGATATTTTTCGTGCAGTGGCGATGCTCACAGTGTTGTTTTCAGATTTATCGATTGGCCAGATGCTCGCGGTGTTTAGTTATCTTTGGTTTATGATTGGCCCAATCGAGCAGTTGCTTAATCTGCAGTATGCTTTCTATGCGGCTGATGGCGCTATGGTGCGAATTAATCAATTACTTGAGCGTCAAGATGAAGTGGATTATCCCGCCACTAAGAACCCGTTTGCGGGACGGCAAACTGTTTCTATCAGCGTTGAGGACTTGTATTTTGCTTATGGCCAAGAGCAGGTTCTGAACGGCTTAAGTTTTACTATTGCCGCCGGTGAGAAAGTTGCGATTGTTGGTGCTAGTGGTGGCGGCAAAAGCACTTTAGTACAGCTGTTGCTGGGGCTGTATACCGCCCAGTCAGGTTCTATTCGTTATGCTGATGCAGCCCTGCAAGACACGGGTTTTGCATGTGTACGCGAGCATGTGGCGGTGGTTTTACAAGCCCCTGCGTTATTTAACGATAGCTTACGCGCTAATTTATGTATGGGACGAGAATACAGTGACGAAGCCTGCTGGCAGGCGTTAACTATTGCCCAGTTAGCAGATACCGTCGCAATGCTTCCGGCAGGACTGGATAGTATCATTGGCCGAGCTGGAGTGCGTTTATCCGGTGGGCAAAGGCAGCGTTTAGCCATTGCGCGGATGGTCTTGAGCGATCCCAGAGTGGTGATCTTAGATGAAGCAACCTCGGCCTTAGACAGCGCCACTGAATTTGCCGTGCATGAAGCGTTAAATCAGTTTTTGGCAGGACGCACAACCTTGATTATTGCCCACCGCTTAAGTGCGGTGAAGCAAGCCGATCGGATTTTGGTTATTGCTGATGGCCAAGTGGCTGAAGACGGTACACACCAGCAGTTGCTGAATGAAGAGGGCTTGTATGCACAGTTGTACGGTACTTTGCAGTGTTAAAAAAACAGTGCGCCTGTAAACCGAAAAATTATCATTAATAAATAAGCGGACGGACATAATTAGGTTGACAAGATTATCGATTGCGCCTAATCTACGCCCCGTCCACGAAATGGGGCTATAGCTCAGCTGGGAGAGCGCTTGCATGGCATGCAAGAGGTCGACGGTTCGATCCCGTCTAGCTCCACCACTTTTTCAGTAATATGAAAAGTGGCATAACATGAATGTGTTATGTTTAAGAAGGTTTTGTCCCCTTCGTCTAGTGGCCTAGGACACCGCCCTTTCACGGCGGTAACAGGGGTTCGAGTCCCCTAGGGGACGCCATATTTTCTGAGTCAATATCTGTAGCTAACGTTATGAGTTGCATTGCTGAAAAAGTAAAGCGTTAGTGTCACACGTAGTAACGAAAAAAACGTTCAGCTCAAAACAACACTAATAAGCATATAACAGTGCTTATTTTCGAAGGTTTTGTCCCCTTCGTCTAGTGGCCTAGGACACCGCCCTTTCACGGCGGTAACAGGGGTTCGAGTCCCCTAGGGGACGCCATCTTAGCTAAGATGCTTATCTTAGCGTTAAAAAACCAGCGTATCAGCTGGTTTTTTTGTGTCTATTGAAAGCTACATCCTCTTGTTAAATCCTTTAAAGGCTATCTGGCTTGCACGATCTGAGGCTCATTAAAATAACTCTTCATCATTGCGGCGCGCCTCACGCTGGAGTTGATAAACAAAGCGCTCAATGGTGCGTTGATTGGCTCCGTTGATCTGGTGAAACATAAAGCCGCCCTGGGATGAGTTGGAGGCTTCGTCGATATGTAAGTGGCGCAGTTCTGCGCTTAAAGTGATGCGTCCACTCGGCAGTGAAAGCTCAAGCGTATCGTATAATTGGCCGGGCTGCAGGTTGGGTGTTAGCGATTTAATATTGAGTTTGCAGCCGGTTGCAGAAATATCAATTATGCGCGCCGGGATAGGTGCTTGCAGTGTTCTTCCATTGATTTGCGCGTCAATTGATTGCTCGGGCGGGATTTCGGCACGGAAAGCATTTCTGCGTTGATGGTAGCTGACTTCGCTCGGCAGGCTGAGCCAATAGCATGGTGCGTTCTCTAGTGTTGCAGGAAGGCCTCGCTGGGTGTGTGACCACATAATGCGCACACCGTCACGGTAGGCGGTAATAGTGACTTTTTCACCGTTGAGCAGGTACTTTTCGCCATCATTCGGAATTAATTCGTCATAAGCGAGACGGTTATTTTCGCGGTCAATATCAACAATGTAGCTGTTAAAAACCTGCTGGCGATCAGCGAAAGTCATAACAAGTAAGTCGCGATGCTGGAGTAAAGCACGAAGGTTGCTGATGATTTCGATCGGCGAAGTCAGTCGTGTTGGTGGCTGTGCAGCATGGCTCTCTGAAAAGGAGTCAGACACTATCCATATTTCCCTGTATTTCTGTGCTGGTTAGGAACTGTTGTAGGGCGCAAGTATAGCAGCGAATAACTGATTTGATCAGATGAAATACTTAGGCTTGGCTGAAAGGGCGTTGCTTTAGGCTGGAGGATGTGCTGCCTGATTTATCGTACAGCGTGGCTGTATCGGCTCCACGAACAATATTGAGTATGCTGTTAACGCTGATTTGATTGCTGCGTATGAGGCGCCCATTGCGTAGATTGGCTTCTTGGCATTGCTCGAGGAGGCTGTTGAGTTGTGCACTACCTTCTAGCAGCTGTGCGCCAAGCGGTGAATGTGTAGCTAGTTGAGTGAGGCCTTCTTGATTGGCAGTGAAGTTATTTTTCTGCAATTGCTGGCTGCGCTCGCTGCTGTGTTGCTCAAGCTGGCGTAAAGCCGGTTGTTTTTTAGCAAGCAAATCTTGCAGGACATCCAGTTTACGCTCGCTGAGCGCAATAAATTCTTGCTCAAGGATCTCCAGCAGTTGCGTTGCGATGCTGATATCGGTGAGTAAAAGTTCAAGAATACGTTGATCTGCCATCATGGGTTTTATCTACTGTATATAAAATAGCTTAGCGTTAAAACTGTGCTTCTAAGTCCAGCATCTTGCTTGCAACGCGCTCGCTATCGACTTTATAAGTGCCTTCAGCAATGGCTTGCTTAAGTTGCGCTACTTTTTCTGAGTTAACGCTGGGTTGCTCAGCGATTTTATCGCTTAAGCTCTGCAGTTGGCGTGCATTTTGGCTCAGTTCTACGGGTTCGCCAGTACGAGCTTGCAGAGTTGATTGCTCAAGGTTTGTTTGCTTATTGGCGTCTGTTGAGTTTGCTTGCGTTGAGTTTTGACGCAAGGACTGAGTAATAGGTTTACTCAGCCCTGTTGTGCTGTTGGGGCGATTAAAGTCGATAGCCATGATGTTAACCTCAAATACAGTATTGGAACGCTTACTCAGTCATCGGCCGCAGATAATAAAACTTTAACATTGTTTTTTGTATACAAAAGAACCTGCGCTAGCAGGTAGTTCGGTACTGTGAGAGAGTTTTTAATTGAGAATACTTTACGTAAATCTGTTTCACATTGCTACCTCAACTTGACCTGGTCCTGTTACTCGGGCGTGCACCACACGTTGCGAACGTACATTGCGTACCCGTATTTGTTGACCTATTGCGCCTTCCTCAAGTGCTGTGCCTGGCATACGTACATACATTGAGTTGGCGCGTGCGCTGATAACAACTTGATCGCCTTTGTTAATCGCTGCTGCGGCTTTTAAATAATTGGCAGAGATGATTTGATTTGGCTGTATGGGGCGCGTTATTTTTTGCCCGATAACATTGTCAAGATTAAGTATGTAGCCTTGTCTTAGGCTGCTAATATCACGTTCTGCGAGTTGTACGTCGGAAGCTTGGACAATGCTGTTGCGCGGCAGTGAACGCAAAGCGATTGCCACTTCTCGGTATAAATTGACATGACCAGGTACGAAGATTGTCCAAGGCGCTTGGCTGTCGCAGCGGACGCGGATGGTGACTCGACCGAGGGGTTGAGCGGGGCTTTCTAAGCTGGCTTGCAGTGGTTCAGAGCAAACAGGCAGGCGCAAACGTGGGTCGAGTCGACCAATCTTTACTGTGTGTCGACCATTGATACTGTTTTGGGCTAAGTATTCTTGGGTAACATGCTCAAGAAACTCTTGGCTTGTGCCGATAATCTGTTGTTGTAGCGTTTCTGCTTGGGTAAAAAAGCTCGGCAAAGCGAGGCAGCACAGCCAAAATGCTTTGCAAAGTGTTCGAGATTGCACCGCGGGGTGCCAAAAAAATGTCTTAATCTGCTTCATAGTATGATTAAAGCAAAAATCATGCCCTGCTTCAGCTTTGTTTATGCTGAAGCGAAAAATTAGGAGCTTAAACATGGCCAGTGTAATGGATTCAGTCAACCAACGAACCCAACTCGTTGGACAAAATCGCTTAGAACTGCTGTTGTTTAGACTCAACGGTCCGCAGCTATACGGTATTAATGTATTTAAGGTTCGTGAAGTATTGCAGTGTCCGCATCTGACCTTGCTGCCAAAATCCAATCCGATTGTACGAGGTGTAGCCAGTGTCCGCGGGCGGACGATTCCGGTTATGGACTTAGCTTTAGCGACAGAGCGTAAAGCCTTAGAAAACCCACATGATGGTTTTGTCATTATTGCTGAATACAATATGAAAGAGCAGGGTTTTTTAGTCAGTGCGGTGGATCGTATTGTTAACCTCAATTGGGAGGAAATTCATCCGCCACCCAAGGGCACTGGGCGTGATCATTATCTTACTGCAGTAACCCGTTTAGATAATCAGCTTGTTGAGGTGATTGATGTTGAGCGGGTTTTAGCGGAAGTATCACCCACCTCAGAAGAGATTTTAACCGAGAGCTTAACTGAGCAGGTGCGCAGCAGTGCCCTCAGTAAAAAAATCCTTATCGTTGATGATTCCTCGGTCGCGCGCAAACAAGTGCTGCGCTGCTTACAAGAAATAGGTGTTGAGGTGGTGGCACTCAATGATGGTCGTGCCGCTTATGAGCACCTACAGCTGATGTTAAGCGAAGGAAAGAAGCCAGCTGATGAATTCATTATGTTGATTTCTGATATTGAAATGCCAGAAATGGATGGCTATACGCTCACCGCTGAAATACGTAACGATCCGCGTCTTAAAGATTTGCATATTTTGCTGCATACATCGTTATCCGGTGTATTTAACAAAGCGATGGTTGCAAAAGTTGGTGCTGATGATTTTTTGGCGAAGTTTCGTCCTGATGATTTAGTTGATCTGGTTGTGGCGCGCATTAAAGAGGTTGATGCGTTATAGTTGAACAATGTTTGGGTGCGTGTACAAAACTTATTTTAAGCGCTATTTAAAAAAAGGCGGTCAGTGTGTCGGTCTCACAATCTGAGTTTAATACGTTCAGGCAATTTCTTGAGGATAAATCAGGGATTGTTTTGGGTGATAACAAGCAATACTTGGTGACGAGTCGCTTAAAAAAACTGCAGGACGAGCATGGTATTAAATCGCTAACAGAACTCATGGCGCGAATTCAGGCGCAGCCGCGTGGTGCCTTGCAAGAACAAGTGATTGATGCCATGACCACCAACGAGACTTTGTGGTTTAGAGACATTTATCCCTTTGAGGTGATGAAAAATAAAGTATTGCCTGAGCTTGTAAAAAAACAACCCAATCAGCGTTTGAGAATTTGGTCTGCAGCCTGCTCTTCAGGGCAAGAGCCGTATTCGTTATCCATGACGATTGATGAGTATGAGCGTGCTAATGCAGGGCAAGCCAAGCTAAGCGTACAAATTATTGCCACTGACTTATCAGCGTCGATGCTACAGGCCTGCAAACTTGGTGAGTATGACAGTTTGGCGATTGCGCGCGGTTTATCCAGTGAACGTTTACAGCGCTATTTTGATAAAACGCCAAACAATCGCTGGGCAGTTAAAGCGGCAATCAAAAATCGGGTTGAATTTCGCGCATTAAACTTATTAGACAGTTATGCCGTGCTGGGTAAGTTTGATGTGGTGTTTTGCCGTAATGTTTTGATTTATTTTTCAGCAGAAGCAAAGAAAGACATTCTTATGCGTATACACGCCACGTTAAAACCTGGTGGCTATTTGTTTTTAGGCGCTTCTGAAGCGCTGAATACTTTGCCTGAGTTGTACACTATGGTGCAGTGCAGTCCAGGCATTATTTACCAAGCCAAATAATATAAAAGCGGCCTATCTAGCATAGGCCGCTTTTATTTCTACTGTTTAAAAAATGCAAAGTTATCAGCACGCGCAGCAGGCCAGAAGCGTTGGAAAACAATGTGCTCAGGTAGCTTGTCATCATTGAGTAAAGCGCCGGGCTGCAAATAAGGATGCAAGGTTGATAACGAGCGGACTAGGGTGGGTGAAACACGTCGAATGATGTGCTCAGGCCCCAGCTCTCCTGGGTGTTTTAGGCCGGCCGCTTCAATCAGTTCGCGTAAAGTTGTTACTGTGCGGGTGTGAAAGTTATGCACGCGTGTGGCTTTGTCTGGCACGACCAGACTTTGCCAGCGTTTAGGGTTTTGCGTGGCGATCCCGGTGGGACAGCGGTCGGTATGGCAGACTTGCGACTGGATGCAGCCTAGCGCAAACATAAAGCCGCGCGCTGAGTTACACCAGTCTGCACCTAAGGCGAGCGTACGGGCGATATCAAAAGCCGTAATGATTTTACCTGCCGCACCGATTTTTATTTTATCGCGTAAGTTGATGCCCACTAGCGTGTTGTGTACCAACATCAAGCCTTCGCGCATGGGTGTGCCAATGTGATCGGCAAACTCTAGTGGCGCTGCCCCCGTGCCGCCTTCAGCACCATCAACGACAATAAAGTCAGGGGTGATACCCGTGCTGAGCATGGCTTTGGCGATGGCAAACCATTCCCATGGGTGACCGATGGCCAGTTTAAAACCCGTCGGTTTACCACCAGATAATTCACGCAATCGTGCAATAAACTGGAGTAATTCTTCGGGGGTAGAAAAAGCTGAATGCGCAGCAGGTGAAATACAGTCTTGGCCTTCAGGGACGCCACGGGTGCGAGCAATTTCTGCGTTCACTTTAGCGCCGGGCAGCATACCGCCGTGACCGGGCTTTGCACCTTGGGACAGTTTCAGCTCAATCATTTTGACTTGCTCAAGGGCTGCGCGTTCGGCGAAGCGTTCGGGACTAAAGGTGCCGTCATCATTGCGCGCACCGAAATAGCCGGAGCCTAACTCCCACACCATATCGCCGCCGTGTTCGCGGTGATAGCTGGAAATCGAACCTTCGCCAGTGTCATGGTAAAACTTGCCCAAACGTGCGCCTTTATTTAATGCGCGAATGGCATTGGGTGATAACGAACCAAAACTCATCGCAGAAATATTAAAAATGCTAGCAGAGTAGGGCTGTTGACAATCAGGACCGCCAATATTGATACGGAAATTATCATCGCTGATTTTTGTTGGGCTGATTGAGTGGTTAATCCATTCATAACGTGTGCCGTAGACGTTTTGCTCTGTACCAAAGGCGCGGGTTTCCAGCTCAGATTTCGAACGTTGATACACCAATGAGCGTTGGTCATGGGAGAAAGGCACTTCATCATCATCGGCTTCGACAATGTATTGACGCAACATGGGTCGCAGTTTTTCAAACAGGTAGCGAATATGTGCAGCAATCGGATAGTTGCGGCGTAACGTCGATTGAGTTTGGCGTAGATCAATTATCCCCAGCACTGTTAACGCGATAAAGACAGCACTAAGCAGCAACCACCAGGGGTTGCTTAAAGCTAATAACAAAGTGATTAAGCTGCCGACAATGGCTGTGGCAAAGACTGCGTAACGTATCACCAACATAAAATCTCCAAAGCTGTTTGCGTGTTTTTTCTAGCTTGCGACTACAGTTGCTGTGCTGAGAAAGTGTCGCACTGACTGACGATGCTTGATTTATAACCTTGGCTAAACCAACCTTGACGCTGTGCCGATGTGCCGATGTGCCGTGGGTGAATGAGTCGGGCCTAAGAACATCCCTTTGTGTGCTTGGCTTAATCAATTGTTGCTTAAGGGGTGTGCCAAGTGATGGTTTCTACGCTGCCATCGGCACTGACTTGCAGCCAGCGATCAGCATCTGCTTCGCCGTCTGTTTCTTGCCAGCTGCCAGGAGCACAGCGCACATTGGCCTGTAAATGAGCGGCGGCAGCTTGCGCGCATTGCAAATCATCGGACCAGGGTGTGTCAGCGCTTTCCAGTAAAAGGCTGTGCCATTTACCTACCGCTTGTTCAAAATAAACAATGGGTATATTGGCGCAAACACAGCGTGAGACACGGCCCTTTTGCTGCCACTGGCAAGGTGCACCAAGGGCGGCTGAGAGCCATGCGCTCAGTGCTTCGCGGTTGCTTTCTTTGATATAAATTTCGATATCAGGTTGGCGCATAAGTTAGATTTCCGTTTTTTCAATCCAGTCGTAGCGAATAGCGATGGTAGTCGTGAGCGTTTGCCCAATCACTGCTTCACGCCGCTCAGCGTTAGCACGCCAACCGTGTGGCGTCATGGCTAGCAGGTCGCTGCGTGCTTGAGCATCATTTAAGGTCAAGTTAAAGCGCAAGATTTCACTGTGAGTATGCTGCATTCCGTCAGGAAGCAACTGTAAATGCTTACTGTCATCATAGCTGCGTACTTCATCATAGAGCTGTTCACGCAGTTCTTGCAGGTGATCGCTGCAGGGACCCATGCGTAACAAGGCTCCGCCAGGCACTAACACGCGCTGTGCTTCTTGCCAGTCGAGGGGGCTAAAAATACTGGCAATGGCTTGGCAGCTGTTACTGGCTAAGGGCAAGCGTGCCATGCTGGCGACTAGCCAAGTGGTCTGTGCATTGCGTTTGCAGGCCTGTTTTACTGCTTCGCGAGAAATATCTAAGGCGTAGCCTTGGCTGTCGGGTAGGGCCTCGGCAATGTGCGCCGTGTAATAGCCTTCACCGCAACCAATATCCAGCCACTTTTGTGGCTGGCGTTCTTGCATCAAGGCAGCAAAACGTTCTGCTAGGGGTGCGTAATGTCCGCCTGAGAGAAAGTTGCGGCGTGCTTGTACCATGGCTAGGTTATCGCCCGGTGCGCGGCTGTTTTTATGCTGCACAGGTAATAGGTTGATATAGCCTTGGCGCGCGCGATCAAAGCTGTGCTGGTAGATGCAACGTAAGCTGTTTTCCTGTGCGGTCAGTGCTGACTGGCAGATGGGGCAAATAAGCATGGTAATTCTCGAGCCCTTTAGGTGCTGGGCTGGATTAAAAATAGGTTATGAGTGTGCTGTGTATTGTGCAGGACAACTGGCAGCAGCGCAGTAAAATCTCTCAACAGTGTAGTGAAACAGCCGCTGTTTTGTAAGCGTTGTAGGGATTACTGCTAGAATGCGCGAGCGATTATTGAGAGGTTTGCGATGGATGATTTACGTTTTGGCGGTATTGCGCGTTTATATGGTGTTGAAGGGCTAGAGCGTTTAGCGCAGGCGCATGTTGCTGTGGTTGGGATTGGTGGTGTGGGCTCTTGGGCGGCCGAGGCGTTGGCGCGCTCTGGTGTGGGCGAAATTTCTTTATTTGACCTCGATGATGTGTGTATCACCAATACCAATCGTCAAGCACATACATTAATCGATACGGTTGGCCAGGCTAAAGTTGATGTGATGGCGCAGCGTATTCAAGCCATCAATCCTGCGTGTCGGGTGCATGCCGTGGCTGATTTTGTCAGTCAGGAGACGATGGCGCAGTACATCACTGAAGAGCTTGATTTTGTCGTGGATTGCATTGACAGCGTGATTGCTAAAGCGGCGCTGATTGCGTGGTGTAAACGCCGCAAGATTCAAATTATTACGACCGGTGGTGCGGGTGGACAGATTGATCCGACGCAGATTCGGGTGGGTGATTTAAATAAGACTTTTAACGACCCGCTGGCTTCTCGTGTGCGTTCTTTGTTGCGCAGTGAGTATGGTTTTTCTCGTACCGCTGGTCGTCACTACAGTGTGCCTTGTGTGTATTCGACTGAGCAATTACGTTACCCGAATCCTGATGGCAGTGTGTGTTTGAGTAAAAGTTTTCTTGGCGATGGGGTGAAGCTTAACTGTGCAGGGGGCTTTGGCGCGGCGATGACGGTGACGGCAAGTTTTGGTTTAGTGGCTGCGGCACGCGCTATCGATAAGCTGGTCGCAGGCGCACGACGCCCCTCAGAACGCGCTACAGCTCCCGTCAGCAGCTAGCCGCGGCCCTGCGAGAGTTGAACCTTGTATGAAATGAGATGGACCCACCCCCTTTGTGCCACGATGCGGGGTGAAACCCAGCATCCGAAAGTTCGGCATCCA
>JBLWZG010000021.1:0-25308 GCA_048266525.1 Pseudomonas sp.
AGTTGATCAGAGAAACAAGCAAACAGATTTTGTATCGCTCGACTGGACATATCCTTTGTCCTCAATTGTTATATATACAGCTTTAATATTGATACTCTGCCGCGTAGCGGCTATGTGCAACAGTTTATTATTAAGCATACTCGTTTTGTCACCTGCAGCTACTTACCGTTAATTAATATAAGCACTTGTATTAAATAGACTTTCTTTAAAAAGACAAGACACTCTGTTATTACAAATCGTGCATGCCGTCTATCCTGCTTGCACGATGCACATTATCTTACTTAAAGAACTCATAACACTTTGATTTATATAGCATAAAATTAAAAATCTACCGGCAAACAAGCATCTCTAGGTGTAAAAACAAGCATATTTACAAATCCCGGCTAGAATAGGCTGTACAGGCAGACAGTTGCAAGACAGGGAGCGTTTTATGTCTAACAGCCCATTTTTAAATTCTATACGCACGGATATGCGGCAAAAAGGTTATGCGCTTAAAACTGAAAAAACTTACCTGCACTGGATTAAGCGTTTTATTCTGTTTCACAAAAAACGTCATCCTCAGACCATGGGCAGTGAAGAGGTCAGGCAGTTTTTATCCAGCTTGGCGAACGATAGGCATGTAGCCATAAACACGCAGAAAATCGCTTTGAACGCTTTAGCATTTTTATATAACAAATTTTTACAGCAACCTCTGGGTGATATTGACTATATTCCAGCCAGTAAACCAAGAAACTTGCCCATAGTTATTTCTGTGAGTGAGGTTCAGCGTATTTTGCAGGCTATGGAGACTCGTAACCAACTGATGTTCGCCCTGCTGTATGGTGCGGGTTTGCGCATTAATGAATGCTTACGTCTACGGGTTAAAGATTTTGATTTTGATAATGGCTGTATCACCGTGCATGACGGCAAGGGTGGGAGAAGCAGAAACAGCCTACTACCCACTCGCCTAATCCCGGCAATAAAACAACTCATCGAGCAAGCGCTGCTTATTCAACAAGACGACAACTTACAAGGCCTTGGTCCCTCGCTGCCTTTTGCTTTAGATCGCAAATATCCTTCTGCTTATCGACAACCGGCGTGGATGTTTGTCTTTCCCTCCAGCACGCTCTGCATCCACCCGTATAACGGCAAATTATGCCGCCATCATCTGCATGACTCCGTTGCGCGAAAGGTATTGAAAGCAGCCGTACAAAAAGCAGGCATCGTTAACAAGCGTGTCACTTGTCATACATTTCGTCATTCATTCGCTACGCACCTATTACAAGCAGGGCGTGATATTCGCACTGTACAAGAGCTCTTAGGGCATACCGATGTTAAGACCACGCAAATCTATACGCATGTATTGGGTCAGCATTTTGCCGGTACCATCAGCCCTGTGGATGCTTTGGCATTACTGATTAGTGAGCAATAAAAACGCGCACTCCTCACGGAACTGCGCGTTTTCTATTTTCTGGTCATCCTTAGCCTAGCAATCTCGGCCCTATGCGTATTCTTTACGCAGTTGCTTCGCTGCTGTCACCATGTGTTCCAGTGCGCCTTTGGTCTCTGGCCAAGCGCGGGTTTTTAGGCCGCAGTCTGGGTTGGCCCAGAGCTGTTCCACGGGAATGCGTTTGGCCGCTTTGCGTAGCAAGTTGGCCATTTCGTTACTGTCTGGCACGCGTGGTGAGTGAATGTCGTACACACCAGGGCCAATGTCGTTTGGATAATGGAAGGTTTCAAAGGCTTCCAGTAATTCCATGTCGGAACGTGAGGTTTCAATGGTGATCACGTCGGCATCCATCGCGGCGATTGAATCAATCACATCGTTAAACTCGCTGTAGCACATGTGCGTGTGGATCTGGGTTTCATCGCGTACACCACTGGCAGTGAGACGGAAGGCTTCAGTCGCCCAATCCAAGTAGTGCTGCCACTGTGCACGGCGCAGAGGTAAACCTTCGCGGAAAGCGGCTTCATCAATCTGAATAATTTTAATCCCAGCGGCTTCCAGATCCACTACTTCGTCACGAAGCGCCAGTGCCAATTGCCGCGCCTGCTCTTCACGTGAAACGTCTTCACGCGGGAACGACCACATCAGCATGGTCACCGGACCTGTCAGCATGCCTTTCATGATTTTATCGGTCTGCTGTTGGGCGTACTTAATCCACTCAACAGTCATGGCTTGCGGGCGGCTTAAGTCACCGAAGATCACCGCAGGCTTCACGCAACGTGAACCGTAGCTTTGCACCCAACCAAAGCGAGTGAACAAGTAACCGTCCAATTGCTCGGCAAAATACTCAACCATGTCGTTACGTTCGGCTTCACCGTGCACCAACACATCAAGATCCAATTCTTCCTGAACGCGCACGGCGTGTTGGATTTCTGCCTGCATGGCTTTTTGGTAATCCACTTCGCTCAGTTTGCCTTGGCGGTAGCCTAAACGCGCGGCACGGATCTCTTTGGTTTGTGGGAACGAACCAATGGTTGTGGTTGGGAACAGTGGTAAATCCAAGCGCGCACGTTGCAGCTTAATACGCTCGGCAAAGACTGATTTACGCTGGCTGTCTTGCGCCGTTACGGCAGCCAGACGCGCTTGTACTTCTGGCTTGTGAATGCGCGGTGAGTTAGCGCGGCTTTCTTGTACTTTACGGCTTTGTGCCAGTGCAGCTTTTACTTGCGGGCTGTCTGGATTGTTCAGTGCCTCAGCTAAAATGGCCACTTCTGCAGATTTTTGTACGGCAAAGGCTAACCAGCTTTTCAGTTCTTCATCGAGCTGATCTTCACGCTCTAAATCAACCGGGCTGTGCAGCAATGAGCACGATGGCGCAACCCATAAACGGTCACCTAAACGCTCGTGTGCATGCTTGAGGGTTTCTAATACTTTCTCCAGATCACAACGCCAAACGTTACGGCCATTCACCACGCCAAGTGACAACACTTTATAGGCAGGTAGACGATCAAGAATGGTTGGGTACTGCTCTGGCGCACGCACCAGATCAATGTGCAAACCATCCACCGGGAGGCCTGCCGCTAAACCGAGGTTGTCTTCTAAACCTGCAAAGTAGGTGGCAACCAGCTTTTTAACCGGCTCGCGCTGCAATAAATTGTAAGCGCGCTCAAAAGCGTTTTTCCATTCTTGTGGTAAATCAAGACTCAGAATCGGCTCATCAATTTGTACCCACTCAACGCACTGCGCCGCTAAGCGCTGGAAAATCTCACCATAGACTGGCAGCAGTTTTTCCAGCAAATCCAGCTTATTAAACGCTTCACCCTTAACTTTAGCTAACCACAACCAGGTCAATGGGCCGATCACTACAGGCTTAACTGTATGACCCAGCGCCAACGCTTCATCGACTTCTTCAAACAGCTGTTCCCAGCTTAAAGAGAACTCTTGGTCTGCGCTCAACTCAGGGACTAAGTAGTGGTAGTTGGTATCAAACCATTTGGTCATTTCTTGTGCGTGCGCACCACCACAGCAACCGCTTTCAACGACGCCACGGCCCATAGCAAATAAGGTATCAATGCTTGGCTTTTCGCCTGCTTTAGCAAAGCGCTCTGGTACCACACCGAAGGTCAGTGAATGGGTCAGCACTTGGTCGTACCAAGCAAAGTCACCGACGGGCACTAAATCAAGGCCGGCGTCTTTCTGCAACTGCCAGTGTTGAGCACGCAATTCACGACCAACTTGACGCAAGTTATCTTCACTGATGTCACCTTTCCAGTAGGCTTCTACTGCTTTCTTCAGTTCGCGATCGCCGCCAATGCGGGGGAAACCTAAGTTATGTGCTACAGCCACGGTTGTTCTCCTTAAAAATGTCTGGCGTTATTCTCAATACTTAGTGCGAATGAGACAATCTCAGATTATTATTGATCATCAATAGTTTTACTCATGTAGCTACTTAAGGAATTTGCATGCTCGATATTCGTCACCTCAAGACGCTCGGCGCGCTGCGCGATGCCGGCAGCTTAGTCGAGGCAGCAGAACGCTTGCACCTCACCCAATCGGCGTTGTCGCACCAGTTCAAAGAAATGGAAGACCGTCTCGAGATGCAACTGTTTGTGCGCAAAACCAAGCCTGTGCGTTTTACCAGCGCAGGCTTACGTTTGCTCAGGCTAGCCGATGAAGTCTTGCCATTGATGCGCAGCGCCGAGCGTGATATCGCCCGCCTGCAAGGCGGGTCGGCTGGACGCTTACACATGGCGATTGAATGCCACAGTTGTTTTCAGTGGCTGATGCCGACCATTGATCAGTTTCGCGATGCTTGGCCTGAAGTGGAATTAGACTTGGCTTCGGGCTTTTCCTTTGCGCCGCTGCCGGCTTTGGCGCGTGGTGATTTGGATTTAGTTGTCACTTCTGATCCGATTGAGCTGAGCGGTATCAGCTACATTCCTTTGTTTGCTTATGAAGCCTTATTGGCGGTGGCGAAGCAGCATCCATTGGCGCAAAAAGCCTATGTCGAGCCCGAAGATTTACGTGAAGAAACCCTGATCATCTACCCTGTCGAGCATGATCGCTTAGATATTTTCAACCACTTCTTAGTACCTGCAGATATTGAGCCCGCCCAAGTGCGCACTTCAGAGCTGACGGTGATGATGATGCAATTGGTCGCCAGCGGCCGTGGCGTTTGCTGTTTGCCTAATTGGGCGATGCATGAGTACAGCGCAAAAGGCTATGTCAGCGCGCGCCGTTTAGGTGCCGAGGGCTTGTTTTCGACCCTGTACGCCGCAGTGCGCACCGATATGCTCGATGCGGCTTTTATGAAGGATTTTTTACTGACGGCAAAAGATACGTCATTTACCACACTGGCTGGTGTCAGCGCGGTAAAGGAGTGATTTTAAAAGGCTTGATTAGCCAAGCAGGATGATGGCCCAGACCGCAGCAATGGTTGTCATGCCGATCATCTGTGCAGCACTGCCCATATCTTTAGCGTTTTTCGACAAGGGATGTCGTTCTAAAGAAATTCGATCAATCGCTGCCTCAATGGCTGAGTTAAACAATTCGATAATCAGTGACAATAAGCACACTGCGACCATCAACGCCTGCTCACCACGGGTGACCGGCAAGAAAAAGCTGATGGGAATTAAGATGATATTGAGCAACAACAGCTGACGAAAAGCAGCCTCGCCGACAAAGGCGGCGCGCAAACCCGCCAGCGAATAGCCGGTAGCATTCATGATACGGCGCACACCGGATTGGCCTTTAAATGGCGACATAGATACCTTAATGACGAGATCATGCAACGAAGATTTGAGTAGCATGGAGTCCTTGCCAACATCACACTACCAAATAAAGGGTTTTACTCGCTTTGTGGAATCGATTCCATCTGCTGCAATAACAAAGCAGCTTGAGTACGAGTACGCACATTGAGCTTACGGAAAATGGCGGTAACGTGTGCTTTAACCGTTGCTTCTGAAACATTTAAGTCATAAGCAATCTGCTTATTGAGCAAACCATCACAGACCATGGTCAGTACGCGGAACTGTTGTGGGGTTAAGCTGGCCAAACCTGCACTGGCGGCTTTTTCTTCTGCAGTGACCGCGGCTGTTGCTGCAGTTTGCGCTGGCCACCAAACGTCACCATCCAGCACCACTTGCACAGCTTTTTGAATATCTTCCAACGGGCTGGACTTTGGAATAAAGCCACTGGCGCCAAATTCGCGTGCACGCGCCATCACGCTTGACTCTTCTTGCGCTGAAATCATCACCACTGGAATCTGTGGATACTGCCCCCGCAGCAACACCAACCCAGAAAAACCATGAGCGCCTGGCATGTTTAAATCCAGTAAGACTAAATCCCAGTCAGACTTTTCTTGCAGGTAGCTCTCAAGTTGAGCAATATTTTCTGCTTCAACAAGACGTACAGAGCTACCTAAGCTCAATGTCAGCGCTTGGCGTAAGGCACTGCGGAATAGCGGGTGGTCATCTGCAATCAGTATTTCATAGGCAGCCATCATTCAAGATCCTGTTTCTTTATTATAGTAGAGCGGTGCAACTTGCCGTTTCGTGACGAATCAGTCACTTAACATACCCTAAAGTTCCGTTCTAATGCTGAGCAAGCTGGCACACACATATGTGACGATGTCTTTTGTCTGACAATGTGTCGAACATAGTACATAAAACCTAGCCAAAGGTCTTATATTGGCACGAAAAATCTTATTTTTTGTCAACACTACAGCACCATTGCGCTTAGTAACGAATAAAATGCTCACGGTAATATTGCAGCTCAGCAATTGATTCACGAATATCCGCTAAAGCCAAATGCACATCGCCTTTTTTGAAGCCATCACGAAGCGTTGGAGCCCAGCGCGCGGCAAGCTCTTTAACCGTTGAGACATCCAGGTTGCGGTAATGAAAATATGCTTCCAGCTTTGGCATATAGCGGTACAAAAAACGACGATCCTGACAAATACTGTTGCCGCAAATGGGCGAGGCATTGGCTGGCACCCACTTTTCTAAAAATGCGATAGTTTCGGCTTCTGCTTCTGCTTCAGTGACACGACTGTCGCGCACGCGCTGGGTTAAGCCACTGCCACCATGCTGGCGAGTATTCCATTCATCCATACCCGCAAGCACTGCGTCCGACTGATGGATCGCCAAGACTGGGCCTTCAGCCAATACATTGAGCTGACTGTCGGTGACGATGGTGGCCATTTCAATGATCAGGTCGTTATCAGGATCCAGCCCCGTCATTTCCAGATCAATCCAAATTAAATTTTGTTCACTGTACATGGCTCACCTCAAGCTTATTTAAAATAGCAACAGCGCTACATATCTAGAGTGTTAGATACGGCTTTTTAACACATCAATCAGTGTTTGATTTTGCTCATCGGTACCGATAGTGATACGTAAGAACTGCTCGATGCGTGGCTTGTTAAAGTGCCGCACCAATACCTTTTGCTCACGTAATTGTGCGGCCAACTCGGCTGCATCTCGACTGCGGTGCCGAGCAAAGACAAAGTTAGCCGCAGACGGCAGCACTTCAAAGCCCAGCGCAGTTAAAGCTTCAACAACCCACTCACGACTGGCAATGACTTTGTTGCGGGTACTGTGGAAGTGTTCCGCGTCAGCAAAGGCAGCCGCAGCCCCTGCAATCGCAGCACGATCCAACGGATAGGAGTTAAAACTATTTTTAATACGTTCTAGAGCTTCAATCAGATCCGGATGGCCGACCGCAATACCAACGCGCAAACCGGCTAAGGAACGCGACTTGGATAAGGTTTGCGTCACTAGCAGGTTGTCATACTTCTTCACTAAGCTGATTGCCGACTCACCACCGAAATCGATATAGGCTTCATCAACCAACACCACTGAATCAGGATTAGCCTTGAGAATTTGCTCAATTTTATCCAGCTCCAACAGGCAACCTGTTGGTGCGTTTGGATTAGGGAAAATAATGCCACCATTGGGCTGCTGATAATCTTCAGGGCGAATCTGGAAGTTTTCATCCAGCGCGACCGGCTGCTGCGCAATGCCGTACAGGCCACAATAAACCGGATAAAAGCTGTAGCTGATATCAGGGAATAACAAAGGTTTACTGTGCTGAAATAAAGCATGGAAGGCATGCGCCAGAACTTCATCCGAACCGTTGCCAACAAACACATACTGTGGAGCCACCGAGTAATAGTCAGCGACTGCATGCTTGAGCAAATCACAATTTGGGTCAGGGTACAAACGCAAGTCATCACTGATTTGTGCTTGCATCGCAACCAGAGCTTTGGGCGAGGGTCCGTAGGGATTCTCGTTGGTATTGAGTTTAATTAAACGTTCAATCTTCGGTTGTTCACCTGGTACATAAGGCACCAGCTTATTAACAAAAGGACTCCAAAACTTACTCACGTGTAACGCTCCTAAACTGAGTCAGTCGTCACCTTGTGTGTGACGACATTATTCCTCGATCACCGCTGATATGAGCGGCCTTTGTGCGTACTAATCGGCCTTAATGCGATATTCGGCTGAGCGCGCGTGCGCGGTCAAGGACTCACCACGCGCCAGCACCGATGCCACTTTACCCAACTCAGAAGCACCTTCTGGACTGCAGTAAATAATCGATGAACGTTTCTGGAAATCATAAACGCCCAGCGGTGACGAGAAGCGCGCTGTGCCTGAGGTTGGCAGAACGTGATTGGGTCCTGCGCAATAATCGCCTAAAGCTTCTGCGGTGTAACGGCCCATAAAGATCGCCCCAGCATGACGAATCTGCGGCAATAATTCTTCTGGATTTTCCACCGACAACTCTAAGTGTTCTGGCGCAATACGGTTGGCCACTGCAATGGCTTGGTTCATATCAGCCACTTGAATCAAAGCACCACGCTCGCGCAAAGAGATACGAGCAATGCCTTCACGCTCTAAGGTCGGCAGTAAACGCTGCATACTTGCTTCAACACGGTCGAGGAAGTCTGCATCAGGACTGAGCAAAATCGACTGCGCATCTTCATCGTGCTCAGCTTGCGAGAACAGATCCATGGCAATCCAATCTGGATCGGTTTTGCCATCGCAGACCACCAGTATTTCTGAAGGGCCAGCAATCATATCGATGCCAACTTTACCGAATACGTGGCGTTTGGCGGTGGCGACATAAATGTTGCCCGGGCCAACGATTTTATCCACCGGCGGCACACTTTCTGTGCCATAGGCTAAAGCCGCTACAGCTTGTGCGCCGCCAATGGTAAATACTCGATCAACGCCAGCAATGGCGGCAGCCGCCAAGACTAATTCATTGATTTCACCACGCGGCGTTGGCACCACCATCACCACTTCACGCACGCCGGCGACTTTCGCCGGAATCGCATTCATTAACACCGATGACGGGTAAGAGGCTTTACCGCCTGGCACATACAGGCCGGCACGATCCAGCGGGGTGACTTTTTGACCCAGCACTGTGCCATCCGCTTCGCTATAGCGCCATGAGTCTTGTACTTGATGCTCGTGATACTCGCGCACACGGCGGGCGGCGGTTTCTAGCGCAGCGCGCTGCTCAGGGGTGATACGCGTCAGCGCCAGTTCTAAACGCTCGCGTGGCAGGATCAAATCACTCATCTGCGCTACATCAAGGCCATCAAATTGGCGGGTGTAATCAATCAGCGCAGCATCGCCACGATGGCGTACATCATCAATGATATCCAACACGCGTTGATTGATGCTGGCATCAGAGACACTTTCCCAACTTAGTAGCTGATCAAGAGCGGCATTAAAATCTGTGTCTTGGGCATTTAAACGTCGAATCATAGTCGCGGCAGTCATAGCGGGCCTCAATAATAAGCAAACATTCGGGCGCCGCCAGACTAGCAAACCTTCTGCGCGGGCACCCGATCAATTCGGCTATGACGCAGATAGGCGGCGTGCATCAGCCTGCACACCGGTACACTTTACAATCAGTGTCGTGCGCCTACCGCAGCACTTAAGGTATCAATCAACGCTTGAATATCCGCATGTTTCATCTTCATCGAAGCACGATTGACGATTAAACGTGAGCTGATGTGCGCGATCAATTCTTGCGGCTCTAAACCGTTGGCACGCAAGGTGTTACCCGTATCCACCACGTCAATGATCTTATCGGCTAAACCAACCAGCGGTGCCAGCTCCATCGAGCCATACAGCTTGATGATATCAACTTGGCGGCCTTGCTCGGCATAATAGCGCTTGGCAACATTGACGAACTTGGTGGCCACCCGTAAACGGCCAACAGGCTCAGGTGCATCAATTGCGCCAGCGGTCATCAACTTACATTTAGCGATCTGCAAATCAAGTGGTTCATACAAACCTTGGCCGCCGTATTCGAGCAACACATCTTTACCCGCCACACCTAAATCTGCAGCACCAAGCTCAACATAAGTTGGCACATCAGTAGCGCGCACAATGAGTAAACGCACATCATCGCGGGTGGTGGGGATAATCAGTTTGCGGCTTTTTTCTGGGTTTTCTGTCGGCACAATCCCCGCCTGCTCTAACAGCGGCAGGGTATCGTCGAGAATCCGACCTTTTGATAGTGCAATAGTTAACATAAGACTAGCCCGGTACTCGACGGATTTTTGCCCCGAGGAGTTGCATTTTTTCCTCGATACATTCGTAGCCACGATCAATGTGGTAAATACGGTCAATCAGGGTGTCGCCCTCAGCCATTAAAGCTGCAATAACCAGACTGGCCGAAGCGCGTAGATCAGTCGCCATAACAGGCGCAGCTTTAAGCTGTGGAATACCCGTCACAATCGCAGTATTGCCTTCAATTTGGATTTTTGCACCCATACGCTGCATTTCTAGCGCATGCATAAAGCGGTTTTCAAAGATGGTTTCAATCACAGTGCCAGTGCCCTCAGCTAAGGCATTCAAGGCAATAAACTGCGCCTGCATATCCGTTGGGAAGGCAGGGTAAGGTGCGGTACGCACGCTGACAGCTTTTGGACGCTTGCCGTGCATGTTCAGCTCAATCCAGTCTTCACCTGTGGTAATTTCTGCTCCGGCTTCTTGTAGCTTTGACAGTACCGCTTCAAGAATAGTTGGGTCGGTATCTTTTAGCTTAACCCGACCACCGGTCACTGCGGCTGCTACCAAGTAGGTGCCAGTTTCGATACGGTCTGGCATCACTTTATAGATTGCGCCGCCGAGTTTTTCTACACCATCAATAATAATAGTGTCGGTACCTGCACCAGTAATCTTCGCGCCCATCGCGATCAGGCAGTTAGCCAAATCGACAATTTCTGGCTCGCGTGCACTGTTTTCAAGAACAGTACGCCCTTTTGCCAAAGTGGCAGCCATCATAATGTTTTCGGTACCGGTGACGCTGACAATATCAAAGAAGAAGTTGCCACCACGTAAACCGCCTTCTGGTGCCTTGGCTTTAATGTAGCCATCTTCTACGGTGATTTCTGCACCCAGCGCTTCCAAACCGCGGATATGTAAATCCACAGGACGTGAACCAATCGCACAACCGCCTGGCAAAGCCACTTCAGCCTGACCAAAGTGCGCAACCATCGGACCTAATACCAAAATAGATGCGCGCATGGTTTTCACCAAATCGTAAGGCGCAATCAATGTCTGGATGGTGCGTGGATCAATTTCGACGCTGAGCTTTTCATCAATCACCGGTTGGATGCCCATCCGGCCAAACAACTCAATCATTGTCGTAATATCGTGCAGGTGCGGTAAATTGCACACAGTCACCGGTGCACTGGCCAGCAGGGTAGCCGCAAGAATCGGCAGTGCGGCGTTTTTAGCACCTGAAATACGAATTTCACCGTCTAAACGATGACCTCCGCTAATAATTAGCTTATCCATTAGAGTCTCGTTTGGTTACTTTAAGAGCGTTCGGCCCAAGCCGTGCGAGTAAAAAACTTCATTGTCACCGCATGAATACTGCCATCAGCAATCCATGGATTAATTTGTGCATAAACCTGTTGCTGACGTTTAACTGGACTCAAAGCCGCTAACTCGTCACTGATGATATTAAGCTGAAAATTGCAGCCTTCACCTTCCACTTCAACCAGTGTGTTGGAGAGTTTCTCTTCTAACAGTTGTTTCACTGCTACAGCTTGCATAGTAATCCTCATTAGTAACGGCCTGAATCACAGCCGCTTTATTTGCATCAATTCAATCGGTATCGCACAAGCCCGTTAGGGGGCGATATTGAGTATCTCGGTCAAACCACAGACCTCGGCAATTTTTTGCATATCGAGCGGTAGATGGGTGAGCTTAACGGTTTTACCGCCCTGCTCAGCATCGCGCATAAAAGCCAATAATAAAGCCAAACCGACGCTGCTAGATTTCTCGACAGCAGCACAATTTAACTCTAGATGACTCGCGCTGCTGTTATCGATCAGCGCTTGACCCTGTTTGCGTAGTAACGGACCGCTGCGGTAATCCAAAACGCCTTGAATACGCAGCACATCACCCTCTAAAGTGACACTGTCGTTACTCACGCGTCCTCCTGAGCGGCGCGTGTTTTAGCGACCGTTTCGACCCAAGAATCAATCACGCGATCAAGGTCTTGCGCATTACGTTGCATGGCTTCAGCAAACTGATCGCGAAAGAGCTTGCCAACATTGATACCGTTAATAATAACGTTACGCATCATCCACTTATTTTTAACTTTAACCATGGTGTAAGACACCGGATAAATTACACCTTTGTGATCAGTCACTTCCATACGCACTTCGCTGCGATCAGGTCCCTGATCAACACTGCTGGGCAATACTTTAATGCTTTGATTGTTATATTCCAGCAAAGCATTTCCGTAAAACTGCATCAGGCTGCGTTTAAAGTTTTCTTGAAAACGCTGCATTTGTTCAGGCGTTGCACGGCGCGAATAACGAACCGTCATCACACTTCTGGAAATACCATCAGCATCAACCACTTCGCCCAAAATCGCGTCCATCGCATTATAAAAAGCCGCTGGATCAGCGCGGTACTGTTCTTTGTTAGCTTTCAAATCCGCCAGCAAGTTTTTTGTAGTTTGCTCAACCACAGAGTGCGCATCAGTTGCTGCAACACTCAAGCCAGTAAAAACAAGCAGGGTAAATAATAAAACATGACGTAGCATGACCAACATAATAATTATTCCTGATTAACGCTGTTCATTAAAAACTTACCAATCAGCTCTTCGAGCACCAAAGATGATTGCGTATCATAAATTACATCACCGTCTTTTAAGACATCATCTTCGCCACCGACGCTAAGGCTAATGTATTTTTCACCGAGCAAGCCTGCGGTTAAAATAGAGGCTGTGGTGTCGATTGGTAAGTTATTGACCCGAGTCTGTACTTCCATACTGACTTTGCCGGTGTAGGTCTCGGTATCAAAATCAATCGCAACCACCTTACCTACGGTGACACCCGCCATAGTCACTTTAGCGCGCGTGGTAAGGCCGGCGATATTATCAAAGTGCGCAACCAGCTTATAGGTATCGGTACTGCTGGCGACGGTCAAACCGCTGACACGAAGCGCCAACAAGAGTAACGCCAGCATACCTGCCAACAAGAACACACCTACACTAATCTCTACGGTGCGAATTCGCATCAGAAATCTCCAAACATTAAAGCAGTCAAAATAAAGTCTAAGCCCAACACTGCTAACGAGGCATACACCACCGTGCGCGTGGTGGCACGACTGATACCTTCAGAGGTTGGCTCGCAATCATAACCCTGATAAACCGCAACCCAGGTCACCACAAAAGCAAACACCACACTTTTAATCACGCCATTGAGCACATCATCATAAAAATCGACGCTGTTGCTCATATTACCCCAGTAGGAGCCTTCATAAACGCCCAACCAGTCAACAGCAACCATAGCGCCACCCCAGATGCCAACCACAGAGAAAATCGCGGCCAACAAAGGCATCGAAATAAAACCGGCCCAGAGGCGTGGCGCAATGATGTATTTAAGCGGATCAACGCCAATCATTTCTAAACTGGACAATTGTTCGGTGGATTTCATATTACCGATTTCCGCAGTCAAAGCAGAACCTGCGCGACCAGCAAACAATAACGCAGTCACCACTGGCCCCAGTTCACGTAGTAGGGTTAAAGCCACCATTTGCCCAACCGCCTGCTCAGAACCAAAGTCCACTAAAATACTGTAACCCTGCAGCGCCAATACCATGCCGATAAATAAACCCGACACGATGATAATGGCCAGCGATAAAACACCCACTGAGTACAACTGTTTAATCAACAGGTGCATGCCAGTGCCAGCGCCGCCACGACCAATCAATACATGCCACAAAAAAATCAGCGAACGGCCCATCGACTCAACAATAGCCAGTCCTGAGCGGCCCAACACAGCCATACGATCCAACAACGACTTACCCGCCATTTACCGACCTCCCAATAAGTCATCGCGATAGTCTGGAGCATTAAAGTGAAACGGCACCGGCCCATCGGGAATACCCTGCATAAACTGCCGAATACGCGGGTTATCTGAATTCATTAACTCATCTGGCGAACCTTGGCCTAACACTTGTCCATCACCGACCACATATAAGTAGTCAGAAATGCTCGCTGTCTCAGCTAAATCATGCGACACCACGACACTGGTAATGCCTAAGGCATCATTTAACAATCGGATCAAACGCACCAGCACGCCTTTAGCAATTGGATCCTGACCCACAAAAGGCTCGTCATACAATAAAATTTCTGGATCTAAAGCAATGGCTCTTGCTAAAGCCACACGACGCTTCATTCCGCCGGACAATTCGTCCGGCATTAAATTAATCGCGCCACGTAAACCCACGGCCTGTAATTTCATTAAGACAATGTCTCGAATCATTTCATCAGGCAGTTCAGTGTGCACTCGCAATGGAAACGCAACGTTTTCGAACACATTTAAATCAGTAAATAGCGCACCACTTTGAAATAACACGCCAAATTGTTTACGCATATCAAACAAGTCGCTGCGCGATAAGGTCGGCAAATTCTGCCCGTTAACCCACACTTCACCTTTTTCAGGCTTTAACTGTGCTGCCATCAAACGCAATAGTGTGGTTTTACCGCAACCCGAAGGCCCCATCACCCCAGTCACTTTGCCACGCGGAAAGCTAATGCTGACATTATCAAAAATTTTCCGCGAGCCGCGCTGGAAGGTCACGCCTTTTAACTCTACGGCGAAAGCATCGTCAACTGACATTAAAACTCCCGCTAACTATTATGAATTGGTTGAAACATAGGAGCACCATACATTTCTTAGATTCTTTGAGCGCGGCAATATAGCACTGTCAGCGCGCGCACCCAATAGACAAGCGCAATCAGCTCGGTAAACATATCTCTTGTAAGGCCGCTCAAAACAACAAAGGCACCCTTAAGTGCCTTTGTGATCAATCATGCACTAAAACAATAGATCAATGCTGATGACCGCCTTCACCGTGCACATGGCCGTGCGCCAGCTCTTCTTCGCTGGCGGCGCGGACACTCACCACTTTAACTTTAAAGTTAAGTTGTTGACCGGCTAAGGGGTGATTGCCATCAATGGTGACTTGATCACCATCAATATCGCGAATAGTGACGATTTGCATACCGCCATCTGGTGCTGAAGCATGGAACTGCATGCCCACTTCCAACTCGTCCACACCTTCAAACATTTCACGACCCAAATTAGTGATCAGTTCAGCACTGTACTCACCATAGGCATCTTCTGGCTCAATGCTTACATCTAGCTCATCACCGACCGCTTTGCCAGCCAATGCATTTTCTAAACCAGCAATGATATTGCCTGCACCATGCAAATAGACCAACGGCTCTGCGCCTTGCGAGCTATCAATCACTTCACCTGCGTCGTTACTGAGCGTGTAGTCAATGGCGACAACGTGTTGATTGGCGATCAGCATAAAATAAAAACCTTTATCAAAATGAATGTAGGCGAAAGTTTACCTGCAGTTGCGACGTAATGCGACTTTAGAATAAATAGACCAATGCTTGCTTGACCTCACTCTGCCTCGCGCACGAAGATTGGGAAACCTTATAAATGATCCGGCCTTTTTCTGTGTAATACTCGGTCGCATCCAACCCTCTTCTCTGCATCTTTAAGGATTTTCAATGTCGTCTCGAAATATATTGGTTATTAACAGTGGCAGTTCTTCTATTAAGTTCGCACTGGTGAATGAAGACAAAGAACAGTTTTTAGTCCAAGGTTTGGCTGAACGGCTAGGCACCAGCGAAGCCGTTTTAAATTGGCAGCTAGGCGACGAGAAACATGTTGCACAACTGCATGGTGCCGACCACAAAGAAGCTTTTGCACGTCTACTGCCATTAGTACAAAAAGCCAGTCACGGTCAGCTTACAGGAATTGGTCACCGTGTCGTTCACGGTGGAGCACACTTTACCGCCGCTACCGCATTAAACCGCGAAGTCATTGATGTGATTCGTCGTGCGGCCGTATTAGCACCTTTGCATAACCCTGCTGGACTGATCGGGATTGAGGCGGCGATGTCTCTGTACCCAGAACTAACCCAAGTGGCAGTGTTTGACACCGCATTCCACCAAACCATGCCACCACATGCTTACCGCTATGCGGTACCTGAGCATTTGTACACGGATCATCACGTGCGCCGTTATGGCTTCCACGGCACCAGCCATATGTATGTCAGCCGCAAAGCCGCCGCCATGACCGGCTTACCGGTTGAAGATAGCTGCTGGCTGACTGCTCACCTGGGTAACGGCTGCTCAACGGCCGCTGTGGTTAACGGTGAAAGCTTAGACACCAGCATGGGTCTAACTCCACTGGAAGGTCTAGTCATGGGCACCCGTAGTGGTGATGTTGACCCGAGCCTGCACAATCATTTGTCTCGTACACTCGGCTGGGATACTCAGCGCATTGAAACCGTGCTGACCAAAGAAAGTGGCTTGCTCGGCTTATCCGGCCTATCTAACGATATGCGCACCCTAATTGAAGCGCGCGAGAAAGGTGACGAGCGTGCCACACTGGCGATTGAAGTATTCTGCTACCGCTTGGCTAAATCATTAGCCGGCATGGCTTGCGCACTGCCTAAGTTGGATGGTCTGATCTTTACTGGTGGTATCGGTGAAAACGCCAGCCTAGTGCGCAGCAAGACCCTCGATTATTTACGTTTGTTTGATTTTAAACTCGATGAAGCGGCAAACCTGAAGTGCATACGCGGCGTAGGCGGTATCATTAGCGCGGACAACCATCCGCGTGTATTGGTTGTACCAACCAACGAAGAACGCCAGATTGCCGTTGAAACTCTAGCTTTGATTGACGCCCACGCTTAATACAGGACGCTTGATTCATGCATACATTTTTACTTGCTCCAACCGGTTTCGGTGTTGGTTTATCGTCAATCAGTTTAGGCGTTGTTCAAGCCTTATTGCGCTCGGGCCTAAAAGTGGGCTTTTTTAAGCCCATTGCTCAGCCGCACCCAGACGATACTGGTCCTGAGCGCTCCAGTGCATTAATGGAGGCCACCCACGGTATTCGCCAGCCTAAAGCACTGTCACTGGCTTATGTTGAGCGCATGATCGGTAACGGCCAATTGGATGAGCTGATGGAAGAAATCGTCAGCATGCACCAGCAGATTCAAGCCCAATACGACATTATTATTGTTGAGGGCATGACACCTTCACGTCAGGCCAACTATGCCGAGCGTATTAACGCCTTTTTATCGAAAACCTTAGACGCTGAAGTGATTTTAGTCAGTGCGCCAAGCAGTAACGATCTCAATGAACTGTCCGATCGTATTGAGATGCAAGCTCAGCTATTTGGCGGCACTAAAGACCCTAAAGTGCTTGGCGTGATTATTAACAAAGTCACTGATACACCCATCGCTGGCTTTATTGAACGCCTGAAAAGCCATCTGCCCGCATTGCGTAAAGGCGACTTACACTTAATTGGCTGCATTAGCGCCAAAGAAGAACTTAACAATGCACGCACCAGTGATTTTGCTGAACTGATCAAAGCTAAAATACACAACAGAGGTGATATTGAGCAGCGCCGTGTGCAAAAAGTTATTTTATGCTCGCGCACTGTGGCCAATATCGTGCCTTTGCTACAACCCGGTGTCTTAGTTGTTTGCCCAGGTGATCGTGACGATATTATTTTAGCGGTGAGCTTAGCTGAAATGAATGGCGTTTTACTCTCTGGCTTATTACTGACCGGCGATTTAACACCCAACCCAAGCATTATGGATATCGGTGAACGCGCCCTAAAAGGCGGCTTACCCGTAATGAGCGTACCCACTGGCTCATACGATACGGCTTATAACCTGACCCGTCTGTACAAAGGTATTCCCATCACTGATACCGAGCGGGCAAAAGCCATCACTGAATATATTGCCGGCCATCTCGACCAAGACTGGCTCGCCGCACGCTGCAGTACGACCCGCCAACTGCTCTTGTCCCCTCCGGCATTTCGTCATCAGTTGGTCAAGCGCGCGCAAGCCGCCAACAAGCGTATTGTGCTACCAGAAGGCAATGAGCCGCGCACCATTCAAGCCGCAGCCATTTGCCAGAAACGCGGCATTGCTCGTTGTGTCTTGCTGGCCAAACCTGAAGAAGTTCACGCCATTGCTAAAGCCCAAGGCATTGACTTACCAGCTGATTTAGAAATCATTGATCCTGCCTCCATTCGTCAGCGTTTTATTGAGCCAATGGTTGAGCTACGCAAAAGCAAGGGCTTAACGCCACAACTGGCGAATGTGCAGCTAGAAGACACCGTGGTATTGGCCACCATGATGCTGGCTGAAGACGAAGTGGATGGCTTGGTTTCAGGCGCAGTCCACACGACAGCCAGCACTATCCGTCCGGCGCTACAGCTGATCAAAACAGCGCCTGGCTACAACTTGGTATCTTCAGTGTTTTTTATGCTGCTGCCCGACCAAGTTTTGGTTTATGGTGACTGCGCAGTAAACCCAGACCCAAGTGCCAGTGAGCTTGCGGAAATCGCCTTACAAAGTGCCGAATCAGCGCAAGCATTCGGTATTGATCCACGCGTTGCGATGATCAGTTACTCAACTGGGGATTCTGGCACCGGTGCGGAAGTCGAGAAAGTGCGCGAAGCAACACGCATTGCTCGCGAGCTCAATCCAAACTTACCGATTGATGGCCCGCTGCAATATGACGCGGCCAGCATCGAAAGTGTGGGTCGCTCGAAAGCGCCAGACAGCTTAGTGGCCGGTCGTGCTACGGTGTTTATCTTCCCAGACTTAAACACCGGTAACACCACCTATAAAGCGGTACAGCGCAGTGCCAACGTGATCAGCGTAGGCCCGATGCTGCAAGGCTTGCGCAAGCCCGTGAACGATTTATCTCGCGGCGCATTGGTTGACGACATTGTCTTCACCATCGCGCTCACGGCGATCCAAGCGGCGAGTATGTCTAAGTAATAGCCGCTCAAGAGTCACTGCTGCGTCCTGCACAGTGACTCTTGAGTCTCACGCAACACTTGCACTCCAACGCAGAAACGATAACCATAATAGAAAACAACATGTATTTCTGCTGCGCCTAGCGCATTATTTCAGGGTATTGCTTCTATGTTGCACGTTCTCCCGCCGTTTTTACGCGGCACTATCGCCCTCGTTTTACTGATCAGCAACACCCTATTTTGGTGCTGGCCGCTGTTTACTCTGGCTTTATTAAAATTGATCCTGCCCTTCACACCCATTCAGCGTGGCATACGTTTTGCCATGCATTGGATTGCCGAGTCGTGGATCTCTGTCAACTGTTTTTGGATGCAATTAGTACGCCCGATCGACTGGGATGTCGAAGGCTTAGAAAAACTTGATATGACCCACTCTTGGCTGGTCACCAGCAATCACCAAAGCTGGGTGGACATTCTCGCACTGCAATACCAGTTCAACCGCCGCCTGCCCTTTCTTAAATTTTTTTTGAAAAAAGAGCTGATTTGGGTTCCGGTCATCGGCCTGTGTTGGTGGGCATTGGAGTTTCCATTTATGCAGCGTTACAGCAAAGCTTACCTAGCCAAGCACCCGGAAAAACAAGGCCAAGACTTAGCCACCACACGCAAAGCCTGCGAGCGCTATAAAACCAACCCTGTTTCAGTATTTAACTTTCTCGAGGGCACACGTTTTACTCCAGAAAAACACCAACAACAGAACTCACCCTTTCAACACTTACTCAAGCCCAAAGCCGGCGGTATTGCCTTTGTGTTAGATGCGATGGGCGAACAATTACATGGCTTAGTCAACGTCACCATTTATTACCCAGCAGGTCGGCCTAAGCTGTGGGACTTACTCAGCGGACAAATTAAACGCATTGTCATGCGCATTCAGATCATGTCCATACCCGAGCAGTTCTTAGGCAAAAGTTATGATCAAGACATGCAATACCGTGCGCAATTCCAAGAATGGGTTAACCAACTTTGGCTACAAAAAGACCAAGAACTGGCTAACCTTATCCAAGCTGAACAACTACACAAAAGCCAGTAAATACTGCTCTGCCACCATAGTCGATAGCCCGTGACTGTTCGTCTGACGGTGATGCGCGCTATACTTAGCGCCCTTAAAAGCACATGCACTGCGCGTTAAGCCTGTTTTAGCGTATTCACTGCCTGCTCATCTACACCGAGTCTGCTGGTTACAAGCACTTGATGTTCCCGTCAAATTAGAGGAGCGTTTCATGACCGTTATTAAGCAAGATGATTTAATTCAAAGCGTTGCTGACGCCTTACAGTTTATTTCTTATTACCACCCGCTTGACTTTATTAAAGCCATGCACGAAGCCTATTTGCGTGAAGAGTCGCCATCCGCTAAAGATGCCATGGCGCAAATTCTGATCAACTCGCGCATGAGTGCAACCGGCCATCGCCCACTGTGCCAAGACACGGGGATCGTTACCATATTTGTTCGCGTTGGTATGGATGTACGCTGGGATGGTGCGACTATGAGCCTCGACGACATGATCAACGAAGGTGTGCGTCGTGCTTATAACCTGCCAGAAAACGTTCTACGTGCGTCCATTTTGGCTGATCCAGCCGGTGCGCGTCGCAACACCAAAGACAATACCCCTGCGGTCATTCACTACTCGATCGTGCCAGGTAACACCGTTGAGATTGATGTCGCAGCCAAAGGCGGCGGCTCAGAAAACAAATCAAAAATGGCCATGCTCAACCCATCCGACTCAATCGTTGATTGGGTATTGAAAACTGTTCCAGAAATGGGTGCAGGCTGGTGCCCACCAGGTATGCTTGGTATTGGTATTGGCGGCACGGCTGAGAAAGCGGCAGTGATGGCGAAAGAAGTGCTGATGGAATCCATCGACATTCATGAACTGCAAGCACGCGGCCCGCAAAACCGCATCGAAGAAATGCGTTTAGAATTGTTCGAAAAGGTCAACCAACTGGGGATTGGCGCACAAGGTCTGGGCGGTTTAACCACGGTACTTGATGTGAAAATCATGGATTACCCAACCCACGCGGCTTCATTGCCGGTGTGTATGATTCCAAACTGCGCGGCAACACGCCACGCGCATTTTGTCCTTGATGGCTCAGGCCCTGCTGTACTGGAAGCTCCGTCGTTGGATGCCTATCCAGATATCGTCTGGGAAGCAGGCCCTTCTGCGCGCCGTGTCAATCTCGATACCATCACGCCAGAAGAAGTGCAAAGCTGGAAGCCCGGCGAAACCATTTTGCTCAACGGTAAAATGCTCACTGGTCGCGATGCTGCGCACAAGCGTATGGTCGATATGCTCAACAAAGGCGAAGAACTACCGGTTGATCTTAAAGGTCGCTTTATTTACTACGTCGGCCCAGTTGATCCAGTGGGTGACGAAGTGGTGGGGCCTGCGGGTCCAACCACAGCAACACGAATGGATAAGTTCACCCGCCAAATCCTTGAAGCCACTGGCTTGTTGGGTATGATCGGTAAATCTGAACGCGGACCAATCGCTATTGAAGCGATTAAAGACAATAAAGCTGTCTATCTGATGGCCGTTGGCGGCGCGGCGTACTTGGTTGCCCAAGCGATCAAAAAATCCCGCGTAGTGGCGTTTGCTGAACTGGGGATGGAAGCCATCTACGAGTTTGAGGTCAAAGACATGCCGGTAACTGTAGCGGTCGACACCTTAGGTGAGTCAGTGCATATTACTGGCCCTGCTCTGTGGCAAAAGAAAATCGCCGATAGCTTAGCAGTTGAGATTTAAGCATCGCTTAATCTCTGCGTTAATCTAGCGCCCAGGCCGAGACTCAGTTCTCGGCCTTTTTATTTAATATCGCTGTCACTGCCGAGTGATACACAACCTGTATTACGGTATCCAGCTAAAACCAGTGAGCGTCTCGTGGCCAATCGTCGTTACAGTTGCATTGCTTTAAGCAACCCTAAGTCGCCAACCAATGTTGGCTCTATCATGCGTGCAGCAGGCTGCTATAGCGTCAACAGCGTGTTTTACACCGGCACACGCTATGATCGCGCCAAAGATTTCATCACTGATACCAAGAAAGTTCATCAGGATGTGCCGCTGATTAATATCGATGATTTGCGCAAGATTTTGCCATTGGGCTGCGTACCTGTGGCAATTGAACTGGTTGAAGGCGCACGCTCTTTGCCTGAATACACCCATCCTGATCGCGCCTTATATATTTTCGGCCCAGAAGATGGCTCGCTAGATAAAGACATTCGCGATTGGTGTGAAGATGTCGTCTATGTACCCACCAATGGCTGCATGAATTTAGCAGCCACGGTGAATGTGGTGCTGTATGACCGTTTGGCGAAAGGTTTAAATACACGTTCAGGACCGCTGTTTAAATAACAAGCACAAAGACGATGTCGGCCTAAAGGCGCGATCTACACAATAAAAAATGGCTTGAGCAAAGCGTTTTAACACTCTACTCAAGCCGTTGATTCAAGCTAACGAATTACAGTTTGCGATGGAACTCAGCAATTTCTTCTTCAGCTTTTTCTTTGGTAATGCCGTAGCGCTCTTGCAGCTTGCCGGCTAAATACTGACTATGGCCTTCAACCACATCAACATCATCATCGGTGAGTTTTCCCCAATGAGTTTTAACTTTACCTTTCAACTGTTTCCACTTACCTTCAAAAATATCGCTATTCATAAATCACCTTAAATTATTAAGTATTTGATTTTATAAAACTCAGCGTCTTATTGACTGGTTTTTAAACCGTCAGCAGCAACACCTTTAACGCCTTTGATTGACTCAGCTTTAGTGATGGCTAAGTCACGCTCTGCAGTGGTAGGTACGACACCGGATAACGCAACCACGCCATCAACGGTTTCAACTTTAATATCCAGACCACTGATATCGGTGTTGGCTAAAAATACTGATTTCACTTTACTGGTGATCCAGCTGTCGGAGACAACGTCTTGAACTTCATTGACAGTTTCGTTGGCCACTGCATGCGTTAAAGGCATACCCACAAGGGCAGTTAACACGACAAGACCAGCAAGTTTATTCGTTAATGTTTTCATTGTTATATACTCCGTGTAAGTTTCAAAATGCGCTTACTTTTTAATAAGCACATTCAATGGACGGCGTTATAACGTGTTTGTTCAGCTTTATCGATGAACGGTCAATGTGCTTTGATTGGCTTCGCTAGCTTTCTAAGTCGCCAAGTCGGCCATAAAGCCAAAATAAAGGCTAAGCCAAGTAGGATAAAGGTGCGCTCAAACGCCATGGTTTCAGCAGCAAAATCACCTCCCAGTGACTGGTGTTGCCACTCAAGAAAAACAGTCAGTAAGTTAATGCCAAATGCGCCACCGAGTTGACGCACAAAAGTTACCGCGCCAGCACCATAAGGCAGTTCATCAACGGTTAAGCTATCTAATGAAGCAGTGCTTAGCGCTGGCATAATTAAACCAATTCCCATGCGTCCGAGTGCGGCAATCACACACAGCCATAAAAAACCGCTGCTCGCACCCCACAGGCCATACCAGACTGCAGAGATCGCAAATAAAAACAGCCCCGCACACAGCAGCCAAACAATCGCAATGCGGTCACACAGCCAGCCACTGGCAAAGGACGCCAACCCCAGCAAAATGCCTGCGGGGAGCAATAGAACACCAGCATCACCTGCGCTATAGCCTTTAATCGTCTGCAGATACAAAGGAATCAAATAGGTGGAACCGTATAAGCCAAGCCCTAAAGCTAATGCGACCCAACTGGCTCGTCGAAATGCTGCTAAACGCCATAAGCGTAATGACAAAATGGGCCGATCACTTTTTAACGTACGTAGAAAAAACACAGCACTACAAACCACTGTCAAAAGCGCCAGTACACAGACATGCCAATCATTCCAGTCGTAGCGCTGCGCCTCTGAAATAGCACCAAGACCAGCAAAGATAGCGACGGTAAGCATCACAAAGGACAGCACGTCCAAACGCTTAGCATTGGCATTACTCTCATCAGGCAGCAACCAATGCCCAGCAAACAACAATACAAAGCACACCGGCAAAGGCAGCCAAAAAGCTGATGCCCAGCCAAAGTGATCAACTAAATAACCGCCTACGGTCGGTCCGATACTGGGCGCAATCATTAAGCCAAGACCATACACACCCAAGGCTGCACCGCGGCCACCACCAGCGTAAACGCGAAAGATTAAAACAGTCGCCAATGGTTGAATAATGCCGGCGCAAGCACCCTGCAAAATCCGTAACACAATGAGCTGCCAGCCTTCAGTAGCAACTAAGGCAACAATAGAGCAGATCACGAACAAGCCAATACTGATTTGCACTGTGAGCCTGGAGCCTAATTTAGCCTGCGCCCACGCGGCCAATAATAAACCTGCGGTCATCGCCGCAAGAAAACCCGTTGCCAGCCACTGCGCCAGCGGCCGTCCCATCGCAAACTCATCCATGATTGCTGGCAACGCGACGTTAATGCTGGTCGAGGACAGCACCATGACCATACTGCCAAGCATCAAAACACCCAGTAACCAGACGCGATAAAGCACGCCAAAGCGTGCATTTAAACTAGCTAAATCACGTTTCATTACGTTTTTCTAAATTGGCGAGCATGCGTGCTTGAATACTTTGGCATAGAGCGATCTCTTGCTCTGTGATACCAGCAAAGACTTCTTTACGTAAAGTCGTAGCAATGCTTTCGATGCGCTCAATTAAATCAACAGCATCGGGAGTAAGAGCAATTTTTTTGACCCGACGATCCTGCTCATCGGCTTGCCGCTCAATCAATTGCTGCGTCTCAAGGCCATCGAGCATGCGCGCTAAGGTTGGATGTTCCACGCCAACACTGTTAGCCAACTCTCCTTGTGTCGGCGGCTCACTCGCGCGTGCCAGATGCAATAACACCAACCAACGCGCTTGCGACAAACCCAAGTCAGTTAAACGGCGATCCAACTCGGCACGCCAAGCGCGTGACAAATGCGTTAATTGCATTCCAAAACGATGCTGTTCGTACATGGCTACGCAGTCTCCAAGCTATTGATTAGCTTACTAAGTATACCGATATTCGAACAGTCTGCTAGACAAACACCAAGTCTATATTGTAGTGGTCAAGTAAAACTGGCCACCGGTTTATAGTTAATCCAGTAGTTTTCTTCAGCTTGATTTGGACTTTTGCCATCATTGTGCTGATGCGGTCTTAACTGACTGTAATACCCGATTAAATACTTAACAATGTGATGCTGTGCTTGAGTAAATGAGTGGTAACCATAAGTTGGCATCCATTCAACTTTTAAACTTCTAAAAAAGCGTTCCATTGGCGCGTTATCCCAGCAATTACCACGTCGACTCATACTCTGTTTGATCTGACACTGCCAAAGCATTTGCCGGAATTTACGGCTCGTATAATGGCTACCTTGGTCGCTATGAAACATAACACCTTTGGGTCGTCTACGGCTTTCATAGGCCATTTTAAGCGCCTTACTGGTTAGCTCACTGTCGGGCGATAATGACATCGCCCAACC
>JBLWZG010000022.1:0-20436 GCA_048266525.1 Pseudomonas sp.
GCTAACGTGTTGATACATAAAGCTAATTGGATTGCTTCGCTACGCTCGCAATGACATTTTTTGATTTATTCAGCATCCCCTTAACTGATCAGTAACTCAAGATAGGGCATGACAAAAATGCGCACGCCACAGCAGTGCATAACGCATGATTTCTTAAACACTAAGCCGGCACAACTTCACCGCTACCACCCATTTCAGCTGGCACATCACGCATTTTCGGTAAGCCATCATCCATACGCAACACCGTTTCTTGATAATGCACGTGCACGCTTGGCTCAAAGGCCAAGGTTGGCAAAATGGCTGCATAGACATCGGTTAAGCCCATCGCTGGATGCTCAGTCAAAACATGCCCACCACATAACGTGCACCATTTACGCAAGCTCTGCGCCGTCTGTTGATACGCCGCCAAATGCTCCTGACCTTGATCAATATGCACATCCTCTGGCTTCCAGAGCGTGAATGCGTTGACTGGCCCTGCTGACCAATGCCGGCAGGACTGGCAATGACAATAGCCCATTGCTTGTGGTACTCCGCTAGCGGTCAACTTCACCGCGCCACAAAAACACTGCCCTTGGTATTTATTTTTATCTGTCATAACTCACCTCTTTGATCATTCAGCCCTTATGCGCTGACTTGCCCGACCAGCACTGTTGCTCCACCACTGGCGAAATTAGCAATATCAGCTACCGCTAACTGAGCTGTAGCAGAAGCCATCACCCGGTCCATGTGTTCTTGATTGTCAAAATACAGCTCAGCCATACGGTAGTACTCCGGTAAAGCGCCATCAGCGCTTGCCGCAAATAGCGTCAGCTCTACTCGCCGGATACCTTGGATATCAGCCACTAGAGGCAGGTGTATCTGGGCATAATAGTTTTCAAACACTTCCGGCTGCTTAGGTTGCCCATATAAAACCGTAATTTTAATCATAGGTATTCCTTTCAAAACGCTGGCGAAACAAGTCGCAAACAACTCAGCTACAGCGCTGTATGCCGATGTCGTTGTAATACTTGCAAATCTAATCAAGATTGTTTTTATCATTGCGATTCAAGCAGCAACAATAGGCCATATAGCGCGAAAAGCTTATCCAATAGTCGGCTCAGCCAAAGGTTTAAAACACTAGAAATATTCAGGATTGCACTGCACAACCTGGCGAACACTCTATATCCTTGTCTGCGCATCCATGGATAAAAACATGGGCCTTTTTTATGCGTCGGAGCAGTCACTGTGAAATATGTATCGATCCTATTACTGGCTTTTTCGTTCAGCGGGCTAACAGCGTACGCGCAAGAAGATGAGCAAACGCCTGTCGTTGCTGCACCGTCCGCGTATGTCAATTTAGTACCTGCTTTAGTGGGTAATTATGGTGCTGGTGGCAAGCTTAAATACTACAAAGCCGATATTGCTTTACGCGTTAAAGCAGAAAACGTGGCTAGGGTTGAATACCACGAGCCACTGATTCGCGACCAATTGATTCAGCTGTTCGCTCAGCAAACTGATGAGAATCTAGGGTCCAATGAGGGTAAGGAAGCGATGCGTCAAGCCGCTTTGCTACAAGTGCAAAACACCCTAAAAGAAGAGGAAGGCGAAATACTGGTGGATGATTTGTTATTTAATAACTTGATAGTGCAGCCATAAAAGTTAGTTAGGCTGTATAAAGTCTGCCGCCATTGCAGCGGCAGACTTTGCTTACTTAGAAGTTGTAGCGTAGGCCCACAGAGGCGAGGTCAACGTTGTATGCATCTGCAACATCTTTGTAACGCTCGTACTCAGCAACAATCTCTAGCTCAGGCATGATGGCATAAGATGCACCCGCACCGAATGAAGGAACCCACTCACGAACGGTACCACTATCAGAGCCAAAGCCATCAACTTTCAACGTAACTTTTGTTTCCATTTTGTGATAACCGACTTTTGCAAACAATTTAAAGTCGTCTAATGGCAAAGTACCAACTAAATTTGCGCCTAAACCTCTAGTTTTAGCTGTAACTTTTGCGTTATATAAATTACCAAAGTTATCTACAACAAAACCTTTATCGCTAGGCTTTCCTAAATCAGTGTATTGTGCTTCCAAGCCAACATACGGATTAGCTTGCAAACCAACAGCTATTTTGTATGCAAAATCTGTATCGCTACGGAAATCTTTTGATTCTGACTGACCAACGCTACCAGTCAAATAACCCGATACTTCGTTGGCCTGCACTGCAGTTGTGGCACACGCGAATACTGCTGCAGCCAATAATGTTTTCTTCAACATCCTATAACTCCCTGAATAATGACGCTATTTATTAGCGAAAGTGAGTGTACTTAAAAATACTTTTATGTCCAGCCGCGAAGCTTTTACCAACGCACAGATTCAATAAAAGAATTTTCAAACAACACTTAACAAATCAAAAATCGCGATAAAAATAACGGGAAGTCATCGATGTGATTTGGCATATCAATGGGTTATAGATTGTCACCGTATTAAGCTGCTTGCCGCGATGCCAATTAATTAGCCTTGCCTTACATCCAGCACAGCCTTTAGCACACACTTTACAACATACTTTGCGGGATGAGCTTTACATACTCAGCAACATGCTCAGCATTCGCATGAGTTAGATGTGGCACTTCAGCCAAACACGGCGCAGGCATCAGTTGCTGCAAAGTTGCGAGGTTTTCCGCTAAGCGCGCACAGTTGGGATCAACCACATTCGCCACCCAGCCTGCCAACTCCAGTCCATCATTGATAATCGCTTGTGCAGTCAATAAAGCATGATTAATGCAGCCTAATTTCACACCCACCACTAAAATCACCGGTAACTGCAAGGCAATGGCAAAGTCCGAGAGAAACTCTGTATTAGAGATCGGTACGCGCCAACCGCCAGCGCCTTCAATCAGAGTAAAATCGGCCTGTTGCTGCAAAACCAACTGCGCTGCCTGATATAAGTCCGCCACAGATAATTCAACACCCGCTTCCTGCGCGGCAATATGCGGCGCAATGGCTGGTGCAAAGGCATAAGGATTGATCTGTGAGTAAGACAACGGCACTGTGCTTTGCGCGATCAAAGCCAAAGCATCGCTATTACGTAGCCCCTGCTCGGTCATCTCACAACCGGAGGCCACAGGTTTCATGGCTAATGTGCTGCAGCCTTGTTGTTTGGCCGCGCAGAGCAAACCTGCGGCAACACTGGTTTTACCGGCATCGGTGTCTGTGCCAGTCATAAAAAATGCCTGTGCCATGCTTAATCCTCTTTACGTAATACGCCATAAACCACTTGCCAGGTGGCAGGTAAACCTTGCGCCTGACGGTAATCTTCATAAGCTCTCAGCAAGCGCTGTAAGCCTTGACGGCTGACCAAACCAGGCGCACGTCCCTCTTGCACATGATCTGCACCTAAATGCTTTAGTTCATGGGTTAGATCAGCCACTTTGGCGTAATGATACGTATGGGTATGACAGTGCACATCCAGCATCTGCAAGGCACTGGCAGCGGTTAACTCCTGATAGCGCTTAAGTGTGCGGAACTGATTAACATGATTGGCATTATCCACCGCCTGCCAACTACGGCGCAGCTCGATTAATGAGCCATCTGCCAGACTACTAAACAGCAACACACCACCCGGTTTAAGTACTCGATGCGCCTCACGCAGCACCTTAGAAAAATCAGTACACCACTGCAGCGCTAAGCTGCTAAAAATCAGATCTTGGCTATTGTCCTGCAATGGCAACTGCTCAGCATCGGCGCAAATATAGCTGAGAGTTGGGCAACGTGTACGCGCAAAGGCCAGCATACCTTGGGCCAGATCAAGGCCGGTACCGCGCGCACTGGCAAAACGTTGCTGTAAATGTTCACAGAAATAGCCCGTGCCACAGCCAAGATCCAGCCATTGCTGTATTTGCGTTGGGCTGATTGATTCAGGCAGTAAGCTGAATAAACGTGCGCCCACCGCGCGCTGAAAATCAGCCACGCTGTCATAGGTTTTAGCGGCGCGTGAAAATGCGGCGGCAACCTGTTGTTTGTTGTTCTGCTGCTGCGCTGACAACTCACGCATGCTGACCACGCAGAACAAAGTCGGCAATGCGCTGGGCTAATAATTGCGACTCAACAATAAGACCTGCATGGCTTTGTCCGAAGAACTCCACAGTCGCTTGTGCATTGAGCGCTCGCATACTGCTGAGCGCCAGCGACGGCACTAAGGCATCCTGCTCAGCTAACAGATGCAGCTGTGGGCCTGCAAATGCACTGATTGCTGCACGATTATCCAACTCAGCCAACAGATCTAATCCTGCTAAAGCACAGGCAAAATCACCCACTTCAACAGTTGCTAATAACTGCCGCGATAATGCTCGGGGCTGCGCAGCCCCTTGACTGCATAACAGCACGAAACGCTTTAAACCTGCAGCTAAATCCTCGGCACAGAGCTGGCGAAACGCCGTGAAAGTATCCACTGGCATTGCCGCTGGCCAAGTATCGCGCGCGACAAAACAAGGGTTACTGGCATAACTGATCAGCCCTGCACAGGCTGATTGCCGATACGCCGCCAGAGCTGCGGCTAACATACCGCCCAACGACCAGCCCATCAGCCAGCAATCCTTCGGCAATTGTTGATCGAGCAAGGCAATCAGCGCCTCGGCACTTTTTCCGCGCACATCAGGGAGTGGCTGAATCTGTACTGTCAGCTGCGGTAAAGCAGCATCAAGTTGCTCCGCTAAAATCTGTAGCGGCCGCACGCCTAATCCCCAACCGGGGAGCAATACTAGATGCTTACTCATCACACGCCTCCAGTTGGCAAGCGGCCAAACCATCGAGTAATTGCTGCACCTGCTCGGCCGAGTGCGCAGCCGTTAAGGTAATGCGTAAGCGCGCGCTACCGGCCGGCACGGTTGGCGGACGAATCGCACCGACTAAAATACCCAATTGCCGTAGCTTGGCTGAAATCGCCATCGCTTTGCCGCTATCACCAATAATGATCGGCTGAATCGGCGTGGGGCTGTCCATAAGATTCAAGCCTAAAGCCTGAGCACCCTGACGAAACTGCTGAATTAATTGTTGCAGATGCTCACGGCGCCAGTGCTCGGTTTGCAGCAGCTCAAGACTGGCCAGCGTTGCACAAGCGAGCGCTGGCGGGGAGCTGGTGGTGTAAATATAAGGCCGCGCAAACTGAATAAGGGTTTCAATCAACTCTTCGCTACCGGCAACAAAAGCGCCCGCCGTACCAAAGGATTTACCCAGAGTGCCCACCAACACCGGCACCTCGCTAGGCGTTAAGCCGTAATGCTCAAGCAAACCACCGCCATTCTGGCCCAACACACCAAAGCCATGCGCATCATCCACCATCAGCCATGCCCCGTGGGCCTTGGCCTGTTCTGCTAATTCGGGCAAACGCGCTAGATCGCCGTCCATGCTAAAAACGCCGTCGGTCACCAGCAACGTATTACCCTGCGCACGCTGGAAACGCTGCTTGAGGCTGTCGAGATCATTGTGTAAATAACGGCTAAAGCGCGCGCCTGATAACAGCCCAGCATCCAGCAGCGAGGCATGGTTAAGACGGTCATGCAGCACAGTATCACCCTGCCCAACCAATGCAGTAATCACCGCTAAATTGGCCATATAACCGCTGCTCATCAGTAGCACACGGTCGCGGCCAGTAAACTCTGCCAAGGCTTGCTCCAGCTGATGATGCGGCTCGCTATGGCCAATGACTAAATGCGAAGCACCACCACCGACGCCCCAACGTGCAGCGCCCTGCTGCATAGCCTCCACTACCTGCGGGTGATTGGCTAAACCTAGATAATCATTGGATGAAAAGGCCAAGTACTCTTTACCCTCCACCTGCACTACAGGCCCTTGTGGGCTTTGCAATAGTGGCCGTTGGCGGTAAAGGTTATCGGCTTGGCGGGCGGCCAAACGTGCAACAAGGTCGAAGCTCATGACAATCCAAAGTAAGGTTTTCAGGCAAGGTCGTTATGCAAGGGGCAAGCCAGGCAGCCTGCCCACTCATAGGATCATTTAGTGTGTGGCCGCATCGTAAAATAATGAGGCATCGCGTTGCTCGATGATGGCGTGCTCAATTGCCGCTTGGTGCACTTCATCGGCATACTCTTCACGGGCTTCTGGTTTGATGCCAAGACGGGCAAACAACTGCATATCTTTATCCGCTTGTGGATTAGCAGTGGTCAGAAGCTTCTCCCCGTAGAAAATCGAGTTAGCACCCGCTAAAAACGCTAATGCTTGCATCTGCTCGTTCATTTGTTCACGGCCTGCGGACAAACGCACATGAGATTTAGGCATCATTATCCGCGCCACAGCAAGCATGCGGATAAAATCAAAAGGATCAACATCCTCAGCATTTTCTAACGGTGTGCCTTCAACTTTCACCAGCATATTGATCGGCACACTTTCTGGATGCTCTGGCAAATTGGCCAGCTGGATCAACAAGCCAGCACGGTCAGCAATGGATTCGCCCATACCCAAAATACCGCCTGAGCAAATTTTCATTCCCGCATCACGCACATAACTTAAAGTTTGTAAGCGCTCGGCATAAGTACGGGTGGTAATGATATTGCCGTAAAACTCTGGCGAAGTATCAAGGTTGTGGTTGTAATAATCTAAACCGGCATTAGCCAATACTTTGGTTTGCGCTTCATCTAACTTGCCAAGGGTCATACAGGTTTCCATGCCCATGGCTTTAACGCCTTTCACCATTTCCAGCACATAAGGCATATCTTTTGCTGAAGGATGCTTCCACGCCGCTCCCATGCAGAAACGCGTCGAGCCAATCTCTTTGGCGCGCTTGGCTTCGTCCAAAACCTTCTGCACTTCCATCAACTTTTCTTTATCCAGCCCAGTGTTGTAGTGCCCAGACTGCGGACAATATTTACAGTCTTCTGGACAAGCGCCGGTTTTAATCGACAGTAAAGTCGAAACTTGCACCCGATTGGCATTGAAATGCTGGCGGTGCGTGGTTTGTGCTTGGAAGATCAAGTCGTTGAAAGGCTGCTGTAACAAAGCGGTCACTTCGGCAAGTGTCCAGTCGTGACGAGTGACAGCATGAGGGCTGGTGGTCATGGATGTTCCTTTTTATTGGCCGTTTACTTTTAATTAACCATTAAGCGGCGGGCTGCTAAACTTCAAGCATGCAGGATGCATTGCAATAATAATCAAGGAGACGTCATGAGCTGTCAACCGAGTCACCTCAACAAGGTTTACCAGTGGTTAATAAATAAGCAGCCTTGTTTACTTTGCGATGGCCCAAGTCACCGTGCGCTAGCCCTTTGTGAAGACTGTGAAGCAGAGCTGCCGTGGCTTAGCGGGCAGTGTCGACAATGCGCGCTGCCAATGCCTAACCACCAAGCGCTTTGTGCTGATTGCACTGATAATCCACCACTTTTTAGCCAAGTTGTCACGCCACTGCAGTTTGATTTCCCTATCGACACCCTGATCAGTCGCTTTAAATACCAACAACGCTGGCCCTATGGACGCTTATTAAGTGCGTTGCTGGTGCAGTATTTAACCTATTACTTTGATGAAGGCGGGCAACGTCCTGATCTGATTTTAGCGGTGCCTTTAGCAAAGCGCAGGCAGCGCCAGCGCGGTTATAACCAAGCGCAAATGATCTGTGATTGGTTAGCTAAAGCGCTCGGTTTGCATAATCCTCAGCAACTCTTATTGCGCACTCGCGAAACCGTCAGCCAACAAGGTTTAAGCGCTAAAGCGCGGCGCGATAATCTGCATAATGCGTTTCAATTGACTGATCCTACGCAGGTGAGCAACAAACACATCGCTTTAGTTGACGATGTACTGACAACCGGCACCACCTGCTCAATCATTAGCAAATTATTACTCAAGCATGGTGCCACGCGAGTCGATGTCTACTGTTTAGCCCGCACCGGCAAGCCGCACGGAGTGCAGCTGTAATCAGCTACAGAGTTTGTATTTTACCCCCCGTAGAGAGGGCCATGCTCGTGATAGTAAAACACCAAATCTGTGCATGTCGTACTTCGAATTAAGAGGCTGTCGCTGGCATGGCCAGCTCATACAGGCTCAACTTAGGCGCACGCTCTAGTTGGCACGCACGTTCTCTTTCTCACAACGCGCAGCATATTGCTGGGCCAGCACCGCGCACACCATCAACTGGATTTGATGGAACACCATTAACGGCAGAATCGCAGGTCCCACCGCACCACCGGCAAACAACACCGAAGCCATCGGAATACCGGTCGCCATACTCTTCTTCGAGCCACAAAAAACAATAGTGATTTCATCTTCTTTATTAAACTTAAAGCGACGCGCCAGCCATGTCGTGGCAAACAAAACCATAGCCAAAATCACACAGCAGACCACACTCAACATAATCAACGACGAAGGTGGCACCGCGCTCCACAACCCACCCATAACTGCCGCACTAAAGGCCGTGTAAACCACCAATAAGATCGAACTTTGATCAACATTTTTCAACCAGCGGGCATTACGATCAACCCAACTACCAATCCAACGGCGCATGTAATGGCCTAATAAAAACGGCAATAATAATTGCAGACTAATTCTGATCACCGCCTCAAGCATCCCAGTCGTACCCGCATCGGCATCCAGCATCATTTTCACCAATAACGGTGTGACTAAAATGCCAACTAAACTTGAAGCAGAAGCCGCACAGACCGCCGCAGGAATATTACCGCGGGCGATCGAAGTAAAAGCAATTGCCGACTGCACTGTGCCGGGCAGAGCAGCTAAATACAGCATACCGATCCACAACTCATCACCTAAAACAGGACGGATCAGCGGCTGCAATGACAGCATCAACAACGGAAATAAAATAAAAGTGCAGGCAAACACCAGCAGATGCAAACGCCAATGCATTACCCCAGCAATAATGGCATGGCGCGACAGCTTGGCACCGTGCAAAAAGAACAGTAAGGCAATGGCAAAGTTAGTCAGCCACTGGAAAAAAGTTGCACCCATGCCGTGCGCAGGAATAAAGGTCGCAGCCAACACCACCGCGATTAAAATCAAGGTGAAGTTATCGAACAAAATACGCAAACGAAACATAATTAAAGGCACCATCAAATCTAATATGACGCGACTCTACTGGATATGAAATAATCCGACTAACGCCAATCAGCCAAAGAGTATCGACTAACGGACATGAAAAGCGCACTTGAGCAACGCCTTAGTGACTTAAAAGACTTACCACGCCCCATCTACGGGCAAACAGAGGCGCTACCCAACAAAGTCTTAGGCTATCGTCACAGCCACCCTTGGGTGCAGTTTTCCTATGCCATTAGCGGAGTTTTAGAAGTCCAAACCACGCATGGCCGTTTTATTGCACCGCCGCAGCGCGCTGTATGGATTCCAGCGGGCATCAAACACCGCGTGCACAGCTCAGTACGCACGCAAATCCGCAGTTTATACATCGACCATCAGGTACTCGTTGAGCCGCCGCAGACCTGTCGCGTGGTAGAAGTAACGCCTCTGCTCAAAGAACTGATTCGAGCCTTTGGCGAGTTACCCATTGAGTATGATGAAAACAGCGCTGAAGGACGTTTGGCGGCAGTGTTATTGGATCAACTGACCCATGCGCCAGATATGGGCTTAATGCTGCCTTTACCTGCAGATAAACGTCTACAAAAAATAGTCACACAACTGCAGAAGCATCCCGACGCTACCGACACCTTAAGCCAATGGGCAGAGCGCTTACATGTCTCAGAAAAAACCTTAAGTCGTTTATTTGTGCAGCAAACCGGGCTGACCTTTCGCTTGTGGCGGCAGCGTTTACGCTTGCTGAATGCCTTGCCTTTACTTGAGCAAAAGCAAGCGGTCACTGACGTCGCGTTAGCCTGTGGTTATGAATCGACCTCGGCTTTTATTGCTGCATTTGGCGAGCATTTTGGCAGCACACCCGGTGAATTTTTTAAAGGATAAAACAACTGCGTTCATCTGTTAGATAATGCTCGCGCATCATTTAAAGCCCATGTTAATAAGACCATAAGAAAAGCAGCAGACTTGCCACAGGCCTCTTATTTCAGGCTAAACTCCAGCTCTATTGAATACTATTAAGAGAGGCTGCAATGCTTAATTACGTTGTCATTTCAGGCTCTGGCCGCCCACAAAGCGAGTCAGCCCGTGTCGGTGAATACCTGCGCCAGCGCTTAATTGATTTGCAACTCAGCGAAGACAGTCGTTGCTCATTGATTGATTTAGGCACCAGCCCTTTACCACTCTGGCCTGAACAAAATGAGGGTTTATGGCATGACTATGCAGAACGCTTGAAAGCGGCTGATGCAGTGGTTGTTATCACACCTGAATGGCACGGCATGGCCAGTCCTGCGTTGAAAAACTTTTTTGTCCTCGCGAGCAAAGCTGAGTTAGCACATAAGCCTGGGCTACTCGTTTCCGTTTCCTCCGGTGTTGGCGGTGCCTATCCGATCAGTGAGCTGCGCAGCTCGAGTTTTAAAAATAATCGTTTATGTTATATCCCCGAGCAAATTATCATTCGCCAAGTCAACGATATGCTGCATCCAGGTCCTGTAGTCGACGACAACGACCAACGTTTACGACCACGCATTGATTATGCTTTGGGCGTACTTAGCCACTACGCCACAGCCCTTGGCGCTGTGCGTGCAGCAGTCGATATGAGCATTCCTGAGTTTACCAACGGGATGTAAAGGACAAGCTCACACGGCATCCACGTCTCATGCTGGATACTCTTCTTAGCGAATAAAGCTAAGTCTGTGCCTGCCGTACTTCGAGATGAGTGTGAGTCCATCGATGAATGATGGCTTTAAAAGCGCTAGACGCCAAATTTGCAGACAACAGCGATAGTCAATAAGTACCTTGTGGGTATCGTGACGAGCGAGTCATGGATGACGAAGCGCCCGAATCGGGTCAGGATGACCCGTTGAGGGAAAAGCGATACACACAAGGTACGGCATGCGCATAGCGTTCTGGCTACTTGGCTGTGCTTAAAACTCTAAACCTGTACATGCCGTGCTTCGAGTTAAGATGCAGCTGTTGCATTGACCAGCTTATGCAGAAGCCGCTGATTGAGTTATCAAACCACTGCGGGCCAGCGGCCCGCGCTCCCAACTCGTAGGCATGTCGCACCTCGAGTTAAAATGCAGTCGTTGGCTTGGCCCGCTCGCATGCGGTTTAACTCCAAAACGGCAACGAAGTAATCACTGACAGAATCGTTGCATTAAGGATATCGACAAAAAACGCACCCACCATTGGCACAATCAAAAACGCTTTATGCGAAGGACCATAACGGTCAGTCACCGCTTGCATATTGGCAACAGCAGTCGGCGTCGCTCCCATCCCGAAACCACAAAAACCTCCTGCTAAGACCGCCGCATCATAGTCTTTACCCATCACCCGAAAGACCACAAAAATCGCAAATAAAACCAGTAGAACAGCTTGCACGCCTAAAATAATCACCAAAGGTATCGCCAAATCTTTAATCACCCACAACTCTAAACTCAACAGAGCCATCGCTAAAAAAAGTGACAAAGACACATTACCGAACACATCCACACAGCGATCAAAAACATTCACTTTAAAAAGACTACACAGCACATTACGCACAACCACGCCCGAGCCCAAAGCCCAAACAAAGGTCGGAATCACAAAGTTCGATTCGCTAAAGTGCTCCGCCATAAAACTCGATAGATAAGACGCGCTGGCTAAACACACGGCAAACAAAGCTAAGGTTTCAATCGCACTGTCCGCAGTAATAAAACGCATCTGCTGAGGTTGTTCAAAAGTCACACGAGGACCTGTGTTCGCGCCTTCGCTCGGCAGCTGCACTTTTTTCATTAACCGCCGTGCCACCGGACCACCAATTAAACCACCACAGACCAAACCAAAAGTAGCGCAGGCCATACCTAAAGCAACCGCACCTTCGATGCCAAAATCAGTTTCAAAGATCTGCCCCCAGCCCGCAGCGGTACCGTGACCACCGACTAAAGTGATCGACCCGGTAATCAGTCCAGTCAATGGCTCCAAGCCCAAGAGCGAGGCAAGACTCATTCCCACCACGTTTTGCACCACAATAAAACCCGCCACGATTGTGGTGAACAGTACTAACGGCAAGCCACCGGCTTTTAATCGACTGAAATCAGCACTTAAACCAATCGAAGCAAAAAACATCAACATAAAGCCATCTTGCAGGTCTTTTTCAATTTTGATCGAAAAGCCATTGAACTGATGCAAAGCCAACACCAACAGCGCCGCGATCAAACCACCCACTACTGGCTCTGGAATATTGAAATTATTTAGTACACGCACGCGCTGGACCAAAACGCGCCCTACCAGCAACACAACTGTAGCTGCAATTAACGTGTAATAACTGTTCAAAACGATAACAAAACCATCACTCATAAAGACTCCGCACGGATCATTCAACCGCTATACCTGTTAAGCAGGCTACCCTCATAACATATTGAATGATAAGGCAACAGACTCTACGCACAGCAAAAGCTGCACAGCTTAAGTGGCAAACCCTTCAGTGTGAACCTTTTAAGCTGTTTAAGTTAAAAACAGATGGTCAGTGTGTGCTTGATTTGCGCATCAAGCACACACTGATATTTACCAAAGAGCGAAATGGCTTAAAAAATAGCTGCTTATTTAGCAGAGAGCGGCTCGGCAAACCAGGCCAAAATCTCATCCCATAACGGCTGCGCCTGTGGACGAAAATACCCCATGTGGCCAATCGCACCAAACTTCAAGTTATAGGCGTGTGGGTCAAGATCTCGGTGAGTCACCTCTGCAGCGCTGTAATACTGCATAAACGCATCACGCGAGACCGGCAGCGCCCAGAGATCATCCAAAGCAACCGCGGCAGTAATCGGCGTGGATATCTGCGCAAACTGTAGTTTTTTACTTTCACGCACCAGCGGGTCATCAAAAAAATAATGCGGCATGCCACACCAACGTTTCCAAGACCGATACACATCGATGGGCATATCTTCGCCCATTCCGAGCATTTTCCATGGCAAATAGCCTTTCCAGGCCACAAAGACAGGAAAGACGACATTCCACATAAACTGAACTTTTAAGCGCTCCGGCAATGGCATCCAACCATGCCAGCCCGCACCTGTACCGACGGTATAGCAGCGGCTGACTTTCTCATGATTAGGTAACAAACCCAAGGCGTGACCGCCATACGAGTGTCCGACTAAAAACAACGGCAGATCATCACGATGCATATAGTCGACCGCAGCCGCTAGATCCAACTGCCCCCAGTCTTCAAAGGCCATTTGGAAACCTTTAAGCTGCTTAGGCGCGGACTGACCGGTGCCGCGATAATCCAAGGTCAATACGTTAAAACCTTGAGCACTGGCGTACTCGGCAAAACGCCGATAGAACTGTTGACCAACGCCTGTTGCCCCAGCAATCAGCAGCTGACCTTTAACCGTCTCTGCGGAGGTAGCATATAAATATGCACTGATTGGATAGCCATCGGCAGCCTGTAAAGTCACTGCTTGCGCAGCTTGGCTCGTATCACTCATAAAACTCTCCGTCTTATTCTTCAGCAAGCGCTGTTGAGCTCACTGTATTTTTATACTCGAGAGTCTATTAATTCGTTAAATATACTTCTAGCTTTAAATCGCTGTTTAACAATTCTTCACAATCAACAGTTTAAAGACAAAAAAGCCAGCTGCAAAGAACTGGCTTTTCTGCATAGCGGCTAAACTTTTACAGTAAATAACTGATAACAAACACACCAAGAAAACCAACGGTGTAAGCCAACAACAAGTAACCAAAATAACGTAAATAAGCTACAAAAGTGAGTGCCGAAATTTTGCTCATCGCCACCACACCTGCTGCCGAACCAATCGCTAACAAGGAACCGCCGACACCGACAGAGTAGGTTAAGGTCAGCCATTGGCCTTCACTCATCTCAATTCCGGATTTAAGCAAGGCGGCGGTTAAAGGCACGTTATCAATCAGTGCTGAGAATAAACCCACTGAATAGTTGGCTACGACAATCGGTAGTTTTTCGTACAACGTAGGGAAGTGTTCCAGCACATGCAGCTCTTTAAGCATACCAACTAACAGCAACACGCCTAAGAAAAACAGCAAAGTATCAAACTCGATTTTGCGGATGTACTCGAGCACAGCCTCATCTTTATTGAGAAAATGCACGGCCATAAACATCACAGCCAAGCCAAACAAGAACGACAGCACCGGCGGGATACCGAAAGCGACGTTAGCGCCAATGGTGCCGATAATGGTGGCTAAGAAGAGTCCGGCAATGATTTGATCGCCTTTGGCAATATCAGTTTGGCGTTTGACCAGCACCACATCGCCAGTCAGACTGCGCGATAAAATAAAAGCTAAAAACAACACCGCCGCTAAGGCTGGCACACTCAATAACACCAAATCAGCAATTTTGACTTTGCCGGCTAAGAAAATCATCAGCGTGGTCACATCACCGGTGATCAATGCCGCACCACCTGAGTTGACCGCAAACACCACCAAAACAATGTAGCGCAGTAGTTTTTCAGTGCTTAGATTGAGGCTGAGCAATACCGTAATGCACACCAAGGTGGCAGTAATGTTATCGGCCATTGATGAAAAGAAGAAAGCAAACAGGCCAGTCACCAGCATCAGGCGTCGCTCAGTCATGCGCGTTGGCATGACTTTATTGACGATGCCATCAATCACACCTTTGTGTGAAACATAAGCCACAAAAGTCATCGCCGCCATTAAAAACAACCACAAAGTGGCGATTTCCAAGAGGTTTTCGTTCAGCGAGTGCATCAATTGTTCGGTGCTTAAATCATCGGGCGGGGCAATGAAATACAGCACCCAAACCAGCGTGCCAAAAAACAAGGTCGTTTTGGCTTTATCAATTTTAGTAAAATCTTCTGCAACAATTGATAGAAAGCCCAAGAACGCTAAAACCAGTAGAACGGTTGTCATTTAAGTCCCCAGTGAGCAGATGAAAAAGGTGCCGAAGTTTATTCCTTTTTATTGGCAAAAACCTATGGCTAAAATCAACTATTTTCACTGGGTCAGCGCATTAAACGTAAGCAAATATATCAGCTCGGTAATGGGCTGGTACTGCCCATTGATACGGGTAGAAGGGCGCTTATCTCAGCGCAATTGACTGTCTTTCTTTACTGCCACGGCGATTGTAAGCGCTGAAGCTGGCGTGTCTATCTTCAAGTGCCTCGTCGCTCATCAATGAACGACCTACCAAGATACTGTAGCTCACCATGTCAGGGGCGACAGGGGCTACGTTGGCGTCGGCTTTGTCGCTCATCAATGCGCCCAACCGGTTGCCATAACAGCCTCTTAACGCTGGGGCTGATGTTAGTCTGCGGCGTTGACTTCCTCAGGTGCTTGCCTTGCAGTCTCTTGCAAGGCGTTTTGCTCAGCCTGCCACGCTTGCACATCTTCGTAATAGGTGTCCCACACGCAAGGCGAACAGCCACTTTCACAGCATTCATAGTCTTCTGGTGGTGTTGGTTTCTCACGCATCATCGCTCTCAACCCTAATCGACATAATAACAAGCCACTTGAACCCAGCGGCTCAAGCGTTCTTGTTATTTTAGCGCAATCGTCAGTGACTTGGCAGTGCTAAGGCGCGAGCGTCTATTTACTTGGCAAGTACTGGGCTAAACGCGAAGCCATTTCACCCGCTAAAGCCTGCAAAGCATTGAGTGGACGAATCATCACCTCAAACTCAACAATCTTGCCGCTTTCATCAAAGCGAATCATATCGATGCCTTTGAGCTGCTTACCATTCACTTTAGCGCTGAACTCGAGCACCACGCTTAAGCCATCCTCAGTGGACAATTCACGCAAATACTCGAAATCCGTAAACACCTTGGCGACCGTGGTTAAAATTAAAGCCACCACCGGAGCACCCGGGTAGGGCGTATGCGCAACAGGCGAACGAAACACCGCCTGCGCATGCAAGATGCTCGGCAGCGTCGACAAATCACCTTGCGCCACCATCGAATGCCAATGAGCCAAGGCTTGGCTAACCGCTTCAGGTCGAATTACAGATGTCATTAAATCACCTCTTATTTATTATTTTGCGCGCGTAAACCTGAAACAGCCTCCTGCAAAGCATCCCAGATTGTCAGAAAATGATTATGCTAGCAGCACATCTTCGCACAAACCAAGCGTCTAAAGGATAAAGCTCAGTGTTTATAAAGACGCTTAACCCGCGGCAACAAACAGGTCAGCAGGGTATAACTGATGGTATCGCAATAACTGGCCACTTCATTGACCGACAAACCTTCACCCCAGAGAATCACTTCATCACCGATTTGCGCAGTCGGGCTATTGCTTAAATCGACCGTTAGCATATCCATGGACACACGCCCAGCAAGCCGGCACCTCTGGCCATTGACTAGCAGCGGCGTGCCATCTTTAGCATGGCGCGGGTAGCCATCCCCATAACCACAGGCAACCACACCAATACGCGTTAGCTTTTCTGTCGTAAATCGCCCGCCATAACCCACAGGCTCACCAGCAGGAAGTTCTCTGACACTGATCAGCTGGGTTTTTAAGGTCATCACGGTTTGCAGTTGCTCAGCTAAAGCATGACCGGCAGCAAAGGGCGATGCACCGTACAGCATAATACCCGGGCGCAAATAGCCTTGTTGTGCTGCTGGCCAGCCCAGCGTTGCCGGTGAATTGGCAATACTGACAGGGCAGTTAAGTTGTTCTTGGAGTGCGTGAAACAGCGCCAATTGTTTAACTGTTGCATCGCTACTTAGGTCATCAGCACAGGCAAAGTGACTGGTTAGCGTGATCTGTTTGATGGCTGGCTGGGTTTTCAGGTGTTGATAGATACTCGCAACTTGCGCTACAGCAAAGCCTAAGCGGTGCATTCCCGTATCAACTTTTAACCAAAGATTTAAACTGCGCGGCGCCACCGCATGCTGACTCAGATAATCGATTAGCTGGCTGAGCTGCCAATCGCTATGAATCAATGGCTCATAACCTTTAGCAATTATCAGTGGCAACTCGCTGCTAGCAAAAAAACCTTCTAACAGGGTTATCGGCTGTTTTATTCCTGCAGCGCTGAGTTCTTCCGCTTCTTCTATACAGGCCACAGCAAAAGCAGGCGCTAAATCAGCAAGGGCTTGCGCCACGGCAACCGCACCATGCCCATAGGCATTGGCTTTTACCACCGCCAGAGCCGATCCGCTGGCCGATTGGCTCTGGGCCAATTGATAATTATGTCGCAATGCAGTGAGGTTGATTTCTGCAATGAGGGGCCGAGCCATACTACACTCCAAGGGGCTGTATTTTAGAGAAACTCAAGGGTTCAAGGTGTTGAAACACTTTGGACCCATTGTAATGTATGCAATGAAATGAGTGGCTAAGCAAAACATATTGATGAGGGACAGCTTAGCTGAGCGATATATTGCTTGGTCATCATTCCACCCGCCTATTCACATGCCTTTTATTAATTGTTGTAACGTGAAATATCCAAACCATCGGTGCGAATACGGGATGTTTTTTTCGATAGCAGGTCAGCCAAGACACGTGCTGAGCCACACGCCATAGTCCAACCCAAAGTGCCATGGCCTGTATTTAGGAATAAATTAGCGTAGCGGGTCGCACCAACGATCGGCGTGCCGTCTGGCGTGGCAGGTCGCAAACCAGCCCAAAGCTCGGCACCTCGAGTATCGCCGCCGTTAGGAAAGAGGTCATTGACGACCATTTTTAGCGTCTCACCGCGGTGCGGGTTGAGATCGGTGTTATAGCCTTGGATTTCTGCCATCCCACCAACTCGTATGCGGTTATCAAAACGGGTGATGGCAATTTTATAGGTTTCATCCAGCAAGGTTGAAACTGGTGCCATCTCAGGGTTGCTGATGGGCACAGTCAGCGAATACCCTTTAAGAGGATAAATCGGCGCACGTATACCTAGGGGAGCCAGCATCTTCGCGCTAAAACTGCCGAGCGCCAGCACATAAAGATCTGCTGTTTCAAGCTGCCCATCAATCCACACGCCGTTAATACGATCTCTCGCATACTCAATGCTTTCAACTGTTCGATTGAAGCTGAACTCAACCCCTAGGGCAACAGCCATTTGCGCTAAGTTTGTGGTAAATATCTGGCAATCACCAGTCTGATCATTCGGTAAACGTAGGCCACCGGTTAACTTGTGTGCAACCTGATGCAAGGCTGGCTCAGCACGGCTCAGTCCATTACGATCAAGCAATTGATAGGGTACACCTAGTTCTTCAAGTACAGCGATATCCTTGGCCGCATCATCCAATTGCGCTTGAGTACGAAACAGCTGAGTTGTACCGCACTGACGTCCCTCATACGCAATACCGGTTTCAGCGCGTAACTCATCCAAGCAATCACGACTGAATTCTGCCAAGCGAACCATGCGTTCTTTATTCACTGCATAACGCGCTGCTGTACAATTTCTTAGCATCTGCGCCATAAATATATATTGATGAATGTCGGCGGTTGGTTTGATCGATAAGGGCGCATGTTTTTGTAACATCCACTTAATCGATTTTAGAGGAACACCTGGCGCCGCCCATGGTGATGCGTAACCAGGAGAGATTTGTCCTGCATTGGCATGACTGGCTTCTTCTGCAACGGCTGATTGGCGATCAACCACTTTGACTTCAAAGCCTTCTCTGGCTAAATAATAAGCACTGGTGGTTCCCACTACGCCACTGCCTAAAACCAAAACACGCATATTGACACTCCTCACCTCAAACAATCGATTGCTTTAGACTGGATTGTAAGACAGCACATACAGTTTATTTCACCTATTATTAATCTTAAATCAGGTAAAACAACTGAAGTTTTCGCTAAAGTATAGGTTATTAAGCTATGAAAACCGCCAACAAAACACCTCGAACATTGGATCGGATTGACCGCCAAATCTTGCGCGAACTGCAAGCAGAAGGTCGTTTAGCGCTCACAGAGTTAGGTGAGCGTGTCGGACTATCGACAACAGCCTGTACAGAGCGTGTGCGGCGTCTGGAGCAAGATGGGGTGATTATGGGTTATAGCGCCCGACTCAACCCAGCTCATCTGGAGGCTGGTTTACTGGTCTTTGTTGAGCTGAATCTGTCTTACAAGTCTGCTGATATTTTTGAAGAGTTTCGCAGAGCAGTACTCAAGCTGCCACATGTATTGGAATGCCATTTGGTCTCTGGCGATTTTGATTATTTGATCAAAGCACGTATCAGTGAAATGGCCTCCTACCGCAAGTTACTGGGTGACATTCTCTTAACTCTGCCGCATGTACGTGACTCAAAAAGCTATATTGTGATGGAGGAAGTTAAAGAATCTATGCAGCTACCTGTACCCAAGCAAACGCCCTAGAGCGATTGGCTAGGCTGTGTATATATCTGCTTATTTAAGCGAAGTAATGCAAGGAGTCGATATGCCAAAGTCATCTGCCCAAACTATAGAGTTTTCTTGTGTAACGACGGCTTTTGCCAACGTTTTAATAGCGCGTAGTGGCAAAGGTGTGTGCACTATTTTATTAGGTGATACAGCCGAAGCATTGATTGCTGACTTACAACAACGTTTACCCAAAGCCAACTTACACAGAAATGATCAAGACTTAGCAGTAGACCTTAAAACAATCACTGATTTTTTAGCAGCGCCACTAACTCCTTTAAATTTCCCTTTGGATATTCAAGGCAGTGATTTTCAGAAAAGTGTTTGGAGTGTTTTACAAACAATTCCTGTCGGACAAACACTCAGTTATAGCGATGTCGCCGAGCGTTTACACAAACCCAAAGCGGTACGGGCTGTGGCCAATGCTTGCGCAGCCAATCCGTTAGCTTTAGTCATTCCATGCCACCGTATTTTACGTGCCGATGGCGGGATTTCTGGTTATCGCTGGGGCGTAGAACGTAAACGCGCATTGCTGGCGAAAGAGCAGCAGGCCTGCCAGTAGAAGATTTTTGTTAAACCTACAAAAGTGCGCTAAGCCGCCATTCATGATTTTAGTAAAGCCAAGTATCTAGAACGTTTGGTGCACGTTTGGTGCATGCCGTACCTTGTTCGTATCGCTTTTCCCTCAACGGGTCATCCTGGCCCGATTCGGGGCTGCGCCATCCATGGCTACGCTAGTCGCGATACGAACAAGATACTCATTGATCAACAGTGTTGTTTGCGAATTTTGCGCATGACGCTTGTAAAGCCGTCATTCTGCAAATGATCTATCCAGTCCTGCTGGTCTGCAATAAGTGTAAATCTATATTGATGATTGAAACTGCAATAGTGCAAACACTACAAATGATCAATGAGTGCTTCGGGGTAGGTGTGGCTAGCGAGTCAGGGATGACGAGCGCCGGAGTTAAACCCTGGATGGGTTTATCGACGGATGAACACTTACCCCGCAGCACGACACGCACAGGCTTATCGTTTTAGCATGTTAATGGCCATTTAAACTGATCCACTATTGGCCATTAATTTTGACCCACTTCTTGTGGCTTAGGCCACGTTTT
>JBLWZG010000023.1:0-18313 GCA_048266525.1 Pseudomonas sp.
AGGAGCGAACGGCCTCCCCAGTAAACTGAACGTTAGCTTACCGAATAATCGTTACTGGCTAACATACAAGGAGCGGGCCATGCCCGCGATATGGGCTATGTCTGCAGGTAAAATAGCGCTAAATGGTTCGGTCGCAGGCATGGCCAGCTCGTACAGGAGGCCAGCTCGTACAGGAGGCCATGCCCGCGTATGTGTTATGTCTGCAGAGAAATGCAGCGCTGACTGTCTGTCGCTCATAAATGAACGACCTACAAGCGCTTATCAATGGCTGTCTGGCTTATGAGGGTTTCACACCGTGAAAAATGCGTCATCTTTTTCTGCCTTAAGTGGTTTGGTTTATTCAACTGACAGTGGTCGTCATTGTCCTGACTGTGAAAAGCCACAAGCTGAATGTGTGTGTGCTGCTGGGCCAGTCAATAGCGGTGATGGCATTGCGCGCGTGCGTCGTGAGAGTAAAGGCCGCGGCGGTAAAACGGTCACGACCATTCAAGGTCTCTGCCTGACGCTGGATGAATTGAAGACACTCACCGCTGCTTTAAAAAAACGTTGCGGCTGTGGTGGTGCGCTAAAAGAGGGCGTCATTGAAATCCAAGGTGAGCATGTTGAGTTGCTCCTTGAAGAGTTACGCAAACGTGGTTTTACTGCGAAAAAGTCTGGCGGCTAAACTCAAGTAGGACAATCGCTAGTTCAAAACACCTATTCTCAAAGCAAAGTTTAGCCAGTGCCAAAACTCTGTAAGCGTCGATGAGTGTTGATTTCTTTCTGACCTTGAACGCTCAACAATATTTGCACCAATGCCCAATAGCGCTTAGTCTTCAGACTGTTGATTTCTGCTCTGGCAGGCTTGCGTATTGGCAAGTCGGGCGAGGGTAATATTGGGCTGTAGAGCGATGTGGAGTTAAAGACTCTTTGTCTGGTTCGAGGACTCTTTGTGTAGGTCGCGGCTTTAGCCCGACAGCATCCTGTAGATCGCAACGTTAGCTCAACAACACATACAACCCAAACACTGGCTTTAAGGAGCATGCATGACCGTTCGACGCACCCGCAAAGATGATGGTAGCCAATGGACCGTTGCCGACAGTCGCAGCCTATACGGCATACGCCACTGGGGCAGTGAGTATTTTTCTATCAATGATGCAGGACGGGTGATTGTTAATCCGGGTCGTCAGCAAAGTCAGGGTATTGATTTAGCCAAAGAAATTGCCAAATTACGCACCAGTGGTTTGCAGTTACCGTTGCTCGTGCGTTTTCCAGAGATTTTACAAGATCGTGTGCGCCGCCTCAGCGATGCCTTTGCTGCCAGTATTGAAAAGTACGAATACCACAGCCAATACACGCCGGTTTATCCGATTAAAGTGAATCAGCAAGAAGCAGTGATCGAAAGCATCATCGCCACCGAGAAGGTCAATATTGGTCTGGAAGCAGGTTCTAAGCCTGAGTTGTTGGCGGTTTTAGCGCTGGCGCCGAAAGGCGGTACGATCATTTGTAATGGCTATAAAGACCGTGAGTTTATTCGTCTGGCATTGATCGGTCAGCGTCTGGGTCATAACGTTTTTATCGTTATTGAAAAAGAATCAGAAGTTAAATTAGTCATCGAAGAAGCCGCTGAATTGGGTGTGATCCCGCAGGTTGGCTTGCGTGTACGCCTGTCGTCATTGGCCTCGAGCAAATGGGCTGATACCGGCGGTGAGCGTGCCAAGTTTGGATTGTCGGCGGCGCAGTTGTTGCGCGTGGTTGAGCAGTTTCGTGAGGCGGGCATTGAAGAAGGCATTCGTTTGCTGCACTTTCACATGGGCTCGCAAATTTCTAATATCGCCGATTACCGTAAAGGACTGCGCGAAGCCATTCGTTATTACGCAGAGCTGCGTGCACTGGGCTTGCCGCTCGATCATATTGATGTTGGTGGTGGACTGGGCGTTGATTACGATGGCACGCACTCGCGCAATGCCAGTTCGATTAACTATGACATGGAAGATTACGCTGCGACGATTGTCAGCATGTTGCGTGAGTTTTGTGATCGCCTTGATCTGCCACACCCGCATATTCTTTCCGAAAGTGGCCGTGCGATGACTGCGCACCATGCTTTGTTGGTGGTGCAGGTGACTGATGTTGAAAGTCATAACGATGCTATGCCAGAACTGGAGGAGGGCGTTGAGTACCCTGAAGCGCTGCAAGAGCTGATTGATTTACTGGCGGAAAATGATCCGGAAACCGTTGCTGAAAGCTATTGGCGCGCCACGCACTTCTTTGGTGAAATCGGCTCGCAGTACGCAGCTGGAAAAATGAATCTGACGCAAAAAGCCTTGGGCGAACAGTGCTACTTTTCTTTATGCCGTCGTTTGCTTAACCAGCTTAAAGCCCGTCAACGCTCACACCGTGTGGTGATGGATGAGCTCAATGACAAACTGGCCGATAAGTATATTTGTAACTTCTCGGTGTTCCAAAGCTTGCCGGACACTTGGGCGATTGGCCAGATTTTGCCGATTATGCCGCTGCAACGACTTGATGAAGAACCGATGCGCCGCGCGGTATTGCAGGATTTAACCTGTGATTCTGACGGTAAAATTAAGCAGTATGTTGATGAGCAAAGCATCGAAACCAGCATGCCTGTGCATGAACTGCGTGAGGATGAAGACTATCTGCTGTCGATTTTTTTGGTCGGTGCTTATCAAGAAATCTTGGGCGATATGCACAACTTATTTGGCGATACTGATTCGGTCAATCTCTATCAGCGCGCCGATGGCAGTGTCTATCACGATGGCATTGAAACCCACGACACTATTGAAGATATGCTGCGCTATGTGCATTTATCGCCAGAAGAGTTGATGACCTACTACCGTGATAAAGTTTCTAGCGCAGCGATTACCCCGCGCGAGCGCACTCAGTATTTAGATGCTTTGCGTTTAGGCTTAACGCGTTCATCCTATTTAGCAACATAGAGTGGCGACACCTCTGTGCCGATTGGTACAGAGGTCTGTGCACTCAAAAAGCATAGGCTAGATATTAAAAAAGGATGCCTTTAGGCATCCTTTTTTGTGGCGCAGGTTCAGGTTAAGCGTGTGGCTTAGTCTCATCCTGCTCGGCAGCAGAGGCGTCATCATGTTTGGATGGCGGCGTCTGTTGGTCTGCTGTTGGGTTTTGCTCGGCTTCAGTTGTGACTGAAGGGCTGAGCAAATCTTGCTGGGCGCTATCGCTAGCAGCTGCTGTTGATGTTGCAGGCTCTGCACTTTCTGGAGAGGCATCAGTTGGTGCTTGTGCTTCTGTCGTTGCCGCAGGCTCGGCTGATTCTGCGGCAATGGCTGCTTCACGTGCTAAACGCTCTAACCGACGACGTTCACGCGGATCATTGGGCGCGCGACCCACAGGACGAGCAGGCTGCGCTGAAGTGTCTGTAGCGCTGTCTGCAAGCTGTGCGACTTCGGTTGGCGCAACGGCTTTGCTGGTCTCTACAGCAAGCTCTGGCTGAGCTTCAAGTGCTGGAGTGGTGACTGTTTCCTGAGCGGGCTGCGTAGCAGTGTCGTTTGCCTCAAGGGTCAGTTGGGTCTGTTCTGCAGTACTGCTTGCTTTGGCAGTACGGCTGGCTGGCTTAGCTGGCTCAGAGATCTGTAGTAAGGGCTGATCAGCTGAAAATGCTACGGCTTGTGCTGGGTCTACCGTTCCTACCACGCTGCGACTTGGAGCAATGGCTTTGGCTGGCTCGGCAATTGCTTCATTGGCGGTCGGTTCAACAGCGATAGCAGCGTCTGGCTTTTCTGCAGCTGACGATGTCTCAATAGTAGCCTGTGCTTCGTGTTCAGCAGCGGCAACAGTAGTTTGCGCCTCGCTTGACTCAGGCTTTTCTTGCTCGGTGCTGGCCTTCTCGCTTGTGTTGTTATCACCTCCAACCTGATCTTCACGCTGACGCTCACGACGGTTGCTACGACGACGCTGACCACGTGAACGGCGACGTGGACGCTCATCATCAGTGTTGTTGTCATCTTGCTCATCGTTTTGTTCTGGCAGGTTCACATCCAGCAGCTCTTCGTTTTCAGGCTCTAACTCAGGCTTGCTGTGAGGTGTACGCTCTGGACGTTCAACGCGGGCAGGACGCTCATCAATAGCTGGGCGTAATTCACGTTGCGGACGTGGCGAGCGTGGTTTTTCATCACCGGTTTGCTCAGCTGCTTGTGAGCTGCGGCTGTTGCGTGGCTCGACAGTATCGCGTGCTGGACGCAGTTCACGGGTTGGGCGTTCGTTACGCTCAGAACGCTCATTGCGTGCTGGACGCTCTTCACGTTGTGGACGCACGTTGCGACTTTCGCTGCTGTTGTCACGGTTGTTTTGCGTATTGTCGCGCGAATTATCGCGTTGCGTGTTGTCACGCTCAGAGGTGTTATCACGTGGCTTGCGCTCATCGTCACGATTATTGCGGGTATTGTCGCGACGGCGATTATTCGACTGCTGGCGCTCGTTGCGACGCTCGTTATTGCGACTCGCGTTACCGTTTGAGCTGGTTTCTGGTTTCGCAACTGGCTCGCTCGGTGCTACTTCTTCGCTGGCAAATAAACCGACCAGAGACTTCACTAAGCCTTTAAATAGGCTTGGCTGGGCTTTCTTCGGCGTAGGCGCTGCGGCTGCAGCGGCCGCTTTTTCTGGCGGCGGCGCAATGCGCTCAGCACTGCTGGTTTTGACAGCAGCTTCTTCGCGGACTAATGAACGAGTGGCGGTTATAGGTTGAACTTCTTCTGCTGTTTCTTCCGACGCCATTTCGTAGCTTGACTGACCCGATAGTGCTTCTGGGCTGTCATCACGTAAGCGCATGACTTCAAAGTTTGGTGTTTCCAGATGATCATCCGGCAGGATGAAAATGCGCACGCGGGTGCGCAGTTCAATTTTGGTGATGGCATTGCGTTTTTCGTTAAGCAAGAAGGCCGCAACCTGGAAAGGCACGCGGGCGCGCACTTCTGCAGTACGGTCTTTTAGGGCTTCTTCTTCGATTAAACGCAGAATAGCGAGAGACAGAGACTCAACGTCACGGATAATGCCTTGGCCGTTACAGCGCGGGCAGACCACGCCGCTGCTTTCGCCTAAGGATGGACGCAGACGCTGGCGCGACATTTCTAGCAAGCCAAAGCGAGAGATGCGACCCACTTGGACGCGCGCACGATCCGCTTCAAGGCATTCGCGCATACGGTCTTCAACGGCACGTTGGTTTTTCGCTGGGGTCATGTCGATGAAGTCGATTACGATCAAGCCACCAATGTCACGCAAACGCAGTTGGCGGGCGATTTCTTCAGCCGCTTCCAGGTTGGTTTGCAGAGCAGTTTCTTCGATGTCGCTGCCTTTGGTCGCACGTGCCGAGTTAATATCAATGGATACTAAAGCTTCGGTTGGATCGATGACTAATGCACCGCCAGAAGGCAGTTTCACTTCGCGTTGGAAAGCCGTTTCGATCTGGCTTTCAATTTGAAAGCGGTTAAACAATGGCACGCTATCTTGGTAGAGTTTGATTTTGTTGGCGTACTGCGGCATCACCTGACGAATGAAGCTTAACGCTTCTTCTTGTGCATCAACGCTATCAATGAGAACTTCGCCGATATCTTGGCGTAAATAGTCACGAATTGCGCGGATAATCACGTTACTTTCTTGGTAGATCAAGAAGGGTGCACTGCGGCCGTCTGCGGCTTCTTTAATTGCTACCCATAGCTGTACAAGGTAGTCGAGGTCCCACTGCAGTTCTTGGCTGCTGCGGCCTAAACCGGCGGTACGCACGATCAAACCCATATCAGCAGGTGCATTAAGACCGTTTAAGGCTTCGCGCAGCTCGTTGCGCTCTTCACCTTCAATGCGACGTGAGATACCGCCAGCACGAGGGTTGTTTGGCATTAAAACCATATAGCGGCCAGCCAGACTGATAAAGGTCGTTAGTGCTGCACCTTTGTTGCCGCGCTCTTCTTTTTCAACTTGAACAATAACTTCTTGGCCTTCAGTCAAAACGTCTTTGATATTGACGCGACCATTGCTGCTTTCGCCAGTTTTCTTGAAGTATTCGCGGGAGATTTCTTTAAGCGGTAGAAAGCCGTGACGATCAGAGCCGAAGTCTACGAAAGCCGCTTCTAAGCTAGGTTCTACGCGGGTGATACGGCCTTTATAGATGTTGGATTTCTTTTGTTCACGCGCACCTGATTCAATATCAAGGTCAAATAAACGTTGTCCGTCTACAAGGGCAACACGCAACTCTTCGGGTTGAGTTGCGTTAATGAGCATTCTTTTCATGGTTTACCAATATATTCCGTGTTCACGGATCACTTAATTGGCACACTCGACAATCGGGGTCGGTGTTGGGGTCGCGCAGTTAAAATAGTCTTAACCGTGTCTAGCGCATATGGGTCATAAGCCAATGTCGCGACAGCGTCTCCAGTGGGCTGCAGTGTAAAATTGCTTGCAGCATACTTGTTTAAGGAGGAGGAATCAGTGATTGGCCGCGGACGTGATGAAACGTCTGAATCAAAGCGCGTAGCTACGCAGGTCAATCGACTATGCATCTCCACCCTACACATTTCCCTTGGTAAATCGGGTGCCGCTCGGTGTGTTCGTGAGCGGGTTTATAAAAATACGAGCGCAATTGTGCGTTCGCGGATTATGTTTCAGTACAGCTTTGGCTAAGTCGTATGTTGCTTAGCGAGGTGGTCTGTGACCTGTAAAATTTTACTCCAGATGATGCCAACGTTTTGTTTTAACTTCTTTTAGCGTGAGCAATTATCTGACCGCTTTTGGCAGTGCGTGGAATATAACAGTAAGTCGTGTTCGCATCAATTGGCAGCTGTTGCTTATCTTATTGTTGTGCTGGTGTTTGTATTCTGAGTAGCGCGTCATTAACGCATTGCGGCTGTAGAAGAGAACTTGTTCTCGATATGGCTGGGTTAGCGCCGCTGTAGCGTAGCTTAAATCCAAGAGCAGAGCGTTTTCCTAAATATCGCTGCTGGTTTGTTGATAACATTGCGTTAATCAAGCTTTGATATTTTTTAGGTGTGCAGTTTTATGAGTAATAGCGATTCGCAGGCTTCGACAGGTGTGCAAATACTTGAGGTCGCGCCTGGCTTTGAAGGGCAGCGCATTGATAATTTTTTATTGACGCGCCTTAAAGGTGTGCCGAAAACCATGATTTATCGCCTGCTGCGTAAAGGCGAAGTGCGGGTCAATAAAGGTCGAATTAAACCGGATTATCGAATTAAAGAAGGCGATTTGGTGCGGGTGCCGCCGCTGCGGATGACTGCGGCAGACGAGCCCGTGCCGTTGGCTAAGGGTTTGCTTGAACGCTTAGAGGCGGCGATTGTGTATGAAGATAAGGGTTTGATTGTTCTGAATAAGCCGGCCGGTATCGCTGTGCATGGCGGTAGTGGTTTGACGTACGGTGTGATTGAAGCGTTCCGCCAAATGCGCCCGCACTGTAAAGAAATTGAGCTGGTACATCGCCTCGACCGCGATACCTCTGGTTTATTGATGATCGCGAAAAAGCGCAGCATGCTCCGTCATTTGCATGAAGCGCTGCGCAATGATGGTGTTGATAAGCGTTATATGGCGTTAGTACGTGGCAGCTGGCCGGCATCGCGTAAACGCGTTGATGCGCCTTTACAGAAAAGTAACCTGCGTTCTGGCGAGCGCATGGTGGAGGTCAATCCAGAAGGCAAAGAAGCACTGACTCTGTTTAAAGTACTGCGTCGTTTTGGTGAGTTCGCCACTTTGGTGGAGGCCAGTCCAATTACCGGACGTACTCACCAGATCCGTGTGCATGCTTTGTATGCAGGCCATGCCATTGCTGGCGACAGTAAATATGGTGATGAAGACTTCAGTAAAGAGATCCGCGATATCGGCGGCAAACGTTTATTTCTGCATGCCAGTGATCTAAAAGTGACGCTGCCTGATGGTGAGGTTTTAGCTATCCATGCTGAGCCAGGTGAAGAATGGCAAGCGGTGATTGAAGAATTAGTCGGCGGCTAAGCACTGCGAGTATGCCTGTAAAATTTATTGCGATTGCCTTGTAAGTGTCTGTTGAGCTTCTTGGTGCTCCCTGCTTGCATAGGATTTTGACTGTGCTGCGAAAAGGTCGTGTGTGCTGGGCTTATAGTTACGCTGTATGAGCTGGCCATGCCTGCGACTGCAATCTCTCAGCCCCACGTCTCTGAGCAAGCACAGGAAAAATGCTGGGCGGAATCTGTAGAAGATAGGAAAAAGGCTGGGCGGAATCTGCAGAAGACAGAAAAAAGTCTGGACAGAGTCTGCAAGAAGGATCGCAGGCATGGCCTGCTCGTACAGGAGCGGTGAATTTGCGCTGTTATATTTTATATTGAGGAGGAAAGGGTGGATAAGCTTCGTGTGTTGATTTTTGATTGGGATGGCACTCTGGTGGACTCAATCAAGCGCATTGTTGCAGCGATGCACATGGCTTCAGATATCTGCGCGGTACCGCGCTGCACTGATGAAGAAGTGCGCGCCATTATTGGTTTAGCGATGCCGCAAGCCTACGATGTGCTGTACCCCGCAGCAGACGATGCCGATCTTAAACAGCGCTATATTCATGCTTACAGTGAGCAATACTTGCTGTTAGAAGAGCAGCCGTCACCTTTTTATCCTGGTGTGCTGGATGCGCTTGAACACTATCGCAGCGCCGGTTATACACTTGCAGTGGCGACTGGAAAAAGCCGCCGTGGCCTGCATCGCGTGCTGAGTGGGCACAATATGGTCGATTATTTTGATATTACGCGCTGCGCTGATGAAACTCGTAGCAAACCTGACCCTCTGATGCTGCATGAAATCCTCAACTACTGCGCAGCAACCCCAGAGCAGGCTATTATGGTCGGCGATTCACCATTTGATTTACGCATGGCTAAAAATGCCAATGTGCCGAGTGTTGCCGTGAGTTATGGTGCGCAGCCGCTCAGCGTGTTGCATCAAGAACAACCGATTTTAGCCATTGATGATTTTTACGAACTGACCACTTGGCTGCAACAACAGCCCAATACATTGCTCAAAGGAGCTTTACATGACTGACACCAATGTCGATAGCAAAACATGGAAATTGCTTGAAAAAGCCGTGTTATCGAGCGTCACCGAACAGCGCCGCACACGTCGCTGGGGGATTTTTTTTAAAATCTTAACCTTTACGTATTTGTTTGGTGCCTTAGCACTGTTTTCACCGATGATGAGCGGTGGCAAAGGCGTGACCACAGGTGCACACACGGCGCTGATTGAAGTGCGCGGTGTGATCGCCGATCAAGAAAGTGCCAGCGCCGATAATATAGTCAGTGCCTTACGTGCTGCGTTTGAAGATAAAAACACCAAAGGTGTGGTGCTGCGCATTAACAGCCCAGGTGGTAGCCCTGTGCAATCGGGTTACATTTACGATGAGATTCGCCGCCTGCGTGCTCTACATCCTGCTATTAAAGTGTATGCCGTGATCAGCGACCTTGGTGCCTCCGGTGCTTATTATATCGCCAGTGCTGCAGATGAGATTTATGCCGATAAATCCAGTCTGGTTGGCTCAATCGGCGTGACAGCGGCAGGTTTTGGTTTTGTTGGCACCATGGAGAAGCTGGGTGTCGATCGTCGTTTGTACACATCGGGCGAGCACAAAGCTTTTCTTGATCCTTTTCAGCCACAAAACAGTGAAGAAACTGCGTTCTGGCAAGAAGTCCTGCAGACCACTCATAAGCAGTTTATTGCCAGTGTCAAACAAGGTCGTGGTGATCGTTTGAAAGATGCCGAGCATCCGGAATTGTTCTCTGGCCTGATTTGGTCGGGCGAGCAAGCGCTGGAGTTGGGTTTAATTGATGCGTTAGGCAACAGCAGTTTTGTTGCGCGTGAAGTGATCGGCCAAAAAGAGATTGTTGACTTTACTCTACAAGAGTCACCCTTCGATCGTTTTGCCAAGAAGTTCGGTGCCAGTGTTGCTGAGCGTATGGCAATTTGGGCAGGCTTTAATGGCCCGCAGTTGCGTTAAGTGATGCCGCTTGTAAGAAGATGATTGGTAGCTGGATAGTGCTGTGTAAAGGCATTGTTTAGTTCTTTGTTAAAACACAAAAGGCGTCCTAAGACGCCTTTTGTGTTTAGCACTGTTTAGATAATCTCGCGCTCGCGCAGCAATTGCAGCACCTGCTGTACGCCTTCTTCGACAGTGCTGATTTGGGTGTTGATGGTTAAATCAGCATCCAAAGGCACATCGTAGGGGAAGGACTCACCAGGAATGTTGTCTTCGCCAGCGGCATACAGACCTTGTGGGTCACGCTCTTGGCAGACTTGCGGTGACGCTTGCACATACACGGTGATTAAACGCTCTTTACCGATCGAGGCTTTCGCTTGCTCACGGCCTTCAGCATCTGGCGCAACAAAGGCAGCCAGAGTGATTAAGCCTGCTTCGTTAAACTGACGCGCAACTTGTGCGGCGCGACGCCAGTTTTCACTGCGACCAACACGATCCAAAGGCAAGCCTTTATTGATGTCATGGCGCAGATTCTGGCCATCGAGCACATACACCGCGCGGCCGGTATCAAACAGCTTGCGTTCAACCGCATAAGCCAGCGTGCTTTTACCCGCGCCAGATAAACCACTAAAGAGTACAGTTACCGGTTGCTGACCCAGACGCAAGGTGCGCTCGTCACGGCTGACACGACTTTTAGCAATGCTGCGAGTCGGGCAAGGTATATTGTTCGGCGCAATAATCATCCCCGCGCCAACAGTGATGTTGGTCAGGCGATCAATCACAATAAAGGCACCCGTGGTGCGGTTGGCTTGATAGTCATCCAGCGCTAAAGGCGCATCAAGACTGATCTGTACGCGCCCGATTTCATTCAGTTGCAAGCTGCTCACTGTATTTTGCGCGAGCGTGTTGACGTCAACACGGTGCTCAATCGCCGAGATATTACCGGGAATGTAGCTGGTAGCACGCTTGAAATCGTAGCGTTTACCCGGCAGTAAAGGCTCTTCACCCATCCATACCAACATGGCTTCAAAATGATCGCTGCTGCGCACAGTGTCTTGCGCGCTGACGATTAAGTCACCACGGGAAATATCAATTTCATCTTCTAAGGTCAGGGTGATGGCTTGGCCGGCAATTGCTTGCTCCAGCTCACCATCAAAGGTCACGATAGATTTAATTTGACTGCTTTTACCAGAAGGCAGCACAGTAATCGCATCGCCTTTACGCAGTGAGCCAGAGGCTAAGGTGCCGGCAAAACCGCGGAAATTCAGGTTCGGACGATTGACATACTGCACCGGAAAACGCATCGGGCGGTCATTCAAGTCACCGCTGACATCGACGCTTTCCAAAATCTCCATCAAGGTTTGTCCAGCGTACCAATGGGTATGTTCGCTGCGATTGACCACGTTGTCGCCTTTCAGCGCCGACATGGGGACAAAATACAGTGATGAGGTATCTAAATTGATTTGTTTGGCGAAGGCGAGGTAGTCATCCTTAATCTCGTTATAGACCTGTTCGTTATAGCCTTTGAGATCCATCTTGTTGATGGCCACCACTAAATGACGAATGCCCAGCAGCGAAGCAATATAGCTGTGGCGGCGGGTTTGGTCTTCGACACCGTGACGGGCATCGACCAAGATAATCGCTAGATCACAGGTTGAGGCACCAGTGGCCATATTGCGCGTGTACTGCTCGTGGCCTGGCGTGTCGGCAATGATAAATTTGCGCTTAGTGGTGCTGAAATAACGGTAGGCCACATCAATGGTGATGCCTTGCTCGCGCTCAGCTTGTAGACCATCGACCAGTAACGCCAGGTCAATATCGTCACCGGTGGTGCCAACTTTTTTCGAGTCGCGGGTGATGGTTTCTAAATGGTCTTCGTAGATCATTTTTGAGTCGTGCAGCAGGCGACCAATTAAGGTGCTCTTGCCGTCGTCGACGTTACCGCAAGTTAAGAAACGTAGCAGTTCTTTGCGTTCGTGCTGGGCCAGATAGGCAAGGATATCCTGGCTGATTAGTTCAGATTGATGACTCATGATGCGGATTCCTTAAAAGTAGCCTTGACGTTTCTTTTCTTCCATTGAGCCTGCACCATCGTGATCGATGACGCGGCCTTGGCGTTCTGAAGTGCGGGTGAGCAACATCTCTTGGATGATCTCTGGCAGCGTGGTCGCGGTGGATTCCACTGCACCTGTTAATGGGTAGCAACCGAGGGTACGGAAACGCACCATTTTCTTCTGGATGCGCGACTTTTCTTCAGCGCTGAGGTGCTCAAGGATGCGCTCATCGTCGATCATGATCAGCGTGCCATCGCGCTCAATCACATCACGTTCAGCTGCCAAGTACAGCGGCACAATCGGAATGCCTTCGAGATAGATGTACTGCCAAATATCCAGCTCAGTCCAGTTCGACAACGGGAACACGCGGATGGATTCGCCTTTGTTCACTTTGCCGTTGTAGATATTCCACAGCTCTGGACGCTGGTTTTTTGGATCCCAGCGGTGTTTGCTATCGCGGAAAGAATACACGCGCTCTTTAGCACGAGATTTCTCTTCATCACGACGGGCACCACCGAATGCAGCATCAAAACCATACTTATCGAGGGCTTGCTTTAGACCTTCGGTTTTCATGATGTCAGTGTGTTTAGCGCTACCGTGGGTGAACGGATTGATGTTTTGCGCGATGCCGTCGGGATTGGTATGGGTGATCAGGTTCAGTTCAAGGTCAGCCACCATTTTGTCACGGAAGCTGTACATTTCTTGGAACTTCCAACGGGTATCGACATGCATCACCGGAAACGGCAGTTTGCCCGGATAAAAGGCCTTGCGCGCCAAGTGCAGCATCACTGCAGAGTCTTTACCGATGGAGTAGAGCATGACGGGATTGTCGAACTCAGCGGCCACTTCACGAATGATGTGGATACTTTCGGCTTCGAGTTGTTTTAGGTGGGTTAGCTTATCGGCCATGCTGTGCTCACTTTGCTAGATATTGCGCCTGATTTGGCTTTGAGTGTTCTAAATGGGTGTGAAATAAGATGAGGAGCACTTTAGCATGGCATGTTGGTTCTAATGAAATGGTTATTAAGAACTAAAAAGAATAGATATATAAAAAGCAGCATGCCGGACTTTCCCATCTAGAGCGTCCTCTAGTTGTAGGTCGCCCATTTATGGTCGACATTGTTTTGCCTGGTATTTTGGCTCAATGGATGCGGTAGCCGGCCGTGCAGAGAGCTGTCGACCCTAAAGTGTCGACCTACGCGCGTCCTAAAGTGTCAAGCTAATTTCTACACCGGATTGTCACACTCCACATAGTGATGCTCAATGCCAAAACGCTCAACCAGCCACTCGCCTAGCGCCTGCACGCCATAACGTTCGGTGGCATGATGACCGGCGGCGAAGAAGCTGATGCCATTTTCTTGCGCTTCATGGAAAGTGCGCTCCGAGACTTCACCGGTAAGATAGGCATCAACACCCGCCGCAATGGCTTGCTCAATATAGCCCTGCGCACCACCGGTGCACCAAGCGACACTCTGAATGGGCTTGTGCTGATCGAACACCAGTGGCGTTCGCCCCAAAACAGATTCAATCCGAGCAGCAAAGTCGCTGGCAGACATTGGCACATCCAGAGTGCCAATCAAACCAACACTGCGCGGATTGTCTGGCTCAAGTGGGCCAGTTACTGTTAAGCCTAGGCGTTTTGCTAGCTGCACGTTGTTACCCACTTGCGGATGCACATCCAGCGGTAAGTGGTAAGCCAGCAGATTAATATCATGAGCCAATAACGCCTTAATGCGACGTTGTTTCATCCCAATAATAGGCTGCTCTTCGCCTTTCCAAAAATAACCATGGTGGACTAAAAGCGCATCGGCTTGCAGCTCAATCGCCGCATCAATCAAAGCTTGACTGGCCGTCACACCGCTGACAATACGCCGAATCTCAGGCTTGCCTTCAACTTGCAAGCCATTTGGGCAGTAGTCGCTGATGGTATTAACGTTTAAAAACTGCTCAATTTCGCGAAGTAAAATAGTGCGTGCAACCGACATAATTGCTCCTTAGTGTGAATGAGCGATGCTTTAATGACTCTCTGCACTCTATAATGCCTCTTGTTCGCGTTAATGGCGATTGTGTTCTGTTTTTTAGTAAAACTGCGGTTCTTTAGTCCAGAGATCATGCTGTTTTAGCGATGTATTGCTTGCGTTATTACTGATTTGGAAATCATCTATGCTCCGCTTGTTTAAAATATATGCTTGGCCGCTAGTCGTTGGATTATTAGTGGCATTGTTATTGATTGAGCGTTTTCCACATTGGGTTGGTCTGCCCAGTGCGAATGTAAATGTCTTGCAAGCGCCCTTTACTCGACAGACTCGTCAGGGGCCGAGCTCCTATGCCGGTGCTGTCACCCAAGCGTCGCCAGCGGTAGCGAACTTATATACTGCAAAAGTAGTCAGTAAACCGATTCAGCCTTTATATAATGACCCAGCTTTTCGGCAGTTTTTTGGTGATAACTTGCCACAGCAAAAACGTATGGAGTCCAGCTTAGGTTCTGCCGTTTTAATGAGTAAAGAAGGCTACTTACTGACTAACAACCATGTGACCGCTGGCGCTGATCAAATCATTGTGGCACTGAAAGATGGTCGCGAAACCATGGCGCGGGTTATTGGTAGTGATCCGGAAACAGACTTGGCTGTTTTGAAAATTGATTTGCCTGACTTGCCTGCGATCACCCTAGGTCGATCAGATCAAATGCGCATCGGTGATGTAGTGTTAGCGATCGGTAACCCCTTTGGCGTTGGGCAAACTGTGACGATGGGTATTATCAGCGCAACTGGACGTAATCAGCTAGGGCTCAATACCTATGAAGACTTTATCCAAACTGATGCAGCGATTAATCCGGGTAACTCCGGTGGCGCATTAGTCGATGCACAGGGTAATTTGCTAGGCATCAACACCGCTATTTTTTCCCGTTCAGGTGGTTCGCAAGGCATTGGTTTTGCTATTCCAATTAAGCTGGCCTTGGATGTGATGCGCTCGATTGTTGAGCATGGACAAGTGGTACGTGGTTGGTTAGGGCTTGAGGTGCAGGCGTTGACGCCAGAGCTGGCAGAGTCTTTTGGACTGTTAAATAGCCCAGGTATTTTAGTGGCTGGGGTTTATAGTGGTGGACCTGCCGCGAAAGCTGGTTTGCAACCCGGTGATGTTATTTTGCAAATTGCGCAAGAAAGTGCTCAGGATGGCCGTAGCTCAATGAACCAGGTTGCCCGCATGCCACCGGGTGAGAAGATAGAACTGAAGATTTTGCGTAATGGCGAGCCAAAGACTTTGCATGCAGTGGTAGGCGTCCGTCCGCCAACCAGTTAATACAGCATGATATGAACGGTTCATACCCGCAATGCTGCCGAGCAAGCAGAACACCGTAGGAGCGGGCCATGCCCGCGATTCTGTCTAGAGCGCCCGCGATTTAGCCCGGAGTTCCTACGATATTGGCCGTGCCTGCAGAGCAAATCTGTATTGCGAGATTGCAATCGCGGGCGTGGCCCGCTCCTACAGATCATGCCGCTGGATTAAAATTAGCGCGAGATTAAACGTTACGCTTTAAGCCATAACCTTCGGCCAGCATGCTTGGATCGCCCTCATGCTTAGTTGCGTAATCACGTGGTGGTTCAGAGCTGTCTGTATCTTGTGGGCCTTTGATGCGCTCACGAGTTTTTGGCTCATCGACCAAACTGGCCAATAAACGCTCGCGGGAAATCTCATCCAAAGCTAAACGCTCAGCACCTTGTGAGAGGTGTTGTTGGACATCTTGATAGTTTTGCGTGAGCTTCTTAACTAAGTTGGCGGTCGTGTTAAAATGCGTCACAACTTCGCTTTGGTAGCTATCAAAACGCTCTTGGAGATCATCCAGCTGGCGTTGTGTTTTACCTGGCGCGGCGCGGCGCATAACGCGTGCTAAAATAAGGCCAATAATAATTCCGCCCACTAGTGTGAGCACAGGGATTAACCAAACTGGGAGTGACTGTTCCACAAGACTTCCTCTTTAAACGGCTTTGCTTTACGTTAACCACTTATGCTTGTTCTGTACAGCATTGAACAAGCTCCTTAGTGCGACAGTATCAGCTTTATCGAAAATACTTGCCACTAGACGAATTTACCCCAAACGGGGTCACGGAGTCCTTTTTGTTAGCGCGAGAGAATCCAGTAATGATTGATGGGCCAGTCGGTGCTTTAGAAGCGCTGCATTTGCCTGTTGCCGATGCGCGCGGTATCGCGTTAGTTTGCCATCCCAATCCGAGTCAGGGCGGCACCATGCTCAATAAAGTGGTGTCGACCTTGCAGCGCACTGCCCGTGATAGTGGTTTGGCGACGTTACGTTTTAATTACCGTGGCACTGGTAAAAGTGCCGGTGAACACGATATGCACAGCGGCGAAGTCGATGACGCACAAGCCGCGCTCGAATGGCTGCAAGAACAACACCCTGATTTGCCGGTGTACTTGTTTGGTTTTTCTTTTGGCGGCTTTGTCGCCGGCAGCTTATCCGGACGACTTGAGCAAGCCGGTGTTGCTGTTGCTCAAGTGTTTCTCGTCGCTCCAGCCGCGATGCGTTTTGATCAGCAGCATGCCATCGCGCAGCACACAACTTTAACTGTGATTCAGCCTGAAGAAGATGAAGTGATTGATCCAGAACTGGTTTATCGGTGGTCAAACAGCTTATCTACACCACATAGTCTGCTAAAGGTGGCAGAATGTGGGCACTTTTTTCATGGTCGTTTACCCGAGCTAAAACAGTTGGTTGCTGAGCGTCTTTAATTTTTATAGAAGTGATTGAGCGAAATGAGCACAAGAATTTTAACTGGAATTACCACCACGGGCACTCCGCACCTTGGTAACTATGCTGGCGCTATTCGTCCAGCGATTGCCGCAAGTCACGCTGATAATGTTGAGTCATTTTATTTTCTAGCCGATTACCATGCGCTAATTAAGTGTGATGATCCAGCGCGCATCCAGCGTTCACGTTTAGAAATTGCCGCCACTTGGCTGGCTGGTGGTTTAGATACCGAACGTGCAACTTTTTACCGTCAATCGGATATTCCAGAGATTCCTGAACTGACTTGGCTGCTGACCTGCGTGGCAGCGAAAGGTCTGCTCAATCGTGCCCATGCCTATAAAGCTTCGGTTGAACAAAATGAAGCCGCTGGTGCCGATGCCGATGCGGGTATCACCATGGGTTTATTCAGCTATCCAGTGTTAATGGCAGCGGATATTTTAATCTTTAATGCGCATAAAGTGCCGGTTGGTCGTGATCAGATTCAGCACGTGGAAATGGCCCGTGATATTGGTCAGCGTTTTAATCATTTGTTTGGTCAAGGCCGTGATCTGTTTACTTTGCCAGAAGCCGTTATTGAAGAGGATGTTGCGACTTTGCCTGGTTTAGATGGTCGTAAAATGTCGAAAAGTTACGACAACACCATTCCATTGTTTTCTTCCAGCAAAGAGCTGAAAAGTGCTATTTCGCGGATTATCACCGACTCCAAGCTGCCAGGCGAAGCGAAAGATCCGGATAACTCGCATTTGTTTACCCTGTACCAAGCCTTTGCTACACCTGCAGAACAAGCGGCAATGCGCGCAGACTTGCAGGACGGTTTGGCTTGGGGCGAAGCCAAGCAGCGTTTGTTTAGTGTGTTAGATGAGCAATTGAGCGCGCCACGCGAGCGTTATCATGCATTGCTGGCCAAACCCAATGAGCTGGAAGATATCCTGCAAGCCGGAGCGGTAAAAGCTCGTAAAACTGCCGCGCCATTTTTACAGCAGCTGCGTGAGGCTGTTGGTTTACGCAGTTTTGCGGTGCAGGGTGCGGATCTTACCAGTAGCAAGAAAAAAGCTAAGAAAGTCAGTCGTGTGGTGAGCTTTCGAGACGATAAAGGTTTTCGCTTTCGAGTCCTCAATAGCAAAGGCGAAGATGTGTTGCTGTCGAAAGCGTTTGCCGATGGTCGCGCGTCTGGCATGGCTTTGAAACATCTACAAACTGCGCAGGATGACTTGGATATACGCCAAGCCGATCAGCAGCTAAGTGTTTGGCTAGAAGACGAGTGCATCGCGCAAAGCCAGCAGTACGCGACAGATGAGGCTTGTGCAGAAGCATTGGCAGAATTACGCAGCGCCTTGGCAAGCGACGATACTTGATCTGTATGAGCTGGCTATGCCTGCGATTGCAATCTCTCAGCGCTGCATTGCTCTGCAGGTATAGCCATTATGTTCTGCAGGTATGATCGACATCGCGGGTATGACCCGCTTATATGGACCCACCCGTTGTTGCAAGCCATTTTTGGCGTCAACAGAGGTTAGATTTGCACGCTTATATCCG
>JBLWZG010000024.1:0-16458 GCA_048266525.1 Pseudomonas sp.
CGTCGCTGGTGGGCATGTAGATCAAAAGGAATTTCCATTAATAAAGAAGCGCTGAACATGTGTGTCAGCGGCTCTGTACAACAAGTCGATGAACCGCTCCTTGCGGGTGGTTTTTACAATACGTCCTAAAGCCCCGAATGGGTCTTTTTTTTGGTTAGGCAAGGACGGTTATCTAAGCGTTAGTGTTACTAGGAGAGTTTAGTGGGTGAAATTCCTAACAACAAAAGACTTGAGTGTGCGAATTACGCACTTCATGCTTATGGTACAGCGTATATTTTTGAAAAACGGGCTTCAAGTATCCAAAGAAAAATCAAATGGTTGTCATTTTTAGGTGTGGCAGTACCTGCTTCAGTAGGAGCTGTTGTCGGTAGTTATGCTCTTGATGAAGCCCAGATCGGTTTACTTTTATTCGTTGCCAGCTCGATAGCTATCGTACAGTTATTATTATCAATATGGTCGTTGACTTCTAACTGGAACACAAATTTATCTGATTATTTGGATTTGAAAAACAAGAATTCTAGGGTCTGTTGACGTTTGCGCGCAAGTCATTGAAAAAAAGAAGCAAACTCGTAATATTTAAGTTCCTACACCAAAACAAAACGAGTTTGCTATGCCCCGATTCATGCTCAGCGACGAGCACTGGTCGAAGCTAAAAGGAATGATGCTTCAAGAAAATATTTATAACAAGTATGACTTACGCATGGCTGTTGAAGGAATGCTGTACCGGCTGCGTGTTGGTTGCGCGTGGCGAGATTTACCGTCTTGTTTTGGACGATGGAATTCGGTCTACAAAAAATTTAATGAGTGGTCAAAAAAAAGGAAAATGGCTCACGCTGTTTAAAACGCTTACTCGAGAGCCTGATACCGAGTGGATATTTATCGATGGCAGCTATGTTAAAGCCCATCAACACAGCGCAGGCGCTCAAGGTGTTGGGCCGCAAGCAATCGGTAAAAGTCGTGCAGGCAATACAACTAAAATTCATTTAGCTGTTGATAGTTACGGCTTGCCCATTGAGTTTACAGTGACGGGTGGCGAAATTCATGACAGCACAGCAGCCAGTGAACTGATTGAAAAACTACCACCTACGACCGCGATAGTTGCGGACAAGGGCTATGACAGCAGCAAGATTCGTGAGCAGATTCAAAGTAAAGGCGCTGATGCGGTTATACCAAGAAGATCAAACTCGGTTGTGGGCAATGGAGGCATGAACTGGTCGCTGTACCGTGACCGTCATCTAGTTGAAAATGCTTTTGCGCGCTTGAAGCAATTTCGAGGACTGGCAACGCGATATGATAAGTTAAAACGCAATTATCAAAGCATCGTTGCCATGGCTTGTGGGTTTTTATGGCTAAAAATGTAATGAAACGTCAACAGACCCTAGTATTTCTGATAAGTATGAAAAATTAGGTAAAGAAACAACGTTAGACTTGCGTTTGTTCCAAGTCAGCTTAGATAAGCTTGATCCCGCCTAATTCATCAGCCCACCATTTTAGTCCTTGTAACCACATTCTGCCTGCCAAAAATAAACTCCCAGCATCTTGGCGGGTTACGAGACAGCTTATCTACTTAAAATCACATCTTTTCATGCCGGTATTGCTGCTTTTTACTGCAAAAACCAGCACAAACGCAGCCGTTACCCTCTACTTGAGTCGATTCTTTCTTTTACTGTCCGAATTCAGGCCAGTGCAGTTATTCGTGGCAAGCCGCGCAACAAAGTTGGACACCACTTGTCCGCCGTTTGACTCAAATGCACCGATATTCGCCGCGCGTGTACGGTCAAGGTTGCCGCGACCTTGAGCACCTGTTCGCGCAAGCGATTGATGCTCCAGCCTGTCCGGGTTTGTTGCTCCATCACGCAGCGCAGACCGTGCATAATTTGGTAGGCATACAGACTGAGTAGCAAGTTGATTTCGTTACGCGCCATCACCTGTTGCAGCGTGGAACGGCCGCGGCAGGTGGAGGATAAATGCACGTTCAGCGTCGATTTAACCTCGCCCATATGCGCTTCAGCCTTGCCACGCTTGCGGTACAGAGCGAGTAATTTCCTCGGCGTCCAAACATGTTCATCGAGGTTCGTTACTAGGAAAAAGCTGTCCAGAAATAACTCGCCAGGGCGCTCTAGCACAACCAAAATAACACGGCGCTCGTCCTCCCAGCTTCCGGCTTGATAGCGTAAGTCGTGGCACCACTCGCGCAGATGATTGGGTGGGCGGCCGGACGGGCGGCGTAAATAAGGTTCGGCGAGACGCTGCAAAACGGCGTTGCTTTTGATGCGGCCGACATATTTGATATTTTCTTTCTCAAGGGCTTTTAACGTTGGGTCGCTGGTAAATCCTGCATCAAAACGCACTTTGGCTTGCACACCGGTGCTGTCTTTAATCCGTTTTATTAGATGAGGAATCCATGTGTCAGCCTGCTCTGCATTGCCCGCATCGCCTTGACGCAGCAAGCCACCCACCATATCGCCGGTTTCAGCAATCGAAGCAATTAAGGGGGAATAGTGCCGACAACCCACATATTTGTTGTAACAACTGCCTTGTTGCTGACCAAAAACCTCAATGGGCAAACCATCCACATCCAGCGTCAAATCCTTGGGCATTTTTAATGATTTTAGCCGCCACATGGCCAATTGCAGTAAGCCTTCATGCATGGCATCTCTATTTTCATCTGTGCCAAGTAAGTCAATTGTGCGTGACAGCGTTGGCAGCGAAGGTCGCCGCTGCGCCAATGGAGTGGTGCTGCGCGCATCACTGCAAGCCAGTCGCCACAGTGGATCGTCCTGCAAAAAAGCGGTATCAGTTAAGTCGTTCCAGCCCATCGCACGCTGCAAAACTATAGCGCGTACCTGACTGACCAGCGAATGCTGAACACGAGATGGATCACGCGGATCGATTAACTGTTCTTCCAGCGCATTGGTTACACCGCTGCTATCAAGCGCTTCGCGCAATAGCAAGGCACCGCCATCACTGGTGGTTCGTTGGCTGCTTAGCTGCACAGAAACTGAGCGGTTGCAGGTTGGTTTCCAGATCGTTATGATTTCACCCAAGGCGAGCGGCCCTCTTTAATCAAGTTCTTGCGGAACATACTGATTTTAAAGGATAAACCACTCGCCTTCTTTGCTCCAAGCTTAGTTTGGTGAATTAGGCGGGCTTATGTGCTGGCTAGTTAGCGCCCCATTTGCTGGCGATGCGCAGACTGATAGGCCGAGAACTCCTCTGGAGATATTGATCCATCGCTATTCGTGTCTATATCAGCGAATGATGCGGCATCAGTAAGCCCTTTCATTTGATAGCCTTGCTGAGCGCGGTCGGTAATTCTTGCGGTACGTGCCTCGATAAATTCATCCTCACTGATTTTTCCGTCATTATTAAGATCAAAGTCAGAAAATGATGGCATGGTATTCTGTCCGGCACCACCCACACCACGCCCCCCGACACCCATGCCGCGACCTCCAGTGAGGGGCTCATCCGGTAACGTCATTCCACGCTCCTTGGCACGTACCTTCATGCGTTCGTGATGCTCCTTGCGAATTTGCTCCTGTTCATCAGCCGTTTTCGCAGCACGCATTTTAGCGCGTTGCTCGGCACGCTCCAGAGGCGTCATAAGCTGATTGCCGTAGATTTGCTCTTGCTGCTGGGTTTGGGCTTGTTCTGTGGCGGGCGCTTGTTCAATTGCCAACGCGTAACTAGCGGAAAATGCCAGAGTACTAACCAAGGCAGACATTGCTAGTGAATTTAGCTTCTTCATGAAAAACCCCTAAAGCTGGGTTGTCTAGAGAATATATTCGAAGCCAGTTGAGTGGCTATACAAATTCACACTAGCATAATATAAAAAATGCGATACGAAAAACTTGAAGCGGCAGAATGACGCAGTATAACTTTTCTTAAAAAAAAGGAGTAAAGTTTGAATCTACTACAGGCAGCGTAGATGAGGTGATTTTATGAGAATTAAATTTTTTTTGATATTTGTCATTTGTTTGGTAACAAATGGTTGGAGCTTTGCTAGCGATATAAACCAGCCTAGCTTATCTATAACTTACAAGGAAAGATTTCAATTAGCTTGGGATAAGGCTGGGGAGGGAGAGTTACCTGTATATGAGTGTGCCAGAGTTGTTGGGACCGCTACAAAGATGCTATCTGAAGACAACAAAAGTAATTCAGAAGCACAGCAAGCATACAAGGCTTGTTATGTTGATGCGATACTAAAATACACTAATGCGTTTTTTAAAATGCATAATCGGTCTTTGCTAGGAGAAAATAATAAGCCTAGTGGTTGCCCATCATATTCACGTTACTTAACAGCTCATGTTGTGTCTTTAGATGTCTATGCTGAGCGGTTTGGTTTGGCTTCTAGTGATTTGAACAATGAGATAAAAGAAAAGTTAGATGAGCCGGCGTCATTATGCGAAGTCTCATTAGATTAAGTGCAGAAGATATTATAGGCTGATCTAAATTTTAGGGTTTTTTATATATTTTGAGAATGGTTTTATAGTTAACAACAGTAGCGCTTCAAGGTGCATATTTGGAAGCGTTGCGACAGGTGCATCATACTCTAATGACTAGTGGTGGAGAAAATTCATGAAGCGTAGAGAACTATTAAAAAGTTGCGGGTTTGTCATAACTGGTATGGCTTTATTCGGAGGGCTTACCAGCGATGCATTTGCGGTTAACGCAGCGACAATCAAGCTGAACTTTGATCCGGTAAAGAATGATTTAGACAGCTACCCACGCTGTGTTATTTGCAATATGGATCGACGTCAATTCCACTTCTCCCGTCATCTACTGCTCTATGCCGATGGCCATGCAGAGGGAACATGCTCTATCAACTGTGCCAGCGAAGCTATGTTATGTGGACGTCAGCGTGGCTTCAAAGCTATATATGCTGCAGATTTTGGCGCTGCGGCAGAGCCCAAGCCGCTGGTTGAGGCGCTTTCTGCAACCTACCTGATTGGATCTAGTTTACGTGCGGTAATGAGTTCAGTCAGTAAATATGCCTTTGCTCAGCGCTCTGCAGCAGAAACAATCATGCTTGATGCCGGTGGCCAGTTGGCCAGCTTTGAGCAGGCTATAGCTGCTTCGTTGAATGACTATGCCAACATACTTAATCAGAAGTATGCCAAGGAACGAGGGCCATGAAATTAGCTGGACGTTATGAGTATGAAGTTCGCAGGCAGAGTTATTAGATGCTAGTGAAGTTGTAATCGTTAACATGAGACTTGATAGTTAGCATCTAATTTTACGGAATAACTAAAAATCGTAGGTACACGTTAAAAAACTGTCTCAACTGCTTTAGATATTGAATGTTAAATATAGAAACTAAGTATCGTAATTTTTAAAAGTTTACGGGCTACCTAATAACTAGCCACCAAATAATATGAGCTGCATATGTTGTGTTATATATAGCGGAAATACTTTATCAAAGGGCGGTTTCTAAAGCTGAGTGCAACACGGTTAATGAATCGACGCTTGGCCATTATCACTCAGCGCCTGCTCTTTTAGCATGACTTCAGTCAGTACCTCGATGGGGCATTTGAAGCCGAAGCGTTTGCGTGGCCTTCTGTTCAACGAAAGCGCTATTTCATCCAGCTCTTCCTGGCTATGTAATGAGGGGTCTGTGCCCTTGGGCAGATACTGGCGGATTAGACCGTTGATGTTTTCGTTACTGCCACGTTGCCAAGGACTGTGCGGGTCACAGAAGTAAATAGCTACACCTGTTTTTTGTGTGATCTCGGCATGACGCGTCATCTCACGGCCCTGGTCATAAGTCATGCTCTTGCGTATAGATAGGGGCATTCGATTCAAGCTCGCACTGAAGCCTTCAACGGCTGCGGTTGCAGTAGCATTATTCATCTTCACTAGCATCACATAGCCGCTCGCACGCTCAACAAGAGTGCCGACGGCAGAAGCATTGCCTTTCCCTTTAATAAGATCACCCTCCCAATGGCCAGGCACCAGACGGTCCTCAATCTCGGGCGGGCGCACATGGATGCTGACCATATCAGGGATCTGGTTGCGTCGGTCAACGCCTCCTAAGCGTGGTCTGCGCGTCGTCTTGCCGTGCCGCAGGCAATGGATCAACTCCTTGCGTAGCTCACCGACCGGCAAGGCGTAGATCGCGTTATAAATCGTCTCGTGAGAAACGTAGGCATCTTTGAGTTTAGGAAACATGGATCGTAGATTACCGGCAATTTGTTCAGGGGAATAGTGAGCGCGTAGCATTTCTTTGACTAGATCAAAAAGCTCACTATCTGGCAACAGTTTACGTTTTGGGCGACAAACAATCCTGCGTGTTCTCATCTGCACTTGCGCAGTGCTGACTGTGTAGGCTCCGTTGTTATCACTGTTGCGGCGTATCTCGCGGCTCACGGTGGATGGTGAACGGCTTATCTGTCTAGCAATTTCGCGCAGGCTCAAGCTTTGTAGCAAGCCCACTCGGATAGTGATTCGTTCTTCAAGGTTAAGTTCGTGGTATGTCATGCTGCAGTACCTTACCAAATTGGTTAGGTGTTGCACTCAGAATTAGAGATCGCCAAGTAAGCATAAGTAGCGCGAGCTGTGCATGGAGTTTGTTTAGTGTTTTGTTAACTTTCAGGAGGAAATTAAAATCAAATAAATTAATTTCTTACAGCAAAATAGAAAGCAGTGCGACATTATGTCGTCTGCATAGATATTTACTAAAATGCTAACATATAAAATATTCTATAAATGATTTAAGTCTTGATTTACTGCTATTAGTAATTATTTAATTTAAATCAAAAGGAAGTATTGTCATGTTAGATCTTTTTAGCTCATTCATGCTAAAAAACTTAGTCAAATATACAAGTGCTTGCATGTTTGGATTTGTTTTGCTTATGCAAACAAATGTCTCTCAGGCTAATTCAGGGCAAACATTGAGCCCTCTTGAGTTGCAACGTATCGAAGTGGTTCTACCGCAGGTTGATAACATGCCCTTTATCGAAGGAGAGTTTGTTGTCCGAGCCTTAAAGCAGGGTGATGAGCTGCTTGGCTATGCCTTCCAAACCATCGATGTGGTCAACATTCCTGCCTACTCGGGTAAGCCGATTAACATGCAGGTTATTCTCGATCCACAAGGCAGCATCCTCGACACCTACGTTTTACATCACGATGAGCCGATTTTGCTGATTGGTATTCCGGAGCAAAAGTTGCATGACTTTGCTGCGAAATACCAAGGTATTCATGTCGATCAGCGCGTGGTGATTGGTCGGACCAAAGACGAAACAGCGGTGACCATTGATGCGGTCAGTGGTGCCACGGTAACTGTGATGGTGGTTAACGAAATCGTCATGCGCGCCGCCCACCAGGTGGCTGTGTCGTTAGGTTTGGTTGAAGCACACAGTGAAGTCAGAGCTAAGCCAGCGACCATTCTGCAAGATGTGTTTCAGGAAAGCGATTGGAAGACCTTAACCGGTGACGGCTCGATCCGCCGTTTATTGCTGACCTATGGCCAAGTCGATGAAGCCTTTGTTGGCAGCGAAGCGGAAGGCATTGATTCAGTGCCAGCTGAGCGTCTTAATGATGCCTTTATTGATCTTTACGTGGGTGATGTCACTGTCCCGACGATTGGTCGTACGGTGCTCGGTGAGCGTCAATATAACGAGATTATGGCGGATATTAATCCCGGTGATCACATCTTTATGGTGGTGGCCAACGGTGACTATTCGTTCAAAGGCTCGGGCTATGTGCGCGGTGGTATTTTTGACCGGATCCAGATGCGTCAGTTTGGTGAAACCATCAGTTTCCGTGACTTAGACTTCTACCGTTTAAGTGATGTGTATGCGCCAGGTATGCCCAGCTTCAAGGAAATGGCCGTGTTTGTTGCGCGTTCGCATTACGCGGTTGATCCCGGTAGCAACATGAGCTTTGAGCTGTTAGTACGCCGTCAAACCGGCCCGGTTGACAGTATCTTCACCAGTTTTGAGCTGGACTATCAGTTACCTGAGCACTATATCGATCGCCCAGCCCTGACCAAATCAGAGCAGGCCGCGATTGATGAAGCCAACCGCCCACTGTGGTTGAGCGTGTGGTATCAGAAAGACTTCCAGATTGGCGTGATTGTGGTTGCGCTGGTGATCCTAACCATCATTCTGTTTATGCAGGACTGGTTAGCCCGTCGCCCTGGTTTGCTGAAGAAAATCCGCGTCTCCTACTTGATCTTTACCGTGACCTTCATTGGTTGGTACGCCCTCGGTCAGCTCTCGATCGTTAACGTCTTGGCCTTTATACATGCGGCAGTGACAGATTTCCGTTGGGAGACCTTCCTGATTGACCCTGTGCTGTTCGTGCTGTGGAGCTTTACTGCAGTCAGTATCTTGTTGTGGGGCCGTGGTGTGTTCTGCGGTTGGTTGTGCCCCTTTGGCGCGCTGCAAGAACTGATCAACGAAATCGCACGCAAGTTCAAGGTTAAACAGTACGAATTGCCCTGGGCCGTGCATGAGCGCCTGTGGGCACTCAAGTATGTGATCTTGCTGGCGTTGTTCGGCCTCTCCTTGGAGTCGCTGGGCACCGCAGAAAAATTCGCCGAAGTCGAACCCTTTAAAACCGCGATCACCTTGCACTTTGATCGTCAGTGGTGGTTTGTGTTGTACGCAGTGATCCTGCTGGTGATCAACATCTTCACCCGCAAAGTGTACTGCCGTTACATTTGCCCGCTGGGTGCAGCCTTAGCGGTGCCGACTAAGTTACGTCTATTTGATTGGCTCAAGCGCCGCAAAGAATGTGGAACGCCGTGTCAGTTATGCGCAGTGGAATGTGAAGTTCAGGCCATTCATCCCGACGGGACGATCAATGCCAACGAATGCCACCACTGCTTAGATTGCCAGGTTACGTACTTCAATAATGATCGTTGCCCGCCACTTGTGGCGAAGAAAAAACGTCGTGAACGTACTAAAGCCGCTCCACAAGAGCAGCAAATTATCCCAGCTGTACAGCTGGACGTTTCACCCTAACTTAAGAATCCAAAAGTTAAGGTTTAATTTCAGGAGAGCTCTGCCATGAGTGATAAGAAAAAAACAGAAGTCGAGAAAAGCGGTATTAGCCGTCGTGGTTTTCTTGGCGCTACAGCTGTTACTGGAGCAACATTAGCAGCGGGCGCTGCAACCGTGGGCACATCAATGATGAGCCGAGAGTCAATGGCCGCCACAGATAAAGATGCGTTAAAAGCGCATGTTGGACCTGCCGAGCTGGACGAGTACTACGGTATCTGGAGTGGTGGTCAGTCAGGTGAAGTGCGCATCATCGGTATTCCATCGATGCGTGAGCTGATGCGTATTCCAGTGTTCAACCGTTGTTCAGCCACCGGTTGGGGCCATACCAACGAAAGTAAAGCCATTTTAGGTGACAGCGCGCACCTGGAAAACGGTGATACCCACCACCCACAAGCCTCAATGACCGATGGTCGTTATGATGGCCGTTATGCCTTTATCCAAGATAAAGCCAACACCCGTGTCGCGCGTATCCGCCTGGATGTGATGAAGTGCGATAAGGTCACCACCATTCCTAACGTACAATCCATTCACGGTTTGCACTTACAGCGCGTACCTTCAACTAAGTTAGTGTTTGCCTGCGGTGAGTTTATTGCCCCGTATCCGAACGACGGTAAGCTGATCAACAACCTCGAAGAAGCCGAATTCTTCACCATGTACAGCGCATTGGACGCTGAAACAATGGAAGTGGTTTGGCAGGTGATTGTTGATGGTAACTTGGACAATACCACCACCTGTTTCAGTGGTAAGTACGCCATGGCGACCTGCTACAACTCAGAAATGGCCTTTGACCTTGCCGGTCAAATGCGCAGTGAGCGTGACTGGGTAACCATCTTTAATATTCCACGTATTGAAGAAGAAGTGAAAGCGGGCCGCTTTATCACCTTAGCCGGTTCTAAAGTGCCAGTACTGGATGGCCGTAAGAAAGACGGCAAGAACACCACCTTCACCCGTTACGTGCCAGTGCCGAAAAACCCACATGGTGCACATACCTCACCGGATGGTAAGTACTTCTTTGCCAACGGTAAGCTGTCACCCACAGTTACTGTGATCGCGATTGATCGTCTGGATGATTTGTTTAACAACAAATTTAAAGATGAGCGTGAAGTGGTTGTGGCTGAGCCAGAGTTGGGTTTAGGCCCATTACACACCACCTTTGATGGTCGTGGTAATGCCTACTCTTCACTGTTTATCGATAGCCAAGTGGTTAAGTGGAACGTTGAAGACGCGATTCGCCACTACAAGGGCGAAGATGTGAACTATATCCGTCAAAAAGTCGATGTTCACTACCAGCCCGGTCACTTGAAAGCTACGCTCGCAGAAACGCGTGATGCCGATGGTAAATGGCTGGTAGTTTTGAGCAAGTTCTCTAAAGACCGTTTCTTGCCAGTGGGTCCACTGCGCGCTGAGAACGATCAGTTGTTTGATATCTCGGGTGACACCATGAAACTGGTGCATGATGGCCCAGCCTTTGCTGAACCGCATGACGTGGTCATGATTCGTCGTAATCAGATTCACACCAAGCGTGTGTGGGAACGTGATGACCCATTCTTTGCTGGCGCAGTGGCGCAAGCGAAGAAAGATGGGGTCAATTTGGAAGGTGAGAACAAGGTCATTCGTGACGGCAATAAAGTTCGTGTGTACATGACTTCGATTGCCCCAGCCTTTGGTCTGTCAACTTTCACCGTCAATGAAGGTGATGAAGTGACGGTCACTGTCACCAACCTTGACCAAATTGAAGACTTAACCCACGGTTTCTGTGTGGTCAACCATGGTATTAACATGGAAATCAGCCCACGTCAGACTTCATCCATTACCTTTATCGCTAACAAGCCAGGTGTGCATTACTACTTCTGCACATGGTTCTGCCACGCGTTACACATGGAAATGGCCGGTCGTATGCTGGTTAACCCTAAAGCATAAGGACCTGTGCGGCGGCTGCCAGCAACTGTATAAAAACAGGCGCTGACAGCCACTGCACACAGTGCTTGCTACCCTCTGGGTAACAACCTGCTTATGCCAGGTCTGCTATTCAGAGGCTTTCATCGTATCTTGGAGGCTAGAGCGCACTATTATTCAATGTTCTAAATTTAAATAACGCAAAACCCATGCATACATATGCATGTTTCATGCAATGGGTGCAGACTACTTACTAAGGTAAAGTTATGTGTTTTCGAACTCTCTTTAACGGTTTAATAGTAGGCAGCCTTTTGTTAACAGCGTCTATTGCGACGGCTGAAGATGAAAAAAGTGACATATTAAATCTCCCGCAAATTTATCGTGAGTTGCAGCTGTTCCCAATTCAGGCTCCACCTCATGCTGACAAAACCCTCACCTCGGTGGTGAACCTTCCTCTAGAGCATATTGATGGCAACCATTGGCGCTTACCCAAAGGCAATTATCAGGGTCACTATGTAGTCGATGTGCCGATTCGCCTTGAGTGCGAGCCCGGTGCCGTATTTGATGCACAAGGCAGCAAAAACGCGCTAAACGTGCGCGCACCCAACGTGACCGTAGAAAATTGCACATTAAAAAACTGGGGCGCTAACTTAACTGAAATGGAAGCCGGCCTGTTTTTAGAGCGCACCGCCAATAAAGCGCAGATCCTCAATAACACCCTATATGGCCCAGGTTTTGGGATTTGGATGGATGCGGTCAGCCATGCGCATATCTATGGCAATAAAGTCCAAGGCTATGAAGAATTACGCTCATCAGATCGCGGCAACGGTATTCACATGTTTGCCACACAGTTTGCTATCGTAAAAAACAATGAAGTCTGGCACGTACGCGATGGCATTTATATCGAAGCGGCTAATGACAGTATTCTCGATGGCAACTATTTAAGAGACTTGCGCTACGGCATTCACTTTATGTTCTCCAACCGTAGCGAAGTGATGAACAATAAAACCACGCGTACCCGTACCGGCTATGCGCTGATGCAGAGCAGACAGCTCAATGTCTACAACAACTATTCAGATTTTGATCAGAACTACGGCGTGTTACTGAACTACATCACCTATTCTGAAATTCAAAACAACCATGTCAACGCGGTGCAGCCGGGCGCAGGTGACAGCGAAGGGCATATCAGCGGCGCAGAAGGCAAAGGCCTGTTTATTTTTAACTCACTGTTTAATGTCATTGCCGAAAACAGCTTTGGCGATAGCGCGCTGGGCGTGCATCTGACTGCCGGCTCAGAAGATAACGAAATTTATAACAACGCCTTTTATAACAACCAGCAACAAGTGAAATACGTTGCGCTGCGCCATCAAGAATGGTCGCACAACGGCGTGGGTAACTACTGGAGTGACTACTTAGGCTGGGACCGTAACGCCGATGGCATTGGTGATGTGCCCTATGAGCCCAATGACAACGTAGACCGCCTGCTGTGGACCTATCCGCAGGTGCGCTTGTTGATGCACAGCCCCAGTATTGAACTGCTGCGTTTAGTCCAGCGAGCCTTCCCCGTGGTCAAGTACCCCGGCGTGCAAGACAGCTACCCCTTAATGCGCCCCGTGCAGCAAGCCCTGATTGACGGCTAAGGAATAGAATATGACAGTTGTAGAATTAAAAAATGTTCGGCAAAAATACGGACAGATGCTGGTCTTAGATGACAACAGCTGGCAGCTGGGCGCAGGTCAAGTGCTCGGCTTGTTTGGCCACAACGGTGCCGGCAAGACCACCACGGTGCGTTTGATTCTGGGTTTGATTGAAGAGTCCGCCGGCCAAGTCACAGTCCTCGGCGGTAGCGCGCAAGATGCCAAAATCCGTCAGCAAATTGGCTTTTTGCCAGAAAACATTATGTTTTACCCACAGCTGACCGGCACTGAAACCCTGCAGTATTTTGCTCGCCTTAAAGGCGCATCCAGCCAACAAGTGGGCACCTTACTCGAGCAAGTGGGTTTAAGCGCAGCCAGCAATAAAAAAGTCAAAACCTATTCCAAAGGTATGCGCCAACGGTTAGGCATCGCGCAAGCATTGTTGGGTGATCCCAAGCTGCTGATTCTCGATGAGCCAACTGTCGGTTTAGACCCTATTGCCACCCAAGCCCTGTATGAGCTGATTGGGCGGTTACGTGAGTCTGGAACCAGCATCATTATTTGCTCACACGTGTTACCGGGTGTTGAATCTTATATTGATAAAGTGGTGATTCTGGCCCGTGGTCGCTTAGAGGCAATGGGCAGTCTTTACGATCTGCGCACGCAAGCTGGTTTGCCGGTACGTATTCGCGCTGCAGGTCTAGCAGAGGACTTTGCGCATTCAGCAATTTTGAGTCAAGAGACCTTAAATTATCAGTGGCAGGAGTTGCGTGTTGTTCCAGATAAAAAGCTCGAGTTACTTAGCGTATTACTGACACGAAATATTACAGATATTGAGGTACGGCCGCCGTCATTAGAAGACATTTATTGTTTTTATATGGAGCAAGCTGGCACCGTGGGCATAGCAGGAGTGCAGTAATGAAACAGATTATGTATATCGCCCGAAAAGAGTTTAACGACGGACTGCGTAACCGCTGGACCTTAGCGATTAGTTTATTGTTTGCCGTGTTAGCTGTGGGCATTGCTTGGTTTGGTGCCGCGGCTTCTGGGCAGGTGGGCTTTACTTCTATTCCAGCAACCATTGCCAGCTTAGCCAGCTTAGCAACCTTCTTGATGCCTTTAATAGCGCTGTTGTTGGCGTATGACGCGATTGTTGGTGAAGAAGAGGGCGGTACCTTAATACTGCTGCTCACTTATCCGTTGACCCGTCGCCAGTTGTTGTTGGGTAAGTTCGTTGGGCACGGCTGTATTTTGGGTGTGGCAACCTTAATTGGCTTCGGCAGTGCCGCTGTCGCTATTGCGTTATTGGTGCCTGATGTGCCGTTTGACGTACTTATATTTGCTTTTGGCCGTTTTATTGTCTCGTCTACACTGTTGGGTTTGGTGTTCTTAGCATTTGCTTATCTACTCAGTAGTCAAGCGACTGAAAAATCAACCGCTGCGGGACTCGCTTTGGGGGTGTGGTTCTTATTTGTTTTGGTCTTCGATCTTGCGTTACTAGCGTTGTTGGTAGTGACTGAAGGCAGTGTCAGCCCTGAGGCGTTACCTTGGCTGTTGTTACTCAATCCGACTGATATTTATCGTTTGATTAACCTTGGAGGTTTTGAGTCCGGTGGGCAAGGGCTTGGTGTCATGGCATTGGCGGGAGACTTACCTGTCAGTCAGTTAGCATTGTGGGGCTGTTTGGTGGTTTGGGTCGGGGTGGTTTTGTTCTTTGCGCATTGGCGTTTTGTCAAACGTAGCACTTAAAACCATGTGTGAGGCTAAAAATTTATTTGTGAATATAAGAGGTGCATCATGGTTGGTTTAAAACGAAACCTGCAGCGAGTGTTAGTGTTGTGTTTGTTTGTCTTTGTTGCCGCGTGCAGTGAAGAGACCAAGCAAGAAGTCAACAGCGATCCGGTCACTTTTAACACAGGTGATGAGTGCCATGTGTGCGGCATGCTGGTTATTGAGTGGCCAGGGCCAAAAGGGCAGTCGATTAATATGCAGTCCGGTGAAACATTAAAGTTCTGCTCAACAACTGATTTATTTAGCTGGTGGCTACAACCGGAAAATAAAACCGTGCAAGCACAAATTTATGTGCACGACATGGCTAAATCCGAATGGGCGCATCCTGCAGATGAGTACCTGATAGATGCGCGTGAGGCTTGGTATGTGGTTGGCTCAGACTTGATCGGGGCAATGGGTCCTACTTTGGTATCATTTGCTGATGAGGCTGCTGCGCTTGAGCTAGCAACCAAAAGCGGCGGGCGCGTATTACGCTTTGACGATATTGACCTCTCTATTTTACAAGAAATAGGTCAAGCTGGGCATAAATATGCAGAAGATCATGGCAAAAAAATAAGAGAAAGCATGGGGGTAGAGCACAGTCAGAGTGAGGCTAACTAAGTAACTGAGGTAGATTGTCTGCAAATAATAAATAGCATTTCCACAAAATGCTTTACAAGCTCTTTACAAGCTCTTTACAGGCTCTTTACAGGCTCAAGGGTACATTCTTTCCGAGGATTTTCTCCTTGTCCTTATTATCCAAACCATTCGGTGGTGTCATGTCATTGTTGCTGCGCCCAGCCTGCGGCAACCCAGTCCAGATTCTCGGGTATCAGGTAGCGGTTACTGGCATCAGTCAATCGCTGGTTAGCTATTTTTTCAGCCGCCTTAAAAAACGACTTAGAGGTTTCCATGTCAGAGATCCGAGTGCTGTGCTCGGTAGATATCAGTAACCACTAGCTGACTTTGGCAGGTTCAGTTTCGCTTTGCCTTCATTGACCTGAATGACTACAAACTCCTGCCGCATGCGTTTGCCTTGAGGGCCTTGCCAGCGCAACATGGCACCCAGTAATGCGCCCTCACCTGGCTCAGGTGTTTCGAGCATGGCAGTTAAGCCGCCGAAATCATACTCGCAGGCTTTGTTAAGCAGATACTGCATGAGTTTGGAGTTGAGATCGAGCATATGGGTATCAGATCGGTTGGCAGCTAGCATGCGATCAAGTGTTACATCCATGTGTGGAGAGGCTTTAGTCGAGAGGCCCATCTCGCGTACTACTTGCTCTGATAGACGGATACGCAACAAGCGTTCCTTATGGGTGCGTTCGGCAACTTCGATGCCCAGCTGACCACCCCACCGACGCGCTCCTTAAATTCTTGGAAAGTCTTTGGAATTATGCAAACCTCAGCTCGCGCAACGCTGCATAGAACGCTGCATATAGCAAAGCAACCTTGCATAATCATTGGGTGAGGATTGCGGCCAATCACAAAAGGTTTAATTGCACGCTCAGCACGATTGTTGTGTATCTGACTAACTCTGAAGTTTTAGAGCTGCGCCATGGGCCTTTGCTGGTGATACCGTATGCAACTGCAGCTTGCACATGAACACCCAGCCGCATTAAGTTTCTTACTTTAGTGTGTGGCTTGCACCACTGTCGCCAATAAGCCATTCGCACCCTGCGCCGGATCCAATGATCCAGTTCAACGCAGTGCTGATAGCCACTGGCGATACCAAAGTAGTTTATCCAGCTGTGTAAATATTGCCTGACCTTAAACAGCTGGTAGCACTTTTTTGTACTGACTACCTAGGTCTGGACAACCAAACGCAAGTTACCTATTATTCAATCATGTTTCGCTGATCGTTGATTAGCAACATGCCAAAAGCCGTGTACATGATGCAAAGCGGCGCTCACGTTGTGAGCTCATGTTCAACCTACCTATCCTTGGCTGGCGGAGAAATCACTCTCCGCTGGGTGCTGTGTTTCTCCGTCTTTTCTTTCGGGGAAATACAATGCAAATCATAATTGCTGAGGCATGCTTTAACTGCAAAAAAACTATTGGAGCAATCCCTGTTCAGCTTAATGAAGCTCATAAGCATGGACTAGATAAAGAAGCTCTAATCAGTAGCGGTATTGATATATGTGATACCTGCT
>JBLWZG010000025.1:0-15853 GCA_048266525.1 Pseudomonas sp.
AAAGCCAACGAGCTGATTCAGTTCAAAATGGGCAAGCCTGAGCATGAAGTGTTTGCGTGCTTGTTCCTAGACACCAAACATAACGTCATAGCTTATGAAACGCTGTTTTACGGCACTGTTGACGGCGCTAGTGTCTATCCTCGTCAAGTGGTTAAGCGCGCTTTGGCTAATAATGCCGCAGCTTGCATAATCGCGCACAACCACCCTTCAGGTGACCCAGAGCCGAGCCAGGCAGACAAAACGCTAACCAAACGTCTAAAAGAGGCACTAGCCTTGATCGACGTACGCATCCTGGATCACATGGTCGTTGGTCACACGACCTACTCCTTTGCAGAAAATAATCTTCTGTAATCTCTTCACAATCCCGTATGGGCATTACTGCCTGTACGGGGTAATGCCGTCTTACCAAGAGGCATAATCAATGAAAAAACTCACTAAAGCCGCATTAACACGGTTGACAAAAAAAGCATTAAACGGCGACGCGGACGCTCAGTTTGTCTTAGCTAATGTGTACTGCTACGCAGCGGCAGATGGCGTAACTAGAGATCGCATTAAAGCTTTTGAATGGGCAGAAAAAGCCGCTCTTCAAGGTCACACACAAGCTCTTTTCTTTGTTGGCGATGCTCTACTATGGGGCAAAGGTGTTGCTTCAGATCGTGCAAGAGCTTTAAAAATGCTTGATAAAGCTGCACTGCAGGGCTGTCCAAACGCATACCACACGATTAAAAGCATTAATCAAAACATGTAACCACATGAACACACTGCAAGCGCCTACATCCCAATTCGGTATGTAGGCGCTTTTTTTGGCGTCCGAATTATAGGGTTGAAACAGGGCTATAAACGCCACACATCGCCTTGCTTAACCAGCGCTGATTAGCAACTTTTGGTACTGGCTAACCGCGTCTGGACAACCAAACACATGTCACTTATTATTCAGTCATGTTCCGCTGATCGTTGATTAGCAACATGCCAAAAGCCGTGTACATGATGCAAAGCGGCGCTCACGTTGTGAGTTCATGTTTAACCTACCTACCCTTGGCGGAAAATACTTTCCGTCAGGACAAGTGTTTCTCCGCTTTTTGCTTTTTTGGAGAAACACCATGAGCATCCAGATCCCTGGAACCCTTGTCATCAAGACGATTACCGGTCGTTACGGCGACTTCAATACTGCAAAGCTCTCAACTTCAATAGGTGAGTTCGTTATCAAGGATGCAGTCCTTGATCAGTACACAGCTGGTCGCTATGAAGGCTCGTTCCTGATCCAGCAAATCAAACCCTCTTACTACTCCACTGCTGGTGGCACATTGATCGTTGAGATCCGTGCATACCTCGAATCCATGTCGCTTGACGGTTTTGACGCAACTGTCACTGCTGATGATGAGATGATTCAAGACCCGGTTGAAGAAGAAGCTCCTCAGCTTCCGGATTTAGAACCGGAACCTGCAGAGTTTGAAACACCTACCTTTGACATCCCGCCTGTCGAGATTCCTTCTCTTGAGGACAAAATCACCTTCATAACTGTTGGTGACAAACCCGGAAAAACTCAATCAAAGCCAAAAGCTCAGAGCTCCGAGGAAATGCCTTTTGGCATGACCGAAGAAGAACTGGAACAACAGGCTGATCCTGACCCAGACAAAGCATTATTTGGACTTATCTGGCCACTCGGTCAAGAAGTACGCCTCGATGCCACTGTTGATCGTTTGACCCAGCGTTCCCAGGTTGCACGCTTGCGTGAGCTTGGCTACGAGATGGATATCAAATCTCAGATGTGGAAGCAGCCGGCTTACACTTAACGTCACCGCCACCCAGCTCTGCTTGGGTGGCCACTTACAAAGACTCAAGGAGCACGATATGAGTCGCCCTGTACCCATAATGCTCATGCGCAACTACAGCGTTTCAGTCGAGCTCAGAACTCCCGAGCTTCAAAATACTAGGACGGTATTCAGTAGAAATATGCTGGATGCTGACCAACTGGTCCAAGTGGCCAGTCAGTTTGGGATTCAGTACAGCCTGGAAAGCGATACGTTGTTTTTGAGCAACCCAGTAAAGCACAAAGGAAAAAATCTTTTGTATTCATTAAAACTACACTTGGTCGGCAAAAAGCCAACCAGCTTAAAAGAGTTTAGGCGCGTTGCTAAGTTTATCAACGCAACTACCCTCTAACTCACTCATAACCAACCCTTTGGCGGAAAGTACTTTTCCGTCAGGAAACGTGTTTCCCCGCCTTTTTGGAGAAGCACCATGACCATGCAAACACAAAAAATCGCTATAGAAATGCTGCGTATTTGTGAAACCGTAAACTTGCCAAAGCATTACGCTACAGACATTAGCATCGATGTTTTTTGCATCATTCATTCTAATGCAGACCAGTTCGTCTGGCTGCTACGGAATAATGGCTCAAGCATTCTGCCTGTTGAGCAAGGCGCAGAGCCCATCACCATCACCTATTACATTGAGGGTATTGGGCGTGACAGCTCGGCTAAAACATTTCTAATTGATAGCAGGACCTGCGCAATCAAAGAAATACCGTTAACCCAAGCCACTATCATTGCGCATCGCCCACCAATGCTCGACATAAGCGCTGCTCCCAATTTAATTATGGGGCAGGTTCAGCAAGTGCTAGAGCAAGGCTGCAATAATCGTTTGTGGGGAGTCTTTAATCCACCAAAGTCGGTGGATCAGTTCAGCTTTACAGGCTGGACGAGATATTTTTTGGAAAATGGAAATCAACCTATGATTGATTTCATGCACCAAGCAGCTTCGGCGATTTGCACCGAGCAGGCAGTAGCATGAACCTTCTGAAATTTATCTTGAACCGCTGCCCTATATGCACTTTCTTTGGAGATCCTAATCCCAAGCTCTAACCCTAAAACCCTGCTCCCGCAGGGTTTTTATTGTCCAAGTTCTGAAAGCTGGACAGCCAAACATTACTGTTCTAATCTTGCAAAATGTTCAGCTGGTCGTTGACTGGCAACATGCCCAAGCCGATGTACATGATGAAATAATCGGCACTCACGTTGCGAGTTCATGTTCTACCTACCTTTATCTTACCCTTGGCGGAAAACACTTTTCCGCCAAGGGATTTGTGTTTCTCCGCCTTTTGCTTTTTGGAGAAACACCATGCAAAACACTCCCACCATCGGCAACATCTTAGAGATGCCCGATTTACAGGTTGACGCTCTCTGCACAGACCAAGATGGCTACTTGTCATTTCTGTCTGTCTGGGGTCGCGACACTGCAACCCAAGAGCTTCTCGCTCGCCTGACATTGCCAGCCAATGAAACTGCCAGCCTTGTTCAAGGCTTTAATCTACGACTGGACTGCAAGAGTTCAACGAGCACCAATAAAGTTCTTGTAATCCCAGATCTGCTGGAAAAAACTTTTTCCAGAACCTTTGGCCGAACCAAGTTTGGCTCTATCAACAACCTTTGGCTGTATGACAGCCGCGCTGTAAAAGCAGACAAGGCAAATCACACTGCACTTATCGTGTTACGCGACTGCGGCAACATCCAGTCATTAGCACAACTGCCACAGCATCCGGAATTCGGGAACTGCTTGCAACAGCTGATAAGTGTCTCACCGGTGCCCATCCTGGAACATTGGGCTCCTGTCGCTTTTAAAGCTGCATGTGAGCTGGAAATGGTATCGCTGCACACCTCATATCTGGGCAAAGCGCTGTGCGCTGAAATCGCACTGAAAGAGTCTGCGTTTCAGCACAAGATCAGCGAACTGATTTGCAGCGGCACTCTCACCGTAAACGCTTAACCCCCATTGCCTATCCAGGCAAATCTCACACTTAAATTCTTTATGAAAGGAGGCCTACCATGGCACTCATGTTCCCTCGTGTTGCCCGTAACTTTGCAAAGAACGGGTACTACCCTACCGATGAGCAAACCCTTGAGCGGATCCTTGCTCTAATCACTTCGCCTGCAACAGGAAAAATGAATGTAATTGACCCATGTGCTGGCGAAGGTGTTGCCATTGCCGAAGTGAAGCACCACCTCGGTAAAGACAATACCAGCGCTTATGCTGTCGAATACGACCATGAGCGAGCCACTCACGCACAGACCATCACAGATCATTGTTTACGCAGCGATCTAATGGACACAATGATCACGCGTCAGGCTTTTGGCCTGCTGTGGTTAAACCCACCCTACGGCGACATGGCAAGCGATACCACCGGAATTGCTGCTTACCAGGGTACTGGGCGCAAACGCCTAGAAAAGCTGTTTTACCAACGCACACTACCGTTGCTGCAGTATGACGGCACTCTGGTTTTCATACTTCCTGGCTATGTGCTGGATATGGAGCTGGCAAACTGGCTGACCAATCACTTCACCGACCTCGCTGTATTTGAGGGCGTGGACAAAACCTTTAAGCAGGTTGTGATATTAGGCAGGCGTGTACGCACAAAAGAAACGCAGCAAGATGGAGACCGACGAGCCTTTAGAGATCGCTTGGTTGATATCGGGGCTTCTAGACTTCAAGCCGATGAGCTTCCCCCTGTAGGCGATGCTGTCATGAGCTATGTTGTTCCGCGTGCTAACAAAGACGTAGGGCAATTCTTTCGTATCTCGATGGATGTCGAACAGATGCAAGAGGAAATAGCCAGAAACGAAGGTTGCTGGGCTGATTTCAATCATGTGTTTGCTAGCACTGACAAGCTTGCACAGCGTCAACCAGCCAGACCTTTATCGGACTGGCACTTAGCACTTTCCTTGGCTGCTGGAGCAATCTCCGGAGTGATCCACTCACCTAAAACAGGTCGCACCTTGGTAGTCAAAGGTGACACTTATAAAGCTAAAACACGTCGAACCGAGTTTCGGGAAGATGATGAGGGCAATCTAATTGAAACCATCACTGACACTGATGTTTTTGTACCAGCCATCAAAGCTTGGGATATGACACTTGGCTCTGAACTGTTTGGACAAATCCTGTCAATCAATGACAAACCAGCTGAGAACAAACCATTGTTCGAGCTGGGGCAAGTTGTGGCCACTCAAGGTGTTGATCACATTGTGCGAAGAGGCTTTCTTGATCTTCAACCACTACTGAACAGGCATTTGTCAGGTGACTGGGGCGAGATTGCTCCAGAAGACTGGAAGCTCAATGATGAAAGCCTAAACCCTGAACCAGAGGCTAACGGAGAACGTTATCCAGGACGATTGTTTTCTTCTTATGACGTGGATGACACATTCTCGGGAGAAGGCAAAATCTGGATCATCACCGAATGGGATAGAAGCGTTACCACTATTCTGCTTCCATCTGAATATTAACCCACCTCAAAAAACCGGCTTAAGCCGGTTTTTTTGTGCCTGCAGAATCAGCCGCTATCTCTTTGCTATAATGCAGTGGTGTATCGCTGGTCGTTGACTGGCACACGCCCAAAGCCTCTGTACACCATGAAACATGAGGCGCTCATTTGAGCTGGTGTTCACCTTTACCCACCCTAGCGGAGAAACCATTATCCGCTAGGGATAAGTCCGACGAAAACAGCTTAACCTTATCGCAAACAAATCAGCCACCCAACTCCATACAGGCGACTGTCCGCAAGCTGACCGTGTTCGGCTAAACCACATAAGCCCGCTGTTGCGGGCTTTTTTGTTAAAAATTCCAGTTAATAACTACGGGGTTATTCGCAAAACTCACAAGACCTTCACTATGAAGATAGATAAAACTCATACAGTCTCTGAAGCTATAAGTGATAACGCCTGAATAGCTCTATGTGTTTTGGAGCAGCTACAATGGTTCATTGTGCCCTAACAGACATTCTTGTACTCTTTCGACACATAACTCTTAAAACTACGGATAACGAACATGAGTGATGAAATCATGACCGTTAAGGATGTTGCCGCTTATCTTAAGCTCAACGAGCGCACGGTGTATCGCATGGCAACCTCAGCGAAGATGCCCGCGTTCAAAGTAGGCACATCGTGGCGATTCAAACGTGAAGAGCTTGAGAAGTGGATTGAACAGCACAAGAATGACAAGCAGTCATAGGGAATATTGCAGTGATATTGGATAACAAAACCAGCGGTCACGTTGGTCATGAGCTTAAAAAACGTACCTTTGCTGATGCTAAGCTTTCTGTGCTGTCGAGCCTGTTCACTCTCTATGGTTTCTCGACACTCAAGCAAGAGCTCAAACAGCTAGAATCTGCAAGGCTTCTACTCACCAACTGGGAGGCAACGTCGTTGCAGACACTGATTGGTGCAGAAGCGGAAGTCCGGCTACTAAACCAGTTGCAACAAAAGAGGATTGCTGCTGAGTTTTCACAGTGGCTGGCCAGCAAAGTGGATGTCAAAGCCAGTATCAATAGCCAGCCAGGCCAGAACATTATTCATCTAAACTCTGGCGATCACAGCTACGTAATTCATGGCAGCGCTACGCTCTCACCTATTGGGCTTGGTGAAGTGCGATCAGAGACCTTGCAGATGAATATGGGCTTGTCAGACTCAGAGAGCACCAAACAGCTGCTATCTTGGTTTGATACTGTCTGGAGCGATGCTAGCAGTGTGCGCAACATCAAAACTGAGCTGATTAGCAAGCTTGATTATATCGCTGCCGACCAGCCCGCTAATCTGATCTATTTCCTCACGCTGTTTCATATTTTTAAAGACTTCATTGAAGATATTGATGAAGACAGCATTATTCGCAGTAAAACGGGTTTTAAAGACACACAGGTTTGGAACAAACTCTATAAGTTTCAAAAGGATGGCGTACTGGGCGCTATTGATAAACTTGAAAAATATAACGGCTGCATTATTGCTGACAGCGTGGGCTTGGGTAAAACCTTTGAAGCCCTAGCAGTTATCAAGTATTACGAGCTGCGTAATGACCGTGTTCTAGTGTTGTGTCCCAAGAAGCTACGTGACAACTGGACGATGTGGGCGGTTAACGATAAGCGTAACTTGCTGGCTGCCGACCGTTTTAACTACGACGTGCTGAACCATACAGACTTGTCACGACTAAAAGGCTACTCAGGTGAAATCAACTTAGAGACCTTAAACTGGGGCAACTATGACTTGGTGGTGATCGACGAGTCACATAACTTTCGTAACACCCCCAGTAAAGCCGAAGGCAAAAGTCGTTACGAACGTTTGATGAATGACATTATTCGCGCTGGCGTTAAAACCAAAGTGCTGATGTTATCGGCCACGCCGGTGAATAACCGCATGAATGACTTGAAAAATCAGGTCGCGTTTATTACTGAGGGCCGTGATGATGCCTTTACCGAGCAAGGTATCAAAAACATTGAGTCCACTTTGCGCTTAGCCCAAACACAGTTTAATAAATGGACAGAAAAACCTGCGGAGCAACGTACCACAGGCTCTTTATTAGACGTGATGAGCTTTGACTACTTTAAGCTGCTCGATATTGTCACTATTGCGCGTTCGCGTAAGCACATTGAAAAATACTACGGTACAGCTGATATTGGTGAGTTCCCGACACGTTTGCAGCCCAAGAATATCTATGCCGAAATTGATTCGTCTGCCGAGTTTCCACCGCTCGAAGAAGTAAATAAAACCATTCGCTTATTATCACTGGCTGGCTATTCTCCGCTTAAGTTCGTCCGTACTGAGAAAAAAGAAGAATACGCCCGTCGTTATGACCAAACTGTTGGTGGTGGTAAAGGGGTTTTTAAACAGGTTGACCGCGAAGAAAGTCTGACTCACTTAATGCGCATCAACCTGCTCAAGCGTATGGAAAGCTCCATTCACTCATTTACCCTGACTGCCACTAAGCTTGCGTTACAAGTTGATAATTTACTGGCTAAAATTGATGCCCATGAGTCTGAAGATGTCGATGCCCTCAGCATTGAAGACCTACATGATTTTGAGCTGGAATCCACTGAGTTAGAAATCTATATGGTGGGCAACAAAACCAAAGTATTGCTACAAGATATGGATTTAATTCGCTTCCGCCAAGAACTTGAGGCCGATCAAGCACTGTTGAACAACATTGCGCAGACAGCAAAAAAAGTGTCTGCCGAGCGTGATGCCAAACTTGAACTTCTTAAGCAAATCATTACCGGTAAAGTACAAAGTCCGCTGAACCCTGGCAACAAGAAAATCATTGTCTTTACCGCTTTTGCTGATACTGCACAGTATCTGTATGCCAATTTAGCGCAGTGGGCGCAACAGCAGTTAGGCATTCACAGTGCCTTAGTTACCGGCGGCGGTACCAATAAAACAACCTTGTCAGGATTAGGCTCGGACCTGAATAACATCCTGACAGCTTTCTCGCCGATATCTAAAGAGCGTAATAAAGTAGACCCAACCGCGACCACGGAACTGGACTTGCTGATTGCTACCGACTGCATCAGTGAAGGCCAAAACTTGCAGGATTGCGACACCTTGGTCAACTACGATATCCACTGGAACCCCGTGCGAATTATCCAGCGCTTTGGCCGTATTGATCGCTTGGGCAGTCAAAACACGCAAATTCAGCTGGTGAACTTTTGGCCGAACATGGAGCTGGATGAGTACATCAACCTAGAAGCTAGAGTGTCGGGGCGTATGGTACTGCTGGATATCTCAGCGACGGGTGAAGAAAATGTCATTGATGACAGCACCAATGAAATGAATGACTTGGAATACCGCCGTAAACAACTGCAGCAACTCAAAGATACCGTGGTTGATTTAGAAGACATGAGTGGTGGCGTGTCTATTACCGATTTAACGCTCAATGATTTTCGTATGGATTTATCGGGTTATATGGCCAACAAAGACAGCTTGGCGCTACTAGAGCAAATGCCCTTTGGTTTGTACTCGGCGGTTAGCCTTGATGCAGGCTTGATTAAGGAGGGTATTCAGCCTGGTGTTATTTTCTGCTTAAAGAATATTCGCAGTGGTAAAGAGGCGGTGCAGGTTGATGATAATTACCCCTTAGCGCCTTACTTCTTGGTCTATGTGCAAAATGATACTGGCTCAGGCCGTACCGCTGTTGAGCTTAATTTTACTCAAAGTAAGAAAATACTCGACTTGCTGAAACGCCAAGCATTTATGCACCAGTCACTCGATACAGCAGCCATTACCGCACTCAACCGCCGCACACGCCATGGACGAGACATGACAGATTACCAGCGGCTGCTTGCTGTGGCGGTTGACAGTATCGCCGCCAAGAGCGAAGAAAAGGGGGTCGCCAGCTTATTTACTAAAGGTGGCACTGTGTTAAGCGCCACCAGTAGCCAAGGTATTGAAGACTTTATGGTGGTGTCCTATTTGATACTGACAGAGGCTGACCATGGCTGAGTTGAATCTAGGACTGCCACAATTTGAAGCTTTTTTGAACAGTCTAGGTGTGCCGCCGAGCTGCCTACTGAATCAATCACTGTTCAAGAAAATGTTTGCTGAGCATGATGAGCTGGACGCTAAGGATAAAAAAGCCTTAAAAGAGCACGTAAACAAAATCCGTTGGCTGTACACGCTCAAACCCAACACTATTAATATTGCACCCTACCAGGATGAGTTGCGTGAGTATGGTGAAGTGGCGGTGCTGCAGGTCGAACTCGCTGAAAGCAAGCGCAATGACAGCAAACTGATGGAGCAAGTCGGACACTTTATCAACCGTGCGATTCCTTACCCGCTGGTTATCTTCTTTACTGATAGCCAGCACAGCCAAGCGGTTGCCGAAGGCAAAGAGCAGTTAACCTTCTGCCTTGCTGATAAACGTATTAACCAAGCTAATCAAGAAAAATGGGTGATTGAAGAAGTCTTACTAGCCCCCAGCGTGTGTTTGGCGGACAGCGCCGGTAAAACTCAAGACTTTTTAGCTAGCTTACAATTGGAAAACCTGCCTTTTTCTAACTTTTGGCAGTTCTATCAAGCGCTCATGAGCCGTGTGGTGGCAGGCCGGTGTGCTGAAATCACCGGCCGTTATCGCGTGATAAGTAATGGCGACCAGTCACGCCAAAATTTACAAGCCTATCTACAGTTAGAGCAGACCATTAAGCGCCTGCGCAGCCAAATTAAAAAAGCCGAGTTTAGCCAGCAAGTGGCACTCAATACCCAAATCAAACAACATGAACAAACGCTCAAGCAATTGGCTGAGTGTTTGTAAGGCGACTGTTTAGGCCTATTCAGTTTTAGTATTTACGAGGATTCAGCATGACCCAAGTTATCCCACCCGTTATTCCACCGATGGACAGCACCAGCACCAATATCGTTGCTGACAACATCAACAAATTAAAAGAGCTGTTTCCTGAAGTTTTTACCGAAGGCAAAGTAGATTTTGATGCCTTAAAAGAAGTGCTGGGCGACTATGTGGATGGCCGTGATGAACGCTATAGCTTTACTTGGAATGGGAAAAGTAAAGCACGGATGATTGCGCAAACACCTAGCACTGGCACCTTGCGCCCCTGCAAAGAAGAATCGGTGGATTGGGACAGTACGCAAAACCTGTTTATTGAAGGTGATAACTTAGAAGTGCTCAAGCTGCTGCAAAAGAGCTATCACAAAAAAGTCAAAATGATTTACATCGACCCGCCGTACAACACCGGTAAAGACTTTGTTTATAAAGATAACTTTAAAGACAATATCAAAAACTATAAGGAAATTACCGGGCAAGTTGATGGTGAAGGACGTAATTTATCCAACAACCCAGAAACCAGTGGGCGTTATCATACGGACTGGTTGAATATGATGTACCCACGCTTGAAGTTGGCGAGAAACCTGCTTAGAGATGACGGAGTAATATTCATTAGTGCCGATGAAGAAATTACAAATCTGAAAAAAATATGCGATGAGATTTTTGGTGAAGAAAACTTTGTTGAAAATATAACGTGGAATAAAAGAATACCGAAAAATGATAAAGGTATGGGTAATATCCATGAATATATTTTGCTATATGCCAAGGACGCATCACTCAAACCTGAGTTTATAATGCGCAAAGATGGCTTGGATGACATCTATGACTTAGTTGAAAAGCTTAAGAGAAATAGAACACCTACCCTGGAGTCTGAAGAAGAACTAAAGAAACTTTATAAAAAGAATGCGTACGACAGGGGAATTACCTTGTACAACTCTTTTGACCATGAATATCGATTGTGGGGGAAAATTAATATGAGCTGGCCAAATGCTAATACATTTGGTCCTGATTACGAAGTGAAGCATCCTAAAACAGGACGGGCAGTAAAAGTTCCTGATAGAGGTTGGCGCTGGAAAGAAGATACTTTTAACGAGGCAGCTAAAAGAGTAGCTGGTAATTACACTGAAGTAGTTAAGCTTGCTGATGGTAGTTTCATGTGTGGAAAAATCTGGTTCTCAGAAAAAGATGATCAGCAGCCTAGCTCAGTTACGTATTTAGATGATGTCAACACTTTCCTTCTCAGATCAATTTTGTCAACAAAAAGTGATGGGGGTATGGAGGTTGAAAAACTCTTCTCTGGTAAAAGTTATTTCTCCTATCCCAAGTCTACAAGTCTACTGAAAGTACTATTGTCATCATATAGCAATGGTAGCAATGATCTAATTCTCGACTTCTTTGCTGGTTCAGCAACGACTGCTGATGCTGTTATGCAGCTAAATGCTGAAGATGCAGGAGGTAGACAATTTATCATGGTGCAACTCCCGGAGGCTTGCGAAAAAGATACTGAAGCATTCAAAGCTGGTTACAAAACCATCGCCGAAATCAGTAAAGAACGCATCCGTCGCGCTGCCGCTAAAATCCAAGCAGAAAACCCTGATTACCAAGGCGACCTTGGTTTTAAGGTCTTCAAGCTCGACTCCACCAATATCAAACCGTGGGAATTGGATTTTGATTTAACGGCGCAAGACCTAGAAGATCAGATATCTAATATCAAAACTGACCGTAAAGAGGAAGATGTCCTGTACGAAGTGCTCTTAAAGTACGGCCTGGACTTAACCCTTCCTATCACCGAACACAGCATTGATGGCCACAAAGTATTCAATATTGGTATGGGCGCATTAATAGTTTGTTTGTCCGATAAAATTTCTCTTGAAGTCGCCGAAGGCATCGCCAAGCTGAAAGAAGAGCTAAATCCCGAAATTATGCGCGTGGTATTTAAAGACGCAGGCTTTGCCGATGATGTCGTGAAAACCAATGCACTGCAGATTCTCAAACAAGCTGGTATTGAAGACGTGCGGAGCCTGTAATGTTCATAGCGACTATTGAAGAGAAATCCCAAACAGTGTCTGGGGTTTCTGAATGCTGCAAAATGCAGGGAAACCCTATGACAAGCTTTGTGTACCGTCTGCTATACGCTACGGGGTTTGTGTACCTTAAATCAAAAATCGCGATACACAACCAAGTTAGTAGTAATTTAAATAGCCATAAGCTTTCTTATTATGCGTACTGGTTATTTCAGGCTCCGCAAAGCGTCATAAAACAGGGAGTTACTCGTGAAAATTCAATTTGATGCAAATCTGGATTACCAAAAACAAGCTATCGACTCAATCACCGGTGTTTTTGCTGGGCAAGAAACTTGCCAGACTAATTTTACTGTCGCGCCCTTACAGGCCTGGGAAGAAGGTACGTTATTTCATGGCGCAGAAGAAAACACGTTAGGTATTGGTAATCGTCTGCGGCTGTTAGATGAAGATATTCACGCCAACATTCGTAAAATACAGCTGCAAAATGGCTTGGCCCCTTCAGAGAGTTTTAGCTCAAAAGATGGTATTAACCTAACCATAGAAATGGAAACAGGTACAGGTAAAACCTATGTCTACCTGCGCTCTATTTTTGAGATGAACCGCTTGTATGGTTTCACTAAGTTCATCATTGTGGTGCCGTCCATCGCTATTAAAGAAGGTGTGTATAAATCTCTAGAAATCACCACCAGCCACTTTAAAGAGTTGTTTGAAAATACCAGCTTTGATTACTTTGTTTATGATTCCAGCAAACTTTCCGATGTAAGAAACTTTTCTACCAGCCCTGATATTCAGATCATGGTGATTAACATTGATGCCTTCCGTAGAAGCTTTAGTGATCCTGAGTTAGAGAACAAGGCCAATATTATTCACCGTGCCCACGACCGCATGACGGGTGCTAAGCCGATTGAGTTTATTCAGCAGACCAATCCGATTGTGATTATCGATGAGCCACAAAGCGTTGATACCACGCCTAAAAGTAAAGAGGCGATTGCCTCGCTGAACCCAATGTGCACCATGCGCTATTCTGCTACCCACGTGGAAAAGCATCACATGCTCTACAAACTGGACTCAGTGGATGCCTACGAGCAAAAGCTGGTGAAGCAGATTGAAGTGGCGGGAATTGAGGTCAAGGATGGTCACAACCAAGCCTATATCAAGCTATTAAGCGTGGATAACAAGAAGAGTCCGATTAGCGCAAAAATAGAAATTCACGGACGTTTAAAAGAGGGTGGTATTAAAGCCAAAACCGTTACAGTCACCAATGGGGCTGACCTGCTGGATGCAAAGTACAGTGGTGGTCGTGATATTTATGATGGCTATATTGTTGATGATATTTATTGTGAAAAAGGCAATGAGTACATTAGCTTTACCAGTAAGCCCGATATCCTAAAGCTAGGCCAAGCCATTGGTGAAGTGGATGCGGATGAGTACAAGCGTCTGCAAATTCGTAAGACTATTGAAGAGCATCTAGACAAAGAAATGCGCTTACGCCCTCAAGGCATCAAAGTATTGAGCTTGTTTTTTATCGACAAGGTAGCCAATTACCGTTGGTACGATGCAGACGGTCACGCTCAGAAAGGCAAGTTCGCGGTGATGTTTGAAGAGGAATATACCAATGCTATTCGTAAGCCTAAATACAGTACGCTGTTTGAAGGCGCAGATTTAGAAACAGCTGCCACAGGTGTGCATAACGGTTATTTTGCCATTGATAAAAAGAAAGACTCAGCAGGCAATGAAATGGTCAAGGACACCTCCGGCGCTACCGTCGCTGACGAGAGCGTTTATAACTTGATTATGAAGGATAAGGAAAGACTGCTCAGCTTTAAATCCAAGCTGAAATTCATTTTCTCACACTCAGCATTAAAAGAAGGTTGGGATAACCCTAACGTCTTTCAGATTTGCACCCTGAATGAAACCAACTCTGTGATTAAAAAACGCCAAGAGATTGGTCGTGGCCTGCGTATCTGCGTTAACCAAGAAGGTGAGCGTGTGCATGGCTTTGAGGTGAATACGCTAACGGTTATGGCAAATGAGTCTTACGAGGAGTTTGCCGAGCAACTGCAAAAAGAAATTGAGCAAGAGACAGGTATTAAATTCGGTGTGGTTGAAAAACATTTATTTGCCAATATCGTGGTGCCGGTAAATGAACATAATCATGAGTACTTGGGTGTTGATGCGTCGAAAAAGCTATGGGAGCACATGCAAGCTTCAGGCTATATCGATGCAAAAGGCAAAGTGCAGGACTCTTTGAAAACCGCCTTAAAAGACGGCAGCCTCGACTTACCTGAAGCGTTTAAAGAACACATGCCACAAATTGCCGCTGTACTGAAAAAAGTATCGGGCAATCTAAATATTAAAAACAATGCCGATAAGAAAAAAGTATCGCTTAATAAAGCTGTGTTCTTAAGTCCTGAGTTTAAGGAACTATGGGATCGCATTAAGTATCGCACCACTTTTAGAGTCGATTTTGATGTGGATGCGCTTACTGTCAAGTGCGCCGAGGAGATTAAAAACAACCTTCAAGTCGGTAAAGCACGCTTTATTTACCGCAAAGCCACTACAGAGATTAACCGTGGTGGCGTACATACAGAGCACGTTCAAGAAACTGCGAACATTTATGAGTCACGCGCCTTTGAGCTGCCAGATCTGATTACTTATTTACAGAACGAAACCAATTTAACTCGCCGCACTATTGTGAAAATTATTAACGATAGCGGTCGCTTGGAATCTTTCAAAAACAATCCACAAAAATTTATCGAACAGGTTGCCAGCATCATTAAGAATCAGATGCGTTTGTTTGTTGTGGATGGCATTACCTATCACAAAATTGGTGATGACCAGTACTATGCGCAAGAACTATTCAGCGATAACGAGCTGTTTGGTTATCTGCAGCAAAACATGGTGGCGAGCCAGAAATCCGTATTTGATCATGTGGTGTATGACTCAGATGTTGAGCTCGAGTTTGCCCGGGCCTTTGAGCGCAGTGACGATATTAAGCTGTACGCCAAGCTGCCGGACTGGTTCAAAATTGACACCCCGCTGGGCGGCTACAACCCTGATTGGGCTGTGTTAATTGAGGTGGATGGCAAAGACAAGCTGTACTTTGTCGTGGAAACTAAAGGTAGCTTGTTTACGGATGCTCTGCGCCCTGCTGAGAAAGCCAAGATCGACTGCGGTAGAGCGCATTTCAAAGCTCTCGGTGATGAGGTTGAGTTTGCTGTTAGCAATGGATTTGATCACTTTACGGGGGAGTATGCGTAATGGATTGCTTAATATGAGCTTTCAGTAAAATTTAACTATATGTTAGAAGAAGCCGGCTATTTGCCGGCTTCTTGATTTGCGCTATGTGTTTGATAGCCATTTCCTGCTTTGAATATTTTGTGGTTTATGTAAAATCTGAAAATTACTCGCCAACGGTAAACGTACGGGGTAAGCCCCATCTTGGGCCTGGCCGCTACGCAAGAGTAACTCCACTTGCCAATGCGCCGCTCAAGAGTGCGCCGTGAGCTTGCTATAGTTGAGCAGGGTTTTCTGGATAACCCTCTCTTGTTAGTGAGGCGTTCAGGGTTACTCGTGATACGCCGAAATGCTTAGCAACTTCCGTCTTAGTAATTGTGGCACTGTTGCAAATAGTCGGTGGTGATAAACTTATCATCCCCTTTTGCTGATGGAGCTGCACATGAACCCATTCAAAGGCCGGCATTTTCAGCGTGACATCATTCTGTGGGCCGTACGCTGGT
>JBLWZG010000026.1:0-15246 GCA_048266525.1 Pseudomonas sp.
TATCAAGCTTAGCTAAGCATCGGCATGCTCTAACGAATGATCGCAGTTGTGCTAGGTGTGGGTGTTGTTACGCTTACGAAAGGCCATGCCGGCCCAGAGCTACTACAGTTAATTAAGAACGATGCGTTTTTAACAAGCGCGTTGAGAATCAGTGCGCGGGATCTGCGAACTCAGCTCAAAAAAAAAGTCCTTTAGAGCTGATGGTCAAACAGTTAAAAATTAACGCCTGAGTATTGGAGTTAGCATGACAGAGTGTAAATTTTCTACAGATAACATGAGTCCTTTAATCAAACTCTGTGCTATTGATGAGCTGCTTTTTACCCAGCTGTGCAGCTGGATTCAAGCACCGAAAAACCTACAGCAATTTATTGCAGTGGCAGAAAATCTGATCGAGTTACTGGATGTTAACCTTCATCCAGAGCTTGCTGCAGAGCTAGGTTTAGACAAATTACCTACAGAGCAATGGCGAGTCTTACTGAGAGGTATTCAGTCGCAGCGACCTAACATTCCTAGAGTGCTGGCAGATATTCAGCCAAACGAACAGGTCAGACCATTAAAGCTAATTGGCAGCTATCCAATTTATGCCACGCTGACGGCTTCAGAAGTTGATTACTCAACAGGAGAAGCTGAAAAAGTTCGAGCGATTCACCTGATTGGCATGAGTGCTGCAATTACCTACCAGCAAATGCAAAAAGCTGGGATTATTCAAGAGTTAAGTAGTGGTTTTGAGGCTGGTTTGCGTGAAATACGCGATCTAGAAAAAATAGCTAAAAGACCAACAGTTCCACTACCTGACTGGCGTGATGCCGTTTCACTGACTGAGGTACAGGCTGAGTTAGAGGAATGGATTGAGCGGCATTCCATTACCACCCGATGGGGTGCCGGATTACGACTGCTAATAGAGTCTGTCGCTGAGCAGCGGTCGCGAGCATCACGCCATTACCGCATGAGAATTAGCACTCAAACGCAGCGCAGTGGTCAGAAAATCAGCTTGCAGGAATCCGATTTCACTGATGAGTCTAGCAAACAGATGCCTAGTTTTGAGACCACCATGCGGGTACCGGATAACCGCAGTAAAAAATCATTACAGCAACAAGGTTTGAATCCCGCTGAAATGGCAACTCTAGCAACCGTTATCGTCACAGATCCAACTGCACCACGCAGTGTTCAATCGGATGAGCGATTAATACGGCATCGCAATCGTCGACGGGTACAGGCATCGATTGTGCAGTCAGCACAATCCCTACCTAATAGAGTGGAAATGCCAACCCCGTATGAAGTTCAAGCGTTACTCCATTGTTTGGCCAATGATTTTATTAAGAAAAATCTACCAAACCTTAATAGCGACCAGCATGACGAAATTAAGGTGAGCATCCTATTGAGACTGTATACGGGTCGTAAATTAGATTCGCTGCGTAAATTACTTGTTTTCCAAAATAAAGTTGATTACGAGGCTGCTCAACGAGCATTATTTGCCGTACTCATAGATGAAAGCTGTTTAGCATTTCCAGTAAAATCAACAGCGAACCCCCACTCATTGGGCGCAGTTGGTGGTGTTTTACTGGCAAATGAGCCGTTTTACCATAATGATATTCAACTGCAGGACGTGCTCGATTTCAGATTGCCGCCAGTTGCTACTCAGGCAGTAATTGACCTAGCGACACGCAAGCTGCAGTGCGCTACCAGCCGAAAACGAGTTCCGTTGTTTGAGTACGCAGATGACCACGAACAATGGATTCGTGAGCTTCTGAAAAAAATCAACCAAACTTACGCAACTCGGTGGACAGAGCATCGTCTAGGTTTGGTTATGCGCATGGCAGTTGAGCAGTGCACGCAGGATCCTGCACTGGTTCAGCTTATTACTGAGCAGGAGTATAGCCACTCTGTTGTTGCTAACTATTATCAACGCACCTCAGCTGCATTTATTAGCGAAGTCGTCAAAGCAGCTCAAAAACTCATTAAAAAGTGGGTAAAAACTGGAGCTGTTGTTCAGCCAGTTCTCGGTGAAAAAGCTCGAGTATTACAGGGTGCAAATAGCATTGGCAGCAGCCTAGCACTACCAACCAACTTCGTGGCTCAGTTATGCAAGCACCTAAAACACCATGCCAGACTTAGCCCTCGCAGCTTTACGGGTGATGAGCGATTATGTCACGCGCATAACTCGCTGGTTGCCTACATCAGTGTCTGGCTGGGATTTATCTCAGGATACCGCGCTGTACTGGACCCCATTAGCGACCCGCGACACCTCGATCGTGAAACTGGCTTAATGGTTATCAGCGATAAAGACAATTCGTTATTTCAGCACTCACGCATTATTCCACTCACCGAACGGTTTGTTGAACAGGTTGATCGTTATGCTGAACATCTGACGCAGTTAGCGATGAGCCTGCCGCATAAGTCCGGCATGCAGGCAGAAATCTATCAGTTGTGCCATCGTTACCAAGGTACTGATATTTCAACCCATGAGTTATCTATTCCATTTTTATTTTTTCTGACTGATACATTGCAGGCCAGAGCCGTTTCACCCAAAAACCTGCAGGAGCACTTTCCATTTGAAATCAGAGCGAATGCAAATCGACACTACCTGCGTAGCAGTCTGGTCGAACTCGGTGCACCTGGCGAAATGGTTTCATATTTTATGGGCCATTGGGAACACGGTGAGGAGCCGCATCAAAAACTATCCAGCATCAGCCCAATAGACATAGCCGTTGAGCTAGCGCCTTATCTCAATACTATTGAAAAACAGATTGGCTGGACGGTACAGGGAGGACTGGCCCATGCATGAGGTGAGATACTGGCTGGGCTGGCCTTTTATAAAAGCTCAAGACGGTGCTCTGGGGCATAACCGTCGGCGCAGACAACAAGCCGAAAACCAGCTGAACCAGCAGGAAAAACTACTGCAGCTATTGGATGCCCGTGCTCCAGGTTGTGCGCTAGGTGCAGAAAATATTCAAATTTCTAATCTAACTATAGATGAGGTCAATGCATGGATTGATGAGCAGGATAGCGCTAATCGTGCAACCACCCACCTGCGTCGATTTTTGCGGGCTGGACTGGCTAATGGAGCGCAAGAGCTTGGCTGGCAAGTTGCGCTGCCAGCAACTGAGATGACCATCATCAGCGAGAAAAATCCCATTACTCCCGATGGGTTTATTCAGTTAGCTCAATTGCGTAAGCAAATCAAGGCGTTTGAGGAGCGGTTAGTAAATCCGCCGAATAATCCGAGCGTTAGTCTGACCTATGGGCAACTGCTATTTAGCGCCACAGTTTTCGGCGGTCTAGCAGATCCGAAAGCAATGCTGCAATTACCCTATGCAAAAAACAAAATTTGCTATCACCAAGAATACGTGTGGGTCGATCTATTTACGGATGACTACCCAAAACATACTCACGCAGAGCGCGGTTTACGCAGATGGTTTCCTGATCCCGTATCGCTCATTTTACTGATCCGACTGCCTGAGTTACCGCAAGGGTATGAGGATAAAAACAAGCTAAGGCGTTGGCTAAATCAAGCACTAGCTCAGTTTATCTGCTCATTATTAGGTGGTGTTCTGGGTAGAGCTACATACAAAGAACAGCAAGCCCTAATAAGGCACTGGCGCGCTACTGTCAGTGTGTACCACCATACGATTTTACCGCCATATCTCGTGCGGCACTGCACTGGTGAAAGCAGCTCAACCGCTTGGCCAGAGTTGGTGTGGCTGCGAGTATTGAAGCAACAGGCTCTAATCCAATCGGCTGCTGATGAAATTGCTGGGCTGACCATGGATGAACCTGAACCAATAATTGCGCCAGTGGCATTAACCATTAACGATAGTAAAAAGAATCTGATTTTTACAGGTGTGCGTACTGCTTTATATAAAAGCAGTCAAACGACAGAGCCAAGTTTAAAAACTTTACTAGAGCGTTTGGGCAAGTTAAAAGCAGAGGCTGCGCTGGCGAGCCCGTTGCTGTACTGCCTTATTGATTGGGTCAAAAAGCGCCTTAGAAAAAAAGAGATTAGGCGCAGTACGGCCTACCAACAATTAACCAGCATTGGGAAAAATCTTCTTAGCACTTTTGATGAGATTGAATTGTTATCACTGACAGCAGAGGATTTTCAGGCTGGCTACGAGGCCATGCTAGAAAATACACCCTCAGCAATTACGCGACAAAATAAAGCAGATTTGTTACGCAGGTTTCATGCTCACGCAAGCAATATCCTGCAGCTTGCCCCCATAAAGCTCAGCTACGCAGATGAAGGTTTTTTCGCATTACCGGATGCCAATATCATCACAGAAACTGAATATCAACTGCTATACCAGTTCCTAAGATCACAAAAAAATACATCACTCATTGCACATGCACAGTTAATTGTGCTGATTTTAGGATATCGATGTGGACTGCGCATTAGCGAGGTACGGCACCTGCAGTTAGTGGATTTGCAGTACCCAGGGATGTTGGAGCTATTATCTCCAGCGCAGTCCAAACATCTCGGAAGGTATGCCGCCACTTTATTAGTCCGCACTGATCAGTTTAACAAACTGAAAAGTACGAGCAGCCGACGTCAGTTGCCACTGAATATACTCATGAACAGTGAGGAACGTACTGAACTGTTGAGCTACCATCAAGCCCAGCGCGTGAAGGTTGGTAAAGGAAAGGTACAGGGGAAATTTATTTTCTCTGAGGATAATGGCAAGACACCGATGGATTTCACTGAGTTGCAACGTAGCCTACACGAACAGATGCGGCAGTTAACCGGTGATCCAGACCTGCGATTTCATCATCTGCGCCACAGCTTTGCCAGCCATGCGCTTCAGGCGAGTCACGGCTTAACTGAGCCATTACAACTGCCCGAGCATTGGCAAGACCATATGCTGCAGGGAACCAGCAGAAAGCATTTGCACCAGATTTCCAGCCATGTTGGCCACTCCAGCGGGAATGTGACATTGCAGCACTACACGCATAACCTCGATTGTATTGTGCGAGATCTGTTGTGGCCGCACAGTTTTGATCATAAAAAAACCGGGCATGGTGAACTGCAACGATATAGAGGCTCTCTGGATGTCGCGCTCTGCGTGCAAAGTTTGCTAGATATCAGTGCTGACAACCTACGACAACATAATCGCCAATATGGCGGAAAAATTTTAGGCTGGCTGCCGCAGCGGCTTAAACTGCAGCCCGCTAGTGATCCTAAGCATTGGCAATCTTACAGCGAAAACTTAGCAAGGCTGATAGCGGGCACATCAAATAAGCTGCGTGATTTACGCAGCTTAAAATTCGAGAACTGGTGCGATTTTCTAGAGCGCTGGAGCCAGTCGCAGACTGGTGATGAGCTGATTGAGATGTATAAGCTAGATGAGGCTAGTACACGATTACAAATAAGCGAATTGAAAAAGCTTTTTTTAACGAGCACTCGGTTTAAAAATTCTCGATTAAAACAACCACGTAAGATATTCAAGACACCCGCCACAGCATCAAGTCATTATTTCGTCGTTCGCCCACCACGGTATAAGCTCGAGCGCGATATTGCTGCTCAAACTTACAAAAACAGTGTGCGCCTACTGCAATCTACTCAGAACAGGGAGTTGGCTAAAACGGCACTAAAATACTTTTATGACAATTACCGACACTGGGATAAGAGCGTCATTTGCCGTCATGACTCAAGCAACCTACCTAAACTACAAGCTCTGGGGCAGTTTCTCGGCAAGGTGCTGCCGAGCGATAAGGTCAATGTTCAGCAAGAGCGTAATCCAGCTGATCACAGATATCCAATGATTGGGAAGTTGCAGATAGTTACAGTAGATAAGCAGAAACCACGAGATGGCGCGGTGTTTGGGTTGCTGGTGGCTTATTTTGGAGTGGTATTTGAACGCCAATAAAATGACCCACCAATCACAGTGGAAGCTGCAGTTGCATGCGGTATTCCATGGCACAGCTCTAAAACTCCGGGGATTTATCAAGCTCTACCAAATGCTTACTTAAAGCCTCAGAGTCTGTGCGAGTTACGCGACGGTTGATTAAGCTTCACCACTCTTAATGAAACACCCTGCAAAGAGCCGCATGCAGGGTGTTGCGGGGGGCTGAGAGCTAGAAAGTGGACCCTGTAAAACTATATGTTGTCTATGCGTGTGCTTCGCCACCAAGCTCTAATAAAAGCCAATTCAGCTGGTTTCTTGCATTTGAAATGATTTCGTCGAAAATAACAACCTGAGAATTAGGCTCTTTATTATAGTGCGGGGGAAGGTCTTGGCCTCTTTTCCCACCAACTAACAGAATCTTTATCTCAGAACTTGTATAAGGTACAAAATCATTTCGATACGCAGTAGCCTGCTGATAATCTTTGTATCTTAAACTATGGCTTGGTCGCTTAAACTCGATCAAAAGATATTCATTTGCATAATTAGCGCTTAGAAGAAGATCTGGGCGTTTAGTAGCTCTTTCACCTGAATATTCTTTATCTAAATAGTCTTCAACCTGCCGCTTTAGGGTTTTATTACTGCTAAACACCGAATACTTAACACCAAACACCCATAGGCACTTTTCAAGTGCAGAGTGAACCACACTTTCCTCTGTATCATTTTTTTTGCAAAGCTCCTCAAACCGATCAAGGAACTCTAACCTGCTTTTTGCTTGCTCAGCTACGATTGCAAGTTCTGCCAAGCCAAATTCAGACAATACTTCAGCTAACTTAGCTATATCTGAGTGTTCAGCATCATGTATGTAATCCAATATCGCACGATAGTCTGTTCGTTCAAGAGCATCTAACAAGACTCCCACTATAGGTTCTAATTTTGATTCAGGCTCTCCATAGTACTTGCCTAGAATTGACTTTATGGCTTTGTCGGCGTACTGCCTTTTATATTCTGGCAATTCTGCGAGTCGTTCATTAATTTTTTTCTTTAATCTTGCTTGTGCAAGATTCATTTCGCGACCATATTCTTCTTTAATTTTCTCTTTGATGATTGGTCGTATGTATTCTGCAACCTCTTGATACAGCTCGCTATTTTCTACTAATGCTCCCCAGTCAGCAGTTACGTGGCTAAATAAGCCGTCAACCTCTACCTCGCCATATATTTTATCCAATAATTTTTGAGGGAAATCATCTTCCTGATCTAATCCAAAGAAATTAGGGCTACCAACAACTTTACCGCCGACTCTTATAGATATTCCTGGCTGTTTCAACTTTCCTTTTTGGTTCGACACTGTGAACTCTAGCTTCATTTTTCCAGCAGACGGAAGTTCTGCATTATGTGTAGTATATTTCCCCTGTATATCATCAATACCTAAGAGTTTATCGTTAACCTTTATATTAAAGCCTTCTTCTCGACCATATTCTTGAAGCAATAACTGCCGCATTTTTTCTGGATTCGGGAATGCTAGCCCATGAACGAGATCTGATAGCGTAATCTTGGTTCCCTGAGTCTCTTTATCGCATTCCTCAACCATAAGATCTAGAGGCAAGTTTTCGATATCAGTTGCGCTTTCGAAATCATTTGTTGTTATTACAAACTCGCATTTTTTCCCTCTGGACCATGTTTCTAATCGCATTGAGTTTGCTATCATTAACCCTGCAAATTTACCTATACCTTTCTTGCCTTTAACTTTTCGCTTCTTTACCGCTGTAAGCTCACCTCGTCGTTTTCTACGATCACTGGCAATAAACAAATATTCTCTCAATAATTCTTGCTCAGTCATTCCAGAGCCACTGTCATGCACAGTAATAGGACTATCACTCATAGGTTCTGGAAGAGAAATATTAATTGATGAAGCATCAGCATCCCAAGCATTATCTACCAACTCTTTGAGAGCCCTCTCAGTCGATCGATAATTTTCCGCGAGTAATTTTACTAGTCTTGTATCAACTTGAAATGCTATTTTTTTCATAAATTAATCCATTGTATGAAGCTACAGTTACGTATAAGGCCTTGCTCGAGTCTGCGTGCAGTAATTTGTTATAAATTTATTTTAAAATCACGCGATAACATTTGTGAGGCCGCAGATGCAGTATAAATCCCGACACCATTAATTTGCTTAGCAACCTCATAACCATCGTCTCTAAATTCTGCAAGCATTTCACTCAGCTTATGCAATTTATTAGTATTTAGGACCATACGAATAGCAGTCTCTTTGCAGTAATGTCCTAACTCAATATGCTCTTTTCCAACACTATTCAACTTAATACCATGGTTACCACTACAAATTGTAAAGTTACCGCCAAGCCTGCATATCCTATTGATCATATAAAGCCCGAACCCTGAATTGTGCCAAGGATCGTTTTTGTTTATTTTTGCACCTTTATAATTCTTACTTGAAATCGCTGGCATTAAAGCTTGTTGAATAGCATCTGAATCAGTATCTACCTGAACAAAAGGGTTAGCAGAAAGAGATCTCTTCAAACCAATTCCATTATCTATTACAGCTATTTCTACTTTATTATAAGACGGCCAATATTGAGCACAATATTCAATAGTCTTAGAGTCACTATGCTCAAACACATTTCTCATAACTTCCCGAATAGAAAATGTCAATGCATCTACTAAATTACCGCTGTCCTCTCTCGATAACACTTTTGCTAAATTCTCAGCACGCCGCTCTATTATATTCTGCTCAACCTCCCACTCCTTTGATGCCTCATCAACAATGGTTTGAACTCTAAGAATTGTGTATGGGACAAAATTTCTATTTCCATCAGTACATCCCGGCTCTCTTCCATGTTTTAGCCCAAAAGCTCTGAAGAAAGCCATGTTAGCCGCGTACTCTTTAACTTTATGTCCACAACATAAGACTTGGGTGCTAGGGTTGCTTCTATTAAAGTCTCTAATTATTTTAGCCACATAAACCATTGTAAATGGTTCAACTCTACCCATATATTTAAAATCAATTACAAGCTTGTCTTCACCTGCATGACTAAAAACATCAGAACAAAATTTAAAAATTGAATTTTCTGAGCAATTACTTGGAAATGTGACAGTAGCCAACTGGAACTCCTTGTATGCCTAACGCCTAAATCAGATTCGCCTTGGGCGTAGCTTTAATTTACTTGTGTATGCCCAGCATGGGCATGAACTAATGAGGTGAAAGTCCTGTAGGAAGGTCACCATCCTTAGTTATTTATAGCCGTCATTAGATGCCAACTACTAGCAAATGGCAAGGGCAGCTCTGCGAGGCGTAGGCTGAAGGCGATTTGGCACAAGACAACGAAGGCCATGTGATCAACGGCCAGCGTAAATGATGTAGCAGTGTGGTGACAGCCAGTGGCATACCTTAAATATATACTGCTAGACTTGCTACGCAGAAGTAAGACGCCAATACTTTCGCAGTGACCAGCAAGTCGTAATGCTCTGATACTTACATTATAAGTCTGTTATTTATTATTTAAAAACCTAATACCCGCAACAGTAATTCTGTACTTTTGTTTTGGGCTAGTGGGCTTGTCTGGGATGGTACGTTCAATTAATCCATCTGCAAGCAAAGGGTTTAAATAATTATTTTGAAAGGTTTCTCTATGCTTGATGCCAGTGACTTCTTGAATTTGGCTGCGTGTTAGCTCTGAGCGACTACAAACTTGAAGCACTTCCAACACCCAAGCCTCAGCTTGTCCGGCGACTTGTCCGGTAGCTTGTCCGGTTTCATCTGGCAGTTGGCGGACATGCGCTCTAGGAAACTCAAAAACAACCCATAACCCACCAGGCTCAAGCTGCCATTTTGGCGCGGGATAGTTTCCCTGCTTGCATGTATCAATAATGCGCTCTATGCCGCGCCCCCAAGATTCAATCAAGCCTGCACGGAAAAATGTATTGGCTATATCTGGGTTAAATGGGCATGACGCATGTTTGGACATCAGCTTATCTAGCGTCCAGCTTTCTGGCAGATGGCCGGGATTCCAGATCATGAGTTTGTCAGGATACACACTGATTTGAATAGCAGTGGCGCTTGCATAATCCTTATGAACTACAGCGTTTAAAAGAGCTTCGCGCAAAGCGGCCAAAGGAACAGGGTAGCTTTCTTTGCGGTAAAGTTCGTCATAGCTGATTAAGGCTCTCAAGTATTTAAGCTTGAGCACTTCAATAGTGTTTTCAATCTGGGTAAAGAGGTTGCCGACCACTTCATCATGATGCAGCAAGTCAGCATCGTTGACGCCGAAAGCACCGATTTTAATGCATGCGCCTGTGACAAACCGCTCTGGATCAGGATGAAACAGTAGAGCGACAGCGCGTTTTAAGTAATCACTCTGAGTTAAGCGTAAGCGTTCTAGTAGTAGCTGAGGGCTGTCGTTGATGATGCTTGCTGGCAAGCGCTGGCTGTTGATCGCAAACTCGCTGAATTTCTTGAAAGTAGCTGCATCTAGGCTACTGACTTCAAGCCCAGGCAAAGGAACGGCATCCCAATGTAGACCTTGTTTACGAAGTAGAAAACGATCCAAGGCAGCGCCTTTAAGCTCTTGCTTGGTGCTACCGCTGCGGTAATGGTATTCCCCTTTATAACTCACTGGATAAGGGTAAGCAGGTACTTGAATGTGTAAGGTTTCTAGGCCGTCAGCAACCTTGAGATTCACATCCACAACAATGCCCAATATGTCGCGAATTTTGTTGGGGATATCTTCCAATAATTTGCTTGCCTGCTCGACGCCGACCACCTGCCCATGATCGTCATAACCGACCATCAGCACACCACCTTCTGCGTTAGCAAATGCGCTGACCCATTTAAGCCACTCGTCCTTCCACTGACGCTTAAACTCGATCTGTTGTGATTCTTTCATTGATGAAATTCCTAGTTCTATCTGCGCGGTGGCGGCTAAAAATATATCAGCGTTACATTTGATATTGAAAATACTAGTAGCAATAGGCAACCCATATTGCTTCTTTATATAAGCCTATTGGCTGACCATGACACTGCCTATATGCGTGTGACTCCAGCAGCCTATCAAATCACCGCCTGCAGATTAACGCCCCCTACAATATAAGCGGCTGGCCGCCAAGCTCTTAAAAGACGGTTTGATAACAAGCTTTTTATCTTAAGCTCCCAGCGCCTGTAATACATGCTTAGGGTCATTTTTAATTGCCGTCAACAACGCTTTGGCTGGGCCGGTCGGTTCACGGCGGCCTTGCTCCCAATTACGCAAAGTAGCGACTTCAATACCAATGCATTGAGCAAATTTGACCTGGGTCAATCCTGTGGCCTTACGAATTACTTTTACCTGAGTAGCATCAACATGAAACTCGCGGGACGGTGCACGCTCTCCCTTAACTACTTCATCCATCTGTTGAACGCTCTCCAATAGCTCGTCGAAGAAAGTGCTCATAGTATTATCTCCATGACTCAGTAATTTGCTTAAGTGCCTTGCTCTCTGCCGGCGTTAAATCATCAGCAGCACAATCTGCGTGACTGCCATAAAGCAGTAATAAATATTTTGAGCGTCCACACTTACGGTGAGCTCTGGTTGGCACTTTGATTTTGCGTATACCGCTAGCACCGTCAATCACATCGCCAGCACTCCACTTAAGTGTTTGGCGAGCACAGTAGTTCCTATAAAACCATAGACTCGACGATACGCCATTGGCGTATAAGCAACCAGCAGTTTGCTGTATATCTTCAAGGCTGCTCGTGCGACGATGCTCCTGATAAAGCCTGAAATCTGTAGAACGCAAATCAGTACCGATGTGTCAGTACAGCCCACTGTATAGCCTTGTGCTCACTCTCGTCAGAAAGGGTGAGCTCTGTACTCAAGCCTGAGTAACTACGCACATAATCAATATGCTTCTGCCATGAATCGACATGAGTATTTTGAGCGGCAGCAACGTTTGCGTTATCTGAAAAACCCACACCAAAAACAATAGCGCTGCCTGTCGCCACTAACTCTGTTGAGGCTTTCAAACGCGACATATACCAGTAGTCATCAGCAGCGCTTTGCATGAGTTTGCCTTGATTGGTATTGGCAAAGGGGGCTTTCAGCTCAATGTAGTGATATTTGCTTGTCTCACCATCCCGAACCCACACGTCACATTGTTTGGTTGTGCGATCTATTGCGGCAAAGCGCTGGTCTAGATCAATGGTGTACTCCATTCCCGCGTCACGGTCGTGGTAGTGCGCAGCGGTGTAATCAAGATCATACGATTTGATCAGCCAAGTATAAAACTCCAGTTTTAGCCAACCTTCAAAGCCATTATTGAGTGTCGAAATAATGGCTTTGCGCTCATGACTGATCGAGCCCATGAACGCTTTAAATGCTGCTCCTACATTGTCGATGCCAGGCATAGATTTGTTCCTTGATATATTGATCATGCAGGCGTGTTATTGCCTGTGCATTTCTAAAGCAGAGGTTAAGCGTTGAGTAATGTTGTCTCGTAACTTTTTAGGTTTTCGAATCTGAATAGAGCCAGAGTGAGACAGTATCCACCACTGCAGTTCCCAGCTATCGTTTACCGTTGCTGTCATGTTGAAGCCGTCTGCGTCAGAAACCAACTGCATATCTGCCGAGATTGGGGTTTCACGTAAAAGTCGTGCAAGTCCTGAATTAATCCATGCCTCAACTTTTAATGTGGCTGGCTCACCAAATTGCATGGCACCGCTTTGCAGGTAGTTCTGCAATTCAAAGTCTTCAGGGGCTAATGCCGAGTCCTCAAGTATCTGTGCATTGCGAAAACGGTGGAGAGCATATTGCCTGATGTCATCAAAGGGCTCTGCTGTGGCAATTAAGTAGGTCACTTGGCCGCGCTGTACAAGAGCAAGTGGATTCAAAGTTAACTGATACTCACGATCTTTGTGGGCGGCATAGTAGATGCAATCAACTCGCCGCTGGTAAAGCAAGGCATCTTGAATCGCCTCTAAACAGTACTCGCTCACTTCCGGTGCTAGTAGTTGAAACTCTGGCTGGATGTAGGCCACCTTATTTACCCAGGCAGCTGCAGGTATTTCGGCACTTAACGACTGGAGTTTGCTTTTAGCTTGCTGAAAGCGAGGTTCAAGTGTTTTCAGCATATGACTAGGAATTAATGTGGCTAGGCTGCCTTCAAGTAACTGCAATGTCAGTGCTTCGCTCACGGAGACTCCGGGAATTTTGCTTGAAGCCCCAGCCATCCAATGCCACCCATAAGGTATGCCTTTATCATTGCATTGCAGTGGAAACTGACGAGAAAGATCTATTAGGTCACGCTCAATTGTGCGCTTGCTGACTGTGTACCCAGCTGTTTTTAATTGTTCCTGCAAGCAGGCGGCACTGAGGCCAGGGGCTTTATTCGGTAACAAAGTAAGCAGCTCCCACTGGCGAGCAAGTGTTTGACGAGTTGAGTTGCTGGGCAATAGAACTTCCTTATCTGCTGCTGATTAATCGATGGGTGGGCATTACATTGTCAGCTATGCATTCCACCCAATAATAAGGCATTACAAGGCGCTTTCGGCCGTATCTCGTTACCGAAACGCAACTCTACAATATTTGGGTTTGATGTTTCTATTGCATTGACTAGCGCGGCACAGCTATTCAGGTCAGGAAATGCATCGCCTAGGATAACCACGTAGAGCGTGCGGAAGCCAGCAAGTGGTTGGTTAAGCAGTTGCAGTGGCTCCGCCCAGTCAAAATCTACAATGCTGAAACTTAACTGCCTGCTTTGACAGGCTTGTAAAAACTCACGGAAATCTTGCAGGTCACGCCCAGGCCAGTCTCCGCACATAGCCAGCTGTACGCAGTCAATCACCTGATTGGCCCATCCAAGGCAGGATATAGAAGGCATTAACTGGCTGGCTACAATCTGATATCCATTGCAACCTAACTCACGCTTCGTAGGCTGAGGGTCGATAAAGAAAACAAACTCAGCAGCACTGTCTTCTAGACGGTAACTTTCAGGGGCATCAATTGCAAAAGTAATAAAGCTCTCCCCGAAGTTAGAGGTTGGGTCGTTTTGATACATGCGCATTTGCATGGATTCGCGTTGAGTTTGGAAATCAATGATTCTCGTCTTGACCGGCTCTAGAGACGCTATCGCTGCAAACATAATTATCCCTCGCACTCTATGACAGGCTTCAAGTTAATAATTTTTCGTTTTTGCGCCAGATGAATCACCCAAGCCGTTAGTTCTGCGTAATTAATGTCATCCACTAAGGAAATGTTCTGACAAGAAATATCTAAACTCGACATCATAGTTTTCAATACCTGCGTATCAACAAGATAAGAAAGCTCTGTGCGTGACAGTTGGCTCATAGGAGCGAGTAATGCATCAAACGAATCCTGCAGAATGATTAATTTAGAAAGGCGGTTTAGCTGCTCTTGAATATAAGACGGTGTCTCCACGTCACTGAGAACACCAGCCAAGTTTATCAGCCGGCGACCCATCCGCTTGCTGGTAGAAATATCTTGCAGAAGTGCTTCAATATTTTCTTTGATTAATCGGTTCACGTAATACTTCCTTTGATCCTGAGATAGAAAGTATTGCTTAGAGGCGCGACAGAATGCGACGCGTACAGCTGGGTCTACTTTTAACTGATCTGCTTTCGGCGTGAGTCGCGGATACGAGTCAGGCAGCTACTCTGAACGGTACTGATAATGGCGAAAGTCACGGACTGTGCCCGAGGAAAAGGCCAAATATAAGAAAAGTTTTGTGAATAATATTTTTGACTTTAGTCGATTTCAAGATCAGCAGTAATTGCCTATAATAGCCTGTAATCCACGTTTGACAGGGGGTGTAGCTTTATGTATATTAGAAGCACATGGAGGGTTGACGCACTCATAACCCGAAGGTCGTAGGTTCAAATCCTGCTCCCGCAACCAGATACTAAACCCCTAACTTTCAATAAGTTAGGGGTTTTTTTATGCCTGTAATTCCTTGTTTAATAATCGCCTAAACAGCCTCCGTGCCCAAACCGTGCCCTGTGCGTGCCCAGTTTTAAACTCCAAGTTTTTGATGTGACGGATTTTGATCGTAAGTTTTTTGGGGAGCAACTGGTTTTTACCTATCATCCTGTATAGGTAGGGCATGATTGCGACCTGTAATAAGCCGCCAAAAGCCAGTAAGTGTAAGGCTTTGTCAGATGTTTGAAATAAATCAAGTGCTAATTCAGGGCAGATAAACCAAAGCTCAGGAGCGCTGCAGTCACGATAAAAAGCAGTCGTCTCCAGCCTGTCCCAGAGGGGTTGAAAAAACAGTCTGCGTTTGGGCCTGTGCTTTTAAATAAGTGCTGCCTATCTAGGTTTAAAGGCTCTTCGCATTTAAGGGTGTAGCTGATTTCTAAATCCTCCTGACTTCAGCAAGCACCTGGCTATGTAATTGGTTA
>JBLWZG010000027.1:0-14422 GCA_048266525.1 Pseudomonas sp.
CCGGATATAAGCGTGCAAATCTAACCTCTGTTGACGCCAAAAATGGCTTGCAACAACGGGTGGGTCCATATAAGCGGACTATGTCCGCGACCGCCGCCTGGCAAACAAATAAGCACGCCCAGAACCTGCGCTGGTAAAGCGCCAGAATCAGCGGTACTGGGGCCGATTGGTCACGGGCATGGCCCGTTCCTACAGAGCTTGTGCCATTAGCAGGCTGCAGCACAGAAGCCGCAAGCCAACCCACCAACCCCTGTATGAGCGGACCATGTCCGCGACCGCCGCCTGGCAAACAAGTAAGCACTCCATAACCCCTGCTGGTACAGCGCCAGAATCAGCGGTACTGGTGTAGATTGGTCACGGGCATGGCCCGTTCATACAGGGCTGTGCAAAATGGATTAGCGTGGCCTGCTTATAGGTGTGGAAGACAACTTAAGGGTAATAGACGTGCGCTGAACCAATGACTCAGCACCGCTGCTAAAGTATTGAACTAACCCACAGTTTTACCTTCTTAAGACGGTAGCCAGTCAATAGGGTCGCCTGTTAACATCACGACCTTTGCACCCATGAAAGCCGTAAGGCATAAGGTAAGGACAATATAATGAAGTTACATCGTTTAGCGGCTTCGGTTGCTGTATTAAGTCTGGTATTAGCGGGCTGTGATAACAAAGCTGCAGACAGTGCTGAGCTAAAAACACCAGCGCAAAAAGCCTCTTACGGTATTGGCTTAAGCATGGGTAAAAACCTCAGTCAAGAAGGCATGGATGACCTAGATTCGCAAGCGGTGGCTTTAGGCATTGAAGATGCATTGGCGAAAAAAGACCAGCGTCTAACTGACGAAGAGTTAATGGAAGCCTTTGGTTTCTTACAGGCGCGTGCTCAAGAGCGCATGTCCGCTCTGAATGATGAAGCTGCGAAAGCCGGCGCTGATTTCTTAGTTGAAAATGCTAAGCGTGATGGCGTGCAGACCACTGAATCTGGCTTGCAGTATGAAGTAGTTAAAAAAGCTGAAGGCGCACAGCCTAAAGTCAGTGACGTGGTTAGCGTTCATTACCAAGGCACCCTAGTTGATGGTTCAGTCTTTGACAGTTCGATTGAGCGCGGTGAGCCAGTTGAATTCCCAGTAGGTGGCGTGATTCCAGGTTGGGTTGAAGGCTTACAGCTGATGAAAGTTGGCGAAAAATACAAGTTCTATATTCCAAGCGAATTGGCTTATGGTGCGCAAAGCCCAACGCCTGCGATTCCAGCAAATTCAACTTTAGTTTTCGAAGTTGAATTATTAGACATCGTGGGTCAGCCAGCAGCTGATACAACTGAAAGTGATGAGCCAGCAGCAGTGATCGAAGAGTAAAACCTTCATTGTGCTGTGTAAACGCCCTGCTCATGTCAGGGCGTTTTACTTTCTACGGGTTATAACGCATGAAAAAGCTTGAGCTCACTTAGCCTTTCTCTATACCAGTGTTTGTTATGAGTTATTGGCAGGCATCAGCTAGAGTCACCATCTATAATTTCTACAGCGTGCGCTAGGCATGAATTCTCCAGCGCTGTGGCGTAGTATTGCGCAAGATCTTCAATCTTTTGGATAACACTATGAATGTACAAGTGATTGCACGTGACGGTAAACCTGAATATGCCGTGTTGCCCTGGGAGCAATATCAGCAGTTACTCAAAGATGCAGGGCGCGATAAACCCACGGTTGAAGCGGCCCCTGTCTTAGCTCATTTACGAGAGATTAAAGCATTGCGCGAGCAAGCCGCATTGAGCTTAGAAGATGTGGCTCGCGAAGCCGGGATCAGCCCGCACTATTTGCAGATGATTGAAAGCGGCGAGCGTGAAGTCAGCGATGTCTTGAAGCGCACTTTAGCTCGCGCTTTAAAGGTGTCCGGTTGGCAAAATGAGTAAAACGTTGGCGCTTACTGATGAGCAGCGCTGCGGTTTATTCAGGCTGTTGGCAGAGGCTCAGCAGCAGCGTAGGGTGATGACGTACCGTCAAGTGATTGAGCAGCTAAAACTGCCAGCACCCAGTGTGCGGCGGTTAGCTTTGGCGCTTGAGCAATTGGCTTGCACAGATCATGCGCAAGGCTGGCCGTTACGCAGTGCTTTGGTGGTCAGTCAAGCACGACCGGCACATCCGCAATTGGGCTTTATCCAATGCGTGCAACAACTCGGACGCTTTCAGGGGGGCACAGATGAAGCTACTGTGGCAGCTTGGTTAGAGGCTGAGTTAGCACAGGTGTATCGATTTAGTTATCCGGAGGTGTGAATATGTTATTTGCAAAGTTACGCGCGCAAGTCGGTTATAGCCTTGCGCGTAAGCTGTTTAATCAGCGCTGGGCTGTTGAAAACCCGCGTGTCTGGCAGTGGATGCAAGAACGTTTTGCACGTATGAGTAGTTATGATGATGTGTCTGCACGCGCTTTCTATGGCCACGTTTTGTTGCACCGCGGACAAGGTTTAGCCGCTAAAAATGAAGGTTTACGCTTGCTGCGTTTGGCCGCACAAGCAGGGGATGCAAAATCAGCCTATCAGCTCGGTTTGCAGGCCTTCAACGGTATGCTAAATGAGCCTGCCAATGCACTCCAAGCTGCGCATTGGTGGGAGTTGGCTGGGCGTGCTGGACACCCATTAGCCTTACAACGCTTATTAGCCTTATACGAACAGGGCGGCCCACAATTAGCCGCCAGCGCTGAGGATGCAGAGCGTATTAGACGGCAGTTGGCACTCGAGCAGGGCTTGGCTTAGATGATAGTAATCGGATCATCATAGGAATTGTTGCTTGTCGGCTACTGATATAATTATCCCGCCAATTGGCGGGATAATTTTTTTAACATTAATCTTCAGTCAATTTTATTGGCGGCTGGCGATGGGTTTTAAACTTAACCAGTCCAATAAAATGCGCCCGGTTTCTGCTAAGTAAGCATCATCTTCAGGTTTGAGCTGCTTGTCTTTTTCGAGTTCAGCGACATGCTCGTCTTCGTCCTCTTTAATCATGGTTTTTAGCAAGTCTTCACCTTTTTTGCCACGGCGAGCATTTTCAATGTCGAGTTGTTTTTGCTCGATTTTTGCGTACTGCGCGCGACGCTCAACTTCGTTGAGGCTGACCTTAGTGTCTTGCATTAAACGCTGAGTGAGCGCGAGACGTGCACGGCTAAAGACAAAGTCAGGGTCGTTGTCTGTACGTGCATCGTGACGTGCTTTGAGTTCGGCCATAAAGGGCTTGAACGGGTCGCTGCTAGGTTTTAATGCAGGCTTAATGCTATCCCAAGGCATGGCTTCAGGCAGTGCGCTTTCACCAATTTCATTGATGTCCATATCAGCAGGGTAGCTGATATCAGGAATCACCCCTTGGTGCTGGGTGCTTTGCCCTGAGACGCGGTAAAACTTAGCCAGAGTCAGCTTCAGTTCGCCATGATTCAGTGGCTGAATTGTTTGCACTGTGCCTTTGCCGAAGGTTTGTCCGCCAATAATCAAGGCGCGGTGATAATCCTGCATGGCACCTGCGAAAATTTCTGAAGCTGAAGCCGATAAGCGATTGACCAATACGGTCAGCGGGCCTTTGTAGAAAGCCCCTTTTTGCTCATCGGCTAAAACATCAATGCGGCCATCACTGTTGCGCACCAGTACGGTTGGACCTTGCTCAATAAATAAACCGGTCAGCTCGGTGGCTTCTTGTAATGAGCCACCACCGTTGTTACGCAGGTCAATGACAATGCCTTCGACTTGTTCTTTTTGCAGCTCAGTAATCAGACGCTTAACGTCACGGGTAGTGCTTTTGTATTCAGGATCGCCGGAACGGTACGCTTTAAAGTCTAAGTAGAAGGCAGGGATTTCAATTACTCCAAGCTTGGCCTTGCGGCCGTCTTGATCAAGATGGAGGATCGATTTTTTCGCTGCCTGTTCTTCCAGTTTGACCGCTTCACGGGTCAGGGTTACTACTTTGCTGGTTTGATCTCCTGGTGCATTGCTGGCAGGGATAATCTCCAAGCGCACTTGTGAACCTTTCGGGCCACGAATAAGTTTAACCACTTCATCTAAACGCCAACCGATCACGTCGACCAGCTCTTTATTCTCTTGGCCAACCGCAATGATCTTATCGGCAGGAGCAACCAGCTTGCTTTTTTCCGCAGGGCCTGCAGGAATCAAACGCACAATTTTCACGTGTTCATTATCGCCTTGCAACATCGCGCCAATGCCTTCGAGAGACAGGCTCATATTGATGTCAAAGTTTTCTGCGTTATCCGGCGACAGATAGGTTGTGTGTGGATCATAGGTTTGTGCAAACGAGTTGATGTAGGCTTGGAAAACATCTTCACTGCGCGTTTGTTGCAAACGCTTCTGTTGATTCTTGTAGCGCTTAACCAACAGTTTCTCGATCGCTTTGGGTTCTTTGTTGGCGATTTTTAAGCGTAACACTTCATCTTTTAGGCGCTTGCGCCATAAATCTTGCAGAGCTTCGTCATCGGCAGCCCACTGCGCTTTTTCACGATCCGTTTCAAACGACTCATCGATGCTAAAGTCGATTGAATCGATACCTTGGTTGAGTTCAGCCAAGGCGTAATCTAAATATTGATCTAAGCGCTCAAGCTGGCGCTTGTACATCGCATAACCTGGCTTGAGGTTGCCTGCTTTAAGAAAATCGTCGAACTGAGTTTCCCATGCGTTATAGGTCTTAACGTCTGTTGCGGTAAAATACATGCGCGCCGGGTCCAGCATCTTTAGGTAGCCTGCGTACATCTTGCGAGAACGCGCGTCGTCCAGCGGCGGCTTACTGTAATGATGACGCTTGAGCAGCTCAACAACGTTAAGGCTAGCTATCATTTGGTCGCGGTCGGGTTGTAAGTAGTCCCATTGTTGTGCTTTGCTCACTGCATGTGCGGCAGGTAAAGCAGCGAGGCCAATGACTAAAGCCAAGGCTGAACGAGTTAAAGTGTGCTTCATGCTGATTCTTCGTCTGAGTGAGTAATGACGCATTTTAGGCCGCCTAAAGTGTTTACAGTTCCATTGTAAGCTGTATTCATTCAATAAATAGCTACAGTCAAACATTATGATTAACAATATGGAGGCACAATGAAAGCATTGCAAGGCAATCAAGGTCGCCCAGAGCTTATTGAGTGCGACGCACCGCGCTGCGAAGCAGGACAAGTGCGCATTCGCGTTGTCGCTGCAGGCATTAATCGTGCCGATTTATTGCAAGCAGCAGGTTTATACCCGCCACCAGCGGGTGTCAGCCATATTCTTGGTTTGGAGTGTGCAGGCATCATCAGCGAAGTCAGTGAAGGTAGTCGCTGGCAAGTGGGTGATCGCGTCTGCGCCTTACTGGCTGGTGGCGGTATGGCGCAAGAAGTCTGCGTGGATGCGCGCCATGTGTTGCCGGTGCCGGAGGGCTTAAGCTTGTTGCAAGCGGCAGCGATTCCTGAGGTGTATGCCACTGCTTGGTTAAATATATTCCAGTTAGCAAAACTGCAACCGGGTGAGAAAGTCCTGTTGCATGCCGGTGCCAGTGGCGTAGGTTCGGCGGCAATTCAGTTGTGTAAGGCTTTTCACAGTCCATGCTGGGCCAGTGTGGGTTCGGCAGAGCGTTTAGCCTACTGCCAAGCACTGGGCGCTGAAGGCGGCGTAATACGCGGTGATAATATCGATGGATTGCAGGATTTTGCGCCGTTTGATGTGATTCTTGATCCTGTTGGAGCCAGCTATGCCGCGCTCAATTTGAAAATATTGGGCCTTGATGGGCGCTGGGTGAATATTGGCTTGATGGGCGGACGTCGTGCTGAGCTTGATTTAGCGCACCTATTAAGCAAACGTATTCAGTTGATTGGTTCGACTTTACGCAGTCGCAGTGATGCCTTTAAAGGCGAACTGATTGCTCAACTCACTGAGAAAGTCTGGCCGCTGTTTAGCAGTGGGGCATTAAACCCACAGGTGGAAGAGGTATTTGCTTGGACCGATGCTGAAGCCGCCTTTGCACGACTGGCTAGCAATCAGGTGAATGGCAAAGTCGTTTTACAGATCGCAAACGAATAAAACGGTGCGGGCTGCGCAGTGTCGCTCTAGGGTAAAGTCTTGAGTGGTACTGCGCAGTTGCAACTCATTTTTAATCTCAGCCTGTAATGTGCAGTGCTTGCCAAGCGCAATACAGCGCAAAGATTAAAAAGCCGAACGCAGCAAAGCAGCGAATCAACTTGAGCGGTAAGCGTTCAGCAGCAAAGTTACCGACTAAGACCACCGGCACATTGGCGATCAGCATCCCCAGCGTGGTACCGCAGACCACCATCCAGAAATACTCAAATTGCGCCGCAAGCATCACTGTCGCAACTTGGGTTTTGTCACCCATTTCAGCAATAAAAAAAGCCACTAAGGTCGCCATAAATGGGCCGTATTTGGCGCTCATCTGGCCCTCATCGTCGAGTGTGTCGGGAATCAATGTCCACGCCGCAACGGCGAGAAAGCTAGCGGCCAAAATCCACAGTAAGGTTGTTTGTGAAAACAACTGCGCAACCTGATAGCCCACAGCAGCAGCTAAAAAGTGGTTGGCTAAGGTGGCAACTAAGATGCCAATAATGATGGGTATTGGCTTACGGTAACGTGCCGCGAGAAGTAAGGCGAGCAGCTGAGTTTTGTCACCGATTTCAGCCAGAGTCACGATGCCAGTTGAGATGAAGAGTGTTTCAAACATATAAAAAACCTTAGAGCGGACAAATTAGACAACCATGACACACACAGCCTTGCCGCCCGGTAAGGTTATGTATGCCATGGGTCTCGTCTGCCTGATTTATGCGTCGCAACGGCTGGCGCATAAGCTAAGGTGTACACGCCATGATCTGCTGATCAAGTATGTTGACGTGCACGCTATGAAATATTTCATAGCCGACTACTCCCCCAAGACGGGGCAATACTAAGTAAAGGCTGTGCTTAAATCAATACACAAGCACTGCTCGCAAGTTTTACAGCAGCTCATCATCGTCATCGGTGACTTGGCGAATCGACAGGCGAATCTCCGCAGGTAGCACACGTTTGGCCGCATTTTCAGCTAAGGCGCCGAGCTTGTCATGGTAACTGAGTTTACCTTCTGCATTGGCTTGCACCACACCCTCATTGATGAGTGTCTGAATAAAGTGACGGAATAAACTTTTATCAAAAAACTCAGGTGCATTGAGCCCATGCAGGATCGATAAACGCTGCGCCATAACGGTGCATAGCGCTTCCAGTTGCTGTGCATCCAGAGCGTTTTGGCCTTTATTGAGTAATAAAGCAATGGCCATATAAAAGCGCTGTAAGGTTTGTAACAGCGTGCGCGACAGCAGGCTCAGCAGCACATAGTGCTGCGAGCTGGGTGCTGGACGCTGGTAGGTTTCACCATCGCGCTGCAATAAGCCATGCTCAACGAAGCTGGCCAGCCATTGATCAATCACCGCATCCAACTCATTCAGCGACCAATGAGTAAACAGCTCGGCTTGTAAGTAGGGGTAGAGGGCACGGGCCAGCTCAATAATTTGGCTACGCGTCATCCGCGCATTGCTATGGAAAAAGCTGGCTAATAAAGCCGGCAGGGCAAACACATGCAAAACATTATTGCGGTAGTAGGTCATCAGCACCGCATTGTGTTCATCTAAATAGTAGATGCGTCCCAGCGCGTCTTTTTGCTCGCTGATCAACTGCATATCACGCACATAGTGGGTGATGCTGACGCCATCGCCTTCAGGCAAAGAAGTATAAGCGGAGTAGGGCACGCTGCGTAGCAGTGACAAATACAGGTTAATCACCCGCGCCAAGGCATTTTCATCCAAGGCTAAACGCTGAGTCGAGAGCAGTGCTGAGGCAACTAGATTGACTGGGTTGATGGCTGCTGCGGCATTGATGTGCTGGGCGATGCGTGTGGCCAACTGCTGCGCCGCAGGGGCTACTGATGCAGGGTCTGCATGAATGATTTCTTGCTGCCAGTTGGGCTGCTGTTGGTTGATGAACTCAGTCAGTTTTAACGGTTGCCCAAAATTCACCGAAACATGGCCAAAGCGCTGTTTACGAATGGCAGCGATCACGCGAAACACATCAAAAAAGGATTCTTTTTTCTTGCTGGCGCCGCGTAGCTCACCCAGGTAAGTACGGCCTTCAAGGACCCGCTCATAACCGATGTACACAGGCACAAACACAATGGGTAAGCGTTGCGAGCGCAGAAAACTATTTAAAGTGATGGCCAGCATGCCGGTTTTGGGTTGTAAGGTGCGTCCTGTGCGTGAACGACCACCTTCCACAAAGTATTCAACCGGGAAGCCTTTAGTAAATAAGGTGTGCAGGTATTCGTTAAAGACGCTGGCGTACAGTGGATTACCACGGAAGCTGCGGCGCATAAAGAACGCACCGCCACGGCGCAATAGGCCACCAATAACTGGCATATTGAGGTTGATGCCGGCGGCAATGTGCGGCGGGGTTAAGCCATTGGTAAATAGCAAGTACGACATCAGCAAGTAGTCAATGTGACTGCGATGGCAGGGCACATAAATAATTTCGTGGCCGTGAGCAATCTCACGTACGCCATCAAGATTATTGACCTTGATGCCATCATAAAACTTATTCCAAAACCAACTCAGCACCAACTCTAAAAAGCGAATCGCGGTGTAAGCGTAATCTGATGCAATTTCGTTGCCGTATTTAAGCGCACGCTGTTGCGCTTTTTCGATGCTGATGCCATCACGTTCAGCTTCTTCAATAATACGTTGGTGCACCTGTGGTTCATGGATCAGCGCTTTGACCAAGTTGCGTCGATGGGAAAGGTCAGGGCCAATCACTGCCGCTTTACTGTTGCGAAAGTGTACGCGCAGCAAGCGGTGCAACATGCGCTGAGTGCGTTCCTCACCTTTGCCTTGTGCGACTAAGTCAGCCAATTGAATCGGCGCAGAAAACTGCACACGGGTTTTATGACCGAGGATGAGTACCTGAAATAAACGGCGTAAGCGCCCGGTGACTGCCCAACTATCGGCCAGTAGCAATTTCCACGGGCTGGTTTCTCGGTCCGGCGATTGCCCCCAGAATACGGTGACCGGCACTATTTGCACATTGTCGATACGGCCTATTTCAACGGCATGTACCAGTTTTTTTAAAGTGGGAGCAAGGTGTTGTGTGCTTTTGCGCCCAGCCCAGTCTGGCTCTAGGCGCAAATAGAAAAAACTGGCCAGCTGCTCGAGTGCGGGTTCGTGCATGCGACTAATGGGGCGATTGAGCCCAGCTTTGCGGCACTCATTATCCAGTACCACCAAATCGCTGATTGAAGGTTTTTGCAGAACGTACACTTGCAAAACATCGCTGCGCAGACTGTGGAACACGCTGTTATCAATGGTTTCTGAGCGCACCCAGAGCAATAAGAGCCGGCGTAAGACAGAAAAATAAAAGCGGCGAAGGGAGGAAAAACTCATAAACAATGGATCCCAGATCAAGAACAGTGGTGTGCAATAGAATAAAAATATTAGAAAATGTTTCTTCAATGCAATGGCAAGATTACGCTTTTTCCACCACTTTAACCGCTAAAATAGACACATTGTAGTCATCAGCCGACAAATCTGATTTTAATCCTCAGCTTGGTTACTATGCTCTTTCTTTTTTCAATATGCAGTGGCACAGTTCTGCAGTTTTCTTTAACCGCTTTATGTTCGGCGGTAAACCCGTAGTGATCCTTGGATAGGGTGGAGTAATGATCAAAGTAACGCACTTAACGAAACACTTTGTGCAGCAGGTGGCGGTGGATGATCTGTCATTCACCATTGAGCCCGGTGAAGTGGTTGGTTTTTTAGGCCCCAATGGTGCGGGTAAATCAACCACGATGAAAATGCTCACAGGCTTTTTACCGCCTTGCGAGGGCAATGTCAGTATTTGTGGTTTTGATATTGCCAAGCAAACCCTGCAAGCGCAGCGTCTGATCGGTTATTTACCAGAAGGCGCACCGTGCTATGGCGATATGAGTGTTGGTGATTTCCTCAATTTTATTGGCCAGATTCGCGGCTATCGCGGCAAAGAGCTCAAGCAGCGGGTGGCGCGTGCCATTGCTTTGGTTGAATTGGAGGGCGTGGTTGAGCAAAACATTGATACCTTGTCCAAAGGTTTTAAGCGCCGTGTCGGGTTAGCTCAAGCGGTATTGCATGACCCTAAAGTGTTGATTCTGGATGAGCCCACCGATGGCCTTGACCCTAATCAAAAGCATCAAGTACGTAAGCTGATTAAAAGCTTGGCAGTGGATCGCATTGTTATTATTTCTACACATATTTTAGAAGAAGTCAGCGCGCTCTGTACCCGAGCGATGGTGATCAGCCACGGTCGTTTGCTGATTGATGAAACGCCGTACGCGTTACAAAGTCGTTCACGTTATCACCAAGCTGTGACTCTTCTGGCTGAGCAGCCGCTGGATCGCCAGCTATTGCAAGCGCTGCCTGGCGTGATGGCTCTTGAAGATAACCCGCTTGACGGCAGCATCACCGTATTAGCTAAGCCTGGCGAAGTGATTTTCCCTGCAGTGAACCAATTGATTCACGCCCAAGGCTGGCAAGTACGTGAACTGGAAGTGGAACGTGGTCGCTTAGATGAAGTGTTCCGCAGTTTGACCCGTGGAGATGCAGCATGAAGCAGCTACCGATTATTTTTAAACGAGAATTTACCAGTTTTTTTGCCACACCTTTGGCCTATGTGTTTTTGCTGATTTTTCTCGTGCTATCGAGTGTATTTACTTTTTATCTGGGCGGTTTTTATGAGAGTGGTCAGGCCAATCTCAATCCGTTTTTTAATTTTCACCCGTGGTTGTACCTGTTTTTAGTGCCCGCGCTGGCCATGCGCATGTGGGCTGAAGAGCGTAAAAGCGGCACCATTGAGTTATTGATGACTTTGCCAATTACCCGCTTTGAAAGCGTGGTGGGAAAGTTCTTGGCGGCGTGGGTGTTTGCCGGCATCGCTTTGTTGCTGACCTTTCCCATGGTGCTGACGGTCAATTATCTGGGTGATCCTGATAATGGCGCGATTTTGACCGGATATTTGGGCAGTTGGTTGTTGGTGGGTGCTTACTTGTCGGTCGGCTCCTGTATGTCGGCCTTGGCAAAAAACCAAGTGATTGCCTTTATCTTAACTGTGAGTTTGTGCTTTCTCTTTGTGGTGAGTGGTTTCTCGCTGGTTTTAGATGTATTTAATGGCTGGGCACCGCAGTGGTTGCTCGATGTTGTTGCATCCTTTAGTTTTTTAACGCGCTTCCAAGCGATCAGTAAAGGAGTAATTGATGTGCGTGATCTTCTTTATTTCTTAAGCTTTATTACGGCTTGGCTGATGGCCACTGCGGTGGTGATTGATTTGAAGAAGGCGGACTAAACATGAGACGTTTAATGTATTCCAGTGTGGGCCTTGTCCTTATCGCTGTAGCCTTTGTTGGCTTCAACGTGCTGTCCAATGGTCTGTTTAAAAACACTCAACTCGATTTTACCGAGCAAAAACTGTACACCTTGTCGAATGGGACCAAACAGCTGCTCAGTGAGCTACAAGAGCCCATCAGTTTGCAGTACTTCTATTCTAATAAAGCCACGCGTGATGTGCCCATGTTGCGTAACTATGCCCAGCGCGTTGAAGAGCTGTTGGATGCTTATGTGCGCATGGCTGATGGCAAGTTACGTTTAGAAGTGATTGATCCAGAAGCTTTCTCTGAAGATGAAGACCGTGCGGCGGCGTTAGGTCTGCAAGCGGTGCCACTAGAGCAGGATGGTGCGCAGCTGTACTTTGGTTTAGCTGCAAAGAATGCTCAAGGCGATGAGCAGATCATTGCGTTTTTCGCTTTGGATCAAGAAGAACTTTTAGAGTATGAACTCAGCCGTTTGATCAGTAGTGTGGCGCAAACCGAGCGTGCGGTGATTGGCGTGTTATCTGGGTTGCCGCTCAATGGCGGTTTTAATATGCAAATTGGGCAACCGCAGCCTGCTTGGACGATTCTGGAGGAGGTGCGTCAGCAGTTTGCTCTTGAGAGTTTGAAAGATGATATTGATCTGATTCCAGAGCATATCCACACGCTCTTATTGGTCCACCCTAAACACCTTAGCGAGGCGACACGTTACGCCATTGACCAATTTGTCTTAGGTGGCGGTAAGCTTTTAGTCTTTGTTGATCCTTATAGCGAAGCTGATAGCGGATTAGGGATGCCAGGTGAGTTGGCCGTTGATAAAACCTCCGACCTACCTGAGCTGTTCAAGGCTTGGGGTCTGCGTATGCTGCCTGATCAAGTGGTTGGCGATGGTGTTTATGCCATGTCGGTTGGCATGGGGGCGCAGCAGCGTGCAGTACGACACCCAGGTTGGTTGGCGCTGCCGAAAAAGGCCTTAGACAGCAGTGATGTAATCACCGCGCAACTGCATGACATCACTCTAGCCACCGCTGGTATTTTACAGCCACTGGAAAACGCAAAAACCCAATTTACCCCGCTATTGTACAGCTCTGAATATGCCATGCCCTTTACTGCGCAGCGTTTTGCCATGCTGCAAAACCCTGAGGAGTTATTGGCTGAACTTGAGCCAACCGGTGAGCGCTATGTGCTGGCGGCGCGGATCAGTGGTCCGGCGACTACAGCCTTTGCGGATGGTATTGAAGGACGCGAGAAGGGCTTACAAAGCGCTGAGAACATCAATGTGATTGTGGTGGCTGACACCGATATGCTCAGTGATCGCATGTGGGTGCAGGTGCAAGATTTCTTTGGTCAGCGTTTGCCGCAACCATGGGCGGACAACGGCAGCTTTGCGATTAATGCTTTGGATAATTTGTCGGGCTCGGATGCATTAATTAGCGTTCGTTCACGCGGTAATTTTAATCGTCCCTTTACCGTAGTGGATAACTTACAGCGCAGTGCTCAAGAGCGTTTTCGTAAAAAAGAGCATGAGTTGCAAAGCCGTTTAGCTGCCACCGAAGAAAAGCTGATTGCTTTACAGCAGGCCACTGATCCTGAGCAAGACTTGCAATTGACCGCTGAACAACAAGCCACCATGCAACAGTTTTTAGCCGAGAAATTGAAGCTGCGTAAAGAGTTGCGTGAAGTACGTTACCAGCTCAATGCCGATATTGAGTCGTTAGGCACTAAGCTGAAGTTCTTCAATATTGGCGTGATGCCGATCTTGCTCACTTTTTTGCTGATTATGTTTAGCTTGTCGCGGCGTATTCGTCGGATGCAGATTGCTGATTAGTTTTAAGCAACGCACAAAAAAGCCAGACTGTTAACGGAGTCTGGCTTTTTTGTATGCACAAATTAGATGCGGAAGCTATCGACCAGCTGTTTTAACCGGGCTGCTTGTTGGCCCAAATCGTCACAGGCACGCAAAGTGGCATGCAAGTTCTCAACGCCTTCTTGATTTAAAGTGTTGATTTCAATGATATCCATATTGATCGATTCAACCACTGAGGTTTGTTCTTCGGTTGCGGTGGCGACCGACTGATTCATCCCATCAATTTCGCCAATTTGCTCGGTAATCACGCCAAGGCTTTCTCCTGCTTGGTTGGCGATCGTCACGCTATGCTCACTGTGGCGCTGACTTTCGGTCATAGTGGTGACTGCATCACGTGAGCCGACTTGCAGCTCTTCAATCATCTGCTGAATTTCTTGCGCCGACGTTTGAGTGCGATGAGCAAGGTTGCGCACTTCATCAGCCACCACGGCAAAACCACGGCCGGCTTCACCGGCGCGAGCTGCTTCAATCGCAGCATTGAGCGCGAGTAAATTGGTTTGCTGTGAGATGCTTTGGATGACTTCTAAGATCTGGCCAATATCAACAGTCTTGCTATTTAGGGTTTCAATGTTGCTGCAAGAGCTGCGAATTTGTGTGGACAAGGCATTGAGTGCCTCGATGGTATTGCCCAGCACTTGACGCCCATCTTCGGCTTTCATCCTTGCTGAAGAAGCGTGGTTAGATGCATCGGCCGCATTGCGGGCAATTTCTTGGGTGGCTGCGCCCAACTGATTAATAGCAGCGGCAACACTGCTGGTGCGACTGGCTTGTTCATCTGAGTTGAGCATTGACGCATTGGAAGCATTAGCAACCAGCTTTGCCACTTCATTGACCAATGCGGTGGCGGACGAGACTTCGCTGATTGAGCTGTGAATACGCTCCACGAACTGATTAAACGAGGCCGCCATGTGTCCAAATTCATCATGGGCTTGAATGTGCAGACGTTTAGTGAGATCACCTTCGCCTTGTGCAATATCCTGCATAGCACGGTCCATGGTGTGCAAAGGCTGCATCAGTATGCGGATCAGCATGCTAAGCAAAATAACGATGATGCTCAGTGCGACCAATGTCAATGGCCATTACTTTTGATCCACTTTCGGCCATTAAAATTGACCCACCTACGATCAGGTTTTATTCACTTTTTGCTTTAATCGATAGCTTTCACCTCCTAGCATAAATACGTGTGAGTGATGGAT
>JBLWZG010000028.1:0-10400 GCA_048266525.1 Pseudomonas sp.
GATGAAACGCCCTGTGCGGAGCCGCATGCAGGGTGTTGTGGGGGCTGAGGGCTAGAAACCCTCGGCTACCCGATTATAGCTCTATAGCGTCTCGGCATTGAAGTACTGACCATGTGTAGCATGTGTCTGTAGCCATGAGGCAAGTTTTACTTCAAATCCTTGCTCTTTGATTTTTAATCCAATTTGCCTCATGTATTGTGCGTCGGCATTGAAATCGCCAAGCGAGAGTAGCTCGGTACCGATTTTGGAGATTTGATAGCACCCAAGTTTCAGGATTTTTTTTGGGTCTTCACCTTCAACAAGAAGAATTAAGTTCCTGTTTGCAATGTTGGTGTGGAATTTGTCGGGCTCTCTACTTTTCATTGTGAGCTCTAGACCAGATGCTTGCCCGCCTTGAACTCCGATTAGAATGCCTAAGTCGTCCATCTCTAAGAGAAAACCAAAATTAATTCCGACTTCCTCGAGGCGGCTGCACTTGAATATTGTATTGGCAATAACGAACTGCCCTAGTTTTGAGATTGAAACTGCTTCTTTTTGAGATAGATTTTTAATGAACTCTAAAGTTCGAAATGAGTACGAGCCTGGAGATTTTATTTCGCCTGCAAGGGTTCTGGCCCATATTTTTCGTAGCTCTTCATTTTGTGTGTTTTGCGCGTGTTCTCGCCATCTGAAAATCCAATCTGGATCAACTTTTTCTTCTGGTGCTTCTTGTTGTGATCTCAGTAGTTCTTCTTCGGCTAGGATGATGGTTTTGTTGATATTTATCTCGCGCTGTATTTCTTCTGCCTTTTTTTGGTCTTCAATTTTCTGAGTTATATTTTCAAGGCTAAATACCGGCTCTATGCGCCCTAAATTATCAGTATTATCGGCACTCACCTCTGAGTGATCAGCAATGTTTATAAGACGTCCATCTGGTAATAGTTTTTTCCTCCCTTCTTTTATTTGGTTGGCATCTGATTCGGCTTGTGCAAGCAAGAGTAGTTCATCTCTGCGTACCTCTGCATAAGCTCTGCCCTCGCGCTTTATTTGCCATGGCGAAGCTAAGGAGCCTATTCCTTTATCAGCAAGAGTTTCCCACATCTTGATGAATAGTTTTTCTCCTAGCATATTTTCTCCGTGTGCGAGATTTTGACAGAGCTATAACATTATATTAGTCAGCATGCTCGTTTTACCGCTTGGGTTAACATACCTGAAATTAGTATATAACCCTGAACACTAAAGCCTTTACCAAGAAAGACCAAAGCAACCTTTGCTGTCAATCCGTGCATGCCTCCTATCGCGCTAAAGGCATGCACACTTTGCTTCTCACTTATCTTCACAACTACTTGATTTTTATAGCTTGAAATTAAAACCAAGCAGCACAACAAGCAATCCTTAGCGTGAAAGTAAGCACATTACTCAACATCAACCACAACAGAGTGCATATTTAAACAGTCCCACTCACACCACCAACCCCTCCGAGTTCTCACGCAACCACTCCCTACAAACCTGATAATCCGACATAACTCTATACACCTCACGCCAAAACTCTGGCGAGTGGTCGTGATGGATTAAGTGGCACAGCTCATGAATCACCACGTAATCCACCATGCGGTTGGGGGCGAGCATGATGCGCCAGTTAAACTCTAGTTCACCTTTAGCGGTGCAACTCCCCCAGCGGGATTTGAAGGTTTTTATATTCACCCCTGTTGGCTCAACACCAACGATAGGTGCGTAGCGCTTAACCTTCTCGCGGATCTTCTGTTCGGATTGGCGCTTGTACCAGCGCACAACGGCGTTACGGACCATATAAGGCTGCTGGCCTGACTCAGGCATTTGTGCGACTAATCGCCCCTGTAACAGCTTCACAGGAGCGAATGGACCGTGCTCAACTTTGAGTCTGTAGTTACGTCCGAGGTACGGAAAAGCTTCGCCGGAAACAAACTGCTTACTGCTGGCCGGTTCCATATCGCGTTGCAAGGCCATTTTCTCTTTGATCCATAAGCGTTTGGATACCAACAGCTGATCAATCTTTTCGATACTGGTGCTCACCGGCACAATCACCGACACAGCGCCTTCCTCCACCCGTATATCAGCGGTCTTGCGGCGGCTGGTACGGATGACTTCAGCAATAAAGCCATTGCCGTCACGGTACTCTGGAGCGCCTAGTACGGTTCGCATTGGTTACTTACCACCAAAGCGGGTTTGGGCTAATTCTAAAAAGCGGTCTTGCACCACTTTCACCAGCGCGGCATCACTGAACGAGCACTCCAAAATGGCGCGTTTGATCTCTTTCTTCATGCGCTTAACTTCATCGCCCTTGGCAAAGAAATCGACGATCTGCGTGGCTTCGTCAAACATACTGACTAAACCTTGGCTGGTGGCTTTGATTTCGTCGTGTACAGCTTCACTCATCGCTTCTGTACCACTATGGGCAGTGACTTCAGCCATGAGGATATTGTAGAAAGCCAACTCGGTATCGGTTAAGCCTAGATCAGTCGCCGTCTGGGAGCGTTCGGATTCGATGTTGTTACAAAACTCCAGCAGCAGCTCGACTTGCTGATCCCACTTGCCGTTGTATTTCTCGATAATGTCCTGCAAGCGCAAACTGAGCGACCGGTAGTATTCAGGGTCATCATCAAGGTTGACGGTAATGTGGTGTTTAATCGCGCTCTCAATCTCGGACGCTCGCGATTCAGGTGATTTAATTGCGTCTACCGATTGTTTGAAGTTGGCGGCCATCAAATCAACGGGTGGGATCTTGGGATCAACCCCTGTGCTGATGATGTGTTCTTCAACCAACTGGCGCACCTTGGCACCCACATCTTTGATATTCAGCCCCGGATCACGGTAGCGGTTACGCGCAGCATTCTGAATCTTACCCCAGAGCCCTAGATCACCCACAAAGGGCCTAGCCGCTACATCTGGCAGCACAACATCCATTTGCTTAGCAAAGCGTTTAAACGCTAGCTCAAACTGCTGACGGACATCTTCGTCTTTCAGAAACAAAACATAGTCGTCAATGTCATTGCCTTTAAGTGCGCTAAACACATTGGCCACGCGAGTATGTGCAGCTTTGAGCCTTGGGATCTCATCTTTAAGCGTGTGGTAAGTGCCTTGCACGTCCTCGCTGCTGAACATCTCCAGCGCTTCGGTCAAGTAGTCCGACAGGCCATGATAATCCACCACATAGCCGACATCCTTACCCGGATAGGTACGGTTAACCCGCGCGATGGCTTGCATCAGGGTGTGTTCTTTCAGGCTACGGTCGATGTACATCACTTGCGCGATGGGCGCATCAAAACCGGTCAGCAGCATATCCTTCACAATCAAGAAGGCGGTGGGGTCTTCTTTTTCTTTATCAGTGCCAAAGGGCTTGGTGAAGTTTTTGATCACCTGCTTTTGATGGGCCGCATTGGTGTAAGGCGTATAAATGGCTTCATCATTGTGATTGCCAGAAATAATCACTGCCGATGGCGGTGCGCCCAGCTCGTCGAGGGTTTTCTTAAACAGCGTGGCGGCATAACGACTGCCCACTACAATCATGCCTTTGAAACCATCGGGCTGAATTTTCTCGCGATAGTGCTTTAACAGATCAATACACACCCAACGAATCCGTGCCGGAGCTTCACGCACTGCGCGCTCAACACCGTACTTTTTCTTAATTTCAGCCTGATCTTCTTTGCTGTAATCTTTGAAATACTCATCAAACAAAGCATCCAATGATTTGCCGACCACTTCGCTCTGCACTTGGCGGCCTTCGTAGATGATGCGCACCGTGGCACCGTCTTCAACCGCTTCATTAATCTTGTACTGGTCAATGTAACCACCAAACGCTTGATCCATCTTTTGTGATTTCAGCAGGGGAGTGCCAGTGAAACCGATCTTCGGTGCATTGGGTAAGGCGGCGTTAATGGTCGCGGCAAGATTACCAAACTGGGTACGGTGCGCCTCATCCGCGAGCACGATGATATTGTCGCTGACGTTGAGGTCTTGGAAGTCGCCTTCGGCTTCGGCCTCCTGAAACTTCTGCACCATCGCGGTGACGATATCCGATGAATCACGACTCAATAGGTCTTTTAATTCAGCCACAGAATTGGCGTTATAGACTGTTTCGTTTTGTGCCGCACGGAAGGTGCTGGATAGCTGCGAGTCAAGCTGAGTTCGGTCAGTGACAAACACCAGTTTGTACTGCTGCAACTCTGGGTCACGGCGCATTTTTACTGCCAGCATCACCATGGTCAGTGATTTTCCTGAGCCTTGGGTGTGCCAAACAATCCCCGATTTCTCACGGCGGTCTGCACCGGTTTTAAGGCGCTCAATGACTTTATTTACCGCTCGGTATTGCTGATAGCGAGCGACCTTTTTAATCAAACGCCCATCAATCGGCTCGTAAATAATAAAGTTACGGATTAAGTCTAAAAAGCTCGATGGGTTAAACATTCCTGCCAGTAAACGCTGCTGTGCGTTGATCTCAGCGTGCTCGCCTGAACCGCTAGCAATCTGCTGTGCTTGTGCCAAATACGCCGGTGACGGCACATCAGACACGTCCACAGGCGCGTTATGTTCACTGGCGACAGGATTACTCAAAAGCGCCCGAATATCCGCATCACTGTACGGGTGAGCATCTTTCCAATCGCTGTAATACTGAGCGCTGGAGCTGATAGTGCCGACTTTGGCTTGGTCGCGGCAGGTACTGACCATCAATTGGTTGTACCAGAATAACTTTTGCGCACCTTCCTCACTGACTGGATCGCGCAGATTGGCATAACGGCGCAATTGGTTGATACCTTCAGCAATAGCATCGGCAGCATAGGGTGACTTGCATTCAATTACCGCCAGCGGCAAACCATTCACAAAGCAAACGATATCGGGAATGACGTTTTGGTTTGCGCCTTCAATCTTGAACTGATTGGTGCACAGGTATTCGTTATTGGCGGGGTTATCAAAGTCGATGATCTTAACCGTCTGCCCTTTGCGCCCCTTACCTAAGTCTTGCTCGACCGAGAGGTAATTGACCAGCATATCGTAAATGGAATGGTTGTACTCCATCAGCGCGGCATGGTTGGGGTGTGTCAGTTCGCGCATCACCTTGCCGAGGTTTTCATTGCTGATCCACGGATTAAGTTTACGCAGCGCCGACTCAAGACGATTCACCAACACCACATCGCGGTAATAGGCACGCTCTGCGGTGGACTGTGCATCCTTGCTGACGGCAACCGGTGCAAGACTTGCGCCTGGCACATAGGTCCAACCCAGTTTGATTAGCTGGGCGATGGCGGGTTGCTCTACTTTGAAATCTTCGTCATTGAACATAGTGATAATCGGCGTCTGATCATCAGACTACCGCTGACTCCTTGTCGGTGATATTGACGCGCACCTTACCAGTGAGCAGGTCTTGCATAAGGGCTTTTTTAACGCTTGTAATAGCATCCAGTCTTTCAACCAAACGATTTATTTTTATACGAGTTGAATTAATTGAATCATGAATAATTTTTTGTTCACTTAAAAATGATGGTATAGGTACAAGAAGTCCAAAAAAGTCATTAAGGTTTAAATTATCCCTGCCATCTCCAGTAACTATTTTTTTGATCTGAGTACCAAGAACTGGTGAATTTAGCATTTCACAGAGAAACTCAGGGCTAATTAGATTGGGGTTGACTCGTGTATTAATTGTTGCAAAACCATGAGCACCATTAAGTTTTTCATCAACAACTGCAGACGTTCCTACATCTCCGGTGTGAACAGTTATTACATCACCTGCCTCAAAACTACGACCGTGGTTACTTTCTGCGAATTCGGGGGCGAGATTAATCATGCCCTTATGCTTAAAAAAGAACTCTTTTATATCTGAATTTCTTACTAAAGGAACACCTTGATCAACATAGTGTTTTGTCATGCTTGTTACCAAGCCAATCCAAATTCGCAGTGAGATACTTTTTATCGTTTTACACTCCCAACCCATAGGTATCCGTCCCACTGGCGAGTCTTTAAACTCGGTATGCCCAATCCCTTTGGTCAGCAACTCCTGCATCATGCCGGTTTTTAGGTCTTTCAGCTTGTCGATCTGTGCGCGTGTTTTTTCGATCACATCATCGACAGATGACAGGATGGTGGCGATTTTTTGTTGTTCGGGGAGTGGTGGAGTCAGATATTCGATATTACGCATATCTGATTGATTCAGCTTAGAACGAGTTCCACCGTTAATGTGCTCTAGTATGTTTTTGTGTACAAGGCTGTAGTGGATATATTTTGTTTCATGCCCAGCCTTAGCTTTAAGTATATGAGCATGATTATTAACCCAAAACTTACCAGTAACTAGGTAAGAAATCGGACGTGTAGACCACTGATCAAAATAACCACCATCTTCAGCTAATAGTACGTACTCACCATCAAATATAAAGTCATCAATATACCCTTGAACGCCATTGGCACCGTAGTAAGGATATCGCCCTTTACGTAATGCACGCTCTTGAGTGTTCAATGGAACACGCATGAAGTCAAAAACATCGCAAGTATCATTAATCTGAGAAACGGACCATCCTTGCGGAACTCGATTACTCATACCCCAGCTCCTGCAAATAACTTTTCATCACCCGCTCAGCCTCAGCTACTTCTGCATCCAGTTCTTTCAGCGATACGCGGTACTTATCCCACCAGCGTTCTAGCTGTTCAATAACGGCCGCGCTGGCATCACCCGCCACTTCACGAATCTTTTCTTTACTGTCGATCTCAGGCTTAAATTCGTAGTAGTCGGCATCTCGTTTCACAAACACCACAGCCACATCAAAGCCTTCCAATATTTCCTCTCGGATATACTCGCTTTCGACTTCACGCACGGGAATGCCGCCGTGCAAAATCGCGCGCACATCAAACATTTCTGGTGGTGGGCTGGTGTCGGCGTAGCGGCGGATATTGAGGTTGTAATCGTTCTCAGCAATCTCGGCCAAGGTGAACACTTTGGAGTAGCGGCGGACTTCAGCAAAGTCCTCAAAGGTCTGCACGATTTTCTCAATATCTTGCGGGCGCAGGCTGTTCTGGTTTTTGCCTTCTTGGTATTCCAGCTCGCTGTTAATAAACAGCACGCGGCCTTTGCGCTCGGCGGGTTTATTTTTGTTAATAATCAACAAACAGGCCGGAATACCTGTGCCATAGAACAGCCCCGCCGGTAGACCAATCACGGCTTCCAGCAGGTCATCGTTAAGGATGCCTTGGCGGATGGCTTTTTCGCTGGAACCACGGAACAGCACGCCATGCGGCATCACCACACCGGCCATGCCTTCAGCGTTAAGGCTGGCGATCATGTGCTGCACAAAAGCTAAGTCGCCAGAATCTTTCGGTGGCGTGCCGTAGGGGAAGCGACCGTAAGGGTCAGCATCGGCTTCGTCTTTGCCCCACTTCTTTAAGCTAAACGGTGGGTTGGCGATCACCCGGTCAAAGGTCATCAGCTCACCGCCTTGGGTGTGTTGCGGATTGCCCAGAGTATCGCCTTTGCGAATATCGGCGCTGTAGACACCGTGCAAGAACATATTCATCTTGCAGATGGCCCAGGTATTGAGGTTCATCTCTTGGCCGAACAAGGATAGGTTCGCGGGGTTTTCGCCGTGGCGTTCCAAGTAGTTACGGGTTTGCACCAACATTCCGCCAGAACCTACAGTCGGGTCATAGATGCGCATACCGGGCTGCGGTTTAAGCAAGGTGACTAATAGCTCGACCACTTCCGATGGCGTATAAAATTCGCCACCTTTTTTACCGGCGCTGTCGGCAAACATTTTAATCAGGTATTCGTAAGCCGTACCTAATAAATCAGGGCGCTCAAAGTCTTTATTGCGCAAGCGGTGACGACTGAAGTGGCTGAGTAAATCACGCAGCTTTTTATCCGACAATTTGTTTTTGATATTGAAGTCGATCGACACCAGCACACCTTCCAGCGAGGCGTTGTGTTCTTCGATGGCTTCCATGGCTTTGTTCAGCTCGGCGCCGATGTCGTGCTTGAGGTCTTTAATCGCCTCCCAGCGCGCAATCGGTGGGATATAAAAGGTGGTGTCGTATTCGTCTTCATCATCGGCCAGTGCCAGCGCTTGCGCTTCAGACTTACCCGTACCGATGTAATAGGCGACCACACCTTCTTTGGCTTCATCAAAGGCATCCGATAGACGCTTTAAGAACATCATGCCGAAGATGTAATCTTTAAATTCAGAGGCATCCATGTTGCCGCGCAAAATATCCGCGGCTTCCCATAAAAAGGACTCAAGTTGTTGCAGGGTAACTTTCTGGCTCATTGACTGGGTTCCATGTGTGGCAGACCAAACAGCCACAAAATCAGCTCCAAGCTAGTGAGTCAGCGAGTGCTAAGCAGATGGCTGCCTGCAGATATAAATGGGGTTGAGCATAGCGGGAAACGGATGGCAGGGGAAGTTAGTATGTATAAAAGATACGGTACTAGCCTGTGCTTTCGGCTAATGCAAATGGACCCAAGAGAGCTTTATGAAAGCTGGTTTTTAAAAAATAAGTTTTATTACGGTATACCAGAAAAGGACTATGCAAATTATGCATAATGCTTATTCAGCGACTGTCTATAACAGACTCTTGGTGACAAATGATTTTACGAGACTATCTGGGAGCATCAATATCCGAGCGGAATGCTGACTCCGCTGGATGTGTTTAAATATGCAGAATAAAAGTGGACGGGCGTAGATAATGTTTAAAACAGGTAAGGCGCAGACGTTCAGCAAAAATCATGGCGCTATCGGTTTGCGTGCTGCGATAAACATACTTGATAGATGGGGTGCTAGCGTCAAGCAGGCATGCTCCGTTCTGAACATATCACTCAGAACCTATACTCGTGCCAAAAGCGCAGAAGATGCCGACTGTGCGGTAAGCCTTGATGCAATGCAGCGCATTAGCTTAGTTCTGAATATACATAGAGTTTTGCGCTTAATCTTCGATAATCCCGACAACGTATACGGCTTCATTAGAATGAAAAATGATAACGAATTTTTTAATGGTCGCGCACCGATAGAAGTCATGGCCCAAGGTGACATTGTATCGCTGTATGAGACATTCAAACGGATTGAGTCATTATGCACAGCTAGCTGATAAAGATTTTAAGTGCGCCCATACTATGTAACAAATTACAGTATGATTTGCTACTCAAACTCAATCATAAACTTTCTTGATCGATTCTGAATTTTATTTTTTCAACAGCATTAGGTGCTGCAATTGCGAAGTTTTCATCTTCAAACTTCTGGATAAGCGTTATCAGTGATTCCAACTCATCACCCGCCAACGAGTTTGGTTCTGCATTCCAGATTTCATCAACTCTAGCTAAAGCTATTTGATGATCTCCAGCGGTTTTAATTTCTTTAATTTTCATAATTGCTCACACTCTTTTTCTTTTTGAATACGCTCATATATTTCTTCACGATGCACAGCAATATCCTTGGGAGCATCTATTCCAATGCGCACCTGATTACCCGTTACACCCAACACTGTCACCATCACGTCATCACCAATATTCAGTGTTTCGCCAATGCGTCTAGTCAAAATAAGCATGTGTAACTCCTTGATAGCTAAAAATCCGTTTCAAATTTAAGTATAGCTATTGATTTTCAGTGTGCTGGCTTTTATTCAAAAAGTAGTAATCGTAAAGACGACTGCTTCACTTACAGTTTTTGGCTCTACGATAGCCAGCTGCTATAGCCTCTTCTTCACTTGAAAAGTTAACGACATTGCGTGGACTCATAGCGTTGTAACTTGAGCAGCCTTTGGGGTGAAAAATCTTGCTGTTACGATTCCCGTGGATAGGCGCACTGCTGACGTCAGTTTTAGGCGTTCCCTGAGCTGTCTGTGCCAGCGATTTAGCTGAGTCTCTAGTTATTCCTCCTGCAACACCTTCTCTACTGTTGCGATGCCCAAGCTTCCAAGTACGTTTGCCAGTCACAAACTCATTGTGGTGGCCCATTACACGAGCAATGCGCCGATCACGTTCTAATTCCCACTGGGTAACTGGATGTTGCTTAGACCACGCTATGAATAATTTCTGCTGCTGGTCACTCAATCGCAAACCATAACGATCTGCCATATAGAAATTGATCCGAGCGATCTTCCCTTTAACATCATCTCTAGGCTCAAAGACGCGCTGCTTGAAGTCAACCATGCTGTTGCATTGTCCATGCTGCTTTTTGGAGTTGGGGATAACACCAAACCTATAGTTGGAGCGGTCAGCATTCAGCTCTCCGACGGAAACCGTCAAGTTATGTAAGTCAGCTTCCATTAAATTAAAAACGGGATCAGTTTTGTTACAGTTTTTGCGTCCGCCGTTTTGCCAGCATTGGCGTTGTTTGATAAGGCCTGACTAACCCCGACACTTTTTATGGTAAAAAGATGAACAACCATAAGGGGTTAAACATGAGCAAAGG
>JBLWZG010000029.1:0-9811 GCA_048266525.1 Pseudomonas sp.
AAATTGTCGCCGATAAAATGGGCATTAATATCCATGAAGTCATCGAAGCCGCAGCTACCAAGCCGTTTGGTTTTGTGGCCTACAAACCGGGACCCGGCTTGGGTGGGCATTGCATTCCTATCGATCCGTTTTACCTCACCTGGAAGGCGCGGGAATACGGTATCAACACACGCTTTATTGAGCTGGCCGGTGAAATTAACCACTACATGCCGCGCTGGGTGGTGCAGAAAATTGCAGATGCACTCAATGAGAATGAAAAGTCGATTAAAGGCAGCAAGATTCTGATTTTAGGCTTGAGCTACAAGAAAAATATTGATGACACCCGTGAATCACCTGCAGTAGAAATCATGTCTTTGCTCGAAGAGAAGGGCGCACAAATAGCTTATTCAGATCCACACGTACCTGTTTTCCCAAGGAAAAGAGATTACTTTTTTGAGCTTAAGTCCGTTGAGCTGACTCCCGCAAATATCGAGCAATATGACTGCATTGTTATCGCCACAGACCACGATGCGTTTGACTATGAGGTGCTCTTAGAGCACAGCCAAATGATCGTTGATACCCGTGGCCGGTTTCAGGGGCACACTAAAGTGGTATCCGCTTAGGAGAACACATGGACGCTCAAGAGCTACACCACATTCTCGCTAACGGCGAAGACAGTAAGCATCAGTTCAAGCGTGAAATCACACGCATTGAAAGCCTCGCCGCAGAGCTTGCTGCTTTTGCTAACTGCGGCGGTGGGCGTGTGTTTATTGGTGTTGAAGACGATGGACAAGTCTGCGCTCTTACTCCGGAGCAAGTACGGCATTTTAATCAACAACTGAGTAATGCCGCGACCAATAATATGCGCCCGCCGATTCATCCCCGTACTGAAAATATCGCCACAGACAAAGGTACTGTTATTGTTGTTACTGTGCCAGACGGCCTTAATAAACCGTATATGGATTTACAGGGTCGTGTCTGGGTCAAAAACGGTTCAGACAAACGCCACGTCACTTCGCGTGAAGAAATGCAGCGCATGTTTTTAAATGCCGGCTTAATTCAAGCAGACACCTTAGCGATACCAGACAGCACCTTAAGCGATATAGATAACAAAGCCTTTGCTGAGTACTTTCATAAACGTTATGGCTATGAATGCGCACCTGAACAGCTACCTGTGGCACTTATAAATATGGGGTTAGCAAAAGATACTCAAATGACCGTCGCAGGTACCTTGTTCTTTGCTAAACAACCCCAGCGTTGGTTGCCTGTGTGTATGATCAAAGCCGTCGCTTTTTATGGCACATCAATTGCCGATGTTCATTATCAGGACAGTGAAGATATTTACGGTACCTTAATTGAGCAGTATCAACGTGCATTCTCTTTTATTAAGCGCAATCTGCACCATGTTCAAAATGATCGAGGGTTTAACACCTTAGGCGAGCTTGAAATACCGCCCATTGCTATTGAAGAGCTGCTGGTAAACGCCCTAATGCACCGTGATTATTTTGATAGTGCCTCGATTCGAGTGTTGGTGTTTCGTGACCGCATTGAAATTATTAGCCCCGGACACCTACCTGACAACATAAGCACCGAAGAAATAAAACAAGGCAAAACTAAACGACGTAATCCTGTGCTGAGTGAGCATGCAGCACACCTGCTACCTTTTCGTGGTTTAGGCAGCGGTATTCATCGTGCGCTGGTAGCGTGGCCATATATAGAGCTGCAAGATCACAAAAATGGCAATGAGTTTAGAGCCGTTATTAGGCGTCCAGCAAGCGAAGAGCAGGTCATTGCACCGATAGGAATAGGCACAGGCGACCCAGTGACAGGTCAAGTCGCACCCCCAGTCGCACCCCCAGTCGCACCCCCAGTAGAAACTGTAATAATGCTGATTTTTCAGCATGGTGAACTCAGTAATGCGCAGCTTCGGGAACGTTTAGACATCAGCGACCGTAAACATATGCGTAAAAGCTATATAGGTCCGGCCCTCGAAGCTGGCTTTATCGAAATGACCATCCCTGACAAACCAAATAGCCGCTTACAGAAATATCGCTTAACCGTACAAGGCAAAGCCGTGGTGCAAGCTCAGCAAAATGAAGGTAAAAGTTAATGAGTCAGCAACGTGTTCTTATCATTACTCGCAACCTCCCACCATTAGTTGGCGGCATGGAACGGCTTAATTGGCACATGGCTGATGAGCTGAGCAAGTATGCTGAAGTGAAAGTCATCGGCCCAAAAGGTGCAGCGGCAATAAAACCTAATAACGTCGAATTACTTGAAGCTCCGCTTAAACCTCTGGGTTTATTTTTACTGATTAGTAGTTTTCGGGCTTTATGGTTAGCCATACGCTGGAAGCCAGATGTGATTCTTGCTGGCAGTGGTTTGACTGCCCCGGTTGCTTGGTTCGCTAGCAAACTATGTGGTGCTAAATCAGCGGTCTACTTACACGGATTTGATATCACTGTTAGTAATAAGCTATATCAGACTGTGTGGGCACCAACGTTTAAGAAGATGAACGGTAATCCCCCCATTTCCCACAGTGCTCATTTGTAGAATTTAAGCTGCCTGTAATAACTGCCTTGGCGGTACTCCTCCGATAGCAGTGTGAGGGCGTTCGTTGTTATAAGTCCAAAGCCATTGTGTAGCAAGTTCTTGAGCCTGTTCAATGCTGTCAAAGATGTTTAAATCTAACCATTCATGACGCACTGTTCGGTTAAAACGCTCAACATAAGCATTCTGTGTCGGTTTGCCTGGTTGGATATACTGCAAGGTAATTTGCTGCTCTTTAGCCCAGTCCTTTATTGTTTCAGAAATGTACTCAGGGCCATTGTCACAGCGTATTGCGTTTGGCTTACCGCGCCACTCAATGATTTGCTCTAACGATCGAATAACTCGTGCGCTAGGCAAAGATAAATCAACATCTATAGCCAAGCATTCGCGATTAAAATCATCGATGACATTGAACGTTCGAATGCTGCGGCCACTGGCTAAACTGTCTGACATAAAATCCATTGACCAGACATCGTTAATAGTCGTTGGAACGCTCAGCGCGTCAGGCTTATCTCGCTTGATGCGTTTTCTGGGTTTGATACGCAAGTTCAGCTCCAGCTCACAGTAAATGCGGTAAACGCGCTTATGGTTCCATTTAAAACCTTTGACATTACGCAGGTACAAAAAGCATAGGCCAAATCCCCAACGCTTTTTATTGTCGGTTAATCGAAGCAGCCAGTCGGCAATCTGCTCGTTCTCAGCATTGAGCTTGCTTTGATAGTAAAAACAGCTCTCGCTAATACCTAGACAGAGGCAAGCAAGGCGAATGCTGATGGCATGTTTGATTATCGCCTCTTTCGCCATCTCCTTGCGCAGGGATGGCTTTAGAGCTTTCCCTCAAGAGCTTCCAATCGAATCTCAGCTTTAAGACGCTCTTCGGCATACATTTTTTTGAGCCGACGGTTCTCTTCTTCAAGCTCTTTCATGCGCTTCATGAGCGAAGTGTCCATGCCGCCATATTTTGAGCGCCACTTGTAGAACGAAGCTGAGCTAATACCATGCTCACGGCATAGCTCAGGGACTGGAACTCCAGCCTCATTTTGTTTGAGAATTGCCATAATCTGGCTCTCAGTGAATTTTGATTTACGCATAGAAAACTCCTTGAGTTCATATTAATGGAATTTTCTACAAATAGCTGCTGTGGTTTTGAGGGGGGATTACACCTGCTCCTGCAAGTAGAATACCAATGATTGGAAGGTGGTTTCGATGCTCAAAAGCTAATTCTAGAGGAATAATGTTACTGGTAATTATGTGTCCTAAGAAGTATAAGAATATACCCAGAGAGTAAATTGGTATTTTTTTTCTAAACTTAAAAGCGCTAAATAGTAGGCTTGTCAGAATGGTGACTGCAATTAGAGTGTTCCATGGATTGATTAGGCTGGTGGATACTGGGAAGTTGTCGTAGAAGAATTTTTTAAAATAAGGTAGAGGTATAAGTATTTGAACTAAATACATGCTTAAGACCCGAGACTGAGTCATTATTCTTTCTAGGCTGTTAAAATTTCGTCCTGAGAAAGTATCCAGTTGCCAATAACGCGGTATTATATAAAATACAAATACAGCTAGGCCAAGAAGAAAAACGACAGAGTATATGTTCTTTAATATTGATTTTGTAGAGTTGGAGGCGGCGTTAAACTTTAATATTGTTAATTCTATGGCTAGAAAATATAGCGGAATAAGAACTGCATCCTCTTTGCTGGAAAAGCCTAGAGCGATGAACAGTATTGTTAGTAGCCAGTATTTTTTTGAGGGTTTATTTTGTATTTGGTTTTGTCTTGCATGTATATAGCTTATTAAACTGAGCACAGAAAACAAGCTAACTAGTAGTTGCATGCGTTGTACAGTATAAAAAACAGATGAAACTTGAAGGGGGTGGATAGCCCATAAAGTACTTAATAACAGGGGGAGATAGTGATTTGTAAGGGTGCTTTCTTCTTGTGATGTTAATATTTTTTTAAATAATATAAATAAAAATAAAGCAGTGCTGATATGGATTGCTAAATTTGTTATTTTGAAATGAAAGGCGTTGAGCCCTGAAAAATAATAGTTTAGCGAAAAGCTAAGCATGCTAAGAGGACGAGAACTGCCGCCGGGCTCGAAGCTGTATGCCGCATATGTAAGTGAATTAAAATCTATGGATTTTATATGTATGTTGGTGTTTGTTATTATATTTGGCAGGTCGTCAAATAAAAAACCTCCATGTAGAGCAGGACTGAGCACTAGCGTTACTAGTGCTGCTACTGCTGCTAAAAGTAGAAGGTTTTTTTTGAACATAAATAAATAGAAGCGCCGACAAATGTCGGCGCCATATTTTCCAGTTAAATAAAATTGATTAAGGAAGGATTCGACAGGAGCCTTTTCCAGCATCGCATGTGGTGTCTCTTTTGATCGTAGAGTTTCCGCGTACTGCCGCCACAAAATTAATGCTGGCACCAGCTGCATACTGAGCAGTGGTGACTTGAGGAGTATTAGTGCATTGGTTCCCTGCAAAAGTACCTGGAGCGCGACCATCAGATGCGTCAGCTACCGCCGTGTTCATATAGGACTTGGCTTCAGATAAGCATGCTCCGTTAGCAGATCTCTGGGTGTAGTCGCGGTACTGCGGTAGAGCAATCGCCGCCAAAATACCAATGATCGCAACTACGATCATTAATTCAATTAGAGTAAAACCCTTTTGCATTTGTGCTTTCATGTTTGAAGCTCCGTTGTGTTTTATAGAAAGGCCGTGTGACCTAAAAGGGTTATTGCAACGGCTATGCCAAGTTTGGGTTGGGCTGTAAAAATCGGTTGTGATTGGTTTGGGTGGGTGGACTGTAGGCCAGTTGTGTCGGGCTTTTAGATTGGATGTGCTCTTTAAACTGATGGTTTGCTGTTGCAATGATAGATAGTTCGCGGGCATGGCCCGCTCCTACAATTAGGCGTACAAAGTGTCGTGGCTTGACTTAAGGTGACGTTTTTTGTCAGTTGTGTGTGTTGTGTTGCTAGCTGCGGTTGTTTGGGTATCCAGCAATCATCTGCATAAAAATGCCTACAAGGTTTGGCACGGAGGGCTGTTCTACGCTATAAGTAGCGGCATTATGCCAATAACAATGCGCGCAGGACAAAATGCATGAATAGTAGTGTGAATTTGATTGGCTTGGCTCGACGGGTGGTCGAGGCAGGCTTGCTGGATGAGCAAAAAGCGCAGGATGCTGTACAGCAAGCCAAGCGTAATCAAACGCCGTTAGTCACCTGGCTGGTGCAAAGCAAATTAGTTAAAAGTCGTGTATTGATGGAAATGGCTGCCGATCAGTTTGGTGTGGCTTATTTTGATTTAAATGCGGTCAATCCAGAGGTTTTTCCAAAAGATGTAGTCAGTGAAAAACTTGCCCGTCAGCATCGTACATTACCCTTATTTAAACGGGCCAATAAACTGTATGTGGCTATTTCTGACCCTGGTAATCATCAAGGTATTAATGACATTCAGTTCAGCTCAGGAATGACTGTTGAGCCACTGCTGGTTGAAGACGATAAGTTGGGGCATGCCATTGATAGGCTGTATGAGTCAGTCACCGGTGGTTTAGAAGGCATGGATGATGTTGAGTTGGATGGTTTGGAGCTGGCTGAAACCGAATCCAGCGGGCCAGCTCAAGCTGATGAAGCCGATGAAACGCCGGTAGTGCGCTTTGTGCATAAAATGCTGCTGGATGCGATTAAAGGTGGTTGTTCGGATTTGCACTTTGAGCCCTATGAAAAAATGTATCGGGTGCGTTTTCGTACTGATGGCATTTTGCGGGAAGTGGCTCGACCACCGATTCAGTTACGTGATCGTATTTGTGCGCGCTTAAAAGTTATGGCCAGTATGGATATTTCTGAGCGCCGTAAGCCGCAAGATGGGCGGATTAAGCTTAATGTCTCGGCTAATAAGTCAATTGACTTCCGGGTCAATACCTTGCCGACTATTTGGGGTGAGAAGGTGGTGATGCGTATCCTTGACTCCAGCAGTGCCAAAATGGGCATTGATGCGCTGGGTTATGAGGAAGAGCAGAAGCAGCTTTACCTGGATGCGCTAGAAAAGCCGCAAGGGATGATTTTAGTCACCGGCCCGACCGGTTCGGGTAAGACCGTGTCTTTGTATACCGGTTTGAATATTCTAAATACCATTGATGTGAACATTTCTACCGCAGAAGACCCAGTGGAAATTAACCTTGAGGGGATTAACCAAGTTAACGTGAATCCTAAACAGGGGATGGATTTTGCCACTGCGTTGCGCGCGTTCTTACGTCAAGACCCAGATATCATTATGGTCGGTGAGATTCGCGACTTAGAAACCGCAGAGATTGCGATTAAAGCTGCACAAACGGGGCACATGGTCATGTCGACGCTGCACACCAACAGCGCTTCAGAAACCTTGACGCGTTTAAGTAACATGGGCGTGGCTGCATTTAACTTAGCAACCTCAGTGAACTTGATTATTGCTCAGCGCTTGGCACGTCGATTGTGCAGCTGCAAGGTTGAAGTTGAAGTTCCCGATAAGGTTTTGCTTAGTGAAGGTTTTACTGCAGAACAGCTGGGCACTTTTAAGCTCTATGGACCAAAAGGCTGTGAGAATTGCAATGAAGGTTATAAAGGCCGTGTCGGAATATATGAAGTGGTTAAAAACACGCCTGAGCTACAAAGTATTATCATGGACAACGGCAATGCCATCGATATCGAGACGCAGATGCGCAAAGATGGCTATCCAAGCTTGCGTACTTCAGGATTGCTCAAAGTCATGCATGGCGTGACCAGTCTTGCAGAAGTCAACCGTGTAACTAAGGACTAAACCATGGCGGCGAAACCAGCAAAAACCAATATGTATAAGTGGGAAGGCAAGAACCGCCAAGGTGCTGTGATGTCAGGGCAAATGGCGGGCCAGGATGCAGCTTTAATTAAAGCGCAATTACGCAAGCAGGGTATTAACCCAACCAAAGTGCGTAAAAAAGGTGTTGAGCTGTTCAGTGCCGGCAAGAAAATCAAGCCGATGGACATTGCTATTTTTACTCGACAAATGGCAACCATGATGAAAGCCGGTGTGCCTTTGCTGCAGTCGTTTGACATCATTGCTGAAGGAGTGGATAACCCTAATTTGCGCAAATTGGTCGATACTCTTAAGCAGGATGTGGCGGCAGGTAATAGCTTTGCTACCTCGTTGCGCAAACACCCTGCATATTTTGATGATTTGTACTGCAACTTAGTTGAATCGGGAGAGCAGTCGGGTGCGCTCGAGTCGCTGTTAGATCGTGTGGCAACCTACAAAGAGAAAACTGAGGCACTCAAAGCTAAAATTAAAAAAGCCATGAACTATCCGATTGCGGTTGTTGCCGTGGCAGTGATTGTGACCGCGATTTTGCTGATTAAAGTGGTGCCGCAGTTCCAAGAAGTGTTTGCTGGTTTTGGTGCAGAGTTGCCCGCATTTACTTTATTTGTGATTGGCATTTCCGAGTTTGTGCAAAGCGATGGCTGGCTCATTGTGGTGTTTTTTATTGCATTCGCTTTTATTTTTAAGCATGTGCATCGGACCTCTGAGAAGTTCCGCGATAGCATCGATCGCGCTCTACTCAAAGCACCGGTAGTGGGTCATATTTTGTACAACTCTGCTGTGGCGCGTTTTGGTCGTACCTTAGCCACCACTTTTGCTGCCGGTGTGCCGTTGGTGGATGCTTTGGACTCCGTGGCTGGCGCAACAGGTAATGTTGTGTTTAAAAATGCGGTGATGAAAATTAAATCAGATGTAACCAGCGGTATGCAATTGAACTTCTCGATGCGCGCCACCGGTGTGTTTCCTTCGATGGCTCTGCAGATGACGGCGATTGGTGAAGAATCCGGTGCGCTTGATGAGATGCTGGATAAAGTGGCGACACACTATGAGGCTGAGGTGGATAACGCAGTGGATGGTTTAACTGCTTTGATGGAGCCGCTGATTATGTCGGTACTTGGCGTCTTGGTCGGTGGTTTGATTATTGCGATGTACCTGCCAATCTTCCAGTTGGGTGCGGTGGTGTAACGCGGCTTTGTTGGTTGAATATTGAGTGCAAGCGGGGCAGCCAAAACTGCCCCGTTATTTTTTGTGTAGAGGCGGGCCATGCCCGCGATAATGGCGCTGTACCTGAGGGGAATATAGCGCCAAGAGATTGCATTCGCGGGCATGACCTGCTCGTACGGTGTTTGTTGGGATGTTGTCGCGTCCCGTCATGCAGGGCTTGGGTTTTCTACTTTTAAATGGTGTGTCTATGGATATTGTTAATTTTTGGGCCAGTAATGCAGTTGTATTTGCTCTTTGTGTAGGTTTTTTGGGTTTGTTGATGGGTAGTTTTTTGAACGTGGTGATCTTTCGTTTACCCAAGATGCTGATGCGCGACTGGCGTGCACAGGCGCGCGAAGTGTTAGAGATGCCAGAGCAAAACCTCGGTGACACCTTTAATTTAATTTTTCCAAACTCCAGTTGCCCGCATTGTGGGCATGAAATTAAACCTTGGGAAAATATTCCATTAGTCAGTTGGCTATTTTTGCGTGGTCAGTGTTCAGGCTGTAAACAAGCCATCAGCATGCGCTACCCTTTGGTGGAGATGACCTGTGGTGTGTTGTCAGTGGTGATTGCTTGGCAGTTTGGGGTCAGCTGGGAAGCTTTAGCCATGTTGGTGTTGACCTGGGGCTTGCTGGCCATGAGCTTAATTGATGCTGACCACCAGATTCTGCCTGATGTATTGGTCTTGCCATTGCTGTGGCTGGGTTTGATTTTGAACAGTTTTGCTTTGTTCGCGGGTTTATCCGATGCACTCTGGGGAGCTGTGCTGGGTTATATGAGTCTGTGGTCAGTTTTCTGGTTGTTTAAGCTGGTTACCGGTAAAGAAGGTATGGGCTACGGTGACTTTAAACTGTTAGCGCTGATTGGTGCTTGGGGTGGCTGGCAAGTGTTGCCGCTGACGATTTTATTGTCTTCAGTGCTTGGTGCGGTGATTGGCATAATTATTTTACGTTTACAGCGCAATGGTTACAGCAACCCCATTCCTTTTGGCCCGTATTTAGCCGCAGCAGGTTGGGTCGCGCTGATTTGGGGCGAGCAAATTACTAGCAGTTACTTGCAGTTTGCTGGGTTTTAAAGTTTTGGTGGGTTAAAGCTTTTGTGGATGAAAACTTTTGTAGGTCGTTCATTTATGAGCGACATGGCGCCAATATATCTTTAAGGAAGCACTGATTAATTATGTCATTGCGAGGAGCGACGCGACGCGGTAATCGCTAACGTGTTGATACATAAGGTCAA
>JBLWZG010000030.1:0-8437 GCA_048266525.1 Pseudomonas sp.
TACCGCTGAGGTTCTTACGTTCCTCGTTGGTAGGCCGCGCATTCTACAGCAGACTGCGAACCTGTCAACACCCTTTGTAAAAGAAATGTAAAATAACTCGTTCAAGGCTACTTTCTAGGCCTTTTAGCGGTTGCTCTATTTGATAGCTCACTTACCCGCTTCATTGCGCACATACTGTGGCCAAACCAGTACAACACGCGCCCCGCCCAGCACCCGACTATCCTCTATACGTACTCGACCTGAGTGCCAATGCATAATTCGCTTTACGATCGCCAAGCCCAGGCCGTAGCCACCTGATGCCCGCGTACGACTGTCATCCAGGCGCAAAAACGGCATAAAGACCTTTTCTCGTAAAGTCTCATCAATACCTTGGCCATCATCTTCAACTGCGATGTAACACAATTCATGCTGCACACAGCAAACAACAGTGACTTCAGATCGAGCATAGCGCTGCGCATTACTTACAATATTCTGCACTGCACGCTGCAAGTATCGCGCTTCAGCATCCACCCATAGCTCACCGCCCTCAGTATTTTCATGTCTAAGGGTAAGCTTAGGTCGCAGCGGAGCCAGCTCTTTTACGACCTGGGCAACCAGCGCATTGAGCTCTACTTTTACCATTTTGAGCGACGGCGCACCCGCTTCCAGACGCGCATAGGTCAACATCTCATCGAGCAACACATCCATATCTTCGATATCTTGATCCATACCGTGTAAATGCTTAAGCCGTATTTGCTCTTCTTGGGCTGTGGCAGCCATATCCAAAGCAAAACGCAAACGCGCCAGCGGCGTACGCAACTCATGTGCAACACCGCGCACCATGTCACCTTGCACATTAATCAAGATTTTCAGCCTTGAAGCCATATCATTAAAACGCACCGCTAATCGCCCAACAGAATCAGCTCCACCCTCAGCCACGCGCACCTCTAAATACCCCTGCGCGATGCGCGATGCCGCACTTTCCAAATCTTGTAAACGCCTTTCTAGGTGGCGCACCAACAGGTACATCAAGATGCCGACCATACTTAAACCAAGCACTGCTATTAATAGTAGTAACTGCGGCGGATACGGATTGACTTGATAGACAGGCCCGAGCATCAGTACCCAAGGTGTCTCATTAACGCCCGCAAAAACGCGAATAGCATCGCCGCCTTGATCAAGCGCCATCACAGTATCGCCTTCTTCAATCCGCCTGAGCTGATCAGCATCCAAACCTGTTTTATCAACGGTCAACAAGCGCAGATCAAACCCAAACTGATGCTCTTCAGTTAACGCCGCAAGCCGCGCTGCCTGCTCAGCCGCTGGATAACGTACCAGTTCATCAATCAGCATATAGATAGTAGCGCGCGCCAACTGCTCACTCACCCGCCATACTTCTCCAACTAAGACTTTTTGTTCAGGCGTATTGATTAAGCTATAAATCTTTGATGCTGCACTCTCACTATGCCTCACCAATACTTTACCGCGCAGAACATGACTGCGATCACGCCCGTCCAGCGCCAGCGTTTGAATTGGCAGGATTCGCAGCGGCACACCAAGCAAACGACCCCATAAAGCAATGGAGCGCTTACGTTCAACCGCATCCAAAGTCTCGAGATGACTCGACATCAAATGAAAGGTGCCGCTGGCCAAGCGTTCACGGTATTGCTCACTACGAATTTCATTGGTGACATACAAGGCCAGCGCACCCAAAGCAGCAGTCAAAATCAGCGCCGCCAGCAAACCACCGTAAATCCTAAAAAAAATAGAGCTCACAATAATTCTTGCGCCGCTTCGCTAACAAACAAGTAGCCCTTATTGCGTATGGTTTTAATGACTTGCGGTTGCTCGCCAATATCACCGATGCGCGGACGAATACGCGAGATACGCACGTCAATTGAGCGATCCACACCGTCATACTCAATACCGCGCAACTGTTTAAAAATCACTTCGCGCGACAGCGGCGTGCCAGCATTCGCTGCCAGCAGCCAGAGCAAATCAAATTCCGCACCGGTTAAATCAATCAACTGGTCAGCCAAAAAAGCACTGCGGCGCGCATGATCGATACTTAATTTGCCAAACTGCAATACTTCAGACACTGCTTGACTTGACTCATAACTGTCGACGCGGCGCAGTAACGCTTTGATGCGCGCAAGCAGAACACTGGGCTTTACCGGCTTGCAAATATAATCATCAGCACCTTCTTCAAGGCCTTGCACCTGATCTTGATCATCCGCTCGCGCTGTGAGCATCAAGATTGGACCACTGTAACTGCGGCGCACTCGGCGACAAATAGAAAAACCATTTTCGCCAGGTAGCATTAGATCTAAGACCACTAAGTCCGGCTGCTCCTCAGTAATACGCTGCACAGCGAGTGCACCATTGTTTTCTAAAGAAACTGCAAAGCCATTCCCAGAAAGATACTCACTCGTCAATTGCGCTAGGCGCAAATCATCTTCAACAATTAATATGCGGCTCATGCCAACCCCATTGTATTGATTAAACCTAAGGCTTTATTTTACGGTATAAAATATCAACTCATCTGATCGAAGAGTAACGCAGTGAGCAAGCAAGTAACAGAACAACAGATTGAGCGCTTATCCGCCTTGCAACATCCGCTATTGAATAAATTCTACCGCAGCCATGCAAGCCGTATGCGCGCGAACCCAGAAGCTGAGGCGTGGGTCGTACGCAACCCAGAGATTATTGCAGGTCTATGTCTAACAGCCATTACTGAGGGTTACTGGCTAACCGGTTTGTTTGTAGCACCTGAACATCGCAAGCACCGCGTAGCTCAATATTTACTCCAACACACTCAGCGAGCACACTCGAGCTCACCGATATGGCTGTTTTGTCATCCTGACTTAATTGGCTTTTATCAACACACTGGCTTTCGCATTACAGAGCAACTTCCAGATCAGCTAAAAAACCGCCTATCGTGCTACCAAAAACATAAAAACCTAGTAGCAATGCATCGCTTTGTTGAACCTGCATTCACCAATTAGACGTTATGTCAGGCAACCTATTCCACTCTTCAGTCTTTTTATGCATACTCTGTGAAAATAAAAATTAAAAAGACCCACAGCATATGTACGCTCAAGCACTAAGACGCCTCAAGCGCAATCCGCAGCTTTTTATTATTACGATGATGGGCATTTTTGGTGTGCTCGGCATTACGCCGTACATTATTTACCGAGCACACAGCACTGATTTTATGGTAGCCGCTGCCGATTTCATTGCAGTTGTCTCTATTGTTACAGCTGTAATTTATGCATGGCGCACAAACGACACTGTTAAGCCTGGTTTATATTTATCCGTTATTTTCTCTGCGGTAGCTACTCTAGTAACCATTAACCTGGGCATCAATGGCTTCTTCTGGATCTATCCTCTTATCCTTTTTAACTTTTTCATCATCACGCCTATTAGAGCTTTAGTGACCATGCTTGCCGTACTGACAAGCCTTGTTCTTTACAATACTTTTGATCCCGGCTCTGTATTTTCCAGCAATTATCAAATGATCTCGTTCTTGGTCACCTGCCTGCTTGCCAGTTTTCTTTCATTTATTTTCGCATATCGCACTCAACATCAGCATGCACGTTTAGAACAGCTCGCAGCGCATGACCCTTTAACCAATGCTTACAACCGTCGTGTTATGGCTGAAACACTGCGTAAAGCAGTACAAGATCGTCGAAGCGGACGAGTCTATAGCTTATTAATCATGGATTTAGATCATTTCAAACGTATTAACGATTCTTTTGGTCACGCTGCTGGCGACCAAGTATTAATAGATTTTGTGTCAATAGTTCGATCGATGATACGCGAGAATGACATGCTGTTTCGGCATGGGGGCGAAGAGTTTGCAATTTTATTACCAGACACCGAGCAGGAAGGCTTGCGTATAATTGCCGACGCCATCCAGAAAACCGTGTTTAGCCAGCTGAGCAGCCCGGCAGGGTCTGTAAGCGTTTCAATTGGCGGTGCCACCCTTACAGGGAGCACCAACTGGGAGGACTGGATCAACCGCGCGGACGAACAACTCTATCTTGCCAAAGAAGCAGGACGTAATTGCTTTAAAATCGCAAGTTAAAACATGCTGTTACAATACACTACATTCGTAGATATCACTCTACAAACTTTTTAATAGCCTGCCTTTCAGCATCACGCTCAGCAACTGCCACAGCAATTTAAATTCATAGTTTTTCTGTAGCTTTATCGACAAACGTCGCAGATCTACAGCTTTAGATTCACTATCTTATATCGATACAGTTCCTTAGACTGAGCTTATATTTTTATGCTTCAGGTTATCTTAATGTCTGTTTCAACAGGACTTATCGCTCTGGTTGCACTGGTGTATATGGCTATTTTATTTGCCATTGCCTTTTATGGAGACCGCCGCACTAAACCAATCAGTCCAAGAGTGCGCTCAACCATATACAGTTTATCGCTGGCGGTGTATTGCAGCAGCTGGACTTTTTTTGGCTCGGTAGGCCAGGCTGCTGAGCAAATCTGGTCGTTTTTACCCATTTATATTGGTCCTATTTTACTTTTGACCCTCGCGCCCTGGGTGCTTAAAAAGATGGTCATTATCAGCAAGCAGGAGAATATCACTTCAATTGCTGACTTTATTGCTGCTCGCTATGGTAAATCACAACGCTTAGCCGTGGTTGTTACCCTAATTGCGGTAGTAGGTGTGCTGCCCTATATTGCGCTGCAACTTAAAGGCATAGTACTGGGCGTGAATCTGCTGACCGGTGCTTCTGCGAACTCAACAGGCATGCATGCACAAGATACGGCACTGATTGTGACGGTCGCTTTAGCGCTTTTCTCAATTCTGTTTGGCACTCGTAACCTCGATGTCACCGAACACCATCGTGGTCTTATGCTAGCCATCGCCTTTGAGTCACTGATTAAACTGATGGCGTTTGTCGCAGTCGGTCTTTTTGTTATTTACGGGCTGTATAACGGTGTTGGGGATCTCTGGCAGCAAGCCAAAGAAGCGCCCAAACTTGAAGCCTATTGGAATGAAGCCACCAATTGGCCAGCCATTATTGTGCAAACCTGTGTCGCGATGATGGCTATTTACACCCTGCCTCGCCAGTTTCACGTCACTGTAGTGGAAAACAACGATTACACCGATTTACGCGTAGCACGCTGGGTTTTCCCCCTGTATTTGCTGATCGTAGCCCTGTTTGTTATTCCAATCGCGCTCGCTGGACAATTGCGTCTGCCACTCTCAGTGGTGCCGGATTCCTTTGTGATTAGTCTGCCGCTGGCTGAGGGCAATCCGACTCTAGCAATCATGGCTTTTATTGGTGGTGCATCAGCTGCAACAGGAATGGTTATTGTGGCAGCGGTAACTCTATCAATCATGATTTCCAACCATATTTTGCTGCCATTTTTATTACAAACACGCAGCACCGACCGCCCTTTTGAAGCGTTCCGTTACTGGATGCTCACCGCGCGACGATTGAGCATTATTATTATTCTGCTGCTGGCTTACACCAGTTATCGTTTATTAGCGACCAACACCAGCCTTGCCACTATTGGCCAGATTGCCTTTGCCGCCTTAACCCAGCTTGCTCCGGCAATGATCGGCGCACTGATTTGGAAACAAGCCAATCGACAAGGTGTCTTCGCAGGCTTAGCTGCTGGTTCATTTTTGTGGTTATACACATTAGTACTGCCGGTTATTGCGAAAAGTGCCGGCTGGCCATTAGAGTCCTTTCCTGGACTGACGTGGCTGACGCATCCCCCCTTCGGCATCCCCATTGACCCATTAACTTTAGGTGTCACCCTATCGTTAAGTGGTAATTTTTTACTCTTTATTTTGGTTTCGCTCTTTTCTAGAACACGCGTTTCGGAACATTGGCAAGCCAATCGCTTTATTGGTCAGCATGTCGGTAGCCGCCAAACTCTAACGGTACAAATCAGTGACTTACTTACCCTCTCTGGCCGCTTTGTCGGTGAAGACCGGGCTAAACAAAGCTTTATTCGTTTTGCCTACAAGCAAGGTTTAGATTTTAACCCAACAGAAACGGCGAGCAGTGAATGGGTTGCACACACTGAACGGTTACTCAATGGTGTACTCGGTGCATCATCGACTCGTGTCGTGGTCAAGGCGGCAATTGAAGGGCGCGAGATGTACGTGGAAGACGTCGTGCGCATCGTCGGTGAGGCCTCGGAGGTTTTACAGTTCAATCGTACGCTGTTACAAGGCGCGATCGAAAATATTACTCAAGGCATTAGCGTGGTTGATCGTTCGCTACGCCTCGTAGCATGGAACAGTCGTTACTTAAAGCTGTTTAATTACCCCGATGACCTGATCCAAGTAGGCCGCCCTATTGCAGATATTATTCGTCATAATGCGGAAAACGGCTTATGTGGCCCTGGTGATGTCGAGGCCCATGTCAGTAAGCGTTTGTATTGGATGCGCCAAGGTAATGCTCATACATCAGAACGCTTATTTCCTAACGGTCGAGTGATTGAGCTGATTGGCAACCCCATGCCTGGTGGTGGCTTTGTTATGAGTTTCACCGACATTACGGCCTTCCGTGAAGCAGAAAAAGCCTTAAAAGAAGCCAATGAAAGTCTGGAGCAACGGGTCAGCGAGCGCACCCATGAATTGTCACAACTGAACCTTGCCCTCAGCGACGCCAAGCATATAGCAGAAAGTGCCAACCAATCTAAAACACGCTTCTTAGCAGCTGTCAGCCATGATTTGATGCAACCTTTAAATGCGGCACGCCTTTTTTCTGCAGCACTTTCACATCAAGAAGCGCTGCCAGACGATGCGCAAGAGCTGGTAAAAAACCTCGACAGTTCCTTACGTTCAGCCGAAGACTTAATCAGCGACCTGCTGGATATTTCTCGCTTGGAAAGCGGGCGCATTACACCGCACTGCCAACCTTTTGCTTTGGGTCCTTGGCTAGAGGCCCTAGGCGCTGAGTTTACAGTGCTCGCTAAACAGCAAGGCATTGATTTTCGCTTATGCAGTACATCACTCAATATCGTCAGCGATCCGAAACTGTTACGCCGTATTGTGCAAAACTTCCTGACCAATGCGTTTCGCTATGCCAATGGCAGTGTATTGCTCGGTGTTCGCCGCCAAGCCAACAATCTGCGCATTGATGTCTGGGACCGCGGGCAAGGTATACCAGCAGACAAACTGCAATATATTTTTGAAGAGTTTAAACGTTTAGACAGCCATCAAACACGTGAGGAAAAAGGCTTAGGACTCGGTTTAGCCATTGCTGATGGCCTGAGCAAAGTGCTTGGCCATAAAATTGAAGTGCGCTCATGGCTGAAAAAAGGCAGCGTATTCAGTATCACTGTACCGCTGTACCGCGGCGCCCTAGTCCACACAGCGCCTGTAGTAGCAAGCAATAGCTCGATCCAGCCTTTAGCCGGCTTGCAAATATTATGTATTGATAATGAAAACAGCATTTTAGTGGGCATGCATAGTTTACTGACACGCTGGGGCTGCAAAGTGTTAACTGCCGGTAACCGGGCTGAATGCAGTGCTCTTTTGGCGCAAAGCGTGGTGCCTGATATTGCCCTCGTCGACTTTCACTTAGATGCGGGTGATACCGGTATCGCTTTAATGGCATGGCTGCGCAAACACCTTAACGCGCCGATTCCTGGAATTGTGATCAGTGCAGACGCACGCCCCGAACTGGTCAGCCAAATACATGCCGCTGGGTTGAGCTTCTTAGCCAAGCCTGTCAAACCTGCTGCACTGCGAGCGTTAATTAACAGATATGTTCCACACTGAAATGCATCACGTAGCGTTCTAAAAAGATTACTGGCACGCAACCGAGTCACTTGAGTGCTCTAAACTAACCGATGTCCAGGCAAAAAAAAGGCAACTGACGTTGCCTAAATTGCCTTGCGTGCTCGGTGATTAGAAAAGATCAGTTCGAATTGCGTTTTTGCTCTTCTCTTCTAACGAAATAATAAAGACCCACAAAGAAAGCGACCATAAGGGCGACTGTCCCGATGCCTGCAAATACCACTACATCCATAAACATTGCAATCTCCTAACGCTTTTCAAATTAACTTATGGAAAAGATACGGTACATGCACCTCCTAGACATTGATAGAGGTCAATAGATTATCTATCAACTCAGCATCTGCACTGTGATCCTCAGCGTTAGCTCGCAGCTCCTGAGTTAACGTTTTTTCTTGGCTTTCTTTTTACAACCGCTCTTCGCACTGGCTAATGGCAACGCTTTAACAAAGGCGGCACGCACACTTTGTAAGCGTTTTTCATTTTGATCATGCACCCGACGTGCACGCTCATCAGAGAAGCTCACAATGTTTTCTATGCTTTCATCACTCATACGCCAACCTATTTTTCATCAAACTTGTGCTTTTCATTAAAACCGCTTATATGGACCCACCCGTTGTTGCAAGCCATTTTTGACGTCAACAGAGGTTAGATTTGCACGCTTATATCCGG